>JAZRBU010000001.1:0-24425 GCA_045635265.1 Akkermansia sp.
CTGTTTTCCGGGGTGTGGCATTCCGGACACGGGGAGAGTCAGCGCGGTTTGGCCAGCCGTCGTCTTGAAGGGCGGGACTTAAGTCCCGCGCTACGAGATGGTGACTACTGGCGTTCCCGCGACCCGTCTACGCAGCTGCGCAGCTACGCCGAGGCCTACGGTTCGTTCCGAACCTCCGGGAGTAGATAGCCGCCACCCGTCTACGCCCCTGCGGGGCTACGCCGAGGCAGGGGGCTCAAACGAAGCTCCTGAACCGAAAGGTCCAGGAGCTTCTTCTGTTTTCCGGGGTGGAGCAATTGTACACGGGGAGAGTCAGCGAGATTTGGCCAGCCGCCCTTACAGCCGTCGTCTTGAAGGGCGGGACTTAAGTCCCGCGCTACGAGATGGTGACTACTGGCGGTGCGCAGCAGGGTGGAGTCCCGGTGCCCCATCTGGAGCTGCAGCTCGTGCAGGTTGCGGTATTTGGCTGCGTGGTAGCTGGCGAAGCTGTGGCGGCACACATCCTGCCGCCAGGGGCGTGTCAGGCGGTTCTAGCCGGCTCGCTGACGCACCTGGAAGCAGTGGATTGTTATTTGCCGTCCCTGCAAGCCGGGAATGTGGCTTGACTTGTGAACTCCCGGCTGATAGTATGGATGAGTCCAGCCTGTTATCTATGAAAAATCACGAACTCTACCCTGCGTATCGTTTTTATGTCCGTATGATAAAACTGTGGTTTTTGCTTTTTTTGCCGCTGAGTGTGGGGGCGTCGTGTTTGTCGTACCGGCTGAGCGGCAGTGGAAAGGCTGCTATACTGACATTTGGTGGGTGCGTGTTTGTTGTGGCGGTGTATGGGTTGTTACGCAATCATTTTCTGCGGTGTCCCTGCTGCGGTAAGCGTTCTGTTGCGCTGCGAGGGGAATCCGGATGTGTCCTGTCTACGGAGTGGACTTTGGCTCCGTTCGAGGCGTATTGCCGGTCTTGCGGAAAGCAGATGAAGACGGATTTGGCGTTGAAATCTAATGTTTTCTTCAAATCTATACCAACACAGGTCACTGCCGAGCAATTGGAAAAATTGCGGCACGATACATTCTGAATAGTTTTACCCCGTTTGGTGATTACCGGTAGGTGGCGCAGCGGTTGAGCCAGCCGGCAAGCCATCTCTGTTCTCCTCGGGAGGCTGGAGAGTTGGCAACACGGCGGCGCATGACGGCAGATGCGGCTCGGGAGAACTCTGCCGTGGCGGCACGTCCTTTCGGGAAGCCCTGCATTTCTTCCAGTACTTGGAGGAGCCCCCAGCCACGACCGTTGTAGCGTTCCTCCGGTTTAAGTCCTTCTCCCTTGAAGTTGACGTAGTCCACCAGGCAGTACATGCCCTGTGTGGTGGCAGCCAGTGCTTTGTAGCGGGCGATGACGGCCTGCGGGGTGGATGAAGCCCGGGCCATGGCGGGCAGGGCTGCTTTGGAGCGCAGGATGATGAAGTGAGTCTGCAAGTTTACGTGAGCAGACAGCCATCTGCGCATGGTTTCTGCCTTGCCGCTGCGGTCTGCTAAAAAAGCTGCTTTGTTGGGCCAAGGGGCGGGGCCGTTGAAGAAGGCGGGGACGGATATGCCCCGGGAGCGTGCGTAGGATACGAACTTGGGGAAGCTTTCATCAAAGGCTTCACGCACGCCGGCAGGGTACCAGATGAAATGACCGATTCCCAGGGAAGGGAAGGCTTCTCCATCGTTCCAAGAGACTAGCCCCTGCACGCTGCCGGCGCATTCATTGGCCCAGATGCGGCGTCCGAGTTCTTCCACATTGACGTTTGCTGTTTGTCGGGCACCGGCTGCGGCACGGTTGCGGTGGTGAGGCGCGTTTGTGTTGCCGCAGCAGCTAAGTGTAAGCGCCATCAAGGGAAGAAGCAGATATTTCATGCTCCGGATTGTATCATCTCTGCGGGCGTGATGTCAAATTTGAAATTTTTAGCAGAAAAAATTCCTTTATGCTTGACATTGGTTGGAGCGTGTGGTACTTTTGGGCACCCGCATGTTGCCGTGAGGCGCGAAAGCGCTCCGCAATCGAGGGAAACAACCGAAAAATCTCTAATTTACATTATGGTAGCAATTCGTCTTAACCGCCAGGGGTCCAAGGACCGTCCTTTCTACAAGATCGTTGTCGTTGACAGCCGCGCTCGTCGCGATGGTGCTTTCATTGAGCAGCTGGGTACCTACAATCCCATGGCTGAGGGTGAGAACTTCACGCTGGATCTCGAAAAGACCGACAAGTGGCTTGCCAATGGTGCTCAGCCTTCCGAGACCGTGGCTTCCATGATCAAGAAAGCCCGCGCTGCCAAGGCCTAATAGGCTTCTGAAACCTTTCATTGGTTGTTTCTGTATGCACCCTGTGGTATTATGCCACAGGGTGCGCTGCTTTTTGGTGGCGGAGGAGGGCGTTCTGCTTTGCTGCGGGTATAAATGAGAACGGTTCGTTGCAGCCCTGAAAATTAGAGAAAAGAAGAGGAATTATACTTGACTTTTGGAAACTATTTGGTAAATTAAGGGCCTGATGTGAAGCATGCTTCCTAACCAAATTCGCGAATAATGAAAGAGTCCCATAGTGCCTGTTTTCTGATGAAGATGATAACGGATCGAGCATCGAGCCTGTTTATGCAGGAGATGGGGGATTTGGGCATAACGCCTGCGCAGAGCAGGGTGTTAATGTATCTGGAACGGCGACGTGGTGAGGCTGTGTCTCAACGCGATTTGGAACGTCATTTGCTTGTCAGTCATACAACCGTGAAGGGGTTGCTGCAGCGGTTGGAGGAAAAAGGCTGGGTGCGTACTGCTTTTGATGACAGCCATGACGGACGCGTGAAGCATGTGTACCTGACCGGGGCACTGGAGACACGTCACAGTGCTGCACGGGAGAACATGAAGCGCTTGGAGGAGATGGTGCTGTCTCCGCTGAGCGAGGAGGAGAAAGAGCAGCTGAGAGGCTTGCTTTCCCGTGTTTTGGATAATTTGCTGGAACAATAATTTCCGATAGAATATGAACAAAAAGTATACCGCAATGATGGTATTTGCCGGGCTGGCTGCGCTGAGCATGACAGCCTGCGAGGATAAGGGGAAGGAAGAGGCTGCGGGAGGCTTGCCTCCGATGCCGCCGGCCGTGGTGAAGACCATGAAGATGCATCAGCAGGACGTGGAGTTGTATTCCACGTGGTTTGGTCATCTTCGCGGTGTGGAACAGGCGGAAATTCGTCCGGAAGTCTCCGGCAAGCTCCTGCGCCGTGTGTACAAGGATGGTTCTCTCTGCAAGGAGGGAGATGTGCTTTTCGAGATTGACCCCGCCAGCTATAAGGCCGCTGTGGCGCAGGCAAGCGCCAGTCTGGAAGCCGCAAAGGCCGCCGTCTTACAGGCAGAAGCAGCCAATGATCAGGCTCGCCAGGACGTGGAGCGCTACTCCAGGCTGGTGAAGAGCGGTTCCGTATCGGAGAAGCAGTATACGGATGCCCTTCAGGCCGCGCGCCGCAGTGAAGCCTTGCTTGCCGCTGCGCGTGCGCAGGTGCAGCTGTCGCAGGCAGCGCTGGACAATGCCAACATCAATCTGGATCGCTGCACCATTCGTGCTCCGTTCACGGGCTTGGCATCTGCTTCTTCCGCCTCCATTGGTGAACTGCTTTCTGCCAGTGGCCCGGCGCTGACCTCGATGAGTTCTATAGATCCTATTCGCGTGGATTTTGTCGTCCCGGAAAAACAGATGACTTCCAAAGTGCTGGATGCCAATTTTGATTCAGCCGACCAGAAGAGCCCCATTCAGGAGTTTGAGTTGTTGGTGGGTGATTCCGTGTTTGAACACAAGGGAAAGGTGGTGGCTGTTGACAGTCAGGTTAACCGCAATACCGGCACGGTGAACTTCATCGGTCATGTGAGCAATCCGCAGCTGAAACTTCGTGCAGGTTCTGCCGTCCGCGTGAGAGCCAAGACGGGCGAGGTGAAGGACGCGCTGCTGGTGCCGGCCCGCGCGCTGCTCTCTTCCATGAATCACCGCTACATTTATGTGGTGGCTCCGGATAAGACACCGATTGGAATCGACGTGCAACTTGGTGCCGCTGTAGTGTTGAATATGCCGAACGGCGATGGCTCCACGGCACCCATGCTCATGCAGGTGGTGACCGGTACGGTGAAACCCATAGCCGATACGCTCAAGGAGCACGGAATTGAGAATGTGACGGATGCTGATGTGGTTGTGGAGGGCAGCCAGATGGCTCAGCGCTATGCCCAGATGAACATGATGAAGCTGAAGATGCGCGCCCCCGGTGCCGCCTATACAATGGCTCCCCAGCCGTTCATCTACACCACTCCGACCTCTACCGTTCCTTCTGTGACCTCTCAGACAAAAGCTGAGTAACACCTCCGGAGAAAGGAATAGAATAACGCCTCATGAGTGCATTTTTCATTAAACACCCGGTTATCGCCACAGTGATTGCTGTGGTGACAACGCTGCTGGGTATCGTCTGCCTCGCAAACCTTCCGGTGGCACAGTATCCGGAAATTACACCGCGCATCATTCAGCTCACCGCCATGTTCCCGGGCGCGGATGCCAAGGCCGTGGCCGACTCTGTGGGCACACCGCTGGAGCGCGAGATTTCCGGTGTGCAGGGCATGGACTACATGACCTCTGTTTCCTCTAACAATGGTGTGTATAACCTTCAGGTGGTGTTCAACCCGGAGACCGATCCCGACCTTGACCAAGTGTTCTCCAACATGCGATACGGTCAGGCCTCTTCTCAGGTGCCCACCGAGGTGCTGAACTCCGGCGTGACTATCCGCCAGCAGCCGGGTCTGCCGTTGATGCTCTACTCCCTTTATTCCCCCGATGGCAGCTACAACGCCGTGGACCTGGCCAACTACGCCCAGGTGAAGATGGTGGACGAGCTGAAGCGTGTGCCGGGTGTGGGTGAAGTGACGGTGTATGGTGCGGGTCGATACGCTATCCGCGTGTGGTTGGACACAGCGTTGATGGCTCACTACAACATCTCCGTGCATGAGGTGCGAGCCGCTATCGCCGCCCAGAATACCACTAACCCCGGTGGTAAAATCGGTGCTGATCCCGTTCCGGACGGGCAGGAAAAGACCATAGCTGTCCGTACTCTGGGCCGACTTTCCAACCCTTCTGAGTTCGAAAATATCGTGGTGCGGCAGTTAGGGGATGAAATCGTCTATCTGAAAGATATTGCTAAGTTGGAGCTGGGGTCTGAGAACTATACGGCAACCGGCCGACTGAACGGCAAGACCTCTGCCGCAGTAGTGATTTTCCAGGCGCCCGGGTCCAATGCCATCAATACGGTTGACAATCTGAAGGTGGCGTTGGAGAAACAGCAGAGCATAATGCCGCTGGGTATCACCGGTGAGGTGGCTCTGGATACGACCACCGCTGTGCGCTATTCCATTGAGGAAATCAAGAAGACCTTCCTGGAGGCTGTGGTGCTGGTGGCTTTTGTGGTGTATCTGTTCCTGCAGAACTTCCGTGCCACCATCATTCCGCTTATCGCTGTGCCGGTGTCTCTGCTGTCCACTTTCTGTGTATTCCCGCTGCTGGGCTTTACACTCAACACCATTTCACTGTTGGGTATGGTGCTGGCTATCGGTCTGGTGGTGGATGATGCCATTGTGGTGGTGGAAGCCGTGCAGCACCACATTGATAAGGGGTTGAACCCACGCATGGCCTCCTTTGCCGCCATGCAGGAAGTGAGCGGCCCGGTGATTGCCATTGCATTGGTGCTCACCGCCGTGTTCCTTCCCTCTCTCATGCTGGAGGGTATCACCGGTACGTTGTTTAAGCAGTTTGCTATCACCATTGCCGTGTCCATGTTGATATCGGCTTTCAACGCTCTGACGCTCTCGCCGGCGCTGTGCGCTCTGCTGCTCAAACCGGCCCAGGCAAAGCGCAGCGGCATTGCCCGCGTGCTCAATATCTTCATTCATCCGTTCCTGCGCCTGTTCAACAAGTGCTATGATGTGACGGCCAACATCTACACGCGCATCTGCGCGTCCCTGTGCCGCAAGCTCATCATCTCTATCCCCCTGTTGTTGCTCTTCTGGGTGGGAATTAAGCCAATGTCTGACCGCGTGCCGGGGGCTTTCCTGCCGGATGAAGACCAGGGCTTCCTGCTGGCGGCTCTGGTCATGAAACCGGATACCTCCCTTCAGGTGGCGTATGAGGCCAACAAAAAGTTTGAGGCTGCACTTTCTGATCCCACTGTGAAGAATCTGACCACCGTGGTGGGTATCAACATCCTCAACAGCGTGCAGACGCCCGGTGCCTGTATAGCCTTCGTGCAGCTCAAGGACTGGAGTGAGCGAGATGAGACGGCTGCCCAGATTGCGCAGCGGCTCACGGCAAAGGTGCAGGCAGCCGGTCTGGACGGCCTGCCGCAGGTGATGGTGCCGCCGGCCATTCCCGGTGTCGGTACGGCAAATGGTGTTTCCATGGTGCTCAATGACTTGGAGGGGCAGGGCGTTCCTTTCCTGTACGAGCAGGTGCAGAAGTTCAAGCAGAATGCTCAGCAGCGCAAGGAAGTGATGGTCTGCATTGACATGATGATGCCGGATACACCCCAGAAGCTGGTCAAGCTCGATAAAGAGAAGTGCAAGACCATGCAGGTGGATATCGCCGGTGCCAATGCGGTGTTGGCGGCCTACAATGGCTCTTCTTTCGTGAACTTCTTCAACGCCTTCGGCCAGCAATGGCAGGTGTACATGCAGGCTCAGGGCGCAGACCGTACTGATTTGGACAAGATGGACGGCTTCTTCGTGACCAATGCTCAGGGCGACCGCGTGCCGCTTTCCGCTCTGGTGGATGTGGAGGATATCTCCGACACCGAGTTTGTGATGCACCACAACATCTACAACTCTGCCAAGCTGATGGTCATGCCAAAACCAGGCTTCTCCACCCAGCAGCTCATGGATGCCATGGAGGAAGTCTATCAGGAAACCATGGATCCGGCCAAGGTCGGCATGGATTATCAGGATATGAGCTTCCAAGAGAACAAGGTGCGTAAGAGTGTGGGACTGGGAACCATTTTCACCATGTCCTCCGTGTTCGCCTTCCTTATTCTGGTGGCATTGTATGAGAAGTGGACTCTGCCGATTTCCGTGTTCCTGACGGTGCCGATTGCCGTGCTGGGTGCATACGCCGGTCTGTACTTCATGGGTCTGGAGCTGAATCTGTATGCCCAGGTGGGGCTGGTGATGCTTGTGGGTCTTGCCGCCAAGAACGCCATTCTTATCGTGGAGTTCGCCAACCTGGAAATGGAGCGAGGCAAAGACCTCATGGAAGCAACCCTGACGGCAGCCCGTTTGCGACTGCGCCCGATTCTGATGACTTCGTTCGCTTTCATCCTCGGTTGTGTGCCGTTGATGATATCTGCCGGCTCCGGTGCACTTGCCCGTAACTCCATAGGCACCGTGGTGGTGGTGGGTATGGGTGTGGTAACCCTGGTGGGGGTATTCCTGATTCCCTGTTCCTATGTGTTCATTATGAAGCTTTTCCGAATCAAATTCAAGTTGAATGACTTGAGTGAGGACCCGGATGAGGTGGGAGCGCGCGAATATCTGGCAGCCCACAAGAATGATGACCCCGTATAAACTTCCATAAAAACAACCAACCTTCAATCTCTGTAATATGAAAACATCCGTAATCCTGACCCTCGCAGGGGTAGCGCTGAGCGTCAGCTCCTGCAACTTCGGCCCCCAGTGGGTTGCCCCTCAAATGCCGGTGCCGGCAGCGTTCCGCGGTGCCGGAGTCTCCGGCAGCACCATGGCAGACCTTCCGTGGCAGCAGGTGCTGAATGATGCAGCATTGCAGTCTCTGCTCAATGATGTGTTCAACAGCAACCGCGACCTCGCGGCCATGATGCACAATGTTAATGCCGCTCGCCGTTATGTGACGATTGCCCGTGCTTCCCTTTTCCCGTGGGTGGGATACGGGGCATCTGCCTCCAAGGGAATGAACCAGAACGGGGGTGCTGCCGTGGCCCAGATGGGCGGTACTACTTCTGCACCTGGGTCTGCTGCGCTTAATGCCTCTTGGGAGCTTGACCTGTGGGGCAAGACCCGCAAAGGCGTGGAGAGTGCAGAAGCCTCTGCTTTGGAGAGTACAGAGCAGTTCAATAATCTTCGTATCTCTCTCATGCGGCAGGTAGCCTGTGGGTATCTTCAGCTCATCATGCTGGATGAGCAGCTGAGAATTGCCCGCGCAGCGGTGGAATCCTATCGCGAGTCACTGCAGCTCTTCAATAATCAGGCTATGGGCGGTGTTGCCGACCAGCTGCAGGTATCCTCTGCTCAAGCCGCACTTTCGTCCGCAGAGGCTCAGATTCCCAGTCTGGAGAGCCAGATTGCCGAGCTGGAAAACTCCCTTTCCGTGTTGGCCGGTCGCATGCCCGGTCATATACGGCGCAGCGGCAGCATGAGCCGCTTTGCCAAGGCGAGCAGTGTGCCCGCCGGCATACCGGCAGATGTGATTGCCCGCCGCCCGGATATTCGTGCGGCAGAACAGAGTCTGCGCGCTGCCAATGCTGAGATAGGTGTGGCTATTGCCAGCTACTTCCCGAGCATCAGCCTGACGGGTGTGGCCGGTTACGCCTCCTCTGATTTGACGTCTTCCCTGCGCGGTAAACACACCGGTTGGGGCATTGGCGCCAATCTGACCGGTCCGCTGTTCCAAGCCGGGCAGCTTCGTGCCAACGAACAGATTAAGCGTGATAACTTCCTGGCAGCCAAGGCAAATTACGAACAGACCGTGCTGAGTGCCATGTCGGAGATTTCTACCACGCTGATTCAGCGTGCTAAGCTGCGCCAGATTATGAATAAGCAGGAAGAAGCCGTAGCCGCCTATCAGGAGAGTGTGAAGCTTGCCAAGGCTCGCTACACTCAGGGCCTTTCCAGCTATTATGAGGTGCTCACGGCT
Organism: Akkermansia sp.; assembly: GCA_045635265.1. Taxonomy (GTDB): domain Bacteria; phylum Verrucomicrobiota; class Verrucomicrobiia; order Verrucomicrobiales; family Akkermansiaceae; genus Akkermansia. The sequence continues at coordinate 8,932 of JAZRBU010000001.1, forward strand.
CAGCAGGGCCTTTTCCCGGCACAGACCCAGTTAGCATCCTATCGCTACCAGTACGCGGCCTGCATCCCCACCCTTTACACCCAGCTGGGTGGCGGCTGGCAGAAGTAAGCCCGTGTGAATTCTCCCTTGCAGCCTTCCGTTTCCGCCGCAACGGAAACGGAAGGCTTTTTTCTGATAGGAATGCCATTTGCTCTTGCGTGTGAATGGCTTTTGCTGTATACTGCGTGCGTTGAAAAGTCCTCGGTTATATAACCCGAAACGAACTAAAGATTATGATGAAGAAATTACTGATGATGTTGGGTGCTGCCTTTATCTGGTGCGGCCTGACAGTAGCTCCGCTGGCAGCGCAGGACACGGATGCAGCTTCTGCTACGGAAGAAACGGATTCCATGGATGAAGCGGAGGAAGAGCCGAGTGTTTCTATATCAGATATGCTCAAAGAGGTGGAATATGCCACCAAGGCAAAGCCCAAAAAGAAGGTATACGTGTACTTCTTTGTCCGTTCCCACTCCGGTTGCGGCCCCTGCCGAGCCATGGTGCCGTCCAGCATCAGTCTTTACAAGGAGATGAAGGGTAAGGGGGCGGAGATTATCATGCTCAATGGTGATGCCAATGCCGCCAAGGCTAAAGAATGGGCAGAGGAAGCAGAGATGAACTTCCCCGTCATCACTCCGGAAACCTGTAAACATGTGAATGTCCCGTCCGGTGGTTCCGGCGGTACTCCCAACGTGGTGGCCGTGACGGAGGACGGCGAAGTGCTCGACAACGCTTCCGGTTACAAGAAGTGCCCGGAGGTGATGGGTAACTGGAAGGACCTTGTCAAGCAGGCCAAGAAGTCTGCCCGCGAAAAGAAAGCCAAGGACAAAAAGAAGAAATCTAAGAAGAAGTCCAAGAAGAGCAAGAAGAAAGATGATGCTTCCGCTGAGGACGATGCAGCTCCGAGCGAGACTGATTTCTGATAAGTCTTTTTTGGGGGAACTTCCGATGCTCGCAAATCGGAAGTTCCTTTTGTTGATGATGGCAGCAGCATTTTTTATTGATGAATCACTTGCGTTACATTGCTCTCCTGATAGGGATATTACTGAGCTTATGTCTGAGCAATACCGTTTGCTCGGCAGATGAAGAGGTGCCGGAGAAGGATTTGCCGGCTTTTACGAAAAAACTGGCGGGACTTTCTTATATTTCGGATTCCAAGCCGGATAAGAAGGCACGCGTTTTCTTTGTATTGAATGTCATGAACACAATGGGGAGCGGGGAGCTCTTTCCGGGTGTGTCCGAAGCATGGCATCTCCTGCGCGGGATGGGTGCGGATATTGTGATTGTGGGGCGTGATACAAAACCGGAGAGAATTAAGAAGTTTATGGAGGAAAATTGCGTGTTGCCTCCGGTTGTATCCCCGGACTGCCGCAATTCCATCCCCTTTACCTACGATGGCAAAAAGACGGTGTGCGAATTTCCTTATCTGGAGGTGTTTTCTGCGGACGGAACAAAACTGGGGCAGGATAAAGGATTCTGTTTGTCCAGCATTGAGAATTGGCGCAAATATGTGCAACCCACACAGGAGGAAGAACTGGTTGGCAGGATTCGCGTGTTGTCGGAAGATATGTTTGGCTGCCGCCGCTTGGAACTCACCAAAAAATATACGGATGCCAATTATATCGGCTCTGCCCGTCCACACAAGTCGGCGTTGGTGTTTTACCGAATGTTTATCAAAACGGCGCAATGCAATCCTTTTGTGACAAGTCAACCGGTGAGGGATATTTACAAGAAGATGAAAGGCCGCGGTGCGGAAATCATTCTGGTTAGTAATGGCGGCTCGGAAAATGACGTTCGAGAGCTCATCAAAAAGTACAAGATCCCCTATCCGGTAATCCATGTGCCGTCTGAAAAATCCGCTTCATTTCTTGATCCCCGACGGCTGGTGATGAAAGTTGATTTCGGCGAAAGTGATCAGCGAATGTCGAAGGAACTCGCCTTACCTATGGCGCAACTGGAACATTGGGAAAAGTTTGTCAAACAGCTCAGGGAAGACAGGAAACGGGTTAAGCAGTTGAACAAAAAGCTGAAAGAATACCGGAAGAAGCGTAACGCAGACAAATTGAAGTCAGATAAGGCTTGACACAAGGTCATAACTCACCTATACAAGAAACATGAACCTGAATAAAGAAGTACTCGAGGCCAAGGGCTTGAAAATGTACCCGGCTCCCAAGCCGGTGGGCTCCTATGTGCAGTGCATCCGTACCGGCAATTACCTGCATCTCTCCGGAGGTATCTCCGTGAACGGTGAGACGGCTTACTACGGCAAGCTGGGCAAAGATGTGAGCATTGAGGACGGTCAGAAAGCCGCTGCTGCTGCCATTCTGAACCGTTTGGCCGTCATTGAGGGTGAGCTGGGCAGCTTTGCTCCGCTCAAGAAGATTGTGGCCGTGAACGGTTTTGTAAACTGCACGCCGGATTTCACCGACCAGGCGAAGGTGCTCAACGGCGCTTCAGATTTGCTGGTGGAGCTGTTCGGCCCGGAGGCTGCTCATTCCCGCTCTGCCGTGGGTGTGGTGAGTCTGCCCCTCGGCGTGGCTGTGGAAATTAACATGATTGTGGAGATTGATCCCTCTCTCTGCTAATCATTCTTTCATGCTGTAAAAAAAGGAGAGCGTCATGGCAACCATCGTTCTGGGTGTTTGCGGCTCCATTGCCGCCTATAAGGCCGCGGGAGTAGCTTCCCGACTGGTGAAAGCGGGGCATAGCGTGCATTGCGTGTGCACCCCGGCGGCATTGAAGTTCATCACTCCGCTCACGCTCATGACGCTCTCCCGTAACCCCGTCATCTGCACCTTTGAGGATGAAACCGCTTCTTGGGTGCCGGTGCATATTGAACTGGCGCAGAAAGCGGATGTTTTGGCCATTGTACCCGCTTCTGCCAATACCATGGCCTGCATGGCTCATGGCATGGCTCCCAACGCCCTCACCAGTCTCTATCTGGCCTACCGGGGGCCGGTTCTGATTTTCCCTGCCATGAATGGGGATATGTGGGACCACTCCGCCACGCAGGAGAATGCCCGCATCTTGGAAAAACGCGGTTGCCGTATTATCGGGCCGGAATCCTGCGGCATGCTTGCCTGCGGAGCAGAGGGTAAGGGGCGTCTGGTGGATGAGGACACTATCGTGAGAGAGATTCTCGCATCACTCCCCACTTCCCGTGAGCCGTGACAGCACCGCAGTGTGTTTTCATTGCGGGCGGGCTCTGCTCACTTTATCACCTGCTGTGTAACTTTGAAGTGCAGCTTGGCAACATCGCGCAGGCGTTCAGCTCCGTGTTGTTCTACAAATTGACGTGCCGCCTTGGTAACATGCGGAGCACACCCCAAGGGTAAGGGACACCGGGCGGCTTCTGCGGTCTGCTTCATCCATTGGACGAAACGGGCTCTGGCAAGAATGGAAGCTGCGGCTACGGCCACATCGCTTTCCGCTTTGGTGCGCTGCTCCAGCTGCACGGGTATGTGCCGCTGACCCAATGCTCGCTTCAGAACCCATTCGTTGGCAAACTGGTCTGACAGCGCTCTGGGGCAGGCGGGTACTTTTTCATGCAGCGCGGCAATCACGCGCGCATGTCCCCAGGCCAGCAGGCGGTTCAGATTTCCTATTTCTGCGTACAGCTCGTTGTAACGTGCCGGGCCGATGCAGACTACCTCCCAAGCCACGCCCGGCACCTTTTTGATTTTGTCGGCAATGGCGATTATGCGGGAATCGTCTGAAATCTGCTTGCTGTCACGGCAGCCCAGCTTCATGAGGGCCTGTGCCGTTTTTTCGTCGCTGTAGACCCCGGCAATGACCAGCGGACCGAAATAATCACCCTTGCCGCTTTCATCCACGCCGAAATGGGGAGACGTATCCACGAGGGCAGGCAGGGTTTTTCCCATGGCCGGTGCTGCGCCGTCCGGGGTGAGCAGCAGGACGTATTCCAGAAACTCCTCCGTGCCTTTTCCCTGGATGAGTAAACGCCCTTTTTTGGGGTAAAATGCCACGTTGACGTCCTGTTTTTCAAAACAGAAAGAGGCGTAGGCGCGCTCGGCGCGGCAGAAGCCGGCTGTGTTTTCCAGCTTCTTTTCCAGTGCTGCTGCCTCGCCCGCAGAAAGGGATATAGAACATTGATTGGCCATCTCCGCTTCATAAAATCCACTTTTCCGGCCATTTCGTCAACAAAAATCCCCGGAAAAGACTGAAAAATCCCGTGGTTGACACAAAAAAAGCGATTTTGGCGATGATTTAGCGAGACAATTTGAAAAAAATGGGCTATAATCCGCCCGCCTTCTCAAGCATGCGAAAAAAGGCAGAAAAGTTATGGCTAATACGATTACTAAAAGAGAACTGGTGAACAAGGTCTGCGCTGAGCTCGACGGCGACTTCACGCAGAACGACGTCCTCGACATTGTTCAGAAGACCATTGAGCTGATTACCGAGGCTCTCGGCAACGGCGACCGTGTTGTCCTGCGCAATTTCGGTACTTTCACCGTGAAGGAAGTCAAGGCCAAGGTTGGCCGTAACCCCAAGGATCCCGCCAAGAACGTGCCGATTCCCCCGCGTTCCGTGGTGAAATTCAAGGTTGGCAAGAACCTCAAGGAGGCTGCCGCTAAGGTTTCTCATTAACCCAGGGAAGCTGTGCCAAACAGCTTCCCCGATGACAAGGACGTATCCGTGCCGTGCGGACGCGTCCTTGTTCATTTTAAGAACTCTTCACAGATAACAGACAAAATGAAACTCCGTATAGCAGTGCAGTCCAAGGGCCGTCTGAACGAAGACACCATGGAACTGCTCAAGGAAGCCGGAATCAAGGTAAGCTCCTCCCGCCGCACGCTGCTTGTTGCTGCGCGCAAGTTCCCGATGGAGGTGCTGTTCCTGAGAGATGATGATATCCCCGAAACCGTGGCTGATGGCGTGGCCGATATCGGCGTGGTGGGCCTCAATGAGTTTGAGGAACGCGCTGCTGATGCCGAAATCGTGAAGCATCTGGGCTTTGGCGGTTGCCGCCTGTCCATTGCAGTGCCCAAGGATGTGGAATACACCGGCACGGAGTGGTTGCAGGGGCGCAAGATTGCTACCTCCTATCCCGGTATTCTGCGCCGTTATCTGGAGAGCAAAGGCGTGCAGGCAGATATCCACGTTATCACCGGTTCCGTGGAGATTGCCACGGGTATCGGTCTGGCAGATGCCATTTTTGACATCGTCAGCTCCGGTTCTACTCTGGTGAGCAACAACCTCAAGGAAGTGGAAGTGGCTCTGGAGAGTGATGCCGTGTTGATTGCAAACAAGAACCTCTGCGCCGAAAAGCGGGAGATTCTGGACAAGCTGCTTTTCCGCATAGATGCGGTCATGAGCGCTTCCGACAAGAAATACGTGCTGATGAATGCGCCGCGTGAGTGCGTGCAGGCCATTCTGGATGTGCTGCCCGGTATCAAGAGCCCCACGGTCATGCCGCTGGCTCAGGAGGACTGGTGCAGCATCCACACGGTGCTGGATGAGTCTTGCTTCTGGGATATCATCGGTCGTCTGAAAGATGCCGGAGCTCAGGGTATCCTGGTGCTGCCCATTGAAAAAATGATTCTGTAACCCCTGATTCGAGAATCTCCATAACTCACTAAATGGAATTTTAAGGACAAAGGACGAAGAACAATGTACGATGGAAAAGTTCGGCAAACCTACGGTTTGCAGTAGGGCAAGAAGTTGGTTGAAAGGCATCTGCATGCGAGCAATGAGAGCCGAAATTTGACTTTGTCCATCGTACATCAGTCTTTGTACTTTCCGTTAATCTTCATTAATCGATTAGTTCAGAGTTTTAAGCTCCCTCTATTTTAATCCCCCCCACCCCCATGACCATCATTACGGAACCTTCTCGTGAGCAGTGGGCGGAGCTGGTGCGCCGTCCTGCGTTCGATGTTACCCAACTTTTTGATGTGGTGCGTCCCATCATGGACGCGGTCCATACCTGCGGCGATGCTGCACTCCGCGAGTTCGGCAGCCGTTTTGATGGCGTGGAGTTGGAAGAGTTTGCCGTTTCCCCCGCGGAGGTGGCAGAAGCCTGTGCTCTGGTGCCGCAGGAGCTGCGAGAGGCCATTCGCGCGGCGTATGCCAACATAGAGGATTTTCACAAGATTCAGCTGGATGAACCCTCCCGAAGCCGCGAGACTGCACCCGGCGTGTATTGTGAGCAGCATACGCTGCCCATTCAGCGGGTGGGGCTTTATGTGCCCGGCGGGCAGGCTCCGCTGTTCTCCACCGTGCTCATGCTGGCTATCCCCGCAGCGGTTGCCGGATGCGGGGAAGTGGTGCTCTGCACTCCCCCCGGAAAGGACGGCAGGGTGAACCCCGCTATTCTCTTTGCGGCAAATCTCTGCGGAGTGAAGCGCATCTTCAAGGTAGGCGGTGCTCAGGCTATTGCGGCCATGGCCTATGGCACGGCATCCATCCCGAAGGTAGACAAGATTTTCGGCCCGGGCAATGCCTATGTAACCGCCGCCAAGCAGCTGGCATCGCTGGCCGGGGTGGCTATAGATATGCCTGCCGGCCCCAGCGAGGTGGAAGTGCTGGCCGATACAAGCTGCGTGCCGGCCTTTGTGGCGGCAGACCTGCTGAGCCAGGCAGAACACGGCCCGGACAGCCAAGCCATGCTGGTGACCACCAGCTCTGCCGTGGCTGAAGCAGTGGCTGCGGAAGTGGAGCGGCAGCTTGCGGAGCTGCCCCGCCGGGAAATAGCTGCCAAATCCATTGCCAACAGCCGCATTATTGTGCTGGCGGACAAGCAGGATTGCATCGATTTCACCAACGCTTACGGACCGGAACACCTTATCATCGCCATGAAGGGTGTTTTGACCGCTTCCGTGCGGAATGCCGGCTCTGTCTTTGTGGGCAACTACAGTTGCGAAAGCGCGGGTGACTATGCCAGCGGTACCAACCACACGCTGCCGACCATGGGCTGTGTGCGTGCCTACAGCAGCCTGTGTGTGGATAGTTTCCTGCGTAAGATGACGGTGCAGACCATCACCCCCCGTGGTATCCGCAGCATTGGCCGCACCGTGGAGCTCATGGCGGAGGCTGAGCATCTGGATGCCCACGCTCGTGCCATGACTCTGCGCATGCAGGCGGTGGATGCCTTGCCGGAGGAAGAAATAGATGAACCTGCGGCGATGGAAATTAAGCGTTTGGTGCGTCCGAATATTTTGGCGCTCAAGCCCTATAGCTCCGCACGCGATGAATATGCCGGCAAGGCTGCGCATGTGTTCCTGGATGCGAACGAGTGCCCGCACAACGCTCCGAACAACCGCTATCCAGATCCCCTGCAGTGGGAACTGAAGCAGAAGATTTCTGCTTACAAGGGCGTTGCACCGGAGCGTATTTTCCTGGGTAACGGCAGCGATGAGGCCATTGACCTCATCTTCCGCACCTTCTGTACCCCCGGAGCGGACCAAGTGGTGGCCATACATCCCTCATACGGCATGTATGAGGTCTGTGCCGACATCAACAACGTACACTATATCAAGTTCATGTTGAAAGCGGGGTACGAGTTTGACGGCGCCGCCTTTGCCGAGAGCTGTCGCGATGTGGCCAAGGTGGCCTTCATTTGCAGCCCGAACAACCCCACGGGAAATCTGTTGCCGATAGAGGAAATCCGCAAGGTGTTGGATTCCTTCCGCGGTATTGTGGTGGTGGATGAGGCCTACATCGATTTTGCCCCTGAAGGTTCGTCCGTACTTTCTCTGTTGGAGGAGTACCCGCGCCTCATCATCCTCAACACCTTCTCCAAGGCATGGGCCTCTGCCGGTATCCGTCTGGGTATGGCTCTGGCTCACCCGGAGATTATCGCCCTCTTCAACAAGGTTAAATACCCCTACAATGTCAACATTCTGACCCAGCGCGCCGCCATGGAGCGGTTGGAGCACATGGACGAAATTCGCGCCTGGGTGGAGGAATCTCTTTCCGAACGCAGCCGCATGATGGAAGCCGTGGCAGCGCTGCCCATCTGCGAGAAGGTGTATCCCAGCGATGCTAACTTCTTCCTTGCCAAAGTGAACGATGCCTGCGGTATTTATGACGCTCTGGTGGAGCAGGGGATTATCGTGCGCAATCGCCACCGTATTATCATGTGCGAGAACTGCCTGCGCATTACTATCGGCACTCCTGCCGAAAATGACGAACTGCTCGAAGCCCTCAAAAAATTCTGATGATGAAAAAAAAGGCTCTTTTCATTGACCGCGACGGCACTATCATCCGCGAACCGGCGGATGAGCAGATTGATGCCTTTGAGAAACTCTCTTTCCTGCCCGGTACCTTCCGTGCTCTGAGTACCATCCGCGAGCTCACCGATTATGAGTTTGTGATGGTCAGCAATCAGGACGGGCTCGGCACGGATTCTTTCCCGGAGGACACCTTCTGGCCGGTGCACAACTTCATTCTGGACACGTTGAAGGGCGAGGGCGTGGAGTTTGATGCCATTCTTATTGACCGCCACTTCCCGCAGGACAACGCCCCCACCCGCAAACCCGGCACGGGGATGCTCACGGCCTACATGGACGGCTCCTATGATTTGGAGAACTGTTATGTTATAGGCGATCGCGCCACGGATGTGCAGCTGGCACAGAATCTTGGCTGCAAGGCTCTGCAGATTGGCACGGACGGCATGGACTGGGCAAAGATTACGGAGATTCTTGTGGCAGGGGAGCGCAGTGCAGAGGTGCAGCGCACCACCCGTGAGACGGATATCTATGTGAAGCTGGAGCTGGACCGCCCCGGCGTGTGTGATATCAGCACAGGCCTGGGCTTCTTTGACCACATGCTCGCTCAGCTTTCTCACCACGGCGGTATGGGCGTGACCATCCGCGTGAAGGGTGATTTGTATGTGGACGAACACCACACCATTGAGGACACGGGGCTGGCACTCGGCGAATGCCTTCGCAAGGCCATCGGCAATAAACTGGGTATCTCCCGTTACGGTTATTGCCTGCCTATGGATGACTGCCTGTGTCGCGCAGCTCTGGATTTCGGCGGCCGTCCCTGGCTTCAGTGGGAGGCGGAGTACAAGCGTGAGCGCATCGGCGATATGCCCACGGAGATGTTCTACCACTTCTTCAAGAGCCTGAGTGATGCGGCGCTCATGAACCTGAGCATTACCGCAGAGGGGGACAATGAACACCACAAGATAGAAGGCACCTTCAAGGCCCTGGCACGCGCCATTCGCATGGCTGTTGCTCGTGATGTGCGCCACCTGGTGCTTCCTTCCAGCAAGGGAACTCTTTAAGCAACGTACATGAAAGTCGCCGTTATCAAGTACAATGCAGGTAATATCTGCTCCGTGGTGAACGCCCTCCGCCGCGTGGGGGTGGAGCCCTGCGTGACGGATGACCCGGCGGCCATCCGTGCCGCAGACCGGGTCATCTTCCCGGGGCAGGGAAGCGCTGCGCCTACCATGTCCTACCTGCGGGAAAGCGGGCTGGATGCCGTGATTGCCTCCCTTACGCAGCCAGTGTTGGGCATCTGCATCGGCCAGCAGCTTCTCTGCGGGCATTCTGATGAGGGAAATGTGGATTGCCTGGGCGTGTTTCCTGAGACGCGGGTGCAGAAGTTTGTTGCTCCTTTCGGGGAGAAGCTGAAAGTGCCGCACATGGGCTGGAATTCGGTGGAGGCGCTTTCATCCCCGCTGTTTGACGGCCTGAATGAGGGAGATTTCGTGTATTTTGTTCACAGTTATTATGTGCCGGCCTCACCGCTGAGCATCGCAACCACGGAATACGGCGGGGTGCGATTCAGCTCTGCCATGCGGCGCGGCAATTTCTATGCCACCCAGTTCCACCCGGAAAAGAGCGGGGATGTGGGTGAGCGCATCATCCGAAACTTTATCCATCTCTGCCATGATTGAGCTGATTCCTGCCATTGACATTATCGGCGGCAAGTGCGTGCGCCTTTCCAAGGGCGACTACGATGCCAAGAAGATTTACGATGAACACCCGGAGGAAGTGGCCCGCCGCTTTGAGGCCATGGGCTTCACCCGCCTTCATGTGGTGGATTTGGATGGTGCCAAGGCCAGCCATATCGTCAACATTGACGTGTTGGAGAAAATTACCACGCAGACCGGGCTCACCGTGGATTTCGGCGGCGGTATCAAAGCAGAGTCTGATTTGAGAGCCGCTTTTGACCACGGTGCCGCCATGGTGACGGTGGGCAGCCTGGCCGCCACGCAGCCGGAGACCGTGCTGCAGTGGGCGGAGAGCTTCGGCGCAGACCGCTTCATCGTGGGCGCAGATGCTCAGGACGGTCGCATCCGCATCAAGGGCTGGCTGGAGGACGGCGGCATGTCTCTGCGGGAGTTTGTGGCTCTCTACATGCAGCATGGCGTCACCCGCGTGCTTTGCACGGATATCAGCCGCGACGGCATGCTCTCCGGTCCCAATATCGAGCTATACCGCAGCATTATGCAGGAGTTCCCCTCCTGCCGTCTCATTGCCAGCGGCGGTGTCTCCTGCACGGAGGATATTCTGGCACTGGATGCCGCAGGTATTCCTTCCGTGGTTTTCGGCAAGGCATTCTATGAGGGACGCCTTGATATGAACGTACTTCTTCAATCTCAATCCTGAAAAAAAACATGTTAGCTAAACGCATTATTCCCTGTCTGGACGTGAAGGACGGTCGCACCGTCAAGGGCGTGAACTTTGTGAACCTGCGAGATGCCGGTGACCCCGTGGACTTTGCCCGCCTGTACAGCGAGCAGGGTGCAGATGAGCTGGTATTTCTGGACATAGCCGCCAGCCATGAGGGCCGCAAGACTTTTGTGGACGTTGTTTCCCGCGTGGCAGAGGCTGTTTCCATTCCCTTTACCGTGGGCGGCGGTATTCATGAGCTGGACGACGTGTCCCGCATGTTGGACGCCGGTGCGGACAAGGTGAGCCTCAACTCCGCTATCCTGCGCAACCCGAAGCTTATTGATGATATTGCCGCCAAGTTCGGTTCTCAGGTTTGTGTGGCAGCCATTGATGCCCGTTGCGAGGAGGACGGTACTTGGGCCTGCTACCTGAACGGCGGTCGTATCCGTACGGAATACAATCTCTTTGATTGGGCCCGTGAGGCTCAGGAGCGCGGTGCCGGTGAAATCCTTTTCACCAGCATGGACCACGACGGTGTGAAGCAGGGATTCCCGAATGATGCTCTGGCCCGTCTCAGTGACAACCTCACTATCCCGGTCATCGCTTCCGGCGGTGCCGGTACACGCGAGCATTTTGCAGATGCCTTCCGTCTGGGCCATGCTGATGCCGCTTTGGCTGCCAGTGTGTTCCATTTCGGAGAAATTCTCATTCCCGAGCTGAAAGCCTGGCTCCGTGAGCAGGGCATCAGCGTGCGCCTGTGAGCAAAATTAGCTTTTGCTGATAGCTGGAAACCCGCCGGAATATGTCGTTCCGGCGGGTTTTTCCCTTGCTCGCTTATCGGCCGGCCTTTTGTCCTTGCTTTGTCGAGGGAGCATGGTTATAATGCTGTTACGGGTGTTTTTTTTCTGCATTTTTGTAAAAAAATCGCAGATAGTAAATAAAATCATCGTTCGTAAACGCTCTTCTCGTGGCATAGTTTATCTTTCGCTTTCTCCGATTTCTTATCTCAATCAACGCTTCAACTTCATGAAACTTCATCTTCCTCTTTCGCTTCGTTCTGCGCTTGTAGCAGCTGTTGCCTGTTTGTCTGCAGCTGCCACGGCATCAGAAGAAACTGTCACGGTTGTTGATGCCCCGGCAGGGAAACGCGCCGTGTTTAATAAAGATTGTATTGTGACAGATTATGACTCCTTGATGAATCCTGGTTCCACGGGAGTCAAAGATTCTGTTACCGGGTATACGGAATACATCACTAATGGTGCTATTTATGGTTGTTTTTATCAACAGGTGGAGAGAGCTACTCATACACATCCCTCGGGTGGTGGTCACCTTACGAGTTACCAAAATGTAGTTCTCATTGATGAAGATGGTCACGGGAGAAATCTAACCTGGAATTGCACTACGGAAGAAAATCCCGGTGTGTGGATTATGGCAGCCCCGGATTCTTTGGAAACTGCAACATTTACCAACTACGGGGATATGGTGGTGGATGGCTCTCGCCAGCAGTGGATAAAAAAACAGGCAGCCGCGCTTAGCAATGGAGTTGTCACAGATTGGACCTATACGACTTGCGATTTTATTGATCATGCCTTGTTTAGCGGCGTTTCCCAAATCGGTTTTAATCTTCGGGTGACAAATACTGATTCTTTCACCTACAAAAATGCCTATACTGCCGATAAAGGCGCATTTGTGTACGGGTTCAAATCCCTTGTCTTTGATAATGTCAAGGATATCACCTTTTCCGGTAATCGGGCGGATGTCAGCGGAGCCATTGCCTTTGCCCCCGATGGTATGTGGTCTCAACGTTATGGAGAGCTCACGGATGATGCCGGCTTTGTGGTGCGTAATGTGTCGGGCTCGGTTGTTTTTGACGGCAACTCCAGCTACATCAATCCGGAGTCAGGCGGCCTCAGCGGAACAAACGAAGCATATGGTGGCTTGTTCCGCAGCTATCTGGTGCGCTTCAAAAACGTTAATGAGGTGATTTTCAGTAACAACCCGTGCCGTATTTTTAACACCTACAACACCTCTATTTACACGGGATTTGAGAATTGTAATCGCATTGAGTTCTCCAAGAATGGTACAGCCGGGCTGTCTGACCTCATTTCCAGAGGTTCCGGTACCGGAATTTTCGGAACGGGGAGTATGCGTTTTGATAATTGCGGAGATATCATTATTTCTGACAATACCGTAAGTTCCCGACTCTTTAGAGAGTTTCCCGTTTTTGAGAATATCAACAGTCTTTCCATTGTCGGCAACAAATCCACGGGTACTTTGATTTCTGATGATGATGATTCTCACACTGTGAGCGGTGTAAAGGATAGCTTTATTATAGATAATAACACAATTGCCGCATCCGGGGGCATATCCGGAGCGGCTCTTGTCGATATGTCATATAGTAACCTTATCCTTACTGTTGATGGTGTCAGCGGGACGGACTCCGCCGGAAAAGATGTGAAGGCGCGGCTCTTCTCCGTTTCCGGCAATACAGTTTCCGGTATGACGGATGGCTTTTTTTCTTATTGTTTGTTGAAGGTCAATAATTTCGAAAAAGCTCAATTGGATGGAAACAGCTACTCGGATGAGGCTAACTCTTACCGCACCTACGCTGCCTTCGCCGAATTGGAGTTTAATCAGGTGGATGACATTTCCATCTGTGATAATAAGGTAAACTCCGCAGACAAGAAAGTGCGAGGTCTGCTCGGAACGATTGACGCATCGGACTTTGAGACGCTGCAGATTAAGCGCAATAAACTGGACACATACGGTTTGATGTCCGGCATATCCTCCGGTATATTGACCTTGACCGGCAATGCCTCCAAACGACAGGGAACGGTAGAAATTACGGATAATGAGCGCAGCTATTCCCGCCTTTCCGATATTTATAATGGGGTGAATGTATCTAATCTTCTGTCATTCTCTTTCTGCAACAATAAAGACAGCCTGACGAGTGAACCCAACAACGGCAGTTCCGTGATGTCCACCGCGTTCCTGGGAAGCAGCGGAAAATTCAGCAACGTAGGAAGCATCACATTCTCCGGTAATGAGATATCCAATCAGGTTACCGGGCATAGCTATGACCATATCAGAGGCGGACTGCTTTGCTTTAATACTTCTGCCGCAGAAACGCTGGCAATTGACGGGGCCGATACGGTTACCATCAGCGGCAATAAAATCCGCGCAGATAAGACTTCGGGTATCATCAAAGGTGGCTTGATTTATTTGGAGGCTCGCATCGATGCCATTAAAAACGTTAAAGCGCTGACTATCAGCGGTAATACCGCAGGTGGTTTTGTCTCGTCTGATAATCCAAATGGTCTTACCTCTGCGGTTTACGGGTCGGTGATATATGGAGCACTTCCTCTGGAAAACGTCAAGGACGTGACCATCACGGATAATGCCGCTTACGGTTCTTCTTCTGCCCAAGGCGGTGCTTGGTATCAGCGGGGCTCTTCCATGAGCGGCGTGGATAACCTGACACTGGCTCGGAATAAGGCTGTCTCTTCTGAAGGGGGCTCTGCATACGGCGGTGCCATTTATGGGGGATATGGCTCGGACCCTATTTGGAACATCTATAAACAGGTGGCCTTGGAATCCAATACGGTGACCGGAGGCTCTGCATACGGCGGTGTTATTGCTTTCGTCGGTAATGTCTCTCATTGTCTGCAAGGAGATGGCGAGTTCACGCAAATGGATATCCGCGACAACCACGCAGAAGCTCTCGCTGAAGACGGTGAGGCTTTCGGCGGCGCCCTTCTGTTTAATAGTTATTCCTTAGCGATAAAAGATTTCGCCAAGGTGTCCATTACGGGCAACTATGCAAAAGCTCCTAAGTTGGAGAATGTACGCGGCGGAGCTATCTACAGCAATAATACTGTGACATTGGAGAATAATGACAAGGTGGTGATTCGCGGTAACTATGTGACGGATGGTTCATCCTATCGTCTTTCCGGCATAGAAGGTAACCGAGATATTGTTCTTAATGCCGGTGCCGGTCAGAGCATAGAGATATATGATGGTATGCAATGTAGCTATAGTGTTTATTTCAACAAGACAGATGCTCATACCGGCACCATCCTGCTGAGCGGTAAGAATACGGTGGCGGATTTGAAGGCCATCGGTTCCAAGGCCTCCGCGGAAGAAGTGGCAGCCTCCCGTCGAGTCTTCTCCGAGCTTCCTATGTGTCAGTACGGCGGTACGCTGCAGGTGAAAGATGGTATGAAGCTGCAGACAGACTCTTCTTTTTATCAGTATGGTGGGGTGGCTGAGTTTGAAAATGCCTCTCTGGATGTTTCCTCACAAATCCATATTGGGACTGTTAAGGTGAGGGGCTCCAATGTTTGGAAATTCAATAGTTCGTATGATACTGACGAATTGACATTCATTCTGTCTGCTCAGAACAAGAAAACACCTGTTTTGACACTGGAGAGTACTTACCGATACACTTATAAGATTGATGGTTTTTATCAGGGTAAATACATTATCAGCTCCGATGAGCCGCTCAGAACAGGAATCTACCGTCTGCTCAGTTTTGATTCATCAAAGATACAGTGGAGCAATTTGTCCTACATAGAGCTGGAAGGATTGTGTTCTGCCACCACTATCGGTACA
Organism: Akkermansia sp.; assembly: GCA_045635265.1. GTDB lineage: Bacteria > Verrucomicrobiota > Verrucomicrobiia > Verrucomicrobiales > Akkermansiaceae > Akkermansia. Next base: position 24,168 of record JAZRBU010000001.1, read on the forward strand.
GCCGGTTCTTCCGATGTGTATTTCCTGACGGAAGGGAATATAACCTCTCTGGTGTTTGATTATGTCAAGCCTCGTTATTTGACATGGACTTCAACTTCCGGCACCTGGAGCGAAGGCGCCGGCATGGCTTCCGGAACTTGGAGCTCTGATGACTCCGATAACAATTTCTATGAGGGTGACAATGTGACGTTCAATAAGGCCGCAACGGTGTCGATTAAGGGTCAGGTGAAGCCTGCTTCCATCAAGGTCAGCAACACA
>JAZRBU010000002.1:0-53261 GCA_045635265.1 Akkermansia sp.
TGGGACTTGCCATCGGCAACAGCCGCGGCAAGGTAAGCAGCTTCACCTCCGGTCGCACGAAGCAGGACACGCTGCACACCGCTCTCTACGGGCAGCACCTGCTGCAGCAGAGCACAAGCGATGCGCTGACGCTTGACTGGAGCGCCGCCTACGGTCGCACGGAAAGCCGTTGGAACGGCATTGAGTGGGATCAGCGCGCGCTGCAGCTGGATGCCCGCGCCACCTACGCGCACCGGCTCAACGACAAAACCACGGTGAGCGCGTTTGCGGGCTTGCAGTACTATGCAAGCGACTCTGCCACGGTAGCCACGGGCTGTGAGAGCGGCAGCATTCAGAACCTGCGCGGAGAAATCGGTGTAGGCATCGGACACCGCGCCACAAGCAAGACAAGCGTCTACGGCGAGCTGAGCTTTGTGGGCGACATGGCCCGCAACAACCCGACCGCCACCATCGGTGAGTACCGCGTACGCGGCGCGAACCCCGGACGCTCAGGCATCAACCTGAGCGCCGGCGTAAATCACGCCCTCAACGAGAAGTGGAGCGTGAACGCAAGCTACAACATGGAGCTGATGGAGCGCGCCAACAGCCACAGCGCGAACATCGGCGCAAACTACAAGTTCTAAGCAACGGAACAGATAACCAAAATATGACACCGCCGGAAGAGGAAAGAGCTCTTCCGGCGGTGATGTTTTGAATGAGTCGGGACGCGGGTCAGCGACTGATAACGGTTGCGTTGGGGGAGAGGCCGTAGGTCTGCGGCTCGTACATGAGCTGTGCTTCTGCGGGCGGAGCGGTGGAGGTGCCGGCGCGTTTCACCCGGGCGTAGTAGCTCATGTTGAGTAAATCTCTGCCGCCCCAGCGGGTGCAGAAGCCGCGCACGCGGTCGGCCAGGTATTCCTTGTGGTCAAACCAGCGGCTCCACGGGCGCCATTGCAACTCTAATCCGGCGGCCTGGCTCGGTACATTCGGGTCGATGGCTTCCATGCAGGCGGGTAGGTAGTCCTCCAGCACAAAATACTCCAGCTCCGGGGCAACTTTGGCGCAGGTGAGGGTCACGCGCACCACATCGCCCACGCGGAACTCCGTGGCGGGTTTCCAGTTGCCTTCCGCGTCCTTGATTTCATACACGCGGGTGACCTGCAAGCCTTTTTCCGTTACGCCGGGGTATTCCGTCCTGTTGGGCAGGGCGCGGAATTTCACGTTGAGGTAGGCAGTGCCTTGCGTGGTAGTGATGACGGTGGGCAGGTCTCTGAGTTTTACAGCTGTGGGCGGCGTGTAGCGGGTGATGCCGTTGCCGAGTGTCAGCTGTGTGCCGTCCTGCAGCTGCACGGTGGCGGAAGCCGTCTGTGCGGGTTCCAGCCGCAGGTATTCACCCAGCGCCACGAGCATCCAACCGCTTGTCCAGGTGGTGGCATGGCGGTAATCGTGACCGCGGCTGCGCATCCAGTTGAGGAAGGCTGCGTGGCGTTCCGTCGGCTTTTGGCGCAGGGCGGCGATGAAGCGGATATCCGTTTCCGCACGGTTCTGCCACCATCCGTCACGTCCGGGCTGAGGTTTGCCTGCAAGTGCCTCTTGGAGCGCAGCCGTGATGATATCCTCCAAGCCGCAGGCTCGGCCAATGGCAAAGCGTGAGTACACGGAGAGCTTTTTCCACTCTTCTTCACTGCGGGAGCTGAGGTAGTGACGCAGCTCCTGCATCTGTTTTTCCGGCAGAGAGATGCCGCTTTCCTCTGCCAGTGTGAACACCAGAGCCGCGTGTGCGGAGGCCCACAGACAGGATTCCTTGGAATCTGTCCAATAGCCCAGACCGCCGTCTTTCTGCTGACGTTTGAAGAGTTTTTCAATGGCCTGACGGATGACCTTGTCCGCCTCCTGCGGGCTTACGCTTTGCATGGAGGGAGAGAAGGGGGACAGGCGGCTGTGGAAAATCCAGGGCAGCAGCCCGGACGCGGTCTGCTCTGTGCAGCCGTAGGGATAGCCCAGCACAAAATCCATGGCAGAGGCCAGATGCAGCAGCGGGTTGGCAGAAAGCTCCATCTGTGCAGAGCTGCGCTCGGATTCCGCCAACTCTGCGGCGGGCAGGGCGGCAATCTTCAGCGGTTCCGCTCCGGCGGCCTGAATCAGATGGTGGGATTCCTTGAGCACCGGGGCAGGGAAGCGCACGGGGAAGCAGCCCTCTACGGCGTCTCCGCCCGCAGCGGCAAGGGCGGTCCAGCGGAGACGATTCTCACCCTCCGTGGCAGCGGTGAAGTCAAAGAAGAGCGTGCCGGTGGAACCGGGTTGCAGGGCGATGCTCTGCGGCTCAGTCGCTCCCTCAAGAGAGACCTGCCAGGTGTCTGCTTTGTCGGTATTGTTGGTGATGGTGAGCGGCAGCCGGAGACAATCACCCAGGCTCATGAAGAGCGGAGTACCGGGTGTTATCATGACCGGCTGGTTAACGGTGAAATCCCCTTCTGCCTGCCCGAAACGCTTGCCGCAACGGCTCACCGCCACGGCAAAGACACGGTAGCTGGTAAGCGTGTCCGGTAATTTGGCCTTGGTGGAGAAATTGCCGTTTTCATCGGTGCGCAGGGAAGCCTGCCACACGGCTACGGGAGCAAAGTCCGTCCGCAGTCGGGGGGTGGCAGTTCCCGCACTTTGTGCGCTGTCGGGGGCGGCTTTCATGGCCATGGGGGCCGGGGCGGCACCCAGCCCGTTAGACGTAGCGGCCATCTCCTCATACTCTTCATCACTCTCCGCCTCCGCATAGAACACTCCTCCGTCTTCTGCTACGGCCCCGGCGTAGGCGCGGATGCCGCGGGCTCTGCCCTCAACGGAGACAGACGGGAGGAGTCTGCCTTCTCCGATGATGGAGCCGTCCCACACGGGGTAGAGCAGTGCAGCGGAAAGATTGTCCGTCAGCGGAGACGGGCGCTCGAATCTGCGGAAGCTCAGTTGCGGCAAGTTCCGGTAGGTGAGCGCGGCGCCTACATCCGGCAGGCGGTAGGGGGCTACGGACAGCATGCCGGCATCCACGGCAAAGAGGGTGACGGCAGCGTGGGCGGCATTCCCGTCCGGCAGAGAGATTCGGCCCTTGAGCTCCGCTTCCTCACCGGGGCGGACTGCCTTTTCCGGCAGGGAAAGCGCGACGCACAGCTCCATTTCGGGGCGGGGCACGGTACAGCTTTCGGTTCGGGAAATCCATGTTGTGTACAGGCCGTCCTTTTCGGGGACTGTCTGAAGAAGCTGGCAGAGGATAGTCCCGTTTTCTCCCTCCTGCAGGGGGATGGAATGAGTTTCTTCTCCACCGCCGGTCTGCAGAATGACGGGGCGAGAGCCTTTTCGTGAATGCACTACCAAGAACACCGGCCCCGGACGGGCGGACTGCAGGTTCAGCCTGAGCTCTCCGTTGCTGCTGCTGACGGCGAGACGTGCTTTTCGCTCCTCGTCCCTCTCATCAAGATGGAAGGCGCGCCAGGTGTACCAGTGGTGAAGAACGGCCAGACGGCGGCCGGCGGCATCCGTGCCGGTAATCCGGATGTCCAACGTGCGGACTCCGTCAAGCTCCGGGCGTTTGATGATATCTGCCAGCGGTAGAGACACGCCATCCTTACAGTTGGCGGGCACGGTTACATCCTGCTCCCAAACGCAGCTTTCTTCCCTGCGGGAGATGATGATGCCGCCGGGAAGCCGCTCTTCTTTTACGGTTTTGGCAGACACCCGCACATGAACACTCTGCTCACGGGTGAGGGGAAGGCTCTTATCTCCGTTTTCCTGCAGCAGAAGACGGGAGCCCTCTACCTGCGGTGTAAAGTCTGCGGCATAGAAGCGTTTGCCGACCGATTCAAGCTTGAGATGCTCCTCTCGGTCGTTGGACACACTGCCTCTGACGCTCAACCGGGCATAGCCGTGAGAATCCGCCGCAAAGGAGGGCTTGATTTTTCCGGAGTAAACGGCCATGCCCCGTTCATCCGTGGTCAGCTTCAGTTTCAACTCGCGGACGGGAGCGCCGTTGCCCTCGTTCGGCATCAGCATCGGCTCTGAGCAGTCGATGTTGAGCTGCACGGCGGCGCGGCTCAGCGGCGTTCCGTTCAAATCCGTTGCATTGATGCGGATGCGGAATTGCTCCGGAAGGATGCTCTCTACTTCCATTTCCGCCTTAGCCTCAAAGGAATCTCTGCGGAAAACACGGCAGGATACGAATGTCTGCCCGCCCTGAATCGAATCCTCTCCGGGAGCCTTGACGTTGATTCTGTATCTGCCGGTGATGTCTTCCTCACCCTCGGGAAGTTTGAAGCTGTGGGCCCAGGTGCCGAACTCGTCCGGGGTGATATCATGCTGCATCAGTATTTCTCCGTTGGGCTTGCGCACCGTCAGCGTCAGCATCTTCACCGTGGAAGGGATGGTGCAGTCTGCATCCGGGGAAACATCCCTCAGCACGCCTTTCAGATTCACCGTGTCACCCGGGCGGTACAGCGGGCGGTCTGCAATAATCTCCATGCGCAGGTTGCTGTCCGAATCTCTCCCTGCGGATTCCGCGTGGGTAAAGGTGTAATCTTCTCCAGCCTGAGCCAGACACTCATACCTGTACCAATCCTCGGTGTGGCAGACGCCTTGTCGAATCGGTCGTTTCTGCCCGTTCTTATCCGTCAGCTCGCCTTCCTCTACGGGCGAGCCGTCACTCAGACGCGTGAGAAAGAACAGCCCCGAATCGGCAGAGGCTCGCAGATCCGTTACCTGAACCGAGATGAAGCGTTCCACCCCGAATAACTCGGCATTCAGGTTCAGCGTTTCAAGCATGCGGCGGACGGCAGGAGTCACTTTCTGCTTCATGCTGATGAGGTAGATGCCCGGTTTTGTGTTGCCGCCGGTAAGCGTGTCCAGGTTGATGCTGATGGTGCGGGAGTTCAGCAAGTCCGCAGCATCCGTTCCTTCCGGAGTGATGGTTATGGGAGCGAATGCTTTCAGTTTTGGCATCAGCGGCAACAGCGAGAGACGGGAAGCAATAAATTTCTTCTCCGTTTGCTTCACCATGTTGCGAAGGGATTTAAGTTGAGTTTCTCTGCTTTCCGACGGTTGCAGGGAATGGGCTTTCTCCGTTGCTGCCAGGCGGTATTTGAGGCGTTCCATCGTGCGGGTGTGATGATTCACCTCTTCGATAGCCTCCCATTTGTTGTTCAGCTGCAGGGCAGAATCTGCGCTCATGTGGTGGGCTCTCAATTCCAGAGATTCAACATTAAGAGCGGGAATCAGGAAGCTGTGGTCGCCTTTGAGCGGAATCAGCGCCGTACCCATTCCAATCTCCGGTGCTGCCGGATTGAGACTGAGACGGTGCAGATGGTCGCATGCGGTGGCAAGCCCGTTGGCACAGGCCGTACCGGCCGGGATGATGATGTCCAGCTCCATCGGCTCCGCATGACTCACTTCCAGATGCATCTCATCAATGGTATCATTCGGTGCGTAGCGGATGTTTTCGCTGTCGCCGTTGCGGGAAACGGTCGGGACTCGTTCCGGACGTTCTTTTGGCGGCAGAAGGGTGAAGACGGTTTCTTTGCCGTCAATGCAGAGCGTTTTGACGCTGGCTGACGCACCTTCGCCCGCCTGCTGACCGTTCGCACGGATGATGATATTCCGGAAAATGCCGGGCAAATCACTTTTCCGCATGGGGGAGGAGAATTTGATTTTGATTCTCATGCTGCGCTGGATGCCGCCCTCTTTTTCTTTGTCCGACAGCCGGGAAATATATTGGCAAACACCGGTTCCCAGCTCATGTTCACCCTCGAAAATGTCCTTATGACTGTCTGATTTCAGGAAACCGCTTTCTTCCGTCGGGGTGATGCGGAGAGCCCACAAAGAGTCTGCCTCCTGCTTTTGCGGAGCTCTGGCAATGATGATGCCGGGCACAACGGTGTCTTTGTTCACCGTTTTCCAATCGACTTTATTCTTTTCCAGAATCTCCAGAGCCCGGGTGCGGCAGATGGCGGGAAGCATACCCAGCGTTGCAGGTTCCGTCACGGCGGCTTGAGGTTCCCCGTAGATGATACATTTATCTTTTTCATCCTTTGTGCAGGGGAGAAACTCATAGCTCACCGGGGTATTGGCGGAAAATTCCTGTGCTTCTTTGGTGAGAAGATTTTCGGGGAAGATGCAGAACGCGGCGGTGGGTGTGCCGTTGATTTTGACGGGAATCAGATTCGTGCGAGGGCAGAAGAAACTCCATTCCTTCTGCTTCATGGGGGCATCGCTCAGGTACTTGTCCTGTCCCGGTTTGAAGGCTAGGCGGAACTTGGTGAAGACGGAAGTGCCTTCCGCAAACTCGATGGACAAACGGTTTTGATCCACCCATTGGCAGATGGGGCGGTGGTCGGCATCACCTGTCAGGTCGAATTTGTCGCAGCTGCCGCGGTACAGCTCACTGCTCAGCACGACAGGCTCATCGAAATGGATATTCACCCGGCCATTGTAGCATTCCACGCCGGATGCGGCTGCAACGGAGGCTGCGCCAAGAAAAAAGGGTGTCAGATACGGTTTCATGTCTCTGTTATCAGTCTATACCAGTAATACGCATTGAGCGAGCTAAAATTGCGGGCATCAGAAATTTATCTGCTGATGACGGTCATGTTGGGGGTGAGCCCGTAAATCTGCGGCTCATACATGAGCTGGGCTTCGGCGGGCGGGGCGGTGGAGGTGCCGGCGCGTTTGACGCGGGCGTAGTAGCTCATGTTGAGCAGGTCACGCCCGCCCCAGCGGGTGCAGAAGCCGCGCACGCGGTCGGGCAGGTATTCCCTGTGGTCAAACCAATGGCTCCAGGGGTGCTCTGCCTGCTCCAAGCCGGCGGCCTGACCCGGTACATTCGGGTTGATGGCTTCCATGCAGGCGGGCAGGTAGTCCTCCAGCACAAAATACTCCAGCTCCGGCGCGGCTTTGGCGCAGGTAAGCGTCACGCGCACCACATCGCCCACGCGGAACTCCGTGGCGGGTTTCCAGTTGCCTTCTGCGTCCTTGATTTCATACACGCGGGTGACCTGCAGGCCTTTTTCCGTTACGCCGGGGTATTCCGTCCTGTTGGGCAGGGCGCGGAATTTCACGTTGAGGTAGGCCGTGCCCTGCGTGGTGGTGATGGCAGTGGGCAGTTCGCGGAGTTTTGCCATTGCGGGCGGCGTGTAGCGGGTGATGCCGTTGCCGAGCGTCATTTGCGTGCCGTCCTGCAGCTGCACGGTGGCGGAAGCCGTCTGTGCGGGTTCCAGCCGCAGGTATTCACCCAGCGCCACGAGCATCCAGCCGTTTGTCCAGGTGGTAGCATGGCGGTAATTGTGTCCACGGCTGCGCATCCAGTTGAGGAAGGCGGTGTGGCGACCTGCCGGATTCTGTCGCAGCTCGGCAATGAAGTTGATATCCGTCAATGCAGAGTAGGCCCAGTGCTGCTGTTTAGGCGTGTTTTTCGACGGCTTCATGGCAGCAAGCGCAGAGCGGATGAGCTTTTGATTGCCGCAGGCGCGCCCGATGGCGTACCGGGAGAACAGGGAAATCTCCATCATTTCCCGCTTGCTGCGGTTAGAGAGATAACGGCGCAGCTTCTTCATGTTTTCTGCCGGCAGAGAGATGCCGTTTTCCTCTGCCAGTGTGAACACCAGAGCCGCGTGTGCGGAGGCCCACAGACAGGATTCCTCGGAATCTGACCAATAGCCCAGACCGCCGTCTTTCTGCTGACGTTTGAAGAGTTTTTCAATGGTCTGACGGATGACCTTGTCCGCCTCCTGCGGGCTCACGCTTTGCATGGAGGGAGAGAAGGGTGCCAGGCGGCTGTGGAAAATCCAGGGCAGCAGCCCGGAAGCGGTTTGCTCTGTGCATCCGTAGGGATAGCTCAGCACAAAATCCATGGCAGAGGCCAGATGCAGCAGCGGGTTGGCAGAAAGCTCCAGCTGAACGGAGCTGCGCTCGGAATCCGCCAGCTCTGCTGCGGGCAGGGCGGCAAGCTTCAGCGGTTCCGCTCCGGCTGCCTGAATCAGATGGTGGGTTTCCTTGAGCACCGGGGCAGGGAAGCGCACGGGGAAGCTGCCCTCCACGGCATCGCCGCCTTCCGCAGCTGTTGCGGTCCAGCACAGGGTTGTTTCCCCCTCTGCAGCAGCGGTGAAGTCAAAGAAGAGCGTGCCGGTGGAACCTGCCTTCAACGTGATGTTTTGCGGGGCCGCTGCTCCGGCAAGGGAGACGTTCCAAGTGCCGTCCTTTCCTGTATTATTGGTGATGGTGAGCGGCAGCCGGAGACAATCACCCAAGCTCATGAAGAGCGGTGTGCCGGGTGTTATCATGACCGGTTGGTTGACCCGGAAATCCCCCTCTGCCTGCCCGAAACGCTTGCCGCAGCGGCTTGCAGCCACGGCAAAGACGCAGTAGCTTGTCAGCGTGTCCGGGAGCTTGAATCGGGTGGAGAATTTTCCCTCCGCATCTGTTTTCAGTGCAGCCTGCCAGACCGCCACGGGAGAGAAGTCCCGGCGTATGCGCGGGGTATCTTCCTCATCTTCCTCCTCGTCATTGACTGTGGAAGTTTCGAAACAATCTTCCTCATCATCAAATCCTTCCTCCTCCTCCTCTTCTTCTTCCTCCTCCTCTTCATCCTCGTCGGAATCGCCACCCCAGCTGAGGGGGGCGTATTCAATCTCCTCATCCTCCGCGAAAAAATCGTCATGGTCATCTGCTTCAATATCGCGACCGGAGCCGACAATGGCTCCTGTCCAAAGCTGATGCAGCAGAGCATAGCCACAGGTAAACTTTACCGGTGTGGTATTGTTCCATCTAAATCCGCTGTGGCTGAAGGACCCGCGGGAAACGGATGTAGAACCGAAGAAGTCCGTGATATCCGGCATATATTCATACGTGGTCAGCATGCCTTTATCCACGGCTACGAGCGTGACAACCGCATCTGCCGGAGTGCCATCCGGCAGCGTGACCTGTCCGCACAGCTCCGTTTCGCTGCCCGGGCGCAAATCTTCAGTCGGGATGCTCAGGGTAAGGTTGAGCTGCATTTCCGGGCGGGTAACGAACAGAGCATCCATGTCGGATTGAAGTCTGCTGAACCATCCCATGCTATCGCGGGTTGTTTGAAGCAAGTGACAGACTAACGAACCCGTTTCGCTTGTATGCAGCGGAATCGTGAAGCTTTCCTCTCCCCCCTTGACCGTCAGGGGGATGATGCGGGCACCACTGCGGGAGTTTATCAGCAGGAGGGCTTCACCGGCGCGGGGAGCGTCCAGCTCCACTTCCAGAGCCCCCTCCCGGTGCGTGCAGCTCAGACAGCTTTCATCGTCCTCATCCTCGTTTTCCTCTTCTTCTTCCTCAATAAAATCGTGTTGCATCTCATCGTTATAGATTCTGCCGGAAGAATCCGTTCCGGAGATGAGAATACGCAGGGGAAAGGAATCCACCGCTTTTTTGCAGAGTTCTTTCAGTGGCAGCACCACGCCGTTTTCACAATTGGCCGGCACAGTCCATTCCCGGTCGTCCAGACATTGTTCTCTGATGGTGACTTTGCTAATGTAATCCGAGAGCTTCTGAGTTTCGTAAACGTGGCCCAAAATACGGATTCTGAGCTTTTGCTCCCGCCGGAGCGTGCGCTCATGGATGGCAGTATCATCGCTGACGGCATACAATCGAAGGGTATCGTCATTCAAATCTGCACGGAAATCGGCGGCATAGATATATGTGGAGATACCCTCTGTTTCTCTATATTCCTGTCGGTCATTGGCTATACTGCCGCTGATGCTCAACCGCGACACTCCAAGTGCCGACGGCGGGAAGTCCCCGGTAAAATAGCCGTGCAGCACAGCGATGCCCCGCTCATCCGTATGGAGGGTGGTTCGGATTGTCTTTTCCGGTTTTCCGTTGGGCTGCAGACTGATGCCGGGTCCTCCGGAATTAACATGCACCTCCACTTCTGCACGGCTCAGCGGGGTTCCGTTGAGGTCTGCGGCATGCAGCTCTGCCGTGAACTCACCGGGGGCTATCAACGGCGCACGGAGTTGCCACTTGGTCCGGAAAGCGTTTCGCCGGAAGAACTCGCAGGGGATTTTTTGCTCTGCAGAGTACTCGGTGCCGGGCAGATTAACGACAACACGATAGTTGCCGGTAATGTCTTCCTCTCCGTTCGGGAGGGTAAAACTGTATTGCCATGTGCCGAGCTCATCTGCCGTTATTTCCTGTTGCAGCAGAATCTCCTCATTGGCACGGTAGACGGTCAACTGAGCACGGGAGAGGGAAGCGTCCGTCTCACACTCTCCGTTTTCTGTCATGCGGCGGATGATGCCGCGCAGGTGTACGGTTTCTCCGGGGCGGTACAGCGGGCGGTCGTGCAGGATGTACATGCGGATGTCTGATTCTTCCTGTTCCTCTCTACCCTCTTCCTCCTCACTATTCAGCGGAACGAAATCCTCACCGACGCGCACCACGCTCGTATTGTTCGGCCGGGGAAAGTCCGTGGCATATCCTTCCGGCAGGGCCTTGCGGAATCCGTCTGCCCGCAGCACTTCTGCGTTTTTGGCGAGCGAGCCGTCACTCAGTCGGGTGACAATCAGTTGCCCGTTCTCCTGATTCACCATCAAATCCGTTACCTGCAAATGGTAAAGGCATTGCGTTTCCAGCTCTTTCGGGTCAATGTGCAGAGATTGGGCCAGCTCACGGACGGCGGGGCTGAGGGTAGGTTTGATGCTCAGGACATAGAACCCGGGCAGGGGAGTGCCGCCGGTGAGCTCGTTGAGATTCATGCAGATTTCCTGTGAGTGAATCAGCGGATTTTCTTCTTCCGTGGGGAGGTGGATTGTTTTCGTCTCAAAAGAGGGCAGCTGTTGGAGAATGCTGTGAACGTGAGCCTGAGCTCGGGCGTTCTCCTGTGTTTCCTGCCGCAGCATATTCGCCATCAGACGCAGCTTTTCCGCGGCTTCCGAATCTGCTTTGTCCTTTTGTCGGATTCGTGCAGCCGCCAGTTGAAAGTGAGCATTGATCATATCCCGCAGAATCAAATCATCTTCGCTTATCTCAGAAAGTTCATCTTTCCATCGGAGATAGTTTTCTGCATTCAGTCGATGCACCTTTACCTCCAGAGATTCTGCATTGAGCGTGTTGAGCCGCAGGTCAAGCTTACCCTTGAGCGGCAGAATGTCGGTATGAGTGCCGCTCAGCATGGGGACGGCGGGATTGAAGCTGAGGCGGTGAAGGTGATTGCACACGGTACTGAGCCCATTGGCAGCGCGGGTTCCTTTGGGGATGATTACTTCCAGCTCCGTGGCTGCCGGAAGATTCACTTCTATCAGGAAAGATAATTCCGTTTCATGGTCTTCGTACAGAATGGTTTCCTTCGGGCTTTCCTTGCGGAGGGTGTATTCCCATGCCCCTGCATCAATTTTTTCGTGTGGCAGGAGTCTGAAAGTGGCTTCTTTTCCATCGATGGTGAGTGTTTTTGTGTCGCCGTTTGTTTTCGCTTCCTGCCCCTTGGCACGGATGCTGATAGAGCGGAAAATTTGCTCCCGCTCGCTCACTTTTATCGGCGAAGAGAAGGAAATTTCCATCTGCATGGAATCTTTTTTGCCGGATTTCTGTGCCGGACGCCGGATGAACTGGCTCACGCCTGTTCCCAGCTCAGCCTCCGGGGAAAAACCGATGCGTCTTTCTTCCGTGTCCAGACCGCTTTCCTCTGTCGGGGTGATGTGCAGTTCCCATTTTGCGGAGCCCACCAGCGGTTCCGCTGCACGTACCATGATCATCCCGGGGATGGGCGTGTTGGGATGAACTTTGCTCCAGTCGGGTGAAGACTCAGCCAACAGGGAGAGCGCGGTCTCCGGGCTGTTGACCTCCCCCAGTTTGGCGGGGTGAAGCTCCGCCTCCACGGTGCGTCCGTAGATAATCTTACCTCCAATAATGTCCACAATCTCTCGGAACTCATAGCGTACCGGAGTGGAAACGGAAAATTCCCGCGCTTCTTTGGTCTGCGTACTTTCCGGGTAAACGCAGAAAGTGGTTGTGGGGTATCCGTGGCGGCAGCTTGCTGTCAGCTCGCTGCGCGGGCAGAAAAAGCGGAATTTTGTTTGCTCCATAGATTCCCCGCTCAGGTATTTGTCCTGCCCCTCGTTGAATTCTAACTTAAATTCCGTGAACACGGAGGTGCCGGGAGCAAATTTAATTGCCAGCCTGTCCTGGTCTATCCATCTGCATTGCGGACGGTGTGTATCATCACCGCTCAGCGTGTATTTGCCCGGTGTGTCGGTGCCGATTTGGCTTTCGTGCACCACGGGTTCTTCAAAGTTGAGCCGGGTGTACGGGGCGCCCTGAACCAATGCCGCTGTGCTGCAGAATAGAAGTAGGGGGAAAGCTGTTTTCATCACTAGTGTATGAGTTTACACTAATGATAATCCCTCTGCCAGCCAAATCCGCAATTGAAACGGTAAAAAAAGTTATTTTTTCAGGAAGAGGAGCATTTTGTCGTTGTCGGTGGCAGTGGCACGTTGATGCGCGGTTGTGTAGTCCTTTCTGTTGCGAATCAGCGCTTTAAGGGTGCCTTTATGTCCTTTATCCACGGCGAGATTCAGGGCTTCTTCCCGAGAAAGTTCCGGGTTAAAGGCAACAATGCGGCGGACGGTTGCCGGACGGGATTTTTCCGCTGCGCGGACAAGGTCCTCGTGGGTGGCGGCGCCGTAATGGGTATCCAGGGCATACACGCCCCAGCAGGAGAGAGCGAACACCAGCACATTGGTGCACCAGTACACCCAGCCCATATTTTCACGCACTTCCTCACGGTCTGTTTCGTAGATGGTAATCCAGATGAATTCAAACAGGCTTGCCAGCAGGGAGATAAGGAACAGTCTCGCGGACAGGTCGAAAACGTATGAGCGGGTAAAATGACAGGTCCTGTTGCCCCAACCTCGGCTCAGGATGATGAATATGCTGCCGAACACCACCAGCAGGGAACACAGCTGAGCCAGTGTCCCCAGCAGAAGTCTGCCGCAGCCGGCAAAAAAAGCCTGACCTGCAGATATGCCCGGATTGCATTTGCGTGCCTGCACGATGGCCATGGCAAAGGAGCCCACCCAGACGGTAGCCAGCTGCGCGATTTCGGATTTCATGCTTCTGATCAAATCTCCATCCTGCTGAGCTATCCATAACAACAAGCCCAGCGGCAGCCAGTTGAGCAGCGTCACGAGTATGCTCAGAAACACATCCTTCGTGTTGCGGTGCAGGGCAAATTCTTCCTTAGATGCGCGGTAGATGCCGATGCTACCCGTCACCAGCAGGCAAAGAACTCCCCAAAACAGGAGCCGAAAAAGCCAGGCAGACGGCTCGGGCAGGGAATAGGCCAGGGTAGATGTCATGGGAGAGACTCTAACAGCCTTATATCCGATTGTCAAGCGGCTATTCTCCGTGATTTGCCGAGTGCGGCGTTGAAAGTGCGCGGCATGGCGCGCGGAATGCTTGACAGCTCAGCCGTTTTTCGCTAGTGTGAGCCTATGTTCTCGCTTCTTTCCGACAAGCTCGATGATGCCCTGCGCAAAGTGCGCGGTCTGAGCAAGATTACTGAGTCCAATATCAAGGATGCGCTGCGCGATGTCCGCATGGCACTGCTGGACGCCGATGTAGAGTACAGTGTGGCCCGCACGTTCATTGCACACGTGAAAGAGCAGGCCATGGGCGAGAAGGTGCTCAAATCCGTAAAACCCGGTGAGCAGATTGTTAAGATTTTCCGTGATGAACTGGCAGCCCTGCTGGGCGGCGATGCAGAGGAACTCAACCTTACGCCGCCGGCTCATATTCTGGTTGTGGGTCTTAACGGTGCCGGTAAAACGACTACCAGCGCCAAGTTGGCACGCCGCCTCAAGCTGGATGGTCATAAGCCGTTGCTGGTGGCCTGTGACCTGATTCGCCCTGCCGCCATTGACCAGCTGGCCACGCTGGCCGGGCAGGTGGAGGTGCCTGTTTATACTCCTTCCGCCGGGGAGAAAGATGTCATCCGTGTTGCCAAGGATGCCCTGCGCTGGGCTGAGGGACAGGAGCATGACTGCATTATTTTCGATACTGCCGGTCGCCAGGAAGTGGATGACGCACTCGTGGCGGAGCTCCGCAAACTGGCAAAATTCATCAAGCCGCAGGAGGCCCTGCTGGTGGCGGATGCCGCTACCGGTCAGCAGGCTGTGCGCGTGGCTCAGACCTTCGATGAGGCTGTGGGGCTCACCGGTATTGTGCTGACCAAGCTCGACGGCGATGCCCGCGGCGGTGCCGCCCTGTCCATGCGCGCCGTTACCGGCAAACCCATCAAGTATATGGGTGAGGGTGAAAAGCTCGACATGTTCGGTGCCTTTGTGCCCCAGCGCATGGCTGACCGTATTCTGGGCATGGGCGATATTGTGGGTCTGGTGGAGAAAGCCGCAGAAAAGATTGACCAGGAATCTGCCATGAGCTCCATGGGCCGCCTGATGAGCGGGGAGTTCAATTTCAACGATTTCCTCAACCAGATGCGCATGATGCAGAGCTTGGGACCGCTGGAGGGCTTGCTGGGGCTGCTGCCCGGGTTCAGCAAGATTCGCAAGAGCCTGCCGGAAGGTGCACTTGACCCCAAGCGCATGAAGCACATGGAGGCCATTGTGCTGTCCATGACTCCGGCGGAGCGCGCCAACTACAAGCTGCTCATTCCCTCCCGTCGCCGCCGTATCGCCAAGGGCTCCGGCTGCTCGGAAATTGAGGTGAACCGCTTCATCAAGAACTTTAAGGAAATGAAGGAGATGATGAGCGGTAAGGGCAAGATGGGCGGCCTGATGAAGAACATGATGAAGGGTGCCGGCAACGGCAAAATGCCTGCAGGCGGTGCCGGTATGCCGGATATGTCCGCGCTCATGAAAGGTGCTGAGGGCGGTATGCCGGACATGTCTCAGATGCCTGACCTTTCCGCGCTGGCGGACTTGGCCGGTAAGGGGGGGATGCCCAAGGGCGGAATGGGCGGTCTGAATGCCTTCCGCGGCCTTTTCAAACGTCGCTGATTTTTTCCCCTGCCGCCATGTGGAAGTGGTGCATCGGTCTGCTGTTTGCTTCCGTAGCTGCCGCGTTGACGCCGCAGCAAGTGGTGGTGGTCTATAATGCCGACACGGAGTTGAGCCGCCGGTCTGCGGAACGCTATGCTGCGCTGCGCCGGATTCCGGCGGAAAATCTGGTGGGACTCAGGGGGCTGAAACGCAACGATGTTTCCCGCGAGGGCTATAACCGCTTAGTTGTCGAGCCTCTGCTCCGTTTGGCGCGTGAGCGCAGTTGGCGGTTGGCTTCTGCTGCCTCTCTCGGCGGAAAAAAGCCGGTGCATGCCATGGTGCTGATGCCGGATTTACCGCTGCGGGTGCAGGAACTGCCGGGCCCGGATGGAAAAGTGCCCACTCCTTTTATTCCTCAGACCGGTGCTTCTCTTGATTCGGAGCTGGCGCTGTTGGGGGCGCACTATTCGTTGAAAGGAGGTGTCAACAACCCATCTTATGAGACGGAGCGCAGGTTCCGGGATTCTGCCCCGGCGGCGCTGAGCGTTTGCCGTATAGATGCTCCGGATGCTAAAACAATCGGACGCATGATAGATGACCCCGCCGCGGTGGAAAAGCAGGGGCTCTGGGGCTGGGTGATGGTGGACAGCGGGGGCAAATACCCTGCCGGAGATGTTTGGATGCGTGAGGTGGCAAGCTTGGCTCAGCGGGCTTGGCAGCCTCTCTTCCATGAGAGCTCTGCCAAAACGCTGCCGCATGCGTTTCCTGTCATGCCTCGCACGGCTGTCTATTTCGGTTGGTACGCCAATCCGGCCAACGGACCGTTCAGCCATCAGGCTCCGGCTTCCTTTCGTTTTGAACGCGGCGCCATAGCTTTTCATCTTCATTCCTACAGTGCCACTTCTCTTCACGCCCCGACCACCTGGGTTGCCGCATTGCTGCAACGCGGCGCTTCCGTCACGGCCGGCAATGTGTCGGAGCCGACTCTGTTTTCCTCTCTTCGGCCGGATATCTTTTATAATCGACTGTTGAGGGGGTATAACGTGGCAGAAGCCGCTCTGATGGCGACACCCGTGATATCCTGGCAGGGTATAGTGCTGGGCGACCCTCTGTACAGGCCGTTTGTCGCGCGCACGGTCAATCGGGTACCGCAGGATGACCCCTTTGTGCAGTGGTCGCTCATGTCTGCCGAATGCCGCGGAAACTACGAGCGGATGCTGGCAAGGATGCCGCGTCTTCTCTCCGGTAGGCACGGTAGCCTTTTTGCGGAGATGTTTGCCTGGTACTGCCTGGAAAACAAGGCTCCCGGCAAGGCTGCAGACTATTTCCGCATGGCCATGAATGGTTCCCGCAAGCCGGTGGATAACCTGCGCACGCGGTTGATGTACATATCCTCACTCTTTGCCAAAGGAGAGCAGGAAACGGCAAAGGAACTGATGCGCCGGTGCCTGGAGGAAACGCTGCGCTCTCCTCACCGTGCTGCGGTGGAAGCCACGGCGGATGTTGTGCTCAAAGAAGAGCGTGACCGCGAGCGCGCGGAAAGGAAAAAGCGCGAGGAAGCTGCAAAGAAGGCAAGAGAACACAAATAACAGGGCGCGGAATCCGTTTCCCTTCAACACCTTAAAGCCCCCTGCCGGAGAACCGACAGGGGGCTGATTATCGTTGGCGGTCACACCTTACGGAGATTCGAAGAGCTCACGCTGTTCCTGGATGAGACTGAAACTGTTGCGCATCATGGTGCGGGTTTCGTTCAGCAGATTCAGGTACAGAATGGCCGTGCGGAAGCAGCCTTCGTCCTCATTTTCACGGATGAGGTGGCGGGTGATGCTGTCTGCAAAGTCTCTGCTCAGGTCTCCGGCCTGTTGCATCATGGCTTCCATGTTGCTGAAATCGGAGGATTTGAGCATTTCACACATGCCGGGGTAGAAAGCGGCTACCTTATCGCTCATGGCAAGCAGGTCGCGTACCTGTTCCCCGTTGAGCCCGGTGTGGTTGTTGTCGATGTGCTTGTAACCGGCCTTCACAATGGTGAGCAGACATTCCGCCACGGCCAAGCTGCTCTCGTGGATGCGCAGCAGGAGCTGTCCGCGGTGAGCCAGCCGGGGATTAAGACCGTGCAGACTCGGCAGAATCTCATCTTCCTTCATGGCCTTGAGCGTGCGGGTAACCTCGCGCGCCTTGCGTCGCAGCCGCTTGAGACTGTCGCGGTCCTCGTTGAGCAGCGCCTTCACCGTAGCGCGGTAGATGCCCAGGATGCGGCCCATGCGGTCGGCGGAAGCCTCACCGATGTTGAGCAGGGTGTTGCGGTCATCCAGATTGAGTATGTTGGTCTTGTCCTTGCTCTTGCTGCGGTGGAAGATGGCGGCTTTCACCAGAATGAATGCGGCAATGGCCAACATTAGCCCTACACCCCACATGCCCAGCCAGAGCATGACCATGGCGGTGATAAAGGCAGCGGTGAGAGCCAGAAGACCCGTCAGCAGCCAGCCGCCGATAACCGTCAGCACACCGGTGATACGGTATACCGCGCTGTCACGTCCCCATGCACGGTCTGCGAGAGAGGTACCCATGGCCACCATGAAGGTGACATAAGTGGTGGAGAGCGGGAGCTTGAGCGAGGTTGCCAATGAGATGAGCAGGGCGGAAATCGTCAGGTTTACTGAAGCGCGGATGAGGTCGAATGCCTGCGTTTCGTCCTCAGTCATTTCAAGCGGCTTGAAGCGGTTGCTTATGAATTTTGCAATCGGGGCAGGGGTGATGGCGTTGAGGCTGCGCACGGCAATGAGCGTGTAGCGCACCATAGCGCGGGCCGGGGCGCAGGAACCGAAGCGCTCTTTGCCGCCGCCCTTGCTGCGGGCGAGCTTCACCTCCGTGTCGGACACCGTGCGGGCTTTTTTGGAGAACACCAGGGCTGCTACCATGATAAGACCGGCACCGATGAGGTAGAAGACGTTGGCCTTGACCGGGGCTGCCAGGGCACCCATTTTCAGCATGGCCGGGTCGCCGCCGGCGGCCACGTGGGCAGAGGCAATGTGCATGGATGATTCCGCCGCCATAAAGACGCCGATGAAGTTCACCAAATCATTGCCCGCAAAGGCGAAAGCCAGGGCGCAGGTGCCGGCGAGTACCGTGATTTTCAGCGTGTTGATGCGGAAGATGTACTGCAGGATGGCGGAGATGACGTACCAGCCTGCCAGAGCCGCCAGTGTGGCTGTCAGGATATTGTCATTGAGCCAGGTCAGTGTGGAGACATCTACCAGCGTGCTGCTCTTGAGCCCCTTGAATACGGCAAAGTAGGTTATGGCGGTCAGCGAGAGCGCGCACCATACGGCACCCACATACCTGTACATTTTTTTGTAACGGAAGGTGAAGAGCAGGCGGGCTATCCACATGATGACACATCCGCAGACGAAGGATATGCCTACGGATACGAAGATGCCGGAGATGATGGTCAGTGCTTTGGAGCTGTTGATGTATGCCCCCAAGTCCTGTGCAACATCCGGTCCCCCGTGGTATATGCTGAAGACGGCTCCTGCGAGCGCGGCACCCAGTAATTCAAACACTAGAGATACCGTGGTGGAGGTCGGCAGCCCGAAGGTATTGAAGAGGTCCAACAGAATCACATCCGTGAGCATGACTGCCAGAAACAGCAGCATCAAATCATGGAAACTGAACGCCGCCGGAACGAATACGCCGCTGCGGGCTATCTCCATCATTCCCCCGGAAAAGGAGGCTCCCAGAACCACACCTACGGCTGCTACTGCCACAATGAAACTGTGGCGTGCCACATTGCATCCTCGTGCGGAGTTCAGGAAGTTGGCCGCGTCATTTGTAATGCCTACCACCAAATCATACACGGCCAGCAGTAGCAGGATTCCTAATATCACCATATACATAGTGCTCATAACGGTGATTGTTCTATCACATAAACTATCGGGATGCACGCTTTGTACTGTGAACATATCGCCACCTGCCGTGTGACGTTTTTGTCACATTTCCACCGCTCCCGTTGTCGGGTGATATTAAATTGTCAAAGCTGCAACGGAGTGAGACACCGGAATTACCGAAACGGAACTTGACTTGCTGAACCTGCATGATAAGATGTATTCCATGAAGATGCGACACGTTCTGATGTGCTTGGGTGTAGGTGTTTTGCTGGCTTCCTGCGGTAAAGATGAGATGCGTGAATCTGAGATTTCTACCCAAGATTCCTACTCCTTTTGGGGGGCTCATATTGAAGCCGGTTATGATGCGCTGGCAGCGGATGATGTTGCCGTTCTGGCTGAAATCAGCCTTGAGAATGAATTCATTCGCTCCTTACCCGGCCGGAAGGTGGATGTGGAATACAGCGGCGTAGTGACCCGTTGCCTGCGCGGAAATGTGGAACCCGGGACTCGGGTGCAGGTCACCATGACCGCAGAAACAACCCCGCATGATAAGGTGAATGAATGTACGAAAAAAGGAATTCCGTGCTTTTACCATGCGGACCACCAAAAACGGAAAGCCTATCTGTATCTGCCGAAATCTTACGCATATTCCGTTACTCCGGAGGATGGCCTGCAGTGTGAGGTCAATCCGTCTGATACCCCCATTTTCTGGGGAGCGGAAGCGGATAAAGCCGTATTGACACTTTTCCCTCAATCAACTGAACAAGCGCAATGAAATCCTTGGTATCAGCTGCTTTTTTATCAATCGCAGCCCCCATGGCGGTGCAGGCTGCGGAACCCGTTGCCGTGCCGGTAGAGGTGGCGGTCGGTTCCTCTACCTCCGTCATGCTGCGCGGTAACCCGACCACCGGATTCGTGTGGGCGCCGGCATCGCCCCTGCCTGCGGATGCCCCGGTAAGGGTGGAGATTAACATTGCCCCTGCGAAATCCGGAGCCCCGGTCTGCGGTGCGCCTGCCATGACCGTGGTGAGCTTTCACGGTGTTCGCCCCGGTTCCTACACGGTGCGGATGGTTTATGCACGCCCTTGGGAAAAACGAAAACCCGCCAACGAAGCCATTTTTGAGGTTCGCGTGACAAAATGACAGAGATTCCTTCGCAAAAGCCGTCCGATTCTGCGCGTTGGACTTGCTTTTGCTTAGAATCAGTGTAAAATTACCTACTCTTAACCCCAAATCAAAACAACAAACATGAGCGACAAAGTATTATTCTTCGACACCACGCTTCGCGATGGTGAGCAGTGCCCGGGAGCTTCCATGAATCTCCGGCAGAAGCTGGAGGTTGCACGTCAG
This sequence comes from Akkermansia sp., assembly GCA_045635265.1. Taxonomy (GTDB): domain Bacteria; phylum Verrucomicrobiota; class Verrucomicrobiia; order Verrucomicrobiales; family Akkermansiaceae; genus Akkermansia. Next base: position 20,213 of record JAZRBU010000002.1, read on the forward strand.
CTCGAAAAGCTAGGGGTGGATATCATAGAGGCAGGTTTCCCCTGCATCTCTGATGGTGATTTTGAGGCCGTTTCTACGATTGCCCGCACGGTGAAGAACTGCCGGATTGCCGGTCTTGCCCGCTGCGTGGAGAACGACATCCGCAAGTGTGCCGCCGCCGTGTCGCCCGCCGGAGACCGTGGCCGTATTCACACTTTCCTGGCCACCAGTCCGCTGCACCGTGAGTTCAAGCTCAAGAAAAGCAAGGAAGAAATCATTGAGATGGCTGTGGCCGGTGTAAAACTGGCCAAGAGTCTGGTGGATGATGTGGAATTCTCTGCAGAGGATGCCAGCCGCACGGAGCTGGATTATCTGGCACAGGTGGTGGAAGCCGTTATCGATGCCGGCGCCACGACGGTGAATCTTCCGGATACTGTGGGCTTTACCACGCCGGTAGAATACGCCCGCATGGTGGAGTATATCTGCGAAAACGTGCCCAACATTGACAAGGCTGTTATTTCCGTTCATTGTCACAATGACATCGGCCTGGCCGTGGCCAACTCCCTGACAGCCGTGGCTCACGGTGCTCGCCAGGTGGAGGGCGCCATCAACGGTATTGGTGAGCGCGCCGGTAATGCCGCTCTGGAAGAGGTAATCATGGCTCTTTCCACCCGCCCGGAGGCATTCGGTTTTGAAGCCGGTTCCACGCCGCACAACATCAATACCCGAGAAATCGTGAAGACCAGCCGTGTGGTGTCCCGCATGAGCAGCATGCCCGTGCAGCGCTCCAAGGCTATTGTGGGTGAAAACGCTTTTGCTCACAGCTCCGGTATTCACCAGCACGGTATTCTTGCCAAGCGTGAGACCTATGAGGTGATTGACCCCGCCGTGGTGGGCTGGGGCGAGACGGAGCTGCCGCTCACCAAGCACTCCGGTCGTGCCGCGGTGAAGGCTCGTCTGGAGAAGCTCGGTTTCAACCTGTCTGAGGGTGAGGTTGCCTCTGTGTTTGAGCGTTTCAAGAAAGTGGGTGACAGCAAGAAGTTTGTGTATGATGATGACCTGGCTTCTCTGGTGGATGATTCTCTGGATACCGAACACGGTGCCTGGAAGATGATTAACCTCCAGTTTGTGGCCGGTGCATCTGCCATGCCTACGGCTACGGTGACACTGGAGAAGGACGGCAAGCAGATTACGGACTGCGCTATCGGTAACGGTCCGGTGAATGCCTGCTTCAAGGCTATTGATCGCATTACGAAGAGTAAGGGTACTCTGGTGGATTACAACGTGCGCGCCACGTCCGCCGGTCAGGATGCTCTTGGTGAGGTTTCCGTGAAGGTGCAGTTCGGTGATTGTGCCTGCAAGCCGGTTTCCGGCAAGGGTGCCGCCACGGACGTCATTGAGGCTTCCGCCCGCGCCTACCTCAGCGCCGTGAACCGCAACATCACGCTCAGCCTGCTGGCAGCCAACTGCTGATGGAGCCCATTCGCATCATCGTAGGTCTGGGAAATCCCGGACGCGACTATGCTGAGACCCGCCACAATGTGGGTTTCATGGTTCTGGATCGCCTTGCGCGCCGCTTCAATGTCGAGTGGAAGCTCGATAAGGCGCGCAAGGGCGAGCTGGCCGCCGGACCGGGGGTGCTGCTGGTGAAGCCGCAGACGTTCATGAACAGCTCCGGAGAGTGTGTCGGGCCTCTCATGCGCTACTTCAAGTTTCAACCGGAGCAGGTGCTGGTTATATATGATGATATTTCCTTTCCCGTGGGAACTTTGCGACTGCGAACCGGTGGCTCTGCCGGCGGCCACAATGGTATGAAATCTCTCATTGCCCACCTCGGTACGGAAAAGTTTCCCCGTATACGTGTGGGTATCAGTGCCCCGGGACAGAAAAACATGGTGGGGCATGTGCTGGGGAAGTTTGCCCCGGATGAGCGTCCCCTGTTGGAAGAATCTCTGGATAAAGCTGCCGAGGCGGCCTTCGTTGCCCTGAAAGAGGGTGTTGAGATGGCAGCAAACCGATTCAACGTCAAAAAGGAGAAGAAAAAGAAAGAAAAGGCTGCACCGGCACTTCCCGCTGAGCAGCCGGAAGCAGCCCCGGATTCTCCGCCTGAGCCCGCCTGAGAGCGGGTTTTCTTATTGCTGCGCACTAAAGAACGGGGAGTGTGCCGAAAGTGATTGACAATATACCGTTGGTATATGTTATACTGAGCCTGTATGAAATTCCGGATTTTCAGAACATTGTTGCTGTGTCTGCTGACGGTAGGGGCAGTTGTGTCTTGTTCCTCTTCCAAATCGCTCTACAGAATCCGTGAGGAAATGCCGCGTCCGCGTAGTGTGGCGGAGGCTCTGCCGGATGCTCGCAGAGGTTCTGCAGATGCTCAGTATGCAGTGGGTGCGTTTTACCTGACGGGAAAGGGCGGAGTAAACGTATCCTTGAATGAGGCCAGAGTCTGGTTTGCAAAAGCCGCCGCGCAGGAGCAGGAAGAGGCTCAGTATATGCTGGCCAATATGTATCTCAACGGTAAGGGCGGGCTGAAGCCCTCCGTCTCAGAGGGAATTCGTCTGATGCAGCGTTCTGCGCAAAACGGAGATGCCGTCGCTCAGTACAAGCTGGGCTGGTTCTATATGGATGGTAAATATGTGGCGAAGAATGAATCCGAGGGCGTCAGACTCATCCGCCTTTCCGCAGAGCAGGGCTACCCCGAGGCTCAGAGTGATTTGGGTAAATTTTTCCAGATGGGGAAGTGCCTTCCCCGGTCTGAGAGTGCCGCATTCCGCTGGTATCGTAAGTCCGCTCGCCAGGGAAATGCTGTTGCGCAGTTTAATCTGGCTCTTTGTTATGACCTTGGCATCGGCTGTACTTCGTCTAAGGAGGATGCTTTGTACTGGATGCGTAAAGCTGCCGCGCAGGGCTTGGAAAAAGCCAAAAACGCATTGCGGCATGCCGGTGAGGACTATTAATCCACTCTTTTTGGGCGGGGGCAAGGGCGTCTCCGCCGGGCATGCATAACAAGAAGCGGAGGAGGCAGAAGCCCCCTCCGCTGTTTTGATAAGACTTGCGGTATCAGAAGTTCACACCTGACATTCTCATTTAGTTCTTGCGGAGCAGGGGAAGCTCCCGGATAATCCGCTCGGTCAGTTTAATAGTGGACCGAAGGTCTCGGGAATCCAGAATACCGTTGTGAGAATGGATATAGCGGGTGGGGACTCCCAGTACAATGGACGGCGTGCCGTGCCACTGCGGATAAGAGGCAGCAGCATCCGTGCCGCCGGAGCGGCGTACCGTCGGCTGACAGCGGATGTCGTTTCTCGCAGCGGTTTCCAGCACAAAATCCGCAAAGGACGGGGGCGTGATGTTGGTGGGGTCGAACAGGCGCACCTGCACACCTTTTCCCAGTACGCCCTGGCGGCAGACTCCGCTCTGTCCATACGTATCATCTGCCGGGGGGGCTTCCAGAATGACAGCGTAGTCCGGCACGAAAGATTCCTGCAGTGCCCGTGCGCCGCGGGTGCCCACTTCTTCCTGCACGGTAGCAACGGCCCGCACGGTACAGGGCAGATTTTGGTCGCGGAGTAGCTTCATCACCTGAATCATGCAGTAAACTCCGGCGCGGTTATCGAACGCCTTGCCCATCCAGCGGTGATTAACGGCAAGTTTCTGAAAAGCGACATCCGGTACAATGCAGCATCCAAGCCGGATTCCCAGCTCTGCAACTTCTTCTGCAGAAGATGCGCCGATGTCCACAAAGAGGGCATCATCCGGCATGACCTGCTTGCGCTGGCTCTCCGGCAGCAGATGCGGTGGTTTGGTGCCAATCTGTCCGGGAATGCGGCGCCCGTCGCGGGTGATAACCTTGACCCGCTGGCTCGGCAGGGTGTGATTCCACCATCCGCCCAAGGGAACCAGCAGCAGATAGCCGTCATTGGTTACGCCCTGCACCATGAATCCTATTTCATCCATGTGGGCAATGAGGGCTACGGTGGGGGAGCCCTCCGGCCCTTTTTTCTCGCAGATGATATTGCCGGAGGTTTCACAGGTGATGGTTCCGCAGTCTTTCAGCTCACTGATGATGAGCTGTCGGATTTCGTCTTCAAATCCGGACACGCCGATGGCGTTGCTGCATTTTTCCAGAAGTTCCTTGTTAAACATAGTGTCTTGGGAATCGGTAGGCTGATTCGCCGGGCAGAGCATGGCAGTCAGCGTCAGAAGGGTGAATATGGTTCGGGGAATGGTCATCTTGTTGCCTTGGTCAGGTCTTTCCCCTGTGGAATGACCTTGAGTGAATACTAACAGATGCCGCTGCCTTTGACAAGGAGTAAGTTTGTCTCTCTGCTCCGCATTGTATCGTCCGTTATGTGTACGCCATAGATATCAATCTGAGCGGCTGCGGGGACTATGGTTTCCATGTTGGCAAAGCATTGTTTCCGGCTGCTTTTTTATGTGCAGAGAGCAGACATGCAGGCACATAACGTCGGAATTATGTCAGAAGCAGAGATTACTGCTTGACGCGGCGGGCAGAATCGGGTATGTTGTGTTACACCTCAATACACACACGCTATGCCTTCAACAAAACAGATACACACGATTTCCGTCCTGGTTGAAAACAAGTTCGGTGTGCTCTCCCGTGTAGCCGGACTTTTCTCCGGCCGTGGTTACAACATCCACTCCCTGAACGTTGCCCCCTGCGAGGATGCCCGTTTCTCCCGCATGAACATCGACGTGAAGGAAGACGGTGAGAAGCTCGACCAGGTCATTAAGCAGCTCAGCAAGCTTGTGAATGTGGTAGAGGTAATCGATTTCCGAGATGAACCCACTATTTACCGTGAAATCGTGTTGATGCGCGTGGGCTTTGCCGAGGGTGAGAGTAAGAGCTCCATTCTGGAGACTGCCAACATCTTCGGAGCCAAGGTGCTGGATGCCACCCGCTCCACCATCACGCTGGAGATTTCCGGCGGTGAGTTCCGCATCAACCGCTTCCTCAATCTGATGGAAGATTACGATGTGCAGATGGTTATCCGCTCCGGCAAGATTGCCGTGCTGAAGCCGGAGAAATAATCCGGACCTGATTTTTTTCTCAGGAATGCGGAAGCCCGGAAACAGGCTTCCGCGTTTGTTTTGCTATTCTCGGTATTGGCGGCGGTCATGATGCCTGCTGCGGTGGGAACGTTGTTTTGTTGGGTGCACTTGGTCATGGCTGCAGCCCCGCGCGCCGTCAATGGTGGGTTGCAGGAAACTTTCATTCAGTGGAATGATATTCCGGGCATCTGCCGAGACTGCCGCCATGCAGGAGACGAGGATAATGAGAGATGTGCGATGCATAACTATAGATTGTTGTTAATAATGAGACGTTTCTGTGTTTTGTGTGAGTTGAAAAACAGCTCGTTTTCGTGCTTTGCACTTGACGCTCAACGGGCGTTCTGTTAGAATTTTTTGCAGATGGAACCGGGAGTACAGGTAGAGGATGAGCGTTATCTGCAGGAGCAGATAATCACCTATCTGGGCAATAAACGTCACCTGCTGGATTTCATCGGGCAGGGGGTGCGGCTTGTGCAGCAGCGCCTTGGAAAGCGCAGGCTGCGCTGTTTGGATGCTTTCTCCGGCTCCGGCATCGTGTCCCGCTATTTGAAGCAATTTTCCGAATGCTTGTACACGAACGATTTGGAAGATTATGCCCGCGTGCTCAATACCTGCTATCTGGCGAACAGCGGAACGGTTCGCGAAGCTCGACTGCCGGAGCGGTTCTCTGCTCTGATGGAGCGCCTGCCGCATGAGCTTGCTCCCGGGCTGCTGGCAGAGCATTATGCCCCGCAGGATGATGCGCATATACGCCCCGGGGAGCGAGTTTTCTATACTCGCCGCAACGCCGTATATCTGGATTCTGCCCGCCGTCTGATAGAGGAACAGCCGGAGGCTGTGCAGCCCTTTTTTCTGGCGCCCTTGCTGTATGCGGCCTCAGTGCATACCAATACCTCCGGCGTATTCAAGGGATTTTACAAGAATGCTGAAGGGATAGGCCAGTTCGGCGGGCGTGCCCGCAATGCTCTGCAACGCATCTGCGCGGATATCGAGCTGCAGCTGCCGGTGTTTTCCCGCTTTGATTGTGAGTCCCGCGTGCTGCAGGGGGATGCCGCGAATCTGCCTGCTGTTCTGCCGGAGCTGGATGTTGCCTATGTGGACCCTCCTTATAATCAGCATCCGTATGGTTCCAACTATTTTATGCTGAATCTGCTGCTGCGGAATGAGCAGCCGACGGTCTGTTCCCCGGTATCCGGAATACCGACGGACTGGAACCGCTCTGCCTACAACCGCCGCCGTGATGCAGCGGGCAGTCTGCGGCAGCTGCTGGCGGGGCTGCCGGCTCGCTATATTCTGGTGTCATATAACTCTGAGGGTTTCATCAATCCGCAGGAGATGAAGCAGCTGTTGGCCCCGCTGGGGCGTGTGCAGGAAATGGTGACGGATTATGCCACCTTCCGCGGGTGCCGCAATCTGCGCTCCCGCTCACTCAAAGTGCAGGAATATCTCTATCTGTTGGAAAAATAACGCCGCCCGTCCTATGAAAAAGCCCCAATCCCTTCAACCGTATCGCTCGCGCATGGAACAGCGGGCAAAGGCTGCCGGCCTCCTTCCGGAACAGGAACGGATGCCGTATTTCTATTACAACGGCAGGAGCAGGGCGGAATTCAAAGCGGCAGTAGAGTCCGGTGAGTCGGATGCCGTGGTGCTGGCTCTGGAGGTTCTGGCGGGTGAGGTCTGGCCGCAGCCGGGGTATGCCCGTGGTTTCCGCACGGCTCTGAGACGTGCCGCTGCTGCGGATTTGCTGACCCCGGGACAGCGGAAGCTCCTTTTTGCCATAGAGAGCCGCTATCTGGAGCGGCTGGAGTTTGCTGCCTTTTATTCTCCGCTCTCCGCAGAACAGGAAAGAGCGCACCGCAGGCTTCCCGCTCAGCGAAAATGGATAATGGATATCTTCGGCACCCTTCCGGAGCTGAAATTCCCGAAACTACAGCCTGTTCCTGCTCCTGCAGAGGCCATTTCCCGCATGGTGGATGCCGGAATTCTGTCGACCTCTCTTCAGCATAAATTGCTGAAGCCGGATAAGGAACTTATCGGGGTTATTTTGCATTGGCCGGAGTCTATACTGCCGGAACAGCACCGGTGTAATCATTTGCCGGACGTACCGGCGGATACCGTTTGTTACCATCTGGATATCATGAACTGCTGCTGGGTGATTGCCCCCTGGCGTGTGTGGCAGAGTCAATTGGGCTTCAGCCTGGCGGCAGACGGCAGTTTCTACTGCAATTTGGATGAGTGGGACGGCATATTGTCGGGCTCCGTCAGCCGCGGCTGAGACAGCCCGCTGCCAGATAGCCGAGAATGAAGCAAATGATGCTGCCTACAAGCGTGGCGGTGATGTAGCCGGCGGCGGTGAGATGATTCCCCGCACGGAAGAGAAACGTGTTCTCCAGCGCAAAGGAGGCCAGCGTGGAGTACCCGCCGCAGAGCCCCGTCATGAGCGCGGCCCGCAGGTTGGGAGAGTCCACGAGCCCATGGACTCCCAGTGCACAGAAAATCCCCATGAACAGGCAGCCACCGTAGTTAATGAACAGTGTGTGCCAGGGCATGTCCGTCTCGGTGATGCCCCATTTGGCGGTGATGAGTACGGCGGTTATGTAGCGCAGCACGCCGCCCACAAAGCAGCCGCAGCCCACATACAGCATGGTTTTGAGGGAGATTTCCATTATCTGCGGTTGGGGTGCAGGTCTCGGAGATGGTCTTCGCGATCCTGGCGGTTGCGGAGTACGGCGCGTTTTTCCCGGCGGTTGACACGCTCCAGAGTCATCTGCCGTTTCTGGTTGCGGCGTTCCAGTTCTGCTATTTCAGCATCCAGATTGAGGAAGTGTTCATAGCGCTCCCGTGAGAGCTCTCCGGACTCCAGCGCAGCGCGAATGGCGCAGCCGGCATCCTTGCGGTGGGAGCAATCCGCATAGCGGCATTGCGCTTCCAGCTCCGTGAGGTCGGCAAACTCTGCGCGGAGGGTGGCGGTATCCGTCCACATGTGAATTTCACGCATGCCGGGGTTGTCTATCAGCACGCCGCCGCCGGGCAGAATCACCAGCTCACGCGCCACGGTGGTGTGACGCCCCTTGCCGGTCACGTTGTTTACGCCGCCGGTCTCCAGCCATTCATCGCCCAGCAGGGAGTTGACAAAGGTGCTTTTGCCTACGCCGGAGGAGCCGACAATGGTGATGGTTTTTCCCTTGGGCACGCGACGGAGGTAGGGCGGATATCCCTTTTTCCAACAGGCGGCGATGGGGTATACCTCCGGCCCCAGTGCGGCAATCTCTGCGCAGACGGCCTTCATGCGCTCCTCCGGTGCAGAGTCACATTTATTCACCAGCACCACGGGGGTAGCACCGCACTTGCGGATGAGGGTCAGATAGCGCTCAATGCGGCGGATGTTGTAGTCACTTTCCGCATCGGTAATGACCACCACCATGTCCACATTTGTGCCGATAACCTGTTCTGCGCAGCTTCGGCCGGGGGCTTTGCGGGAAAAACGGTTGCGGCGGGGCAGCAGCGCGCGGATGACGGGTAAATCCTTGCCATTCCCGGGGTCTACGGCCACCCAGTCACCCACTGTGGGTAAATCTGCATCTGAGACGGCATCATGCCACACTTTGCCGGCCAGCACCACCTCGTGGTCTCCCTTGCCTTTGGCAATGACGGTGAAGTTGATTTTTGTTTCGCGGATGATGCGGGCAGGGTACCACTCCGGGTGTTCCAGTGCGGCAAAAGCTGCGGTAAAATCATCACCCCAGCCAAGCATTTCCATGGTTACTTTCATGGCTCGACAATGGTGGCGTGTTCAATGATACGCATGGCAATCTGCTCCTTGGTATCTTTTTTAAGCGGTACCGTGTGCTCTGCAAATACCAGTATGACCTCATTCTCTCGGGAGTCAAAACCGATGTCGGCGCGTGATACATCATTGGCCACAATCATATCACACTGCTTTCTCTGCAGCTTTTCCCGCGCATAGCTCTCTACATCCTGCGTTTCCGCCGCAAAGCCGATGAGTTTCCCGGTGAACCCGAAGGTACTGCGCATGCTGCCCAGAATATCCGGGGTGCGCTCCAGTTCCAGTACCAGGCGGTCTTCCTGTTTCTTGATTTTTTGCCCGGAGACACTCACGGGACGGTAATCTGCCACCGCAGCACAGAGAATGGCCACATCCACGCCTTTGATGAGGTCGCGCACGGCATCATACATCTGCTGAGCACTCTCCACCGGCACAAAATCCACCCCCGCAGGAACGTCCAGCGTGGTGGGCCCGGAGATGAGTAACACCTCGTGTCCCTCATGGCGGGCCGCTCCGGCCAGCGCATATCCCATGCGCCCGGATGAACGGTTGGTGAGGTAGCGGACGGGATCCAACGCTTCGCGGGTGGGCCCGGCAGTTATCAGAAACTTCATGCCCGACAGTCTACCATTAAGTGAGCCTTTTGGCAAGACTATAGCGGACTTGCAAGCTCCCGCCTTTTGTGATATAAGAGAGTCGACATGCTTCCCGACGATGCTGCTGCCCCTGCTGAGCCGGACCGGCTCATGTTCCGTTTTCTGGAGTACCTGGAAACGGAGCGCAATGCTTCACCCCGTACCGTGGAAGCCTACCACCGCTCACTGATGCAGTTCCGTGAATGGATGGGGGCGCGTTTCTCTGTTTGGGCAGACTGCGTTACGGAGGATTTCCGAGCATGGTTGTATGAGGCTCTCAACCAGCAGCTCAAAACCTCTACCATCCGTTTGCGGTTTGCTGCTCTGCGCTCATTTTATACTTGGCAGATGCGGCACGACGCGCTTGGCGAGAATCCGCTGGCGGAGGTGAGCCTGCCGCGTGCATCCCACCGCTTGCCCGTGCATCTTAGCCTGCGCCAGATGGAGGATTTGCTGGCTTTGCCTCTGCAGGTGCCGGTGGATAAAAAGCATCCGGCATGGATTCCGTATCGGGATGCCGCCATCCTTGAGCTTTTTTATGCCTGCGGTATACGTCTCAGTGAGCTGGTGGGGTTGAATGCGGATGCTCTCAGCCACGGAGATGATTGTGTGCGCGTGCTGGGCAAGGGACGCAAGGTTCGTCTGGTGCCGGTGGGGGATTATGCCCGCGAGGCTGTGGAAAAATATCGGGCAATGGCCGGGCTGCCCGGGGACGGCCCCCTGTTCATCAGTCGTCTGGGGCGCAGAATGTCCGGCCGCAGTGTGCAGCAGATGCTGGATAAATATCTGCAACTCTCTGATATTCCTTTCCATATCTCTCCCCATAAACTGCGCCATACATTTGCCACGCATCTGCTGGATGCCGGTGCCGACCTCCGCTCCGTGCAGGAGCTCCTCGGGCATTCTTCTCTTTCTACCACGCAGATTTACACCCATGTGACCAAAACCCGCATGAAAGAAGTCTACCGTATGGCTCACCCCCGCGCCGACTGGGATGACGAGGTCGAATGAAGAAAAGTTTTTTTGTTTGTACTTGACAATAGTTATTAAAATTGATATTTTTTTCTCCGGATGAAAGCAATAAAAAATCTGACACTTTTTCTGTTGACTGCAGCCGGCAGCGCCTGGGCCGGCTCATCACCGGAGCCTTGGTCCTACAACCTGCCGGAAACAGGTCTGCTGCCCAGTGCCGCTTCGGTTAAACTGTGGAGTGATATGAGTGAGCGACACGGCAAGGCCTCTTCTCTGGGGATGCAGCAGTATAACCTTTCTATTCCCCTGAGCGACCCCCGCCGCACGAATTTCGGCAAGTGGGCATTCAATGGAGCGCTGGATATGGAGGTGACCGCCGTCCATGCCTCCGGTACGCTGCAACTGGAGAATGATGAGCTGTACAACCTGAATGTCCCGCTGACTCTGCTCCGTGATATGGGCAACGGCAAGCGTCTGGATATCACGCTGATGCCCGGCTTCTCCTCAGACCTGTCTTCCGGCTGGGAATCCTTTGTTTTGGGCGGTGCTGTGAATTATCGCCTTTATCACACGGATACGCTGTCCTATTCCATCGGTGTGGTCTCCATGCCGCAGCGTCTGTACTATGGGGTGGCCCCTTTCTTCACTGCAGAATGGAAACCCACACATGCCTGGACGGTGAAACTGCGCGGCTACCGTTTGGAAGCCCTTTATTCCGTTTCACCCCGTCTCTCCGTGGGACCTGTTCTGCAGGGCGCGGGCAATGCCTGGGCCGTGCAGAGCAGTCGCGGTACGGAACTGTTCACCGTGCGTTCTCTGGTTGCCGGTGTAACGGCGGAATATGACTTTGCTGCAGAAGGACAGCGCAAGCGCATCATCAAGGCAACGGTGGGTACAACGCTGACCACTACGGCGGAGTTCAGCCGCTTTGACAGCGGCAAGCATGATACGGAATCCCACCACTATCACCCCGGATTATATATATCCGCCGGAGTGGATTTCCGCTTCTGATGCTCCGTCAGACGGAGTCGCCGGATGTCAAATCCACGGCTTTGAGCTACCCGGAGAAGTCTTTGTATGGAGGCTTTCTCCGGGTATTGCTCTCTGGTGAGCAGCCAGAGGTAGCGACCGCCGCTGCCGGCCACCAACGCTTCTCGGTACTCTGAATCCGTGTAGAGAATGAGGTAGGGCGCGGCAAACCACTTATACGGAGGTACAAAGGATACTTCTGCCTTTCCCGGGTATCTCCTGTCTCTTACTTTTCCCATGCCGCGAATTTGTTTGACGTCACCGGCGGTGTTTGTGCCGCAGTTCATCACGGAAAATTGATTATCCTCCGTGAGGGAATAATCGGAGTAAACTTCATCCATCCCGTGTTCAAAAAAGTTGTCAAAACGGGCTTGCTCAAACCATCTGCCCATAAAAGAAGGCAGATTTACCTGCTGCTGTGTTGTGATATCTGCGGACGGAGCGGTCAGCCGGTGCCACAAACCTATCGGGAACTGCATCAATGCGCTCAGGAACATGCCATTGTAGACCTCACCTTTTTTGCGGAACATCAAAAACGCATGGATTTCCGCATGGGTTAAGACGCAAAACTGTGATTTCAAACTTGCAGAGCGGCATGAGGCATGCTATTCTGTGAGGGAGATGAACAAAAAGGCTCTGTTATTCATTAGTGCCGCAGCTCTGGCTGCGCTGCCCATGTGTCAGCAAGGAAATGTGGATTTGCATCCCGCCGGGATGGTGACTGCTCAGGATTCTGAGGCGGATAGACTGCTGGCATCGGCCCGCGCATCAATGAAGGCAAACAAGATTGCGGCTGCCATTCGTTCTTACAAACAGATTGCCTATTATCACCAGTTGGCTCCCTGCGCTCCCCAGGCTCGCTATGAGCTCGGTCAGGCTTATGAGGCTCGCCTTGATTATCGTGAAGCGTTCCGCCAGTATGACCGCCTGATTGAGCGCTACCCGCAGAGCCCTCTGTACAAGACCGCACTGGATCGCCAGCTGGCTATGGCTTTTTCCGCCGCTAAGAGCGAAATGAAGGTGGATGTGTTCTGGGGCTTGTGGAGTGCAGATATGGATTCTACCGTGGTAGTGGAGTGGCTCCGCAACATCATTGCCAAGGCTCCGTACAATGATATGGCCGCCACCGCTTCCTCCATTCTGGCAGATTTCCTGATTAAGCAGAAGCGCGAAGAAGAGGCTCGTGCAGAGTATGCGCGACTGGTGGAAAACTATCCGGACAGCCCGCTTGCACCCGGTGCGCAGTTGATGGTGGCCCAGCTGTGGGCAAAGAGCAATCTGCGTGGTGAAACGGAGAACCTTGTGAACCTTTCCCGTGCCCGTGAGGCGTATGAGGAGTTCAGCCTGCGCTTCCCGAACCACAAGGACGCCCGCAAGGCTCTCAGTCAGGCCTCTAATATGGAGCGTCTGATGGTGCAGCAGCAGCTGCATGTGGGCCGCTATTATCTGGAGCGTTCCCGCGAGTACACTTCCGCCATTTTCTGTTTCGAAGACGTCATTCGTCAGAAATCCGTCAATCCTGAGGCTGCTGCAGAAGCCGAGCGTCTGCTGAAGACAGCCCGCGCCGCTAAAGCTGCCGCTCAACTTCGTCGATAACCATGAAAACCCGAACAGCATTCTCTCTCTTTGCTGCCTCTCTGGCAGCTGCCGTGCTGACCACCTCCTGCTATAATCTGGGCGGTGTGCGGCCGCAGTCTATGGTTGGCAAAAATACCTTTGCGGTGGATGTGTTTGCCAATCACACCATTCAGCCCGGTCTGAATGTAAGCGCCACCGCCGCTGTTTGCGATTTGTTGCAGCGCGACGGCACATACACGATAGCTCCGCGCAGTAAGGCGGATTTTGTGGTGAGCGGTCAGGTGCAGAGTATCAGCCGCAGTTCCCTGAGAACCAACCCGTATGACTCTTACCTGAGCTCTGAAGTGGAGCTTACCGTACGCTTGTCATACAAGGTGACGGATGGCAAGACCGGCAAGGTTCTCAAGAGCGGTACCGCTGTAGGGAAGGGCAGTAATCTGAGCACCACGGGCAATGTCCAGGGGGCGGTGGATAATGCTCTGGACTCTGCCGTCACGCGCGCTGCGGAGGAATTGGTGCTTAGTCTCACCATGGAATGATTGAGTATCCGGTCAGTTTTGTCGGTCTCCCCATCGGCAACCGTGAGGATATCACCCGCCGCGCGTTGGCGGTGCTGGAGTCCGTTGACTGTATTTGTTGCGAGGATACCCGCAACACCGGTCTGTTGCTGTCGCACTACGGCATCCGCAAGCCTTTGCTGAGCCTGCATGAGCACAATGAATCCCGCCGTGCCCCGGAGGTTGCCTCCCGCGCCTTGGCCGGTGAGAGCTTTGCCGTGGTGACGGATGCGGGCATGCCCGGGGTGAGTGATCCCGGGTATCGGCTCATTCAGGAGCTGAAGGCAAGGGGAGTTGCTTTCACGGTGCTGCCCGGACCCTCTGCCGTGGTGACGGCGTTGGTGGGTTCCGGTTTGCCGAGCGATGCTTTTTTCTTCGGTGGTTTCCTGCCGGTGAAATCCGGGAAACGAGCCGCCGTGTTACAGAAAGCGGTAGAAGCATCCCATACGAGCATTTTCTATGAATCTCCCTTCCGTATTGTCAAAACAATACAGGCATTGAGTGAGATTGCTCCGGATACCCCGGTCTGCGTGGCGCGTGAGCTGACTAAGGTATATGAGACTTATCACCGCGGCACTGCCTCTGCGCTGTTGTCAGAGTTTACGGCGCATCCGCCCAAGGGTGAAATGGTGGTGCTTATCGGCGGCGTGAATGCCCCGCGCGATACGGCTTCCGCAGAATAACGAAAAATCCGGCTATAGCGCCGGATTTTTGCTTGTTCCGTCAGGAACAGGATGAAACGGTTCCTTTAATTTCCGTTGGGATTGTCCCCGATGGGGAGAGTCAGCAGGAAGGTGGAGCCGTCTCCTGCGCTCTTCTCCAGCTCCAGATTGCCGCCGATAGAGCGGGCTACGTCCCGCGCCAGTGCGAGCCCCAGACCGACACCGGGCTTGCGCCCCTGTTCCGCTTTTGCGGAGCGGGAGAACGGGCGGAAGAGACTCTTCTGCAACTCTTCCGGAATGCCCGGACCGTTGTCCGAGAATCTGATGGCCAGTGTATTGTGAGTGCGAACCACGCTGATGTTGACAGTGGGAGCATCTGCTGTGGCCGCGTACTTGATGGCGTTGTCGGATAAGTTGGTCAGGATTTGCTCCAGAGAGAGCAGATCCGTATGCAGAGTGACCATATCACAGCGCTTGTCATGGGTGATGTGAACCTTAAAGCCGGCCGCTTTGAGCTTGCCGGAGACTTTTTTGAATTCCCTGTCCAGCAGCTCGCGGCACAATCCGCTGTCGCAGCGGCCGCGTACCTTGCCTCTGCTCAGTTTTGCAAAGGCCAGCACGTTCTCCACCAGATGCTCCAGGCGTCTTGTCTCATGGTAGAGCGTGTTATGATACTCCTCCATTTTTTCCGGGGAAGTTTTCTTGCTGCGCAGCAAATCCGTAATCAGGGCAAAACTGGTGAGTGGGGTGCGCAGCTCATGCGTGACGGCAGAGACAAAATCACTGCGGCGGCGTTCCATCCGCGCATAAAAGGCCAGAAGCCCAAAGATGGAGCCGATGCTGATGATGGTGACGAGCCAAGTGGCAAGCACGGTGCCGTGCATTGCCTCTCGCCGCGCGGAGGAATCCGGCAGTTCTACGGTCTCACCCGGGTGCAGTACCAGCGGCAGGGGGCTCAGGTTGCTCTGTTCTCCCGGCTCTGCGAGTGCGATTCGCGCCTCTTTCAGCCCGGAATCCACCAGCGGCATAAGGTGGGCGGCCAATTTGGCGGAGTCTATGATAAAACCTTCCGCTGCACATCCGTGGGTGGTGGGAATGCTGCGCATGTAGACCAGGTTATCGCGGTGGTGCCAGGCAAAGAAGGGCCCCGGCTTCGCCGTCACTTCCATTGGTTTGGAAAAATCCTGATCATTGGCCTCATACACACCGAACACGGGTACTTGGGTGCGGGGATCATATTTCTTTGTTCGGGTGGGATCAAATATGGGGGCAGAGGGATTGAATGCCTTGCGGCGCATGGTGTCCATGATGACGTTGGCACTGCTAAGCACCAGTCCGAATCCTTCCTCTCCCGGCGGCACCTGCAGTCCGGCCGGTGTGAGCAGGAAAAAACCGCAGTTGAAATCTGCCTTGCCGCCCTTCGGCATGGGATAATCCGGCAGAGAAAAATCCGGAGTTTCGGCGATTTTGCTGCGCTCCGCGTCCAGCAGACGGTTCATTTCTGCCTGCACGCGCGGCAGACAAAGCTCCAGTAAACGGTTTATCTGCGCTTTGCGGTCAATTTTCTCCAGACGTGAATTGAGGGTGGCGGCTTCAAAGACCTGCCACAGCGCGGCGCTCAGCGTCAGCAGGCAGAAGAGGGTTAAGATAATGAGCGGTTTCTTTTTCATTCTTCGTTCCATCTGTATCCGCGTCCGCGGATGTTTTCAAAACATTCCGCTGCCCGGGGCGGCAGCTTGTCTCGCAGGCGGGTCAGCGTGACGGCGACCGTGCGGGATTTGCCGATGCCTGAATTTGAGCCCCATACGCGGAGCAGGAGTTCTCCCTGCGGCAGAATGCGGTTCGGGTGGGTCAGGAAATAGCGGAATAATTCAAACTCTTTTTCTGTGAGAGGAATGGGGGTGCCGTCATTCGTTACGACGCTTCTTTCTGCGCCGTTCAATGTGCCGCCGGGGAAGGCATGTTCCTGAGCCACCGGCAGCTGGCGACCTGCAGAGCGGCGCAGCACGGCTGCAATGCGTGCCTGAAGCTCCGCGCTGCTGAACGGCTTGACCACATAGTCATCTGCGCCCAGTTCCAGCCCCTTGACTCGTTCTTTTTCCTCTCCGTGAGCCGTGAGGATGATGCTGGGAATTCCGGGGCACTCCCGTGCCATCATTTTCAGCAGCCGGAAACCGTCTATCTCCGGCATATTCACATCCAGTAAGGCCAAATCGACAGGGTAGCTGAGCAAGGTTTCCAGTGCGGCTCTGCCGTCTGCTGCAGTCCGCACGGCGTATCCTGCTCCTTCCAGCAAATCCGCCAGCAAGTGTCGGATAGCGCTATCATCTTCAGCTATCAGTATGCACCTTTGCTCCATTGCGCCCGAGTGTAGCATATTTTTGCCGCCGCTTCAAGGGAAGAACGCATCATTTGTGCCATTTCATCAGAATCCCGTCCCTCCGCCTCGGCACCCCCCGCCGCCGGGCGAAGCCGGCGGGAAACTGCCCAAAAAACAGCATAAAAACAGGGGGCGGGTCAACTCTGAACTTGCCAGAGCAGAGGGAAACGAGTAGAATACGCTAAGTACATGCGCCGTTACATCGTCAGACGCCTTCTCCTGATGCCATTCACGCTGATTGGTATCACCTTTCTGGTGTTCTGCCTTTCGCGCTTGGTGCCCGGCGGCCCCGTGGAACGCATGTTGCAGGATCAGTCCATGGCGGCGTTGAGCGGGGATAAGGTGAGCGGCAATGAAAGTGTTAGTGAGGAGGAGCTGGAGCGTTTGGAGGAAATGTTCAGCCTGCATGAACCCATTTGGAAGGCGTATCTGCAGTGGTTGGGTGTGCTCCCGCGGGATATTCAGGTGGAGCGGGCAGAGTTCAATGATGAAGACTCTGCGTATCTGACACTCACCAACTCAGAAGGGAAATCCGCTCTGCTGGAGGTGCGGCGTGACGGCAAACGCCCGGTTTTCCTTGAGGTGCCGTGGATGGAGATGGAACGCTGGGAGGTTCGGCTGGAATCTCCCCGGCAGCGGGCTGAGAGTTGGGCCCGCCGCCATGGAATTACGGATGAAATTGCCATTAACCGGCAGGCAGAGTCTCCGGCTTGCCGCCGTTGGCGGGCCGTTGCCAGCCGCCGGGTCTGCGATGGGCTGCTGCAGGGGAGTCTAGGCCTGTCCTACAAGTACCATGAACCTGTGGGAACCATGATTCGGGATAGACTGCCCGTTTCCCTCTATTTTGGATTGTTGGGGGCTTTGATAACCTATTTGGTCAGCGTGCCGCTGGGGGTGGTGAAGGCTCTGCACCATCGCGGGTGGTTCGACAGTCTGAGCAGCGTGGCCATTTTTACCGGGTATGCCGTGCCGGGGTTTGCACTGGGAGCTGTTTTGCTGGTGTATCTGGGGGCGCGGATGGAGTGGTTCCCGCTCTACGGTATTACCGGCCCCGGTTTTGAATCGCTCAGTTTCTGGGAACAGGTAAAGGATTTGGCCATGCATACCGTGCTGCCTTTGCTCTGTTATGTGGTTTCTACCTTTGCGGTGACTACCATGATGATGAAAAACAGCCTCATGGAGAACATTTCCGCCGAGTATGTGCGTACTGCCGTGGCCAAGGGTGTGAGTTTCCGCCGTGCCGTGTGGGGGCATGCGTTCCGCAATGCGTTCATTCCCATTGCGTCTTCCCTGGGCAGTGTTATCTGCACAGTTGTGAGCGGCTCCATCCTCATTGAGCGCGTGTTTGATATTCAGGGATTCGGGCTGCTGAGCTTCCAGGCTCTCATGGACAAGGATTATTCTTTGGTCATGGGGACTTTGTTGCTGACCTCTGTATTGATTATTCTGGGCAATCTGTTGTCGGATTTGCTGGTAGCGCTTATTGACCCCCGAATCAAGTTCGACAATGCTTAAAAACACCATAGCCATCGTTCTGATACTCTGTGCTGCTGCCGGGGTTGCCGGTGAGCTTCATGGCTGGCTGCTGCCCACCGTTTCCTGGCCCTTTACCGTGAGCCGAGAGATGGATATACTGCATATCAGCGGACACTATGTTCCGGATTTAGAGGTGGATGGCTCATTTCACTGGTTTGGCTGGCTGAGCATGCTGGTACTGTTTATTGCCGGTTTGTACCTGCTGTTGCGGCCCGCTGCAGCCATGCGTATGTCTCCGGATTTGGCCAAGCGTTGGCGGCGTTTCCGGAGCATGAAGCGTTGCTGGTGGTCATTCCTGATGCTGCTGGTGTTGCTGCTGCTGGCCGGTCTTGACCAATGTGTTGTCGGAAAACGGGCTCTGGCTGTTCAGTATGACGGCCGCTGGTATTTCCCGGCATTCACAAGAGCCATCATTCCCGGAGAAGTGTTCGGCTTGGTGGGGGATGACGCGCAGGCAGAGGCAGATTACCGTGAGCTGGCTGCTTCCGTGGGGCTGCCGGATGCCCCGACGGTGGTGGTCATGCCGCCCATTCCGTATGACCCGGTATCTGATGCAGTGCCGTTTCCTTCGGAACCTTTGGAGTTGCGGGAGGACGGCCGTTACTATCAGAAGGACTGTAAGGAGCCGTTTAACGGAATGGCCAGCCGCCTGTATGATGACAACATGCCGCACATGCGCAGCCGTATCCGCCACGGCCTGCCGGATGGCTATGTGCAGGGCTGGTCCCGTGACCGCCGTGAGGTATACTCTGCCCACTACCGGGCGGGAATCCCGGCAGAACAGCATTATAACGGACCCGGTACGGTTGAGGAGTTTGTCAAACTCACCTCCCCGGAGAATGCCTGTGTGGTGTATTATCACCCGGCTCCTCCGCTTTCCGGTGGGCATCTGCTGGGGACAGACAGCCGCGGTGCAGACATTGCCGCTGTGCTGTACGGCGGTCTGCAGGTCTGCATTTCTGCGTCTCTGTTTTATCTGCCGATTATCTACGGAATCGGCCTGACACTCGGTATGCTCATGGGATATTTCGGCGGCAAATGTGATTTGCTGGTGCAGAGAATCATTGAGCTGCTTTCACAGCTGCCGTTCCTCTTTGTGGTGATGATTCTGACGGATGCTCTTCCGCTGGAGATGCGGGGCATGTTCCTCATCCTCAGTCTGCTGGCGTTGTTTGGGTGGATGCGCATGACCTATGTGGTGCGTACTGCCACCATGAAGGAAAAAGAGCGTGAGTATGTGGCCGCTGCCCGTGTAATGGGGGCGGGAACCGTGCGTATTCTGCTGATGCATATTTTGCCCAACATCATGGGCATTATCATAACGCTGCTGCCGTTCAGCGTGGCGGCCGTGGTGTTTTCCCTCACGTCGCTGGACTATCTGGGGTTCGGTCTGCCGGAAAGTTATGCGAGCTGGGGGCGTCTGCTCAACGATGGACTTTCCAAGTTATCATCTCCCTGGGTGGTTTCTTCTGCCTTCATGGCTCTGGTATTTACTCTGTTGCTCATCACCTTTATCGGGGAAGGTGTGAGAGAAGCCTGTGATCCCCGGCGGCGTACCTATTACGAATGAAGCATTGTTTCAATCATTTTTTGCTGTTGCTGGGCGGGGGCATATCTGTGCTTCTGTGCAGCCTGATGTTGGGTAGCTGCGATGGGCGTCACCATGTGGAAGGTATCACCTGGGAAGCTCCGGATGATAAGGCCATGCCGGCGGCCTTTGCAGAATCCGAAGATGTGCCGGCATACGCAAAGCGCTGGAATATGCCGGAGGGATTCCGCGGCTTTGTCCGCCGCTGGAATGAAAAGATTGCCGCTCATATTGAGCGCAGTATAGAGACGAAGCAGGAGGCCCTGCAGCAGTCCATGACGCAGCAACTGGTGGCGGTACCGGGGTCAAATGAGCACCGCCGTATCAGTATCCGTGTGCAGTCTGACCGCCACAGCCTGTCCAATCTTCTGGAGCGGCGGCAGATGGGAGATTTCCTGGTGTTCCGGCTTCCCAAGGATTTGCCGGACAACCTGAACTGGCAGGATGGCTCTGCAGAACCGGAGCTGGGCAGCCCCGAAGCCCGTAAGGGCGGCACTCTGCGCCTGCCGTTGCAGCGCTCATTTCCCGCAACCCTGCGTCCCTTCGGCCCCAACAGCAATAATGCCACCCGCCGCTATGTATATGATGATATAGACCTGCCGCTGGTGAGACTGCATCCGGGAACAGGACGGATTATTCCCGGCACGGCGGACAGATGGGCGGTTTCTCCGGATAACCGTACGGTGTACTTCCATATTGACCCTGCTGCGCGGTTTTCCAATGGCTGCCGCCTGACTACCAGAGATTATATCTGCTCTCTGTTTGTGCGCACGTCTCCCTTTGCCGCAGAGCCTTTCTACGGCAGCTATTACAAGGATAATTTTGCCCGTATTACCGTGTATGGTAATGATTATCTGGCGGTTACACTGAATACTCCCCGCCCGTATGCTCCCGTGTATGCTTCCATTCCGGCATGCTGTACTTCTTTCTATGCGGAATTCGGTCCGGATTACCCCACCCGCTATCTGTGGCGCGTGGCTCCCACCACGGGGGCATACACCATTCGCCCTGACGGCCTGAACATGGGCCGCAGCATGGTACTCAGCAGGGTGAAGGATTGGTGGGCTGCCAACAGACGCTTCTCGCGCTACTCCTGCAATGTAGATAACATTGTCTACCTCTTCGTATCAGATACCACAAAAGTGCGGGAGCTGTTCAGAATCGGCCAGTTGGATGTGTTCTCCGCTCGGGATGCGGATGTGTGGTATGAAGGCATGGAAATTGACCCCGTGTATCGCGGCCTGATTCAGCGCGTGTTCTTCAACAATATCTGGCCGCGCAACTGCCTCGGCTGGCATCTCAACTCTTCCCGTCCTCCGTTCAATAACAAGGATGCCCGGCTCGGTTTCCACCATGCTCTCAATGTGCAGAGTGTTATCGATACCGTTTTCCGCGGTGATTACCGGCGTCTGGGCTCATATTTCTCCGGCTTCGCCCAATATACGGATGCTTCCATTCGCGCGCTGCCATACTCTCCGGAAAAGGCCCGCCGCTATTTTGCTGCTGCCGGTTACACCGTGGAGGGAGATGACGGCATCCTGCACAAACCGGACGGCACCCGACTGCAGGTGGTGGTCAGCTCCCGTATAGATGCCCTGTATGCCAACTGCATGAACATGCTGCGCGAGGATGCCGCCAAATGCGGCTTGGATTTGCGGCTGGAGCAGATGGATGATACCGTTTTTTACCTCAAGGTGAAGGAGAAGAAACACAGTGCTGCCATCTTCTCCTGGGGCTTCTCTCCCCCGTTGCCGGATGCTTCTTCCTTTTTCCTTTCAGATTATGCCATCAAGCAGGACGGCTCCCCTCTGCCGGGTACCAACAATATCACCGCTACGGCTTTCCCGGAGCTGGATGCCGCCATTCTTGCCTGCCGCATGGCTGCCAACGAGCAGGAAATGGTGCAGGCGCAATACCGGGTGCAGCGCCTAATCGCTGAAACGGCCGCGTGGGTTCCCGGGTGGACTGCTTCTTTCTGGCGTTTTGCCCAGTGGCGCTGGCTGCGCTGGCCGGATACGGAGGAGTGCCGCTTCTGTCCCCCGCGTTACTATGACCCGCTGGACAGTCATCTGTACTGGATAGATGAAGATTTGAAACGCGAAACGCTCGAGGCCCGCACCGGCGGAGGCTCCTTCCCGGAATCTCACATAGACGTTCCGCTTCCCGCTGAGCAACCGAATTGACCACCATGAATATACAACCTCTACTGGAAGTGCGTAACCTTTCCGTCGCCTTTGAATCTGACGACGGTCTGCTGCTGCGTGCGGTGGATGATGTGAGCTTTTCCGTGATGCGGGGAGAATGCGTAGGTATTGTGGGCGAGAGCGGATGCGGCAAGAGTGTGACCGGTATGAGTATTGTGCGCCTGTTGCCCAAACCTGCGGCGCATATCCTCTCCGGTGAGGTGTTGTTTGACGGTGAGGAGGTGCTGAATATGCCGCCCCACCGCCTGCATGAGCTGCGCGGCGGCCGTATCGGTGTCATTTTTCAGGAGCCCATGCAGGCACTCAATCCCGTGCACACCATCGGTGACCAGATAGCGGAGTCTCTCATGCTGCACCGTGGCCTGACGGCAGATGCCGCATGGGTAGAGGCGGTGAACCTGCTGCGTTTGGTGCATATTCCCAACCCGGATCTGCGGGCTCAGGATTATCCGCATGCTCTCTCCGGCGGGATGCGTCAGCGTGTTGTTATTGCCATTGCTCTGGCTTGCCGCCCGCAATTGATTATTGCAGATGAGCCGACTACGGCGCTGGACGTGACTGTGCAGCAGCAGATTCTCAACCTGTTGCGCGAGCTGCGCCGTGATCTGACTGCTTCTTCAATCCTGATTACTCATGATTTGGGCGTGATTGCCCAGAACTGTGACCGCGTGTTGGTTATGTATGCCGGGCGTATTGTGGAGATTGCTCCGGTGACGGAACTTTTTGTCAATCCGCGCCATGCATACACTAAGGCTTTGCTGGCCTCTATGCCCCGCCGCAATTATGAGCGCAAATCGCTCCTGCCCACCATTCCGGGCAATGTGGCATCTATCCGTGAGTATGTGAACGGGTGTCGCTTCTGCCAGCGCATGGGAGTGCCGGTTACGCGACTGCTGGACCGCCCGCCCCTGGTGGAAGTTGCTCCCGGCCATTGGGTGGAAAGTTGCCCCCGTTGCACGGAAGAGGAGTAAAAAAAAGAATCCCCTCGGCCATTGTTCCGCCCGTGGGGATTTTTTTGCATCATTATTCGGCTGGCTTTTCGTTGCCGGTAAGGGCAGATTACCAATTAGAGTGATATCTCAATAACATCTTTACCGGTATTCATGTTAGAATTATTATAAGGGTCCATTCCATACTCTAATATGAATAAAACAACAATAACAGGCGTGTGCGCGCTGGCCGTATGGGCAGGGCCCGCAGTGGCAGATATGGTCTGCCTGCCCGGTACTTATGCCGGAGAGAAGAAACAAACACTGAATCTGAATCTGGGCTATGCCACAAAATATGTGGAGCGGGGACTTGCCTTGCGGGACTCTGAAACAGATAACATTGTTCATGGCTCGCTGACCGGTGTGTACAAACTGGGGAAGACCTATGGTTTCATCGGCGGCGTTAAGGTGAACCAATTTATTGGTAAGGGCTTCGACCATTATGATGAAAGCTCTCCGCTGTGTGATGAAGGTACCGTGTTGTTGCAGTATTCAGAGCGCCCGTCGGAATACAGCTCCTGGGCGTTGGGGTACCAGTTTGTCCATGGCGGGTTGCCCGGTTATCTCCATTCAGAGCGGCATCACGGCGGACGTTATATTTTTAACAGTCGCCGCCCGGAGGAGCACAGTATTGTACTGGATATCCGGCATGATTTTTACGGTGTAAAAGGGCTGTTCTGGGAATCCCGTACCCAGTACAGCTTCCGGTGGGAGGAAGGTTGGTATTTTTCCAATACGCTGGGCTATGAGCATGAGCTGAGTGAATGCACCTCTGCCGTGTTGGAGCTTACCTGGACTGCTACTTGGGATTATTTTGAGCACCGGCATCTCAACAGCAACGGGACTCAGGGCTGGGAGCTCTCTTTCTCTCTGCCCATGGAATTCACAGAGAGAACAACGGTCACGCCCTACGTCAGCGGTGTGTTGTCCGGCAACGGGGCAGATGCTGCCGGAGATTTTTACCGTAATCACACCGTCGTGTTCGGGGTGGATGCTTCCTGGAATTTCTGAAATCCAGTGAGCGGGAAAGGGGGAAACGCCGGCAGGCGTTTCCCCCTTTCTTCTTTGCGGATAATTGAAAAATCAGGTTCAGGGCTTGACGGAGCAAGCCTGCACATCTGCCTTATTAACCCAGCCCCGAGTGCCGGACGAGAACAGCTCTACATAGCAACGTGTGCCGCGTGTGTGCAGGAGATGCACCGGGGTAGATGGCGGCAGGGTTACAATGGAAGCCCCGGCATCATCCGCAGAGGTGCGCAGCGGGGTGGCCTTCAGCACGCATGCTAAATCCGCCGGTGGCAGGGCAGTGATATCCGGTGTTTCGCGTGTGGTGTAATATACCCAATCTGCGGCGCAGATGAGGCTGAGCAGTGCAGCCGTGGCCGTGCAGGCATGCACCCAAGGCTTGCGGCGGCCGCGCAGAGCAATGAGCAGGGCAATACCCAGTGCCAGTGCTGCCGTGCAAATGATGGTGGCAACGCTCAGCTGCGGTACGCTCAGCAGCGTGAACACGTCATCCGTTATGCTGCCGGTGGGCAACAGCGCGCCTTCTTTACGCTGAATGAAGGCCAGGTTTGCCCGGGCTTCCTTGAATCCGGGGGCATCCAACAGCGCGCAGTAGTACGCGTGCGCGGCAGCGCCCGGCTTGCCGAGCCGGTACAGGCAGTTGCCGAGGTTGTAGTATTTCAACGCCTCAGCTTCTTCTCCGGCGCGGATGCTTTCCATCGCTGCGCTGTACTGCCCGGCTTTGTAGGAGTCTGCGGCGGTTGCTGCAGCCTGAGCCGTGGGAAGAAGCGCCAGCAGAAGAAGGCTTACTGTAGTGGAAACCGCTGCCAAGGCTTTGCGGATGCGTTTCAGCATGGTGTCTTTTTCCAACTGGGTGAGGGTTGTTTTGGCATCCGGACGGAAGGCCTCCGCATCCCGTCGTTCCAGAATTTGCCGGAGCTCCGGTGTCATCTGTGCGGCGGGAATGTGGCTCTCTATGAAACCGCCGATGTTGCGCAGGAAGGTGAGCCCATCCGGGGCAGCTGCCAGACGGCGAAGCTCACGTTCGGTGGCTCGTCCGGCAGCTCCTGCGGCAATGCGGCGGCGGAGCAGCCCTACCAGTACCCACAGCAGAATACCGGCTGCCGGCAGGTACAGCAGACTCCAGAATTTGAGCGGCAGGCGGGTGCCCATTCCTGCTATTTCCGGTGTCAGATAACCGTAAATATCCGTCATTTCTTCTACGGGAATTTCCCCGGCGGGCGGCGGTTCTGCCGCTTCTGCTGCAGCCACAAATCCGGCTCCTGCCGCATTGGTCTGCTTCCAGGTCAGGGGAATGGGGGCAGATGCCGCCTGCCGGTATGTCTGCGACTGCGGGTCAAAGTAACCGAATGCAAAAGAGGGTACGGCGCTTACCTCTGCCGTGGGGCGCATCAGCCGGCTGAACACCATGCCGACAATTTCTCCATTGGGGCCGGTGATTGGTTTGCGGGTGGCGGGAACCGGTTTCCAGTCCGCGGCATCCACCGGCTCCGGGCATTCCAACTGCTCCGTGTTTCCGGTGCCGCGCACGGTGATTTCAACTTCAATAGGTTCATTCATGGCCAGATAGGTGGCCGTGGTTGTGGCGGTTACGCTGTATTGTCCAACGGCGTGTGCAAAGTTTTTCGGAGCTCCGGGCGGCAGCGGCAGTGCGCCCAAACTCAGGATGGGCAGTTCTCCCTCCTCCTGGGCCACGCTGAAAAAGCCTCTTTGCTGGGTAATGATGACCTTGCCGGCAATATCAGTGTTGCCTTCACGGAAGGGAGTCAGATAGCCGGAGTAATTGACGGTTTTCCAGTTTTCTCCGCGGGCAAATGCCGTGGTGTTGCCCAGCACATTGCTCTGCACAATGGATACAACTCCCTGAATGGTGGGCTGGAAGTTCCCTACTTTCACACCCACTGCATGCAGTTGGGGCGGCATGGGCGCATCGCAGCTGCCGGGCAGGAAAAATTTGACGTGGGTTTTCACCGGCTGGTCAACATAGCCGTCTTTTTTATCTGTGTACCAAAGCGTTCCGAAAGGTATCGGATTGTTGTTCCATTTGATTTCCGCCGTCGATACCACGGGAAGTGCAGGTATCTTGACCGTTTGCTTTTTGCCGGATTTGCGGTAGGCTACTTCAATGTCGCTGATGCGGATTTCGCCTTCGCTGTCCGGAACGACCGTTATCGGGTATATTTCTACTGTTCCTCGGTTGGGATCCGTCGGATTGGTTCCGGCCTGCGGCTGCAGCAACTGCAGCCGGGCTTGCTGCACCGTGGGGCGTTTTTCTATCAGGAAAACATCATCTCCCACTTCCGTATCTACGAGATAGAGTGCTACTTTCTCGCCGGGAACCGCTACCCCTGTTGACCAGATGGGCATGATTTCTGCCCGCAGAGTCGGCAGTAGCACGGCGGCTGCGGTGATGATGAGTTTTACTATGCGATGCATGGTGGGAAGTATGGTCATTGTGGTGGTTTAATAGTCTTTTTCCGGGGGGCGAACGGTGTCGTTTGCATGAGGAATGGGCGAGCCCTGTTCTTCATCCATGTGCATTTTAAGAATAGATGCAGCTCTCTGGCGGGCTTTTTCTTCATCACTCAATTCCGGCTGCTGCTCCTGCGGATTCTGCTGAGCCTGTTGTTCCTGCCGGTCCTGCTGGTCCTGCTGGTCCTGCTGATTCTGCTTGTCCTGCTTGTCCTGCTTGTCCTGCTTGTCCTGCTTGTCCTGCTTGTCCTGCTTGTCCTGCCGGTCCTGCTGGTCCTGCTGGTCCTGCTGGTTCTGCTTGTCCTGCTTGTCCTGCTTGTCCTGCTTGTCCTGCTTGTCCTGCTTGTCCTGCTTGTCCTGCTTGTCCTGCCGGTCCTG
The DNA here is from genome assembly GCA_045635265.1 of Akkermansia sp. GTDB lineage: Bacteria > Verrucomicrobiota > Verrucomicrobiia > Verrucomicrobiales > Akkermansiaceae > Akkermansia. The sequence continues at coordinate 47,061 of JAZRBU010000002.1, forward strand.
CTGGTCCTGCTGGTTCTGCTTGTCCTGCTTGTCCTGCTTGTCCTGCTTGTCCTGCTTGTCCTGCTTGTCCTGCCGGTCCTGCCGGTCCTGCTGGTCTTGCTTGTCCTGCTGGTCTTGCTTGTCTTGCTTGTCCTGCTGGTCCTGCTGGTTCTGCTGGTTCTGCTGGTTCTGCTGGTTCTGCTGGTTCTGCTGGTTCTGCTGGTTCTGCTGGTTCTGCTGCTGCTTCAGCCGCTCGATTTCTTTTTCGAGTTTTTTGATGAATTCCTCTGTTTTGTAGAGATTTTTCTGAGCAGGGGAGAGTTCCGGTTGGATAGAGAGGGCATCTTTGTAGGAAGTGATGTCCTGCCTGAGCTTATCAACGATTTTTTGAAGTTGTTCCGGAGAGGGGGAGCCTGCCGGCGTTTCTGCATCTTCTGCCGGTGCGTTGTAGAGATTTCTCAGCTCATCGAATGAGGTTTGAGTATTGATGTTGCCGATTTCGTAGAGCGCGGCTGCCTGCATGGCTTTGTCCTCATCCAAAAGAGCTTGGGAAAACGCCTCTTTGGCCTTTTCCGGGTCTTTTTTCATCAGGCTGAGCCCGATGGTGTAGTGGACGATGTTTTCTGCCTCCGGAGCAGCTTCTGCGTAGGGTGAGCAGAAAGCCCCCGCCAACAGGATGCCCATTGCGGGCGCTTTCCAAGCGGTGCGGGTGAGAATGGAGAGGAGCAGCAGCACCAGTGCCGCGCCGGCAAAATACCGGAACAAATCATTAGGTGTTTTGGTGATGGAATGTTCTTCCTCATGGCGGTCGAGCTTCTGAACGGCGCTGCGGGCAAACTCTGTCAGGTTGGCATTGGCGGTCATGGCAAAAAAGCTGCCGCCGGTGGCCTTGGCGAAGTTCTGCAGTGCTTCGGTGTTCAGTTTGCTGATAACATGTTTGCCTTTGGAGTCCTGCCAGAGTCCGTTTTCTCCCTGCGCATCCGGAATGGCACCGCCGGCTTCCGTGCCGATGCCTACCGTAATGACCAGAAGTCCGTTTTTGCGCGCTTCTTCGGCAATTTCCGTGGAGGAATCCACGGTGTCTTCGCCATCACTGAGAATGACGAGGGCATTGGTCCCCTCCGGCGCGCTGCGTTTGAAGTCCTGCATGGCTTTGCGGAGCACAAGGCCGAAATTGGTGCCGCCGGCACCGGCCCACCCGCGGTTCACCTGTTCCAGCGCATCGCGCAGAGCGGTGTGGTCATAAGTGAGCGGCACCACGAGGTCTGCTTCACCGGAAAAGACAATGAGCCCGATTTTATCTGTAGGCAGCGCATTAATCAGTTCAAAGGCGGCGGCGCGGGCTTCTTCCAGACGTGAGGGTTTCACGTCCTGCGTTTCCATGGAGCGGGAAATATCCAGCGCGATGAGCAGGTTGCGGCCGGAATCCGTGGCGGCGGTTTCGCGATAGCCGTTGATGGGGCGTGCGAGTGCCAGAATAATGCAGCCCATGGCCAGCAAAGCCAGTACGGAGGGCAGGGCGCTGTTCCAGATGGGGCGGCGCACGACCAGAGAATCCATGTGCGCCTCAGATACCAGCTTGCGCCAGTTCTGACCGCGGTTTCGGCGCAGCAGAAGGGCAGCTACTGCCAGCAGCGCCGGCAACAGCATCAGCCACAGAACGTTTGGATACAGAAAACTCATGGATAAAAGATGAAAGTGTTATGTTACGGTGCAGGTTTGGGCAGTACACTGTGAATCACCACGCTGCAGGTGAGCAGCAGCAGTGCCATGCCCAGCGGCCAGGGGAAAAGTTCATCATAGCTGATGAGGGTGCGCCGCTTGGCTTCTGTCTTTTCCAGACGGTCGATGTTTTCAAACGCCTTTTGCAGGCTCGCGCCGCTGCTGGCTCGGTAGAAGCGTCCGCCCGTGATATCGGCGATGCGTTTCAGCGTTTTTTCATCGAATGTATCTACATTGGAGGTGTAGTTTGAGAGCCGTTTGTCCATGCCGATGGCGATGGTGAAAATCTTGATGCCGAGCTCCCGAGCCTGTTCCGCCGCTTCGGTGGGCGAGATGGAGCCGCGGTTGCTCATGCCGTCCGTCACCAGAATTATTACCTTGGATTTGGTTTCTTTTCGCTCGTTGAGTCGGGTGGCAGCGGAGGCAATGGCGGTGCCGATGGCCGTGCCGTCCTCTGAAATATAGCCGGGACGCTCTCCGCGGAAGGGGTCTGCCGTGCCCAGATAGAATTCCCGTATAATGTAGGAGACGATGCCGTGGTCAAGCGTGAGCGGACTGCAAAGTTTTGCTTTGCCGGCAAAGGCAACCAGACCGATGCGGTCATTGGGGCGACCGGAGATGAACTCGTTCATCACATGCTTGGCGGCGGTGAGTCGGTCCACGGCTACGCGTCGTTTGCGCCCGTTCTCATCCTCCGTGATGAAAAGCATATCCTGATTGGCCATGGAGCCGGAGAGGTCACAGGCAATCATGATGTCAATGCCGCTCACGGTCTGTTCCGTATGTTCATTTTTCCACTGCGGTCGGGCCATGGCAACAATGAGCGCCGCTGCGGCAAGAGTCATGAGAACCGGGCCGATTCTGCCCGCCAGGGTGGATGGTTTGCGGAGGCTTCCGGCCGCAAACCGGATGGCCGGGTGAATGACTGCCGCTACTGCGCCCCTGCGGCGGCGCAGTAGCAGCAGAAGCAGAAGCGGTATCAACGCCCAGAGCCACATCGGCTCTGCAAAAGTAAACTCCCGGCTGCTTTGCGGTGCCGCAGCTGTGGCGAGTGTGGTGAGGGATAACATCATGAACGGGCGGATTTTGTGGCGGCTTCTGCTGCCTGGGTTTCATTGATGCTGTGGAGCAGCTCCCGTGTGCGGGTGACCATGGCGTTCACCTGAAGCGGGTCCTGTTGGTCGCCTCCTGCGTATTTGTATTGTGCCAGCATTTCCAAAAGCTCCCGGGTCTGTTCCCGGCATGCTGCCGGAACGGAGGAGAGGCTGTCCATGCGGCGGCTGAACTCCTCATGCGTTTCATAGAGGGCGGGGTCCAGCGTCTTGCCTGCCAGATAGGTACGCAGAATCATGGAGGCTCGCAGACTGCATTCCCGGAGGGGGGGCGAGGCCTGTTCCAGTTCATGGAGGGCTGTCAGCGCGCTTTCCAGCAATCCGGGCGGTGCTGCAGTCTTTTTACGGCGCCGCAGTATCAGCCAGACAATCAGCCCGATGATGAGTGCGGCTGCCACGCCGATAATCAGCAGCAGCTGGCCGAAGCTCTGCGCTGCGAAGCCTGCTGCGGAAATATCTTTTTCCAGCGTAGGGATGGCTTGCAGTATATCTGGTGCGGTGGGTTGCATGGCGTTCAGCGTGTTATCTTTCTGCTGCGGCGGTGGAAGAGGTTTCTGAGCGCCGGGATGAAGTCGTCCGTCGTCTTCAGCTCCGGGGCATCGATTCCGAGCTGGTGGAAGATATGCTTCCACTCTGCATTGTGGGCCATAATGGCGCGGGAATAGGTTTTGCGCAGTTCTTCATCGGAGAGGTTGGTATCATAAAGCTCTCCGCTTTCAGGGTCTCGCAAGCGTACCGTCCCGGCATCCGGCAGCTCTATCTCTGCCGGGTCGCGCAGGCAGATGGGTACCAGCTCGTGCCGGAAATTCAGCTTGCCGATGGCTTTTTTATCCGGTTGTGCAAGGAAATCACTAATCATGAACACCAGGGCTCTCTTGCGCTGGGTGCAGAGTATTTCCGTGGCAACCGCATCTACGGTATCATCCTCTCCGGCGGCCGGGGCAGAGAGAATCTCGCGTACAATGCGGCGGCATTGTTTCATGCCTTTTGCCGGGGGCAGGTAGAAATGCGGCTTGCGGCCGTACAACAGAAGCCCCACCTTATCACCGTTGAGCGCGGCACTGTAAGAGAGGACCGCCGCCAGCAGGGCAGCGTATTCCAGTTTGGTATCATTCACCCCGGCACTGGCGTAGTTCATGGAGCCACTGGCATCTACAGCCAGCAGCAGTACCTGCTCGCGTTCCTCGTGAAAGGTTCGCACGTAGGGGGTGCCGGTGCGCGCTGTCACTTTCCAGTCAATGAAGCGCGGCTCATCTCCGGCAATGTATTCGCGGAAATCGTCAAAATCCAACCCCTGTCCACGGAAGCCGGAGCGGTATTGCCCGGCAAATGTGGCCGTGGTGAGCTTGCGTGCCTTCAGCTCAATGCGCCGCACGCGTTGCATGATTTCCTGGGTCTTATCCATGGCTGGCGGTTTCCGGGGTTACGGAACGGGCACCTTGGAGAGGATGCTGTCGATGACGTTGTCGCTGGTCTTGTTGGCTGCCTCTGCCTCGTAGGAGAGCAGGATGCGGTGGCGCAGTATATCGTGCGCAAGATCCTTGACGTCCTGCGGTGTCACATAGCTGCGCTGGCGGGTGAATGCCAATGCCTTGGCTGCCAGAGCAAAGTTGATGGAGGCTCGGGGGGAGGCTCCGGCGCGTACCATGCCTTCCAGATGGCGGTCCACCTTTTCCGGGGTGCGGGTGGCTCGCACAAGGTCAACAATGTAACGCTGCACGGCTGGATCAATAAAGATGGCATTCATGAGGCGGCGGGATTCATCAATCTCCTGCACACTCACCACCGGGGTGGTGGTCGGTCGGGAATCCGTGCTGCTCATCATCTCCAGCACCTGCAGTTCTTCGTCTCGGGTGGGATAATCCACCATCACCTTGAAGAGGAAACGGTCCAGCTGAGCTTCCGGCAGCTGATAGGTGCCTTCCTGCTCAATGGGGTTCTGTGTGGCCAGCACCAGGAAGGGATTGGGCAGGGGATAGGTGGTCTCTCCCAGCGTGACCTGCCGCTCCTGCATGGCTTCCAACAGGGCGCTCTGCACCTTCGCCGGGGCGCGGTTGATTTCGTCCGCCAGAATCAGATTCGCAAACACCGGACCTTTCTTGGCGCTGAAACGGCGCTCCTCCGGGTTGTAAATCATTGTGCCCAGCAAGTCTGCCGGCAGCAAATCCGGGGTGAACTGAATGCGGGAGAATGCCGCCTGCATGGTGCCTGCCAGTGCTTTGACGGAGAGGGTTTTAGCCAACCCCGGCACACCTTCCAGCAGCACATGCCCCTTGCAGAGAAGGCTGAGAATCAGTCGGTTTACCAGTGCTTGCTGGCCTACCACCACTTTGGACATTTCGCGTTTTACTGCGCTCACCCAAGTGGATTTCTGCGCAATCTGCTCGTTGAATTCCTGTGTTGTCATGACGTTAATTTGCCTCTTAGTTTAACAGCGGAATGCCAATTTTCAAGCTAGTTCCCTGTCTGTTGACACAGTTTGCCCGCGTGCTGTTCAAAATGGGACAGTACGCGGGCTTTGTTCTCCTTTTCGGGGGCTCAGGTCAGCATGGCAGGCGGCCATGCGTGAGGTCGGTGAAAATCCGGCTCGCCGGAGGTATCCTCGGCCGTTGTCAGGAAAATATAGTCCGGACTGTTCAGTATGGCCGTTGCCGCCAGTCGGCAGTTTTCCGGGGTGATTCCCAGCTCCGCCAGGTTGCTCAGCGGAATGCGGATGCTGCATTGCCAGCCTTGTTCCGTCACCACTCCGCTGGCTTCTATCCCCGCCGGGTTCAACGGCTGTTCATTGGCTGTCCGCGGGGCGCAGAATGCGCATGCCCACCAGGCTCCGTTCGGGGAAACATTCACTTCCACATAGGGACTGCCGCTTTCTGCCGCTATAAAGAACTCTGCCGTATCATACTTCCACAGTTCCTCACGGAACTCTCCGCATTTGGCTTCCGGATGCGGCGTTACCGGGGCAGCCTGTGCCGCTCGGTAGATGAGGCTTTCTCCGTCTGTGGTGAAACTATACTCAACGGCCGGAGTCACTTCTTTGCCATACCACTCATGGTCCAGTTGCTGGGTCAGTTCCGCCGGATCTGTGCAGATGATGCTTTGCATATCTTTCATATTATCATGATTGCGCTCTGTTGCAAGAAAAAAGAATACGCCATTTTGGCCGTCTGTTTTTTGTGACAATAGAAAACCGCCGCCGGGAATCGAATCTGTACTTCCCGGCGGCGGTGTGTGCTTATCTGTTCTGCTTATCAGAACTTGTAGCTGGCGCCGATGTTGGCAGAGTGGCTGTTGGCGCGCTCCATCAGCTCCATGTTGTAGCTTGCGTTCACGCTCCACTTCTCGTTGAGCGCATGGTTCACGCCGGCGCTCAGGTTGATGCCCGCGCGGC
>JAZRBU010000003.1:0-14277 GCA_045635265.1 Akkermansia sp.
GCGCGGCCCCTTCCTGAACATGTCCGACTTCATCAACCGCCGACTGGATGCCTCCGGCGGAGAGCTGGCGCTCAAGGGTGCGCTGCAGGCAGCCATAGATGCCACGGACATCAACAAGGACTTCCAGGACGTGACGGTGAAAGCCCAGGACGGCGGCTTGTACAAGTTCCCGGAGGCAGAAACCGGCTCCATGTACACGGCAGCCCCCGGCTATCTGATTCAGAGTGATGTGCTGGCCTCTCTGGGCAACATACTGACGGTGAGAGATGATACCTTCACGGTGCGTGCATACGGTTGCGTGCGCAGCCCGAACAACGCCATTCTGGCTCAGGCCTGGTGTGAAGCCGTAGTCCAGCGTACCATGAATTACGTAGATCCGTCGAACGACCCGTATGAGACGCAGTTCAAGGATGACGGCACGAAGGCCGAAGGGCTCAGCGATGCCAACCGAGTGATGGGCCGCCAGTTCCGTGTGGTATCCTTCAAGTGGCTGGACCTGTGGGATATCTGATGCAGTAAGAAAAACTTAAACAAAAGCGCCGGCATGAATACCTCTCATGCCGGCGTTTTTTGTTTTATGTAAGAAAGGGGGGCTATCTCTTGTTCAGATAGTTGACAATACCGTGACCGATAGCCTCTGCGTAGCGTCTGGCTCCTTCCGGTTTGGCGAGAAATTGGGCATGCCGGGGATTGGAAAGGAAGGTGGCTTCCGTGATGACCGCCGGCACGCAGTTTTCCTCGCAGGCATTCAGCCAGTCGCCGCCGCCTTTTCTGCCGTCGTTTCGCAGAATTGTGGTGCAGGGGACTCCGTTGTTGGGCATACCTTTTTCAAAAATTGTCTTGTTTACCACATCCGCCATTTCCCAGGCGAGGTGTCCGCCGCGTTTGTTGCAGTACATGGCTCCTTTGTTATAGACCATCCAGTGATTGGTGTGGCTGTTGTGATGCAGGAAGACGACGCAAGCCGGTTTCTGATCCAGAGCATAGTCCACGCTGAGCATGCCCACAGCCATGCGGTGCGGCTGGTGGCGGGAACGGTAGACGGCGCCAACCTCCGGTGTATTTACCTGGTGGACGCCCGCTCGGCGTCCGGCTGCAGCCAGCCGGGCGTTGGCCGGTGTTTCTCCTCTGTTGCAGATGCGGCAGGTATACCCGGCTTTTTCAATAATCTGTTTGGTATAGATGGCATAGCGATACCAGAATTCACATTCCTCTATACTGCCGTAGCGGTCGTTCGGAGTCCTGGCTCCCTGGCCGCCGCGTTGGGGATGGTAATAGTGACCGATGTCCAGTACCACGATGCGGGAGTCTCTGGCCTGGGCACAGAGACGTTGCTGCACGCAGCCGCTCCCCAACAAAGACAGAGCTGCCATTGTCACGAGTGTAACTTGTTGAAATCGATTCATAACGGTAATTGTGTCTGTCCTCCGGGAAGATTAGCCCCGACTTTGCGGTAGGCTGCCGGCATGGCTTCTCGACCTCGCGGTGTGCGTTTGATGTATCCCTGCATGATAAGGAAGGGTTCGTGGACATCTTCGATGGTGGATTCATCTTCTCCGACGGCTACGGCCAGAGATGCCAGACCGACGGGGCCGCCGCCGAACTTGTAAATCATTGTCTCCAGCAGTCTCTTGTCCATCTCGTCCAGACCGTCATCATCAATATCAATCATGCTGAGTGCGGCCTGCGCCACTTCGTCCGTGATACAACCGTCCGCTTTCACTTGGGCATAATCCCGTACCCATCTCAGCAGGGCATTGGCCACACGGGGGGTGCCGCGGGAACGTCTTGCTATGGCCAAAGCACCTCCGGGAGCCAAATCAATGTCCAGCAGACCGGCAGACCGGTGAAGTATGAGGCAGAGCTCTTCCGCTGAGTAATAATCCAGTCGGTTTACCAGACCGAAACGTGAGCGGAGCGGTCCGGTAAGCATGCCGGCTCGGGTTGTGGCTCCCACAAGGGTGAACTTGGGCAGGTTCAGCTGGATGGAACGGGCTCCCGGACCTTGGTCAATGATGATATCTAGCCGGAAATCCTCCATGGCGGGATAGAGGTATTCCTCAATGGCCGGGTGTAGACGGTGAATTTCGTCAATGAAGAGCACATCTCCCTTTTCCACGTTGGTGAGGATGCCTGCCAAATCACCCGCTTTCTCAATCTGCGGACCGGAGGTGGTGTGCAGTTTGTGACCGACTGCATGGGCAATGATGTTGGCGAGGGTTGTTTTTCCCAATCCGGGAGGACCGCTCAATAGAACGTGATCCAGTACATCTCCGCGCATTTTGGCGGCCTGCACCATCAGCAGCAGTCTTTCTTTCACTTTTTCCTGTCCGCAGAACTCACTGAATACCGGGGGGCGCAGTGATACATCGTAACTGGAGGCCGGAGCCTCGGTCATGCGTGAATAGAGAGAATCTGCCATGGTTTAATGCAGCAAAAATCTATCACAAATAGCCGGAATCGTCAAGAATATGGCTCTGGTCGCGTGTCAACACGTCCTTATTGTGACGTATTAGGACGCGATTGCAGCACCTCATCCATTTCTGCCGTGCGGGAGCAGCTGAAAGCATCCCGTCCATCCTTTGCCTTGGCTGCCGGATTGGCTCCGTGTTTCATCAGTGCTCCGGCAGAGGCCAAATCATCATTGATGACGGCATGCATAATGGGGGAGACTCCGTCGGCATCCGGCAGGGTGGCGTTGGCTCCTTTTTCCAGCAGGAATTTGACAATATCGCGATTACCGTTCACCACGGCGGTGCAGAGCAGGGAACTGCCGTCGGATACGGCATCCACGGGCACACCCGCTTCCAGCAGAAGACTGAGAGCTTTTTTCTGTTTGTTCTCTGCTGCGGCTTTTGCCGCCTTCGCGAGCACATCTGCGTTTTTAGCTGCTTCCGGCAGCTCGAGCAGCTGTCTGAGAAGATGATTTTTTCCCAATCCGGCCGCAAGCACAATCAGGCATTCCTGTTCCTCCCGTTCATTGGCAAAGGGGGATTTGCCTGCTTCTTTCCAGCCTTTCAGCTGTTCGCTCAGTGCTGCTTTGTCCTCTGCATAAATATCATCTGTCGGAGTATTCAGCAGAATGAAACCGCAGGCGCTCAGTATAAGATACACCACCGTCCACACGGCACTCATGAGAGACGGCCGGTGTGTCAATCCTCTGGACAGACACAGAGCTCCGTTGACGACAAAGGCCGTGGCGCATACCACAACAGCCCACAGCCCGGCATCCGGTCCGTACTCCGCTCTGTCCGTCAGTCCCCAGGCGAAAAGCCCCATGACGATGAGCAGAATAAATGGATTAACAAAAGCTTTCATGCTCTTAATGTACCAGACCGCTTCCCGATAGTCAAGAAAATGGCTTGATTCGGGGCTTCTTCGGTGGGTGGCCCCCGTGACTGTGTTTACTTCCACAGAATCACAATTTCTGCGCGGGTTTCACCCTCACATGAGATGACGTGGTGAGTGTGCGCTCCATTGAGATAGTGGTCGATTTGCATGCGGTCGCCGGCGTGGCTTTCTCTGCGGAAATTGATGCGGTAGCGTACCATTTCTCCCTCCGGCTTAATTTCTGCGGGCAGGGTATCGAGCGCCCAGATGAGGTAAGCACTGTTGTTGATGTGCCCATTGAAGTCCACATCCCGACGCCCTGCTGTCAATTCTGCCGTGGCGGTTGCGTTTTCCGGTCGGTCCGGGTAATCTATCGGTTCTGTAACGACCGGGCTGGGGTTATCCATGGGCAGTCCTGTGCGCTTGAGCGGAACAGGACGACGGGTATCGAAATTGATGATGACCCACAGCAAATCTGCGCGGGCAAGCACCTGCCCGGCCTCGTCCGTCATTTCCACGAAACGCCCTGCCTGAAGCGCAGAGGCTTTTCCGGTATTGGTGCGCAGGTAAACTTTTTCTTTCCATGCCGGGCGGCGCAGCATTTCAAAATCTCCCTGCACCTGCACCCATGCTGTGCGGTTAGCCATGACCCAATCATAGCCGAAACCGTAGGAATCGGCGTGTTCCTCTGCCATTTCCTGACAGAAGTGCTGGAAGCATTCAGGCTTCATCAGCTTGTCTGCGCCGCATTCATAGCTAGTGATTCGGTGGGGGAGGATAAGGTCTTGCATAGAGCCTACTCTAGATTAAGCGTGAACGAAAGTCAAGAGGAAACATTTTTTACGGATCAGGGCGCAGCGGATTTATAGTCGATGCGGACAGGAACTTCCTCAATTTTGAGTCCGGCTGCGGTCAATTCATCCATCACTCGGAGAAAATGCCCGAGGGATGAGGCATGTGCAGCGGAAACCTGGATGGTGCTCTCCGGTTTGCTTTCCATCAGCTCCTGCACAGCCGCGGCCAGCTGCTGTTCTGATATGATTTTGCCGCCGAAGGCCAACTGCCCGTCAGCCCCGACCTCCAGAAGGATGCTTTCATTGTTTCCCTTTTCTCCCGCAAGATTGTGTGTTTCCGGAATGTCCAGGTTCAGGACAGATACCTGACGCTTGAACTCTGTGTGCACAATGAAGAAGATGAGCAGGATGGTCAGAATGTCCAGCATGGGTACGATGGTGATACCCATAGTGGTTGTTTTGCGGACATAGATGTTCATCGTGTCAGTCCCGGTGGTTGTTGAGGAGGGTGGTGAAGCTTTCGTTGATTCGGGCTGCCCGGTTTTCGAGACGTCTCTCAAAGCAGGTGCCCGCTATCACTCCCGGCACTGCTATGGCAAGCCCGAATATGGTAGTGTAGAGTGCTTTGGAGATGCCCATGGCTATGCCTGCCTGAGCTTCCGGTGAGCCGAAAACTCCGAAAATATCCACCAGGCCCCATGCTGTGCCGAGGATTCCGAGCATGGGGGCGATATTGGTGATGATGCTGATGAGCGCGAGCCCGCTGCGCCCGGTATCAATGGCATGAGCCAGTCTTGCTTCCGTGAGCTTTTCCCGTGCGGCATCCGGTGAAGAGTTCAGGATGCTGAGAATGACTTCCGTGAGGGCGTCGTGATGTTGCAGACTGTATTCCCGTAGTGCTTGTTCGGCATTGACCGGATGCTGCAGGGCAAAGTGAATTTGGCTGAGGGTTCTGTGCCAGCTTTTGCCCACAAAAATGAGATGGTAGAGAATGGCTGCAATGAGCAGCACGGAGCAAATCAGCAGCGGATAACCGAAGGGATGACAGGCATCGAGGAATTGAAGGATGGTTTCAGGCATGGTGATGATGGGGGTGGTTTAATCGAAATTGAAGGTGAAGATGAGTTCCAGCAGCTCTCCGACAATTTCCTGACGGACGGTGGAGGGCATGGGGGGAAGGGTGGCGCGGCGGATGGCGCGGAAAGTGAAGGATTGCTGGATGACGCCCGCGCCGTGACGGCGTACCAAATCCATGTTTTCCAGCTGTCCTCGTTTGTTGATTCTCAGACTGATGGTGATGCTGCCCGGGATGATATCCCCTCGGTGGTCATCACAGGCGCGGTACCAGTGGTAGGCTATGCGGCGGTAGATTTCGCTTTCATAACGTCCCAGCGGCGTGGCGGAAACATTGAGTGCTGCTCCGCGGCCCACGACGAAACGTCCGGAGCTGCGGGAGCGTCTCTCGTGCGTTCGGAATCCAATGGTATTGGGCTGTGGATTCGCCAGGCTGGGGTCATAAAAGACAGGACGGCGCTTTTGTTGCTTCCGGGGAGGAGCCGGGGCCTTTCCGTCGCCCGTAGCGGTACCTTTTGTCGTAGCTGTTGCGTTGAGCTCTGCGTTGATTTCCTCTTCTTTTTCCTCATCAGCTTTCAGCAGATGGTCGCCGTGAGGTTCCGGTTGCTGAGGAGTTGCGCTCTGTACGGATTGAGTCGTTTGGTTTATGTCTGCATCTGCTTCCGGTCGGGGGGTGTCTGCGTCTGCACTTTCTTTTCCCGGAGCAGGTGTTTCCGGTTGTTCCCGGTCGTTTTGTTCTTCCGTCGGCGTCTGCGGCGGATCCGGCGGTGTGGTGGGTTGTTGCCCTTCATGCTGCAAGTCTCCCTCCCTGCGCTCTTGGTCGAAAGTTACCACTTCTTCTTTTTCCTCCCCCCGCTGGGCCGGTGCCTCTTTTTCGCTGCGGAGGTGTTCTGCGTCCGGCGCACTTGCCGCGCGGGTGTTGCGACTGCCCTCGTAGTCCTCTTTTTCCGGCAGTGCCTGATGCGTATCTGCTGAAGTCTTGGCAAAAGGGCGTTTTTGCTGCTCCTCTTCCTGTGGTTCCGGTTGGTGCAGAACCGCTTCACTGCGCTGCACGCGGATAATTCGGGCCCTGTCTGGCGGGGGTGCCCCGGCACGGCTGCCGGGTTCGTTTAGCTCTCCGCCGGTGAGCACCAATACGGCAGTGCAAATGAGATGAAGCAGCAGAGAAAGAAGAACGCACAGCGCCATGGCACTGATGCGTTTTACCCTGTGTGCATGCTTCTCCATTTGTGCATTATCAAACACCATTTTGTCACCACTGACAAGAGTATTGCGCGTCAACTGCGCGCGAAAATCGCTCTTTTTTCCCACCTGCTGAACTCGGCCGGATTTTTAACTTGTCAAAGGAAGTTTAACATGCTATATAAATCCCCGTACGTTATGAACATCCAACCGAAATTCACCCCCGTGCTCGATCCGGACTTCATTGCTCCGGTGCTTTGGAACAAGGCTTTTGAAGAGAAGGTAGCCGCTACACCCGGTTCTCATACCGTGGATTTGGCTCTTACCCGTCTGGATGGCACCTGTTTCCGCTGGAGCGGCAAGATTCTTCCTCAGGAAGGTGAGAATGTTGCTCTGAACAATCTGTACATCGAGCGTATCGTCAAGTTCCTTCTTTGGATGAAGGGCGGTTGCACCATCATGGTGGCCGGTGATGACCAGATTGCAGACATGCTGGCTGCTACTTACTGCGCCGGCGGTGCCCGCGAGTTCGACTGGGATTTCATCGGTAAGAAGATTTACGACCAGCCCATCGAGGTGAAGAAGGTTGCTTCCGCTGATGAGCTGCCCGCAGAGAACTCTACTTCCGTTTCCCTGGGACGCAATCTGGACGGCTACCGCATCGGTTTCGACCTTGGCGGCTCCGACCGTAAGTGCGCTGCCGTGGTGAACGGTGAGGTGGTGTACTCCGAAGAGGTGGTGTGGGACCCCTACCACCAGACCGACCCCAACTATCAGCTTGAGGGTGTGGATGACTCCCTGCTTCGCGCCGCTGCTCACCTGCCGCAGGTGGATGCCATCGGCGGTTCCGCTGCCGGTGTATATGTGAACAGCGAGCCCCGCGTGGGTTCCCTCTTCCGTGGCATTTCCCCGGACGACTTCCAGAACGTCATCCGCGGCATGTTCGGTACGCTCAAGGACCGCTGGAGCGAGCGTATGGGCAAGGAAGTTCCCTTTGAAGTGGTGAACGACGGTGAAGTGACTGCTCTGGCCGGTGCCATGGGCATGAACGATGACGCCGTGCTCGGTATCGCCATGGGTACCTCTCTGGCTGCCGGTTATGTGGACCCCGAGGGTCACATCATGCCCTGGCTCAATGAGCTGGCTTTCGTTCCCGTGGACTACCAGGAGGACGGCGGTGTGGACGAGTGGTCCAAGGACAAGGGCGTGGGTGCCATGTACTTCTCTCAGCAGGCTGTAGCCCGCTTGGCTCCCCGTGCCGGTTATGACTTTGGCACCATGCCGTATCCGGAACAGCTCAAGAAGGTGCAGGCTGCCATGCTTGAGGGTGATGACCGCGCTCGTAAGATTTACGAGACTATCGGTGTGGAATTCGGCTACACCATCGCCTACTTCTCCAAGTTCTACGCTCTGCGTAACCTTCTGTTCCTGGGCCGCGTGGCTACCGGTGAAGGCGGTCAGATCATCATCGACAAGGCCAATGAGGTGCTCAAGACTGAGTTCCCGGAACTGTCCATCACGCTTTGCGTGCCGGATGAAAAGACCAAGCGTCACGGTCAGGCTGTAGCCGCCGCTTCTCTGCCCAAGCTGGGCTGATGCGCGGTTAACGCATTGATTTTACAGCCGGGGGAGGGGTTGCTTCCCCCGGCTTTTCTTTCAGATTCGTCCGTCGCTCCCATGTCCACGCAACAAATGATACAGACATGCCCCTCCTGCGGTCATCCCATGGAGGTGGGGGCGTTCGGCTTTTATGCGGAGGTGGAGTGCGCTGTTTGCGGGGCACGCAGCCGAGTGAATGATACGCTGGCCAATTTCCGTATTGAGGGCGTATTGGGCGTGGGTGGCATGAGCGTGGTGTACCGTGCCCGTGACCTCGTGTTGGGACGCGAGCTCGCCATCAAGGTGCTCAATGATTTGTATGGTGACAACCCGGAGCGTATTTCACGCTTTGAGGATGAGTGTGCGCTCATGGCCAAGGTGCGCCATGAAAATGTGGTATCCGTGTATTCCGCCGGGTGGGCGAAAGGCCGCTTCTACATTGCCATGGAAATGGTAGAGGGGCGGAATCTGGAGTTGCTGCTGGAGGAGCACCGCTGTCTCATGCAGGATGAGGCTCTGGATGTGGTGCATCAGGTTGCAGCCGGGCTGCAGGCGGCTCAGCTTGCAGGTGTGCTGCATCGCGACATGAAGCCGGGCAATGTTATTATTACTCCCGAAGGCCGCGCAAAGGTTCTTGATTTCGGCTTGGCTTTGGAGGACCGCCCGGATGCTCTGAAAGAGGAGATTATCTGGGCTACTCCTTTCTATGTGCCGCCGGAAACTCTGATGGGGCAGACGGAAGATGCCCGTACGGATATTTATGCCTTGGGTATGACTTTGCGCGGTCTTGTGACCGGTGTTACCAATTTTTCCGTTGCTCCGCAGGGCTTTGAGGAGTTGCTGGAGTTCAAGCGTCGTATGAAGCCCGTTCAGGAGATGTATCCTAATCTTGATGAAGGATTGTGCGACCTCATTAACCGTATGACGGCTTTTCAGCCGGAGAATCGCCCTGCAGGATATGCTGAGCTTTTGGATGAAATCTCGGAGGTTCAGGCGGCTGTCGGCGGTGTTTCTCAGGAGTTGGCGCGCAGCCGCCGTCGTCGTGCGTGGTGGATTGGCGGTTCTGTCGGCGTGGCTGCGCTGGGGGCTGTTGCCGCTGTGCTTTCTGCCTTCCTTTCGCCTCGTCCTGCCGTTCAGGAGTTTGTAACGGTGCCGTCACGGGTTGTCCGGAGTGATTTTGATTCGCTTACCGCTGCCTGTGATTGCCTGAAAGAGGAGGAATATGAGCGTGCCGCTGAAATTTTTACCAATCTGGCAGCGTCAGAGACGTCTGCTCCTTCTTCCCGTCTGGCTGCCATGCTGATGCTGCCTGTGGCAGAACTTCCTCTGCAGCGGGAGAGCGCTGCGGATGCAGAGCTGTATGCCCGGCAGGTAGAGGCTGCCGCCGCAGGAAAACCATACGAGCAGCGGTTGGCTGCCGCCTGCCGAGAATTGTCGAAGAACGGCAGTTTGCCGGCGGGAATGATGCCTGCATCTCTTCCGGCTCCGCTGAAATCCGGTGTGCTGTTGCAGTCTGCCCGTCAGTATATGGCTGAGGGTAATTTGTCCTCTGCCATGGCCTGTCTGGAAGCGGCGGAGATATCCATGCGCCTTTCTGAGGTCACGGCTCCTCTTGTGGCTGAGGTGCAGCAGCTGCGGCAAAATCTTCCGCGCCGCATGGCTGCCGCCGGACGTGCCCGGGTTCGCACCCTGATGGCTTCCGGGCAGGTTGCTCAGGCTTTGGATGTGTTGAGTGGGCTCAATCAGGAGCTGTATTCACCGCTGGAGCGGGCGGAACTGCAGGTGCAGTCGGAAGTTTGCCGTGTGGCAGTAGAGGCATTTGCTTTGCTGGAACGCCGTTGCGGTAATCAATTTTCTCCCACGGCAGACCCGGGTGAACTGAAGGGGCTGGCGGCCATGCTGGCTCAGGATAAACTTTCCGCAGAGATGTATGCGCTCGCTTGGTTGCTGCGCGGAGAATATGCTAAAGCTTTTGAGGTGAATCCCTACAGGAATTCACCGGATTCACGTGCTCCGTTTGCCATTCTCATGCGCCATTGGCATTCTCTTCTGGAGCTGTAAGTCCGCAGTACCCGGAGGAAAAACTCTTTCTTTATCGGCAAATCAGGTAGATTACCAGCATGATGACGGCAATAATCAGCTTGGCTACCACTCCCGCCAGATAACCAAGCGTAGCACCCAGCCCGGCAGTGGCAGAGGCCTTGGCATCCTTACGCACATAGAACAGCTCTGTCAGGAATGCTCCGGCAAAGGGACCTAGTATAAGACCTAAGGGTGGGAAAAATGCACCGACAATCGCGCCGATAAAAGTTCCCCACAGCGCGGCTTTGCTGCACCCGAAACGGCGAGCACCCAGCAGTGAGGTCACGTTATCCGCAAATGTTCCGGCTGTTGACAGCAGAACCAGAATGACCCACAGCCACCATGACGGATACGGGGAGCCGCTTGCCGCCGTTGCGGAAACACAGGCCCCCAGCAGCACCACATGACCAGGGTAGGGCAGTACGCAACCCAGCAATCCGGCCGCAGCCAGAATGACGGCTAACACGTACAGCAGGATACTAACCGTGCTGTCCATGTCCGGTACCATTTGAGTGAGCCAGCTCCAATCCATTGTATCAGGGTAGTTTATAGTGGTGCCTGCGGGAAAATCAGCCCAGATTCTGCGTTGCTATGCCGGCGCGCTTGCGGGCCGTAGCGTCCAGAATGCGCTTGCGCATGCGGATGAAATGCGGCGTTGCTTCCACCAGCTCATCCGGTTCAATGTATTCAATGGCGCGTTCCAGCGTGAATACTCGCGGCGGCGTCAGCTGGATGGAGTCATTCTTTGTGGCGGAGCGGTGGTTGGTGAGATGTTTTTCGCGTGTGGGGTTCACGGGAATGTCAATGGGTTTCGGGTTTTCTCCCACAATCATACCCTCGTATACTTCATCGCCGGGGGCAATGAAGAGTGAGCCGCGTTCCTCAATGGACTGCAGGGCGTAGGGGCGGGCGATACCGTTTTCCATGGAAATGAGGGTGCTGCTCTGGCGGGTGACAATTTCACCGGCATACGGTGCGTATTCCTTGAATAGATGAGAGAAGATACCGTGACCGCTGGTCAGGTTCACCAGCTCAAACTCGAACCCGATGAGCCCGCGCGTGGGCATCGTTGCCTGAATGGTGGTGCGCCCGGTGCCGGGTGTTTCCATGTTTTCCAGCAGGCCTCTGCGGTTGCCGAGAATGCGCACCACGCCGTTGGAGCATTCATCCGGCACTTCAATGAAGACTGTCTCAAACGGTTCACACATCACTCCGTCTTTTTCACGCACAATGACCTTGGGGCGGGATACCAGAACCTCATAACCTTCACGGCGCATCTGTTCCACCAGAATGGCAATCTGCATCGTTCCTCGGGCGGATACCATGAATACACCTGCCAAATCCGTGTCTTCCACTTTGATGGAGATGTTCGTGCGCATCTCGCGCATGAGCCGTTCGCGGATGACTCGGCTCGTCACATGCTTGCCGTCCCGGCCTCCCAAAGGTCCGTCATTGATGCTGAATTCCATCTGCACCGTGGGCGGTTCAATTTCGACGAACGGCAGCGCTTCGCCCTCCGGATCTGCCGTAATCGTTTCACCGATATCCACATCTTCAAAGCCGGAAATGCCGATGATGTTACCGGCTTTGCCGACGGCGGAGTCTGTGGTCTGCAAACCGCTGTACTCGAAAAGTTTGGTTACTTTGCCCTGAACGCGGGTGCCGTCCGGGCGCAGCAGATAAACCGTATCACCCTTCTGCACAGAACCGCTGGTGATGCGTCCCACCGCCACTCGTCCCACATAGTCATCCCAGTCGATGTTGGAAATGAGCATGAGGAAAGGTTTGTCGGGGTCCGCGTCTCTGGGGGCGGGTATATGTTTTACAATCTGGTGGAGCAGGGGACTGCAATCTACGGGCGGCTCTCCCTCCGGGGCGTTCATGAAATAGCCGTCGCGAGCGGAGCCATACACGAAAGGTGCTTCAAACTGCTCTTCCGTGGCATCCAGTTCCAGCAGAAGTTCGAGAACTTGGTCGTGCACTTTCATCGGGTCGGCATGCGGGCGGTCTATCTTGTTGATGACCACGATGGGCAGCAGTCCTTCCTGCAGTGCTTTGCGCAGCACAAATCGAGTCTGGGCCTGGGGCCCTTCATAGGCATCTACCACCAGAATCACGCCGTCCACCATCTTCATCACACGTTCTACTTCTGCCCCGAAATCGGCGTGTCCGGGGGTGTCCACAATGTTGATGGTGTAGTCGTTCCAATGAATCGATGTGTTTTTGGCCTTGATGGTGATACCTTTTTCCCTCTCCAAATCCATGGAATCCATGGCTCGCTCCTGTACTTCTTGGTTTTCGCGGTAGGTGCCGCCGGCTTTCAGCAATTGATCCACCAGTGTGGTTTTGCCGTGGTCAACGTGTGCAATAATAGCCAGATTACGGAACTTTGAAGGGTCACTCATCATGATAATCAGTCGGGCTTTTCCACCCGCTCGCCGCGATTGTATCATATTTCAATCGCGGATAAAAGCCTAAAAACCCGCTCAGACACAATAATCGGAATCAGAAAAAGAACCGGGCATCTCCTGCATGGGAGATGCCCGATTGTATGCGAGTGTTCTGCTTATCAGAACTTGTAGCTGGCACCGATGTTCGCGCTGTGGCTGTTGGCGCGCTCCATCAGCTCCATGTTGTAGCTTGCATTCACGCTCCACTTCTCGTTGAGGGCGTGATTTACGCCGGCGCTCAGGTTGATGCCCGCACGGCCGGGATTCGCGCCGCGTACGCGGTACTCGCCGATGGTGGCGGTCGGGTTGTTGCGGGCCATGTCGCCCACAAAGCTCAGCTCGCCGTAGACGCTTGTCTTGCTGGTGGCGCGGTGGCCGATGCCTACACCGATTTCCCCGCGCAGGTTCTGAATGCTGCCGCTTTCACAGCCCTTGGCTACCGTGGCAGAGTTGCTTGCATAATACTGCAGACCCGCAAACGCGCTCACCGTGGTCTTGTCGTTGAGCTGGTGCGCGTAGGTGGTGCGGGCATCCAGCTGCAGCGCGCGCTGGTCCCACTCAATGCCGTTCCAACGGCTCTCCGTGCGACCGTAGGCGGCACTCCAGTCAAGTGTCAGCGCATCGCTTGTGCTCTGCTGCAGCAGGTGCTGCCCATAGAGCGCGGTGTGCAGCGTATCCTGCTTCGTGCGACCGGAGGTGAAGCTGCTTACCTTGCCTCGGCTGTTGCCGATGGCAAGTCCCAGGCTGCTCTTTTCCGTAAGCTGCTGCTCCATACCGAAGGCGGCACCGAACAGGTTGTAATCTGAGCCCGCAGCCACGCCGTCAGAGCTCAAACGGGAGGATGCACCCATGGCGCTCATCCAGACGGAGGATTTCTGCTCTTCACCCAGCGCACGGCGGTTGGATGTGCGGTTGCCGATGGTATCCGTGAAGGCGCGGGAAGCATTCAGCATGCCCCAGTTGCTCTGCACCAGCGCATCCGCCCCGCTGCGGTCAAACGCAGCCACTGCTTCCGTCGTTTCACTCACGGAGGTGGTCAGGATTTCTTCTTCCTCCACGACCTCGGGCATCATCGCCGTGGTGGCGGAGTTGAAGAGGCTCTTGTTGGCTGCCACATACTTGTTCCAGGCCGTGCTGTTGGTCACTTTCAGCGTGATGCTGTTGCTGCCCAGCGTCAGCGTGGCGCCGCTGCCGCTCATTCCCAGCAGGCTTGCCAGATTGCTCGTATTCGTCAGGTTCGTCTTCTTGAAGCTTACCAGCTTGTAGCTCACGCCCTGCTTGAGGCTGCAGCCCAGATTCAGGTCAATGGCGCTGTTGAGCGTCAGCGTGTTGCTCACCGTGATGGTCTTGAGCGAACCGGCGGTCAGATTGATGGTGCCGCCGCTCAGCGTCATTGTCCCGGCACTCAGTGTGCCGCTTGTGGTCAGAGAGGAGCCGCTGTTCATGCTCAGCGTGCCGCTTATCGTCACATTCCCCGTACCGCTCTGGCGTACGCGTCCCTTGTTCAGCGTCAGATTCTTGCTGTTAAGGTAACCGTAGATATCCAGCTTGGAATTGGTCAGCTTCGTAGTGCCGGAGATATCCATGCCAGTGGCATAGCGTCCCGTGCAGTTGTACGTGGAGTCCGTCAGGGTCAGGTTGGCTGCCTTGAGCTTGCCGTAATGGTTCACGGTAGCATTGGAGGCACTCATTGACCCGGTGAGCGTGATGGCACGCGTAACGCTGTCCTGCATGTTGAGCTTGGCGCCGGAACTGAGGTTGGCGGA
>JAZRBU010000004.1:0-100569 GCA_045635265.1 Akkermansia sp.
GAGGAAATGGCTCGTCCCTATATGGAAGCACTACGCCCGCTTACTTCCGGAACTATCCGCTGGCGTGCCTCCCGCAAGGGTGATTTAGCGGATGCTACGGGGCTGGGGGATGATTATTTCTGCATTTATTTGGATTATGTAGACAACGGCGGCGCTTATATCAGAGTTCAGGAAGGTATTCTCCCTGCCATTCGTATTAACAGAAATCCAACACCGCAGTCTCGGCAGACTGATGAAACAGAGTCCCAATACCGCGCTCGTTGGGACGCTGTGAGTCAAGAAATATTTGATGCTTTCTTCCGTGCTCTGCAAAAACTCACCGTAGATGGTAAATTGAAACCGGTCTCGGTACAAGAGTTGAAAACAGTTGTTGAGAAAAATGTAAAAGACTGAATCTTCAATATTTTTCATTAGAACAAGCTCCCCCTAAGCAGGCCAAGGGTTCCACTTCGAGCAAATCCTCGATTTGTGACCCGGTTTTTGCGGACATCAGCAATAAAATACCCACCACGAGCGTCTATTTATCAGAAAATCTGCACTTTCTACAATTTTTTGTTGCGGATTCGGTGCCGGGAAGTATTATTAGTAGTAAAGGAGATAGATGTGAATGTCACTAAAAAATAGGATTCTTGATTTGTCTGCCCATAACTGGCTCCATATCGTGGCGGCCGTGTGTATTGGCATACTTCTGTATCAAAACCACCATCAGAAATTGCTTATAGAACAACAGGAGGCAGTCGGCAAAGCCCTCTCGGCTCGTGTCATGAGAGACACAGGAACAGCCATCGCTGTGTTCCTACATGAGAGGCTTCTTCATCCGTATCAGTTCAAAGAAGGTGAGTATAGATGCAGGTATGGCGGGAAGAGCCAGTTTTCCCAAATCGTTACGTATTCGTATGCTTTACCGGAAGAGACAGGGCAAGAATTGCTTAGCCGGGAAGAGCAATTCCGCAATAAACTGGCACGTGATTTTTTTGATTTTCAAAAGCTTCAACCGGAATGGCACTTCAGCTTGCGCGAAGGTATACACCCGGCGTTCTTAGACCCCTCACCCGGCATAAATTCCTGTGCGAATAATCCATTACCGTCCGGCTACAAATGGTATACGGCGGAAATAGAATTTTCATTTCCGGAGTTCCCCGTTGCTGACTGATAGAAAGATAACTTTATGTCCCTGCTCCCCTTCCCCCGAATCCTTGCGACTATAGCCCTCTGCCTTGCGGCGATGGGAGCTTGTATGAGTTTGTCTGGTTGTGGCGTGTGTTTAGCAGAACTATATCGCAGTCAAGGTTATCGTCCCGGTATCGATTATAAGACGCTGGCCCCGGGGGAACTTCCGAAGGTATGCAGAACAGAGGACATGATAGGCTCCTTGATAATATACGAAAATCTCGGGTATGTGAGTATCGGGAGGATGAGTTTTTGTGGTAAGTTTCCGGACCTGGCCGAGTTGCAGGAGTTTGCAGCAGCACAGGGCGCCCAGGTGGTATTATATCAGTCAAAAGAGAATGGCAAAATCGAGGGTACAACTCAAGCTCTTGGAGGACTCGCATATCCGGAGCCAGCCCCTGTGCTTGATAGCTATGACCAAGAGTACGAATTCCTTTCCAAGAGACACGACAGATAACCACTCGGCGATAAGGCACTTCCGTTCCCCCTGCACCAGCCAGCAGTTCCCACCTCTGTGTCTCTTGAAAACGCCCCTCCATTGGTTGCAGAAAAAAACACGCATGCTGCAATTTTTTCGCGGATTCGCCGGTGCGAAATGTTAATATAAGCAGAGAGAGAGAGACTATGCCCCGATTCTTGTTATCCATCTTGTGCATCCTGTGTTTCATGAGCGCTGAGACGCAGGCAAAGGTGCGTGTCCACCGAGAAACGGCCAATGAAGACCGTGAGAAGGCCCGACTGGAGCTGGATGCTCTGCAAAAATCCTCCCCCGCCGCAGGTGAGGTTCGCATCATGAAAATGCAGATTCGCACAGGAAAGGTAGAACAGATGACTCTACATTCTTCACAAACCTTACCCGCAGAAGAAACGCAGAGGATTGCATACATCCTGCAACAGCTACGCCTCAATCCGGATTATGTGCGCCGAACAGGCGGGTACAAACGAGTCGGTAGGTGGATAAGATATTCCGCGCCTAAACTATTCTTGTCATTTAACGGAGAATGGAGAGAGGTTAACATCTACGCCATCACTGCTACGAAAGAAGACAGCAAACGCTGGCTACTGGAGGAGAATCTGCTGAAGGAGCTACACTCCATTGTAGAACGAAATGCCCCCAAACAACCGAACAAAAAATAACCATGTCACTATTTCCCAAAATCCTGCTCACCACAGCCCTGTGCCTCGCAGCGGAGGCATCTGTAAGTTGTACGGTCACCACACCCACCCTGCCGGCCCTGCAAAACAGCATACCCGCAGGCTTTACTCACACAGAGAGCACCTCCATGCCGCTGGGGGATACAAGGCTCAGCTTCGAATACCACCGGAAAGCAGAAGACACCTGCCTGCTGGTCAGACTGGAGCCCGACACCCTGCCGAAAGGCTGCCAACTGCGGCTCTCTGTGTCCGGCGAACCCTACAACACCGCCCGGGGCAAAGAGTGGCAACATGATTTCAGCACCCTCCACAAACCGGGGGAATACATCTTCCTGCTCCGAAAAAGAGACTTCCCCCGGGAAGGTGGCCCGTATGATTACCGGGTGGTGTTCACCCTGCTTTCTGCGGATGGCAAGGCTCTCGAATGTAGATATAACCGCCTGGAGCCCTCCATTCCAGGCCCGGGATGGGAAGCTTCCTTCGAAGTAGAAGAAAACCAGAAAGAGCTGAAAAAGTTGCAACAGGCAGCCACCCGATGTGCCGGTATGCGGCTGCAGATGACCTACCACTGGCGCATCATGACTGATGCCCCGGTAGAATTACCCCTCAACACGCAGGACATAGAAACGCTGCGCAACCTCATCAAGCGCATGCGCCCGGTCAAAACCTACTTGCACGAGGTATTGCCAGCCTACCAGCTGCAACTGCTTCTGCATGATGCACAGGGCAATGAGTTGGCAACCATGGATCCTTATGATGTCGTAAGCGAAGAAGATGTAAGCCCGGAAAACCTGGCAAATCTTTCTTCCTTTGCTCTCAGCGCTGAAGATGTAGCGGCCTGGTTCCGCATTATCAACAGCCCGGAGGTGAAGGCGGCCATTGATTCGGCCGATAAAAACGCAAGCAACCAGCGTTAACCCTACATGTGACGATGCTTTTCCATGGCCTGAGCCTACTGAGTATGTTCAACCACGGGACAAGGTCGCCCAAATAAAGTAGATTTTTTAAATGCCCATGTTCCCTAAAATCTCATTTATATAGCTTTACCCATCGCTTGTCACGCTTCGATTGCCGGAGAATCTCTTGTGTATTTTCAGGAGGGGCAGCGCAAGCTTTTTTCTGTAAAATACCGGTCATTGGTGCAAAATTTGTTTACGGTATAGGTTAAGCTGCCGGATTTGTGGGCCGAGACGTGCCCAGCCCTCTCTGCACCTGACGCCGCGAAAAAAATGGAATTGACCAATCAAAATGAAGATGCTATAAAACTCTCACACGACCGGTCCACCAGCAACGCTTCTGTGTCCGGCAAAGGTGCACAGCTTACACATTCATTAACAAAATGAGAGTTTCTTTATTTTCCTGTATTTGCCTCTTATTATTCCACACCCCCATGCACTTGGTTGCAGCAGGTGAGAATGATGCCGCCCCCGCCCCGGTCATAGAGCTTAATGACCCGTCCGTTCATTTCAGCTGGTATGATATTGACCCGGCTATCCGCAAATACCTTATCCTGATGAGCGCAGTCTCGATGGAGCTGAATGCAGAACTTCCGAACGGTGGTGCCAATCCCACCCCGGAACAGCAGTTTGATATGATGCAGAAAATCGTTGAGCGCACGCCTGTCGACTTCCTGACAGGTGAAGCCCTCGCCTATATTACAGAGGCGAATAAGCTCAATATCACCATCGTTGAGACTCTGCGCCGCGAATCTCCGAAAGACCGGGCCGGTATCATGGCGGTGCGTGATAGATTTGTTCCGCAAATAGATGCACTTGCAGCAAAATACCCCACCGTCAGCCGCTATTTCTCTCCCCAGGCGCAGATATCTATCTCTATGATGATTTTGAGGGAAACAGATCTTCAGCGCGTGATGATGCAGGCTGCCATGGCCGGAAAATCTCACAAAGAAGCCATGCGTACCGCTGTAGAACACCTTCGCTACGAAGCAGAGCAACAGCGCTGACGTTTAACAGGAGCTTTTGTAAAACCAACGGGGACCTACTGCAAAGGTAGGTCCCCGTACTGCATTCAGGGGCGGTCGAGTCCACGAGCGGAACGCGGTTTGCTTGCCGTTTAGATTATACTGAGCCCATATCGGGAAGAGGAAAAACGCACCGAAAACACATTTTCCACAAGCGTTGCCTTTCGGCTCGCCGTTCTCACCTATACAAAACGGCCGCAGACTAGAAGCCTGCGGCCGTTTGCTGACTTGTTTGACAAATTATTTCTTGATGCGGTCATTCTCACCGGGGCCCCAAGAGGGGAGGTAATCCGGGATACGGTTACCGCTGCCGGGGCAATCTGCCGGCACGCGATACTGAGCACGCACGGCGTTGTACTGCTGCATCAGCTCCTGCATGATACCGGCATAGGCCGGATCCTGAGAGACGTTACGCATCTGCTGCGGGTCTGTCTCATTGTCGATGAGCAGCCATTCATTCTCCGGCTTGCGCACGCCGCTCTTGCGTTCCGCGCCCGTAGGAGTCCAGATTCGGGCAAAGGTATAGCGGCGCGTGCGGATGCCGTCATGGCGCGGGGCATTGTGCTCACCCGGCTGCTCATAGAAGGCATAGTAGAGCGGGCGGTCCGCAAACTGCGGAGCCTCACCGGTCTTGAACAGCGGAGTCAGAGACACGCCCTCCATGGTCCGGGTATTCTCCGGCGTATCAGCTCCGGCTACATCCAGCAGCGTGGGAGCATAGTCAATGTTCTGCACCATGGCCTGACTGCGGACACCGGCAGGGATGGTTCCCTTCCAGCGCATGATGAGGGGCATGCGCATGGATTCCTCGAATATCCAGCGCTTGTCATACAGACCGTGTTCACCCAGGTAGAAGCTCTGGTCGCCCACGTAAACCACCAGGGTATTTTCAGAGAGCCCGCTCTTGTCCAGATACTCCATCAGCGCAGAGATGGATTCATCCAGTGAAAGAATGCAGCCCAGATAGTCCTCCATATACCAGCGCCAGCGCTGCTCCGTCATATCCTGCACGGTCTTGTACTTGCCTGCGCGCATATTGGCCACAAACTCATCTGTGCGGGTGTTGAAATGCTTGCGGTAGACTCCCTGCAGCCCGGGTTCAATCCAATCCATTCCCCAACCAAGCAGCGTCTTGGGCACAAACTTCGGCTCATGCTTCTCAATATTGAAATCCGCAGGAATCTGGCCCTTGAACTCGCCTTTCTTAATCTTGTTGCGCAGCTGGCCCTTGGGCAGTATCTCCTTCATCACATCAAAGGGGATACGGTCATACACCAAGTGATTGTCATTCCACGGACAGAGATCCCAGCCGACGCTCTGGCGATTGTGGCGCAGGAACTCCGGGCGGTTGCTCCAGTCATCATGCAGCGTGGCAGGCGGCGTAAGCTTGGCCACATACTCCTTGATGATGTCCAGGTGGCGCACGGCGGGCAGCCAGTTGCGGTGCGGGGCCTTGTGCCCCACAATAAGGGCAAAGGGCTTGCTGCGGTCACGGCTCTCCATCCAGGTGATAGCCATGTTGGTAACCACATCCGTCACATAGCCGCGCATGCGGTTGGAGCGCGTGCTGTTGTTCGGCCCGGCGGAGAGGAAGGTGGAGTTCAGGTAATCTCCCTGGCTCGGGAACACCTGCCAGGAATCAAAACCCGTGGGGCGGGAGATAAGATGCCACTTACCCACAATACCGGTCTGGTAACCGGCTTTCTGCAGCATTTTGGGATAGGTGGGCTGGTCTCCGTTGAATGCGGGACCGCCGTAGTTGTACAGGAAACCGTTGTTGTGGGAGTGACGCCCCGTCAGCATGCAGGCACGGGACGGCCCGCACAGTGAATTGGCACAGTACGCACGGTCAAAGACCATGCCCTCATCCGCCAGCCTGCGGAAACCGGGCAGCGGCACGGGACTGTCTTTATCACAGGTACCCAGTGCATTCGTACCGTGGTCATCGGAAATGATGAAAAGGATATTGGGACGCTCATCTGCCGCGGTAACCACAGACAGTCCTCCCATTAACAACGCCGCAACGGCAGCCAGTGTGCGAGATATACCCATAGCACCCTACCACTATCATATTTACCCTGCAGAGTCAAGGAAAATCCACCCCGGCAGAGTCGCATCAATCTTATGAACACCTAATTATCAATAGCATGCGCAACAAGAACTCATTTACAGCGTATGAGAGTGACCAAATGCCTTTTTTGCCCCGAAATACGGCCCTTCTTCCGGCCAAAATACCGCAAAACACCGCAAAAAACGAATTCCCGTCCCATTTTTCTCCTCAGAACACGCCGGGACACGCCCCGAAAATCTAGCAACACAACATAAAAAATCGTCATCTAACAGCAGAATTTACGAACATCTAACTTTTAAACTCTATCAAATTATATATTCTTCAAAATTACATTCTTATCATTTAATAAATAAAAATCTTTTATTATTGTTGTTAAGCACGTTATGATACCGTTTATTTTTTTTTGAATCTGCGTAAATGAAAAATTACAGTCTGCTGTTTTTCACTCAAAGTAAATCATAATTCACCAACAAAACCGCTCCAAAACGCCTATGTACAACTTTTAGAAAATTTACATCAATTCAGCTTGACTAATCAGAAGATTCGCATACAATGCGTGCGGCTCACATCCTCCGCCTGAAAAGGTAGGTAATAAGCCAAAGAAACATACATAAGATGATTACGGCCATGAACTTACGCCATATCACACGTTTCACGTACGAATTCACCAACTTTCAAGGTTGGAGAGTCGCCATCAGCCGCCAGGGAACAACGCTTGCCCGATATTTCTCGGACAAACAATTCGGCAGCCCCGAGCAAGCCAGAGACCGGGCCATCGCCTTCCGGGATATGGTTCTGGATGAAATCAACCGGGAGCCGGAAAAAACACGGGATATCCTATACAAATACCGCATTTGCGCCCGCAAAACAGACCCCGCAACAGCGCCCCTGCTCCCCCAAACACCGGAACTGCAGCCGGACTCAGGCGCAATAGCCGGCACCACTCTCAACATGGTGGAAAATCTCAGAAAACTCTTTCAATTCCTACAGCTGGATACTCCCGGCATGCTGAAATTAGCGCTCTATCTGCTTACGCTTGATACCGCAACGGCCATGCCGCAGGCAAAACCGCTTTCCTCAACCGTACGCGACGGAGAAAAAACGGTGGAAATGGAAAAGGTCGTATCCGCCGGCAACCTCCAACAGCTCATTGACCTGCTGGAAAACCGGACCATCGGGCAGCTGCCGGACAACGCCGCGCTGGCAGAGGCAGCACCGCCGCCGCAAGTGCCGGCAGAAGAAATAAGAGCCAGAGAATCCACCGCCGGTCTGCATAACACCAGCCCACCAAACACGACTGAACAAAACCTCGGTTCCTCCCGTTCCTCCGCCACTTCCCCATCGCGTCAAAAACGCACCGCCTCGCAGAAATCCTCTCTGCACTCCACATTTGCTGATTTCGGCACTGCGCCAAACATTGCCCACCACAAGCCTGCCCAAATTGACAAAAGGCTTGAATACGCAGTCCGACGGGCCACGGATGCCATTTAAAGCACCACCGCCATATTCACCGGAATATCTTCATTTCCACCCCAATCCTGAGTCACGGTAGCAGCCTGCACTTCATCTATCGCAGCTAAATCCTACCGAGCCCATAGGCTGTTCGTCAGGAAACGGCATTCAGAATCACGGTTACGCGATTCCGCCCCCCTCTGTACCCTCAGCCAAAACTACCCCAACCCTACATGCACAACAAGCCCCACGTCATGACCTCATGGCGTGGGGCTGTGCTGCAAACCGGCTAAACCGGCCTTATTTCATCAGGAAGAAAGCACCAAACGGAGAATCTTTGGTCGGCACATGCACCAAAACAGCCCCGGAGAGCGCATCCATGCCCAGCACCGGCGGAGCCTCATCTCCGCCGAACATAGGCTCAACCCCACGCAGAAAAACATCTTTGCCCACTTCCAAATCCGCCGGCTTACCCAGCGTGATCTGCAGGCTCGCAGCCGCATCCACATCACCCACCCGGGCAGACACCGCCCCGGCAGCCCCGGCAGCCCAATCCTGAGCCGCCACACGCGTCACACTGCTGCCCGTATCCAGCAGCAAATGCAGCGTCTTCCCGCCACAGCGTGCAGCCACCCACATACGGCCAAACTTATCCTGCGCCCCGAACATCGGGACCGGCTCACCCTCCGTCGGCAGCCCCCAATAAAACTCTTTCTTACGCTGGTCAAACGTGAAAGGCACAGACCCCAGCACATCCATCCCAAGAATACCGTCTATCGGCTCTGCCATAGAGCCGCGCACGGCAGCCAAATCCAACACCATGAACAAATGCTGCGGTGCCGTGGCCGGCCCCGCCAGCAGAGACGCCACCAGCATCTCCGGGCGCTGCTGAGAGTTCCCGCGGAACTGCATCGCACTCGTATCTATATGTTGCACGCCCTCCAGCCGGGCAGCACTCTCCTTGTGCAGCACCGTATGCGTGGCGCCGGTATCCAGCATCATCCGCATGGGCTGATTATTGATGAGACACGTCACCACAATCTGCTTGCAACGGGCATCCTGCACCATCGTCATCACATCTGCTTCCGGGGCAGCAGCCGGCTTCTGCTCATCTGCAACAACCGGACCGCACAAAAGCAAACCCACCATGAAAAGAGAACGCATCTTCATGCAGGCATTGTAACGGTTCTATTCTGCCCGGTCAATTCTTTTTCTCCGGCAGGACTCCACGCTGCAACATTTCACGCAACTCAGCACCCCCGGCATCCTTCACCTCACGCCCCCGCCGGTCCTTCAGATTTTGATTCGCCCCCGCATCCAGCAGCAGCCGCACCACCTCCAACCGGGCCTTCCCCTCCGGGTCCGCAAAATCCCGCTCACTCTCCACCGCACAAAACAAAGCCGTATATCCATCCCTGCTGCGCACGGCGTTGACCTCCGCACCGCGCTTCAACAAAGCGCGCACCACGTCAGGCTTGCGAAGAGACGCCGCCGCCATCAGCATGGTAGTACCATCCGCCGTGCGGGCATTCGGGTTTGCCCCGGCCGCCAGCAAACGCCCCGCCAGCCGCTCATGGCGGTGCATAGCCAGAAAAAGCGGCGTCTTCCCCCTTGCATCCGGCGCATCCACCTTGGCCCCGGCAGCCAGCAGCATATCCAGCACCTCCAGCAGCTGATTCTCCAGCCGGTACAGCTCCAGCACAACATCAGACTGAGACATCCCGCGGCAACCCGTGCAATAAGTCAAATCCGCACGCGCCAGGCTATGCAGCACCGTGGATTGTCTCACCGTCACCGCGTGTACATCTGCCCCTGCAGCCAACAACATGCGTACAGTCTCCACATCCCCGGCATGTGCCGCCGCCATCAGCACCGTATAGCCGCGCTCAGAGCGCGCATTCGGATTCCCCCCCTGCTCCAACAGCTGCCGAACCCCGGCCGCATCCGCCCGCAGAGCCGCATGAATCAGCGGCTCGCTCGACCATGAATCCTCATTATTGACAGCATACAGAGCCCCCGACAGCAAAAACAGAAAAAATTTCATAAACAGACAGGTAGTTAATCTCAATTCAACAAGCGCAGCTCATCAGCACTTCTCAGCATCTTTCAGACCCACCGCATACACCAGCCGCACCAGCCATGTGATACCCATCAGCGCAAGAGAGGCCGCCAGATTGAGAGCAGCCAAGAGTGCCATACCCACAAACGTTTCACCACCTTCGTAGATGCCATTCACATGCAGATAGATAACAGGCAGAGCAGCCGCACTCAGCATCGGCAGCACCAGGCAAATATAAACGGTACAGGAATACTTCAGCCGCCGCCGCTGAATCCAAAGCCACCCAATACAACAAAACAACGCCGGCAGCACCGCATCCACCCATGACAACAGCTCACAGAGCCCTTCCCATGCAGCCGCCTGCTGCATCTCACCCGCCCCCCACAGCACAGCCAGCGTAAACGGCAGCACCAGCAGAGTATACAGCCCCAAATACCCCGCGTCACTGGGTTCTTTCCGTTGCCCGACCTGTTGCGTCTCATTCATACTGTTCCACTCCTGTCATATCAAAAATCTCCCGACATCGCAAGAACAAAGCCGCCCAACCGCAGATGAATTGAAAAAGCAACGCATCATGCTCATCTCAGCTTTCGGAGAATCCGTTAGTCCTGTTATAACACGGCGCGAAACAATTAGCATGTTAGATTGAGAATAACCGGCAGGTGTGAGAAGATACCCCCGGCGCAAGACAACGCGCCGCACAAACCACAACAACACACACCACCGCCATGACACAGCGCAACATCACCCGCTACACCTACGATACCACCTCCTTCCAGGGCTGGAGACTGAGCATCTGCCGCAAGTGGAACCAATTCACCCGCTACTTCTCAGACAGACAATACGGCTCCGAACAGGCAGCCTTCGAGGCCGCCCTCCGCATGCGCAACTCCATCTTTGCAGAGCTGAAAAACTCCTCCGCAGAAGACCCGCGCGCCATCTTCGCTCGCTACAAAGACCTCGACCGCCCGGCACCCCATCCCGCCGCCTGAGCCCCCATTCCACGCCATACAACAAACACCGCCGGGAGAAGTTGTTACCCTCTCCCGGCGGCTTTTCATTTTATCTTTTTCCTATCAGAACTTGTAGCTGGCGCCGATGTTCGCGCTGTGGCTGTTGGCGCGCTCCATCAGCTCCATGTTGTAGCTTGCGTTCACGCTCCACTTCTCGTTGAGGGCGTGGTTTACGCCGGCGCTCAGGTTGATGCCCGCACGACCGGGATTCGCGCCGCGTACGCGGTACTCGCCGACGGTCGCGGTCGGGTTGTTGCGGGCCATGTCACCCACAAAGCTCAACTCGCCGTAGATGCTTGTCTTGCTTGTGGCGCGGTGGCCGATGCCTACACCGATTTCTCCGCGCAGGTTCTGAATGCTGCCGCTCTCACAGCCCTTGGCTACCGTGGCGGAGTCGCTTGCATAATACTGCAGACCCGCGAAGGCGCTCACCGTGGTCGTGTCGTTGAGCTGGTGCGCGTAGGTGGCGCGCGCATCCAGCTGCAGCGCGCGCTGGTCCCACTCAATGCCGTTCCAACGGCTCTCCGTTCGACCGTAGGCGGCACTCCAGTCAAGCGTCAGCGCATCGCTTGTGCTCTGCTGCAGCAGGTGCTGCCCGTAGAGAGCGGTATGCAGCGTGTCCTGCTTCGTGCGACCGGAGGTGAAGCTGCTTACCTTGCCGCGGCTGTTGCCGATGGCAAGTCCCAGGCTGCTCTTCTCCGTAAGCTGCTGCTCCATACCGAAAGCGGCACCGAACAGGTTGTAATCGGAACCCGCCGCCACTCCGTCAGAGCTCAGACGGGAGGATGCACCCATGGCACTCATCCAGACGGAGGACTTTTGCTCTTCACCCAGCGCGCGACGGTTAGAAGCACGGTTGCCGATGGTATCCGTGAAGGCGCGGGACGCATTCAGCATGCCCCAGTTGCTCTGTACCAGCGCATCCGCCCCGCTGCGGTCAAACGCAGCCACCGCTTCCGTCGTTTCAGCAACGGATGTGGTCACGATTTCTTCTTCCTCCTCAATCTCAGGCATCATTGCCGTGGTTGAGGAGCTGAAGAGCTTCTTGTTGGCTGCCACATACTTGTTCCAGGCCGTGCTGTTGGTCACTTTCAGCGTAATGCTGTTGCTGCCCAGCGTCAGCGTGGCGCCGCTGCCGCTCATTCCCAGCAGGCTTGCCAGATTGCTCGTCTTCGTCAGGTTCGTCTTCTTGAAGCTCACCAGCTTGTAGCTCACGCCCTGCTTGAGACTGCAGCCCAGATTCAGGTCAATGGCGCTGTTGAGCGTCAGCGTGTTGTTCACCGTGATGGTCTTGAGCGAACCGGCGGTCAGATTGATAGTGCCGCCGCTCAGCGTCATTGTCCCGGCACTCAGCGTGCCGCTTGTGGTCAGAGAGGAGCCGCTGTTCATGCTCAGTGTGCCGCTTATCGTCACATTCCCCGTGCCGCTCTGGCGTACGCGTCCCTTGCTCAGCGTCAGGTTCTTGCTGTTAAGGTAACCGTAGATATCCAGCTTGGAATTGGTCAGCTTCGTGGTGCCCGAGATATCCATGCCGGTGGCATAGCGTCCCGTGCAGTTGTAGGTGGAGTCAGTCAGGGTCAGGTTGGCTGCCTTGAGCTTGCCGTAATGGTTCACGGTAGCATTGGAGGCACTCATTGACCCGGTGAGCGTGATGGCACGCGTAACGCTGTCCTGCATGTTGAGCTTGGCGCCGGAACTGAGGTTGGCGGAAGCCGCCTTCAGCGGGGATTTGAGGTTAAGCACGGCATTGTTGCTCATGGAAAGCGCACCGCTGAGCTGCAGGCCGGCGCTGCCGCCGCGCTGGTTCAGAGTGCTGTTGTTGAGCGTGAGGTTGGTGCCGGTCAGGAAACCATAGAGGTCCGCCTTGGAGTTGGTGAAGGTGGAACCGCTCTTCAGCGTGAGGCTGCGCGTGTACTTGCCGTCCATGTCAAACGCAGCGTTCTTGAGCGTGAGCGCATTCATTTCCACGTTGCCGTAGAGCTTCACCGTGGAATCCGTGGCGCTCATGCTGCCGCTGAGCGTCACCTGACGGCTGTACTGGTCCACGGAATCCAGAACGGAGCTGCCGGTGAGCGTGACGGAGGATGCCGTCAGAGGTCCCTTGAGGCTCACGGTGGCCTTGTTGCTCAAGGAGAGCGCACCGCTGAGGTTGAGACCCTTACCGCCGCCGGTCTGGGTGATGTTACTGCTGTTGAGAGAGACACTCTTGGCGTGAATGGCACCGTGATGGCGCAGTTTGGCCCCGGAGCTGAGAGAAAGCGTGTCGGTGACCTTCAGATCACGGGCGGCTCCGCCCACAGAGGTGTAAGACGAGTTCTTGAGCGTCAGATTATTCGTCTGCGTATGCCCGTACATCGTGATATCGGAGTCCGTGGCATTGAGCATGCCGCTCAGGGTGATATTGCGGGTGCAGGAATCCAGCATGTTGATGGAGGAACCCTTGGTCATGGTCAGGAAGGTGCCGTTGAGCGGAGCCTTGAGCACCAGGTCACTGTTTTCCATGGTCATGCTGCTCTCGAGCGTGAGACCGGTACCGCCGCCGGTTTGGGTCATCTTGCTGTTCTTGAGTGTGAGCCCTTGGGCATTGATGCGGGAAGTGGCGGAAAGCTCCGCGTTGGAAACGGAAATAGCCCCCGTACCCAGAGCGTTCTCAGCATTGAGTACAACCTTGCCGCCGGTAATCTCTGCGCCGCCGGTGAAGGTGTTGGTGTTCTTAATCGTGAGCGTGCCCGCGCCGGTTTTGACCACCTTACCTTCGCCGATAAGTTTACCACTAATCTCGCCGCTCCTAAGTGTAGCCGTTTTTCCGGAAGCTATATTAACAACAGAATCAGCCAACAGATTACCGGCAATGTCCAGATTTCCCTGATAGGTATGTCCATTCAGAATGCTGCCGTTTTCGGTCAAGATAATTTCATTGTCGGATTCACTTCCGCTCAAATCCAGAACACCGCCCCGGATATTTACCATCGTTTCCGTTATGCCACTATCCTGAGCAACCTGCTCAATGGCCGACATGAGAACCCTGTGACCATTGCCAACAAGATAGGAATCGTAATGCGTTGATCCTTCTGCCACAGCCTCGCCATTTTCTCTTAAATCGTAGGAAAGGCCATGGCATGTGATGCGAACTCCATCATTGACAACGGTTCCTCCCTGAACAAGGACAAACTTGCTGCCTTCATCCCTGACAAAGCCACTGTTCCCGGCAACACCGTCAACATCCACATGCGTGGCAGCAATACTCTCCACATTCATTCCGTCGGCTTCTATCGTGCCGCTGATGTGCAATATTCCGGAATTGTTGAAAGCAGATGACACGGTCCACTCATCAGCTACTATGGTGCTGTTCCCTTCTGCCGTTAACGTTCCGGTCAAAGCGGAGTCTGCCACCAACGTTCCGCCATTAAGTCGAATATCGGTTGATGTCTCTGAATTATTTGAGGCAACACGGATAATATCAGACAAACGTGCACGATGACTTGAGCCTACAAGATAGGCATCATAATGCGTAGCTCCTTCGGCCACGGCAACACCATTACTACCAAGGGTATACGAAATCCCGTTTCGGTATATGGCAACACCTTTATTTCTTACGGTTCCTCCCTGAACAACAGTTATCTTACTGCCGGCCTCCTTAACAAAGCCGTTGCTTCCGGAAACGCCGTTAACATCAACAAGCGTGGCCCCGATGATATCGACCGGCAAAGCTGATGCATAAATACTGCCACTAAGTGACAAGTTCCCATAATTCTCCAGCGCTTCGGTTATGTTCCATCCCTTGGCTACAATGGAGCTATCACCGCTGCAGGACAGACGACCGGAAAGAGCCCTATCAATGGTCAACGTTCCCCCGTTCTGCAGGATGTCCGTGCGTGATACGCCATTCGCAGCAGCAGTACTCACAATATCCGACACCTTGACCTGATGCCCGGTTGAAATCAAATATTGGTCATAGTAAACAGCACCGCCCTTAGTTGCAGAACCATCAGCATTTAATTGATACTTTTCATTGCCGCGAACAATGTCTACACCACCATCTACAACTGTTCCCCCCTGCACCAGAGTGAGCAGGCTCCCGGAATCACGGACAAAACCATTCACACCAAAATCACCGACCACATCAACATAACCGGACGAAATATACTTCACACTCAATGCATTGGCATTGATACTTCCGTTGAGTATGAGTGTCCCTTTATTCTCAACAGGAGAAAGAATCATCCAGTTATCCGCCTGCAAGGTACTGGTATTATACGATGTTAATCCGCCCGTCGGAACGCAGTCAGCTATCAGTTTACCCCCACGCAGTTCCACATTCGTCTCATACACCTGATAATCATCGGCAACTTGCACTATATCAGATAATTTCACAGTATGCCCGCCGCCAATATAGTAACCATCATAATGCGTCTCTCCCTCATATCGGGCTATACCATTATTCTGCAAATCGTATATCAATCCGCTCCTGGTAACCGTAACGCCTTTGTTTACTGTTTCTCCTCCGTTCACCAGCACAAATTGGTAACAGGCATCTTTTGAGAAGCCATGTACCCCGGAAGTCCCGGTTACAGATATTCTGGTTGCGGCTGTCGTTTCCACTGCCATATTATCTGCATTAATGCTTCCGGATACATTCAGCGTACCGGTGTTATGAATGGCAGAGGAAACTGCCCAGGCATCGGCAATCAGCGTGCCTACACCGTCATTCCTCACCTTACCACTCGTTGCGATATCGGCCACTAACGATCCGCCGAGGATTGTGATATCCGTACTTGGCGTACCATGCAGCTTCGCCGTCTGTAC
This sequence comes from Akkermansia sp., assembly GCA_045635265.1. Classification (GTDB taxonomy): domain Bacteria; phylum Verrucomicrobiota; class Verrucomicrobiia; order Verrucomicrobiales; family Akkermansiaceae; genus Akkermansia. The sequence goes on from JAZRBU010000004.1 coordinate 15,708, forward strand.
GATATCAGACAGCGTCACATAATGGTCAGCTCCTATCAGGTAATGATTGTAATGAGTCGCACCTCCGGCAATCGCTACACCTCTTTCATCCAATTCATAAGCGACACCATTGCGCGTGATTGTCAGGCCTTCGACATTTACCCTACCCCCCTGCACCAGAGTGAACATACTTCCGGCATCCTTTGCAAATCCATTGCTTCCGGATATTCCCGTTACATCAACGTATGTTGAATCTATACCCGTTACAGGCAACGCATCACCGCTAATGCTCCCGCTGATACTCAGCGAGCCGCTGTTGCTGATGGGCGCAGATACACGCCACTTGTTTCCCACCAGCGTACTGTTACCGGAAACCAGCAGAGTACCGGTAAGATTACAATCGGCAGTAAGTATGCCGCCGTTGAGCCGAATATCGGTAGTTGTCACGCCGTGACTATCTGCCCGGCTCACGATATCACGCAACTTCACACTATGATTGGTGCTGATGAGATAATTGTCGTAATGAACTGCTCCATACGCCACGGCCACACCATCCGAACCCAGTTCATATGCAACACCGTTGCGAGTAATAGAAACTCCCGTATTATTCACTCTGCCTCCCTGCACTAAGGTGAACTTGGTCCCGGAATCGCGTACAAAACCACTGCCTCCGTTCATTCCATTCACATCCACACGTGTGACATCTGTCTCTGTCACATCCATGGCATCTGCAAAAATGCTACCGCTGATATTCAGTGTGCCGGTATTGATTACGGCGGTCTCTACAGCCCAGTTATTCGCTCTCAGCGTACTTGTACCGGAAGTGGTTAACGTTCCGGTCAGAGTACAATCTGCTGTCAATGAACCGCCTTCGAGCTGTATGTCTGTGGATGCAGTCCGGTGTGTTCCTGCCACCCTGACTATATCACTCACTTTTACCGTATGACTCGTGCCAATTCGGTAATTGCTATAATCGACTTCTCCTCCCATGGTTGCCCGCCCATCCGTTCCAAGGGCAAGCGTACTACTACCGTGATAGATAGTAGCATTATCATTATTCGTGGTACCGGTTGATACCCGTATACCTTGAACGGCAGATTTGATAAATCCACCGGTACCATCCTCATTTCCGGCAACATTCTCGCATGTTGCAGCACGATAGACGCTGAGATTGCCCAGCCCCGCAGTTTGGAACTTGCCTCTGAATGTCAGCGTACCGCTATTATTGATTACTTCCTGCAGTGCGTGGGTCAATCCATCTGAAACATGCAAAGTTCCGCTTCCTTCTACGTTGATGTTATTAGTTACCCCATCCGCAGCAATGAGCAGAGTCCCCCCGTTGCTCAGCAACACGCCGCCACTCCCCAACGCTGAGCTATGCGCAGCTTTCAGTATACCGCCTTCAATACACGTACCGCCGCTGTACGTATTTGCCGTGCTGAGGGTGAGCGTTCCGCTTCCCTGCTTGGTGAGCTCCATGTTTCCGCCCAGAACACCGGTACCATGGAACGTGTAATCCTTCGCACTGTTCACCAGCACACTCTTTGGTGATAAAGCACCTGCTAACCGTATATCTCCGGCTCCGTCATCTCCGAAGATGACATCTACACCATCCACGTACGCATATTCATACTTACCCTGTTTCCAATTGATGGATGTATCCCGGTTCCATGTGCCGTCTCCGGAAGCATCTGTCCAGGTTGCCGTCACCAGGATGTATTCTGTATAGTCAAAATAGAGTGTATTGTTTTCCCATTTAAAATCCTTGAACTCAACAATCAGACCATCCTTTCCCGTTACACTGATGTTGGATTCGAGCCAAGACGCAGCTCCGGCAAACTGGGTGACCGTCATCAGTTGGTAGGTTCCATAGCTTAAATCGGCATCCTCCAGACTCATTTCGATGCCGACTTTACCAACATCCAGCACGCCGCTCAAAGTCAGCACCGGAGTGGTGGCGTGTTTGCTCCCGACGCAGAAAGAAAGTGTTGCCCCATCATTCAGCTCCAAAGCCTTCGCTGACATGCTGTTAATTCCTTGCAAATCCAGTGTGCCGTTCTTTTTCACTGTCACCAGATAACCGCTGTGATCCATCCCCGCATCCTGCATCACCAGAGAAGCCCGGCGTGCCGCACTTGCGTAGGCCGCCACATTCATACCCTGACCATTCAGCCTTGCACCATCTTGTACCAGCAACCTGCCATTGTACAAATTGATTATCCCAGACACCTTACTGGTCTGTGAATTGAGTATTTCTGATGCGCTTGCATGCCGTGTGTATCCTCTCTCCTTCAATATCTCGTTGAGATGCTGCTCTGCGTACTTACCGCTAATGATAATATCCCCGCTCATTTGCAAAGGTACTCCACTCGCAAGCGTGACATCCTGATTGAAATTGACTCCTCTACTGGCATACAATGACTCATCAAAGCGAATACTACCATCCCCCGATGCACATAATGTTGCTGTTCCGGTTAGATACACCCCACGGAGACGATAGACACCACTGGTAATTTCTACATTTTTCTCGAAATGCACATAATCATTACCATATATGTTTAAATTTGCGCCATAAATCGCGCCGCCGTAGGCGTCTTCGTCGTCGGCGGAGGAGGAGGAAGCCGTGTTCCCGCTGAACGTCACGCTTCCGTTCCCGCTCAGCGTTATCGTGCTATCATCTTCCCCATAAATCGCCCCGCCGCAGGCGTCGGCGTAGGCGTAGTCGTAGTCGGAGGAAGCCCTGTTCCCGCTGAACGTCACACTCCCGTTCCCGCTCAGCGTTATCGTGCTGTTTTCGCCCCCATAAATCGCCCCGCCGTAGGCGGGGAGGTCGGAGGAAAAAGCCGTGTTCCCGCTGGACGTCACGCTTCCGTTATCGCTCAGCGTTATCGTGCTAACTCCATATATCGCGCCACCGCGGGAGGAGATCCCGGAGGAGGAAGCCGTGTTCCCGCTGAACTCCACGCTCCCGTTGTCGCTCAGCGTTATCGTGCTGTCACTATCCCCATAAATCGCGCCGCCATAATATCTAGCCGAGTTCCCGCTGAACTCCACGCTCCCGTTGCCGCTCAGCGTTATCGTGCTGTCACTATTCCCATATATCGCGCCGCCGTAGGCGTAGGTAGCCCCGTTCCCGCTGAACGTCACGCTTCCGTTATTGCTCAGCTCTATCGTGCTGTTTACGTTCCCATAAATCGCGCCGCCGTAGGCGCCGAAGAGGTAGGAGGAGGGGGAAGCCCCGTTCCAGCTGAACGTCACGCTTCCGTTATTGCTCAGCGTTATCGTGCTGCCATAAATCGCCCCGCCGTAGGCGTCGGAGGAGGAAAACTTGTTCCCGCTGAAGGTCACGCTCCCGTTATTGCTCAGCGTTATCGTGCTGCCATAAATCGCCCCGCCGCCGTCGGAAGCCGTGTTCCCACTGAACGTCACGCTCCCGTTATTGCTCAGCTCTATCGTGCTGTCACTACCCCCATAAATCGCCCCGCCGTAGGCGTAGGCGTCGTAGTAGCGGGGGTGGGAGGAGGAGGAAGCTGTGTTCCCGCTAAACGTCACGCTCCCGTTCCCGCTCAGCGTTATCGTGCTGTTGTAGCCGCCATCAATCGCGCCGCCGTAGGCGGAGGCGTCGTAGGAGGAGGAGGAGGAGGAAGCCGAGTTCCCGCTGAAGGTCACGCTCCCATTGTCGCTCAGCGTTATCGTGCTGTTTTCGCCCCCATAAATCGCCCCGCCGTAGGCGTCGGCGTAGTCGTAGTCGGAGTCGGAGGAAGCCGTGTTCCTGCTGAACGTCACGCTCCCGTTCTCGCTCAGCGTTATCGTGCTGTCATTACCCCCATAAATCGCCCCGCCGTAGGCGTAGGTGTAGTCGTAGGCGTCGGCGGAGGAAGCCGTGTTCCTGCTGAAGGTCACGCTCCCGTTATTGCTCAGCTCTATCGTGCTGCTACTAGCCCCATATATCGCGCCGCCGTAGGCGTAGGAGGAATCGGAGGAGGAGGAGGTGGTGGTGGTGGAGGTAATATCCATCTCGCTAAATGTCACCGAAAGAAGATTCTCCGGGACATCACTGGTAAGGATAATTCCCCCATGAGCGCCAACAGTTAAGCGTGAAGAGAAATCGAAATCCCATCTCAGGCGGAAAGCCAGTTTCTCAGTGGAACCATTATGGGTTATGATATCCGATGGATCATAGGGAAGTAGTTGTGTATAATCTGAGGGAATGTCGTAAGAAGTATTGCTGTATCGCACCAGCCGGAGAGAGCCATCATCCATCAACTGCAGGGTAGAATTCGCCCAGAATCCGGTGCCGGGTTGGGTGGTATCGAAATACAGCGAAACTGCGTTGTTAGAGGAATCCAGAGTAATGGCATTGCCGTCTTTATCCAGCAGACCGGAAACATTAGTGAAAAGGACATACTCACGGCCATTACCGGAGCCTGCACTCATGAGAGAAAGTAGGGTACCGCCCTGCAGCGTCAGCAAACTATTGTTCAAACTGGTAGCGGCACCGGTTTCGGAGAAATCGACATCCAGAGCGGCTCCCTTTTCTAAAACAAGAGAAGATTCCAGCACAGCCCCTCTGTTGCCGATAGACAAGGTTGACCCGGAATCCACGCAAAGAGAATCGCCGGCATCCAGCGTACCGGAAAGCACAATACGATCCACATCCAGCTCATAGCCATCAGTTGTCAGTGTCACATCAGCGCCGGAGGCAATATTCCAAACACCCACGGAGATATCTTCTCCCAGCAGTACTGATGATGCGCCGGTAAAACTCAAATTATCGCCCTGAGCAAAATTGACAGAATTACCTGCGGCATCGACATACAAAAGTTCATCAGCCGTTGACCAGACAAGAGAGCTACCCCTGAAAGTGAGGTCCTGCCCCTCTGCAAAAACAGAGCCACTGCCGATAGATAAGCCTCCTATGAACAAAGCGGCTAGAACGGATTTAAACAAGCAAAGAGGAAGATGCAGTTTCATAACGATAAATTGATGATTATAGATTAATAGGAATCACTTACTCACAGCGGGACGAGCATTACGTGAAGACTTTATTTTACAAATAAGCTTATCAGCTCTATTTTCGTTTATTTTCTTACAAGTAAAAGGAGATGGTTGAAGAGATTCCAGTGCATATAACCGACCGGAGCTGAAATCCAAATAAAACTTCACACCCTCCGGTCCGTTAATTTCTTTTGCAAATTGCAAAAGTTCTGACAAATCAACCGACCAATAAAAAGGAGACGCATCCCTTATAACATAGAAAATCCATGTTTCAATACCCTGAATCATGGCTTCATTCAACATCTTCAAGGACGGGACAAATACATAATAAAACGGATACTTTAAATCCGGGACAGAAGAAAGGGAGACATTGCGATATCTGGTTCTATCCACAGCACACTTGGTAAGCGGCAGATTTTTCAAACCATCGGGAAAAACACATATATTACTGAAATGCAACAGCATCTTACCAAAGATCTGTTCCCATGCTGAGTTAAAGCTCTTTGTATCCCGAAGCGGAATGATGATGGGATATACCCGTAATCTTGAAAGTTTATCTGCCACCCTCTTCACGCTTCCCCTTTTTTTATCCCCCGGTGTTTCAAAAAGGTAAGCATAGATACGGTTAGTCCAGGGAGCAGCACGATTCGGCTGTCTTTCTATCCATTGCAAGCGAAGCTCCAATGCACGATATAGAATCTTTTCGTCATCTCCCAGGTTTGCCCCGCAAATATGAACCTCCTGGATGATAAAATCGTGCCACCAAGGCACCTCAGCTCCGGGAGAGGTCACAGAAAAGTCATCCGGAAGCATCTCCGGGTAATTCTGCAAGGCAGTTTCGTATGATGACTGAGAAATAATGCAGTCAAACTTCTTTTTGTCCGTTCCGATGCTTCCATGAATATGGCAAACCTTTTTCCTTTTCCTTATCAGGGGAACGTCGTTCAGAGGATTCACATCGGCATGGCAAGCCGATACGCGTAATGCGGCCTCCATTGCATAATCAAAATTGAGTGTCAGAATTTTATCAAAACAGCCAGCAAGAGAAGCCAACAGATGATGAGCATGAGTCGGACGCAGCTCCTTAAGCTGTTTCATTAATTGCTGAAAAAGAGCTTCATTCGGATGCTGTTTTTCATAATCAGCGATCAATGTCTGCATCTCGCCTATGGACATGTGCTTCTGCACTTCCATACCACACCGCTTAATGATTTTTTTCAAAACATCCCTGTATGATATGTCTTTGTGACACTTGGCAACCAAATTGACGCTGTTGCCGACAAGCAAGAGCCGTCGTTTAATCGGGCGATCTACGCTTGTCTGCAAACAAGTAGCATGTTCTCCATCAATCACGATGGTCATTCTACGCTTTCGGAATTCGTAGAAAATGCATTATAACTACCACGAAATCAATCATGAATTGTTCCCGAACTACCCGAAAAACGACAAAAACACTTTTTGTGTCACAAAAGGCGGGCATGAGGAGCAACCATACGCACAAATGTTTACAAATAACGGGTATTCTGCTTGACTTACGAATTCCGAATTCGCAACGAACTGATGAATACCATATCTCAAACAAATGAAGAAACGGCAGCTTTGGCATTACTGAAAAGCACGAAATTATCCCTGTTGGAAGCAGCGCAGGTGGCGTGTGCGGCGGTCAGGGCGGGGAGAGGGAAGGTGAAGCGGGCGCTGCGGTGTATTGCGGCGGGGGAGGAGGAGCTGAAACGGCAGGAACACACGGTGACCTTTGAAAAGGCGGTAGCGGCGGCGCTGGAGGCGCGGAAAGACAGGCGGGCACGGACGCTCTGCGATTTCCGCTATGTGACGCGGCGCTTCATGAAGCGTTGCCCCGGGCTGGCGCGTCGGCGGGTGCGCAGTATCACGGCGGCTGAGTGCGCGGCGTATATTGAAGCGGCTTTTGAGACACCACGGCAGCGACAGAAGGCGCGGCTGACGCTCAGCGGGGTGTTCTCCACCGCGATAAAGCGCGGCTGGTGCAGCGAGAACCCGGTGGCGCGGGTGGAAGCCCCGCGCGTGGTAGAAAAGACGGTGCCGATTCTGACCCCGGAAGAAGCGGAGCAGCTGGTGGCGGCAGCGCGGGAGTACAAGGGCGGCATTTGCCTGCCCGCGGTGGGGCTGATGCTGTATGCGGGGATTCGCCCGCACGAGGTGGCACGGCTGCGCTGGGGGGATGTGGATTTGCCGGGCAAACGCGTGCTGATAGCGCCGCAACACAGCAAAACCGGCGGCGCGCGTCCCGTGACGCTGCTCCGCCCGGCGCTGCGGCTGCTGAGGCGTCCTCCGCACCGCCGCCCTGCCGCACAGCGCATCTGCCCGCCGCAATGGCTGCGGCACTGGCGAGAGGTGCGACAGCGAGCCGGCTGGAACCGCCTGACACGCCCCTGGCGGCAGGATATCTGCCGCCACAGCTTCGCCAGCTACCACGCCGCCAAATACCGCAACCTGCACGAGCTGCAGCTCCAGATGGGGCACCGCAGCACCGATTTGCTCCGTACCCGCTACCTGGTTGTACCCGCCGCTTGCACCGCCAAACGTTTTTGGGGGTAGTCTCCATTCCTGCCGATGGCGAAGTCAAGGCTGCGCCTTGGGTGAAGAACTCGCTGCGCTCGTCCCCCTCCTGCCTCGTCACAGGGACTTCAGTCCCGCGGTACGTGAGAGATTCAGAGAACCTTCCGCAGCACGGAGAGGCATTTTTCATTTTCCGCCGCATTGCCGATGGTAATGCGGATGTACTCCGGCAGGCCGTAGCCGCCCATGGGACGGGTAATGACGCCGTGTGCCAGAGCATCTGCATACACCTTGGCGCCGTTGCCCACGCGAACGAGGATGAAATTGGTATGGCAGGGGACGTACTCCACGCCCATGGAATCCAAGGTACTGTAGAACAACGCACGCCCCGCATTCACCATCTCTACGGAGCGGCGCAGATGCTCCGTATCATCCAGCGCAGCAAGTGCGCCGGCCTGGGCAATCAGGTTCACGTTGAACGGAGAACGAGCTTTGTTAATCAGCCCCGCAATCTCTGCCGAGGTAATGGCGTAGCCCACGCGAACACCGGCCAGCCCGTAGGCCTTGGAGAACGTGCGCAGCACAGCGACATTTCTGCCGGCACGCACATATTGGGCCGTATCCACCTGCTCTGCGGCAAACTCCATGTAGGCCTCATCAAAGACAACCGTCACATGCTCCGGCACCGCCGCCATGAAGGCATCTACCTCTGCCTGCCCCACCATGGTACCGACGGGGTTGGTCGGGTTGGTGATGAATACCAGACGGGTCTGAGGTGTGATGGCACGCAGCATGCCCTGCAAATCATGTGTCCAGTCCTGCTTGTTGGGCACGGAGACATAATCCGCACCGAACAGCTTAGCCACAATGGAATACATGGCAAAGGAATACTCTGCCGCGACTACCTCCGTGCCGGGTTTCAGGAACGCGTGCCCCAGCAGCTCTATCAGCTCACTGCTGCCGTTACCCACAGCCGTCTGCTCAAAACTCACGCCGTAATCTGCCGCAAGGCGTGAACGGAGCGTAAAGGAGGCGCCATCCGGGTAGATATGAGCCCCGGCAACGGCCTTCTGCATGGCCTCCAGTGCCAGCGGTGAGGGTCCGAGCGAGTTTTCGTTGGAAGCCAGCTTCACAATATCCTCCGGAGCCATGCCCAGCTCACGAGCGGTTTCCTCTATGGGTTTGCCGGGCTTGTAGGCCACGAGCTCCCAGACATTCTGATTAGCGTACGGTAAAATGCTCATATCTGCTGTCCGCCATCATATACATGATTATTTGAAAAAACAAGTCTTGATTCCGGCATGCCTAACGGGTAGAATAAGAGCATGAAGGTAAGCCGCAAATCCTGTTTCTGTATGCTCATGGCATTGGTGGTCACGTCTGTACTGGTTGTGACGCTGGGGTACCGACTCCTGCAGTCGGATACGGCTTCCATGCCGCTGCCCCTGCCGCATGCTCAGGGCACGGAATTATCCGGCAATGAGGCGGCGGCGGATTTCCGGTTTGTGTACAAGTGGAATCTGAAGGATTGCCCCACGGATACGGAAGTTCTCGGCGCGCTGGAGCCCACCGTTGCGGAGTTGGTGGAGGGGGATGCCATCTGGAATATCGAGCTGGCGGCGGTCAACGGAAAGCTCACGCTCAAGGCAGATGCACCGCTGCTGAAAGCCTCTCACCCCTTTTGCAAGATTCACGGCCGCTTCTGTGTCACGGAGAAACCGGCGGTCCGGCTCCGTATGCCCGACACCACCCAGCACACCCAGCGGCATTTTGTGCTGGCCTGTGAACTGACGGCGGATTACGGCTTTGGTTTCAGCAAACAAACCATCTACCTGCAGGAAATGGTGGTGGATTTATGTGATGCGGCGGCCGATTTGCAACAGCCTACCATTCCCCCTTCCCTGAGCCGCCTGCCGCGGCACCATATTCAGCTGGGCGCACCGTCCGGGTTGCCGGAGCGGTTCTGCGGCACGCCTATTGAACGGGAGCTGATGCGGTATCTGTTCTATCTGGCCATGGTGGAGGATGCCGGAACGGCAGCAGCTATTCTGCCGGGGCTGGAACGCCGAGGCAGGCAACTGGTGGACTCCCACACAGCCAAGGATGCGCCCTGGCCGGATTGCTGGGGAATCGGCACCGAGACGGCGCGGGGCCTGGCCCGCAAGGTGCGCCCGCTGCTGCAGCACATGCAGGAGCACAACTGCTACAACTCGGCGGATTTGGCAGAATTTGTCAACGGTGAGGTCTTCTCCCGCATTTTCGGTCCTCCCGGTGCTGCAGAGGAATAAAAAAGCGTTTGCCACCGGCATTCGCCGCCCACTCCCCCTTTGCTGCGGGGTCGTGTGTTCGATTCCCGCTCGTGTAGGCAAAGAAAAACGCTCAGCAGCGGTTTTATCCGTTACTGAGCGTTTCTGTTTTATCGGGCAAGCGGGATTCGAACCCACGACCCCTTGCACCCCATGCAAGTGCGCTACCAGACTGCGCTACTGCCCGTTCTTTGTTGTTTTTGTCTCCGTAGAGTGGCGACGGGCGCAGTATACATATAAATTTTGTGATTGTCAACACATTTTTTTCATGATAGACTCTTTTTTGCCATGAAAAAGGTAAAAACAGCAGTTGTGGGCGCCAGCGGATACACCGGACAGGAGCTTTTACGCATCCTTTTGCGCCATCCGGGGGTCGAATTAGTATGTGCAACGTCCCGCCAGTACGCCGGGAAGCCGCTCAGTGATGTGTTTCCCCGCTTCAGGAACGTGCCGGGAGCTGAACTTCAGTTCACCGATTCAGATGTGGACGCCATTGCCGCCACCGGAGCGGAGGCCGCATTTCTTGCGCTTCCCCACGGTGTATCTGCCTCCTACGGGCGCGGGCTCGTGGACGCGGGCATACGCGTGATAGACCTTTCTGCAGATTTCCGCCTGAATGACCCGGCGGTATACGAAGATTTCTACGGCAAGCCGCATCCTGATGTAGAGCTGATGCAGGAAGCCCCTTACGGCATGCCGGAATGGCACCGCAGTGAGATTGAGGCCGCCCGCATCGTCGGGTCCCCCGGCTGCTACCCGACCAGCATCATCCTGCCGCTGGTTCCGCTACTGAAGGCGGGACTGGTGCTTCCGGAAGATATTGTTGTGAACAGCGGGAGCGGCGTTTCCGGCGCAGGCCGTAAGGCAGATGTGACCCTGCTCTACTGTGAATGCAATGAAAGCATGCGCGCCTACGGCGTGCCCCGCCACCGCCACCTCTCGGAAATTGAGCAGGAGCTTTCCCTGGCAGCAGGCACAACAGTCACCATCACCTTCACGCCGCACCTCATGCCGGTCAACACCGGAATTGTGACCACCACGGTGGCCAAGCTCAAACCCGGCACCACCATTGCTCAGATTACCGAGTGCATGGAAGCAGCCTACGCGAAGGCTCCGTTTGTGCGACTGATGGGACCGAACAAGCCCGCCGACACCAAGAATGTGACCCGCACGAACTTTGTGGACATCGGCTGGGCGATTGATGAACGAACGAACCGAGTGGTGCTGATGAGCGCAGAGGACAACGTCATCAAGGGTGCCGGCGGCCAGGGCGTGCACGCCTTCAATATCATGTTCGGATTTGACGAGACGGACGGTCTCTGGATTATCTGATAACGCATCCCGCCATGAAACCCGTGCTGCTGATTGTGGACGATGAGAAGTCCACGCGCACCGTGCTCGCCTCCGCGCTGGAGGAGAGTTATGAAGTATTTGCCGCAGCCAACGGCAAGGCAGCACGGGCTATCATGGAGAGCGAGCCGGTGGACATTCTGCTCACCGACCTGCGTTTGGGCGGGGAAAGCGGGATGGAGCTGATAGATTTTGCCCGTGCGCTTCCCCAGCCTCCGCTCTGTATCATGATGACCGCCTACGGCAGCGCCGGTACGGCGGCCGAGGCAAAAAAACACGGAGCATACTATTTCCTTACAAAACCGCTGAATCTGGATGAGGTGGAGCTTCTGCTGCGCCGCGCCGCCCAGACCCGCCGGCTGGAAACGGAGAACCGGCTCCTGGCCGACCGGCTGGAGCCGAATTCCGGGCTGGACAAAATGCTGGGCAATAGCCCGCAGATGCAGAGCATCTTCAACCGCATCCGCCGGGTGGCCCCCAGCAATGCCTCCGTCCTGATAGAAGGAGAAACGGGCACCGGTAAAGAGCTGGTGGCCCGTGCCCTGCACCGGCTATCCCCCCGCAGCGGCAATAAGTTTGTGGCAGTCAACTGCGCCGCGCTTTCCCCTCAACTGATGGAAAGCGAGCTTTTCGGCCACGAAAAAGGAGCTTTCACCGGAGCCATGCAACGCCGCATCGGGCGCTTTGAGGAAGCTGACGGCGGCACTCTTTTCCTGGATGAAATAGGTGAAATGGATGCCGCCACCCAAGTGAAACTGCTGCGTGTGCTGGCAGAGCGCAGCATTGAGCGCGTGGGCAGCAACGCCACCATTCCCGTCAATGTGCGGGTCATTGCCGCGACCAACCGCAACCTGGAAAACATGGTCACCGACGGCACCTTCCGCCAGGACCTCTACCAGCGGCTCAACGTCGTCTCCCTGCAGCTGCCCCCGCTCAGAGAACGCACGGGGGATGTCGTCCTCATGGCCAATGCCTTTTTGCGGGAACTGGGGGCAGAAAACAACAAAGCAGATTTGAGTTTCGGCAGAGAGGCGCTGGAGCTGCTGCGGGGCTTTGATTGGCCGGGCAATGTGCGCCAGCTCAGAACCGCCGTTGAGCACGGCGTCATCATGAGCAGCGGACAGACCATCACCCCGGACGACTTGCCGGAATACCTGAGCAAGCCCCGCAAAAAAGCCGAATCCGGTCAAAATAAGCCCGCCATAACGAACTTTGGGCTTGAAAGCTTACCCTCACTTAATTTACAATACGTGGAGCAGCAAGTCATCCTCCTGGCGCTGAAACAGACCGGAGGCAACCGCTCCGCCGCTGCAGAGCTGCTGGGAATCAACCGCCGTACGCTCCAGCGAAAAATGGCGGAGTCTCCCGCATCATTCAGAGAATACCTCTAAACATCTATGGACAATTACAACGCTTCTATCACTGCCAAAACAAATGTCTTTCTGATTATGCGGCTCCTGCTGGGGGTGACGCTTGTCATTCTCTGCGCTTCTCAGCTTTTCCTGACATTCCGTGGGCTCTACGAGGCAGAAGCCATGGATCAGGCACAGATTGCCCGCCAGATTGCCCGAGGTGAGGGCATGACCACCAAGAATTTTGCCCCGCTTGACATCCACCACCGCAACAAGGCACGGAAAGGCGCTCTTGATTTCAACAACTACGAAGCTACGGCCTATGCCCCTCTGCACCCGTATATACTGGCAACAGCCCTGAAAATAACGGGGTACGACAAGTTTGAGAACGCCCGTATGAATGCGGACAAGGAAATGGTATACGGCGGAGACCGCGTTGTGGCCGGGGTCAGCACCATCTTTTTCCTGCTGGCACTTATCGGCACCTATTTCCTGGTGAGCAAGCTGTTTGATGAGACACTGGCCGCAACGGTGGTACTGCTCATGGGCTTCAGTGAGCTTTTGCTGAATTATGCCGTGAGTGGGCTTGCGCAACCCATGCTGATGTGTGAGTTCATCGGCGTGGCGGCATGCCTGACAGCCGCCATCCGCGCAGAGCAGAGCAATAATACCCTGAAGGTTCTCCTGTTCAACATCGGCGCTTTCATTCTGGCGGTTCTCATGTGCTACACAAGCCGCATCAGCATTTCCTGTGCCATTGGTCTGGTGATTTTCTGCGGCATTTACTTCTACCCGCGCGGCAAGTACGGTATTATCGGAGCCGCAGTTCTGATGCTGCTGGCCATTATACCCACCTCTCTCATGCTCAGCCCGGGCGGCGGTATCGGTACGGCGTTCCAGCAGGCATTCCTGGGCGGTTTCGGCAACGGCGGTATGGAGCAGATGATGCGCACCACGGATGAATTCGGTCTTAACGTTGACAAGAGCAACTTCTTCCTGCGACTGTTGGGTGCCACTTTCGCCCAGAGCAGCACCATGTATGAACACATGGGCTCCATCATCGTCACCCCCTTCTTCCTGCTGTCTCTTTTCAACCGCTATCGCAATCCTGCGGTTGATGGGCTCAAGTGGGCTGTTTTCAGCTGCTGGATTACTTCCTGCGCCGGAATGGCACTCTTCGGCGAGACGGAGGCCATCAGCCACTCTCAGATTTCCGTCATATTCACTCCCTTCTTTACAGCCTACGGTGTGTCTCTGATATTCATTTTCCTGGCACGCATGCAGCTTGCGGACAGTTTCAACGCCATACGCGGGCTTGCCATTGCAACAATGCTCCTCGTTTCCTCCGGTCTGTTCCTGTTTAACTTCCCGCAAAAGGTCTACATCGGCATTGTGACCAGTGCCCGCGGCATTCCCTTCTTCCCGCCCTATTACCCCAACAAGCTCAATTGCGAGCTGCACGACATGACGAACAAGGATGACATCATCGTGACTGACCAGCCTTGGGCAGTTGCCTGGTATGCGGATCGCAAGGCCCTCTGGCTTCCCACCCGAGTCGGCAGCTTCACGGATAATCTGGAACCGATTTTCAGCCGTGCCGGACAGCGCGTGCAGGGCTTCCTCATCACGCCCAGCTCCCACTCCATGCAGCAAGGCGGTGTTGTCGGGGTTATCGCCCAGGCCGGAGAGTTTGCACCGCTGGCACTGGAAGGCAAGGTGCTGCAGTTGGTACCCAAGCACAACGTTGCTCTGGCAGAACTCTTCAACACGCATGGTAACAGTCAGAGCAATTCCCGCACGCTGGCCAGCGTAGTGTCCTCACAGGGTGTATTCTCTCAGAGACATTTCCTCCTGGGTGCCGAAATGGTATACTACAGCCGCGATATCAAGTAACACCTCTCAACTATGTGCGCAAAAACCACAAAAGCGGAAAAAATGAGCTTTGAGCAGGCGACAGAGCGGCTCGAAGCCATTGTCGCGCGAATGGATTCTCCGGAGACAGGTCTGGAGGAAATGATTGCACTCACAGAAGAAGGGCTGAAGCTCGTTCGCAACAGCCGTAAGCTGCTGGCAGACGCAGAATTACGCATCCGCCAGCTGGAAAACCCGGACACGGAGAAAAAACGCTCCGCTGCCCCCGTCCCCACAAACAATGACGAATTCACCCTCCTTTAATCTCCCGCCCATTCTCGGCAGTATTCATTCACCGGAAGATGTCAAGGCACTTCCGGCGGAAAAATTACCTGAGTTGGCAGCAGAAATCCGCAAAACGCTCATCACCACTCTGGCAGAGACCGGCGGTCACTTGGCCCCCAATCTGGGCATTGTGGAGCTGAGCATCGCGCTGCACAGAGTTTTCTCCACACCGCGGGATAAGATTCTCTTTGACGTTTCCCACCAGTGTTATGTTCACAAACTGCTGACCGGGAGAGCGGAGCGTTTCAACACCATTCGTCAGTTCCGAGGGCTTTCCGGGTTCTGCAAGAGAAGCGAATCCGGGCACGATGCCTATGGCGCCGGGCATGCCGGCACCGCGCTCTCCGCGGCACTGGGCATGGCTGCAGCCAGAGATTTGACCGGAGATGACTACCACGTTATAGCCGTGGTGGGAGATGGGGCCTTTACCTGCGGCACCACGCTCGAAGGGCTTAACAGCATCTCCACCACCACCCGCAAATTCACGCTCATTCTCAATGATAACGAATGGAGCATCGACAAAAATGTGGGAGCTCTCTCCAACTATTTTGCCAAGCTTCAGGAGACGGATACCTACGCATGGCTCCGCAGTCGCGCCAAGCAAATCATTGAAACGGTGGCAGGGCAGAACGCAGGCAAGCAAGTGGCCCGGCTGGTCCGTGCCGCCCATGGTCTCATCACCCCGTTGAGTTTTTTCCAGGAGCTGGGACTCTCTTACTATGGACCTGTAGACGGCCATGATACAGCGCGACTGGAAAAAATACTGCGCATTGCCGCTCGCAACTCTTCCCCGTCCATCATTCACGTTATCACGGAAAAGGGGCGCGGGTACGAACCGGCTTCCTGCAATCCCACCAAGTTCCACGGTATCGGGCAGTACAACGTCAACGACGGCAGTACGAGCAAGGGAAACATCATCACGTATTCAGAAGCCTTCGGCAAATCACTCACCCGAATGGCAGCAGATGATCCGGCCATCACCGCCATCACCGCGGCCATGCCCTCCGGCACCAAGCTGGACATTTTCCGCGAGAGCTTCCCCCGCCGTTTTTTTGATGTAGGCATTGCAGAGGAACATGCAGCCCTGTTTGCCTGCGGGCTCGCCACACAGGGGCTGAAACCCTATCTGGCCGTCTACTCTACGTTCATGCAACGCTGCGTGGACATGATTCAACACGATGCGGCACTGCAAAACCTCCCCGTCCGTTTCTGCATGGACCGCGCCGGGCTTTCCCCGGATGACGGTCCCACGCACCACGGGCTGTACGATATCGCCATGCTGCGCAGCATTCCTAATCTGATCATGATGCAGCCCAGGAATGAGGCCGAGCTGGCCGGCATGCTCCGCACCATGAACGATATCAACCACTGCCCCAGTGCCATTCGCTACCCCCGAGGCACGGCAGAAGGCGTGGAGCTGCCGCATGAGCCGCAGCCGCTGCCCATCGGCAAGGCAGAAGTGCTGGAAGACGGTACGGATATCATCCTGCTGGCACTGGGCAACATGAACGCAACGGCTGCGAAAGTGCGTGAGCTTCTACTGCAGGACGGCAAGTACTCCTGCGCACACATCAATGCCCGCTTCATCTGCCCGTTGGACAGTGAGCTCATCCTGCAGAAAGCCGCAGGGGCACGCCTGATTGTCACCTTGGAAGACCACACCATCGTCGGCGGCTTTGGCTCAGCAGTCATGGAGCTGCTCAACAGCAACAACTGCCCCACCCCGGTGCAGCGCATCGGATGGCCCGCCCAATTCATTGAACACGGCAGTGATGCCCAGCTCAGAGAAAAACACGGGCTCACCCCGCAGGCTATCTGCAACACTATCCTGAAGCATTTCCCATCATGAGATTTCTGATTCTTTGCACCTTCTTCCTCTGCGCGCTTACGCCGGTATCTCAGGCGGTGAATTTTCAGGGGCAGTCTACGGCATCCATTCCGGCCTGGTTGGCAGAGTTTTCCAACCTGGAGTCAAAGAAACGCATTGAATATATAGAAAATTTCAACAAGGCAAAAATAGCCTATGCAGAAAGCAACTGGCATATCTGCCTGGCTTACCTGAGCGAATGTGAGTTTATCTACAACAAAAACCCACACGTCCGGAATCTCCGGGCCTCCTGCCTCATCGCCTTGAAAAACTATGATGAGGCAGAAGAGGAAATCAACAAGGCGAAGGAACAACTGCCGAATGATGAGACAACCATCATGAACTGCGCCAACCTCCACCTGGCAAAAAAGGAGTATGCGCAGTGTATTGTCCTCATCAAGGGAATTCTTGACAAATTGCCCTATGAGGAAGGAGCAACCCTCCCGGATGTCCTCACCTTCCGCATCTACCTCTGCCACCTCATGCTGGGCCAGGAGAAAGAAGCGCAGGAACTGGTACGAGAGCTGAACCCCATGTCCGACACCCCGCTGTATTACTACAGCCAGGCAGCACTCCACATTTCCAAGGGAAACGCGGCACTGGCCAGGCAGGATATCATGGCAGCAGAAGCCATTTTCTATGCAGGCAATGCCACCCTGCCCTATCAGCAGGCCATTCAGGCCACGGGATTGGAAGAAAAATTCCTACCTGCCAAAAACTGAATGGAAAAAGATGTCGGCACTATTCTCCAGCTGTTTCCGCTGGGTGAAAACGGCTTAATCGTCTGCTGGTGTACACCGGAGCACGGCATCCTCCGCACGGCTGCCAGAAATGCCAGAACGCCCGGAAGTGAACTGAGCGGCAGACTGGATTTGTTCCATGAGTGCGAGCTGGTGTACCGCCCGGCTACCCGCGGCGGCAATCTGCACAGTCTGAGCTCCGCAGAACTGCTCAATCCCCGTCTTGCCCTGCGCGGCAGCCTGGTCTCCCTGCGTTTGTGCAGCTACATGGCACGCCTGCTGCTGGCCACGGTTGAGCAGGAATCCGGGGACTCTGCCTGGCATACGCTCATCACCGGCGCGTTTGACTACGTTGCCTCCACCTCCCCCAGAAAAGCCATCCTACGGCACTTCGAGAAACGCCTTGCCACGTTGCACGGAATATACAACGCAGAGTTTACCGCTGCCCACTGCCTGCAACAGCACTTTCAACATCTTCCCACCGGCAGAGCCGAATTGATGAGTGCCCTCCCGGAATAACGATTTTGCCGGGAGTCACACCGCAGCAGCCCCTTCCCCAAGAAAATCCCATGGGGATGAATAGCCTTGACCGGGAGAGGTAAGTTGGTTACAATGAGTGGCGGAAGTATGAAGAACCCGATTGTACGGAAAGTGGAGCATGTGTCGGTATCGCGGTTTTATGAAAATCACCGTGAGGCACTGGAGTTGCAGTTGCTGAATAGCCCGCTGGGAATGTCTCGCTACATTCTTCAGCCGTCAATTAACCGTCCCGGTCTGGCCCTGACGGGCTACTTCGGGTATTTTGCACATGAACGCATCCAGGTATTCGGGGCAGCGGAAATGGCGTACCTGAGCACCCTGCAGGGAGAGGAAAGAAGAGAGCGCTTGCTGCGGATTTTCCGTGAGAACATACCCTGTCTGATTTTTGCACGCGGTGTGGACGTTCCGGCGGATGTGCTGGCCATGGCGGACAGCAACACGGTATCTGTTTTCCGCACGAACATGCTCACCATGAACTTTGTGAACCGCGCCACGGTCATTCTGGAAAATGAGTTCGCAGACAGCACCACCATGCACGCCTGTATGGTGGACGTACGCGGCGTGGGTGTTCTTATCACCGGTAAGGGCGGCGTGGGCAAGAGTGAGATTTCCCTGGGTCTGGTGGAGCGAGGCTCCTCTCTGGTGGCGGACGACATGGTGCGCATCCGCAATATCGGCGGTGAGCTAATTGCCTCCGCGCCGTCTCTCAGCAGCGGCTTTATTGAAATCCGCGGCATCGGTATCATCAATGTTACCAATCTTTTCGGGCTCAAAGCATACCGCCGTGAGAAAAAGATTGATCTTGTCATCAACCTGACAGATGGGCAAATGTCTGAGCTGGAGCGTCTGGGGCTGGAGCGTAAGATGATGTCGATTCTCGGGGTGGAAGTGGAACGCCTGAATCTTCCTGTGGCCCCCGGTCGAGACATGACCCGATTGGTGGAAGTGGCGGCTCTTGGTCAGTACCTGAGAGAAAGCGGCTATGACATGGCCGGCGAGTTCAACCGCCGCCTGCACCGCGAAATCCGCCAGCGCAGCATGCCCACGGCAGAAGATTGATGCCGTAAAACGACTTTTTACTGATTTTTATCTGTTTCTGAAATCATGACCAAGCTTGAGGATATCGTAAATCTGCTGGATACCACACTGCGAGTGAAAGATGTCAAGGATGCGCCTGTTGCGCTCAACGGTCTGCAGGTGGAAAACAACGGAGAGGTACACAAAGTGGCTCTGGCGGTAGATGGCTCCCAACGCACGCTGGACGCAGCCGTAGCAGCCGGGGCGGATTTGCTGGTGCTGCACCACGGCCTGTATTGGTGCGGGCTGCGCCCGCTCACCGGCTGGTGGAAACGCAAGGTAGAAACCTGCCTGCAGGCCAATCTGGCCGTGTACTCCGCGCATCTGCCGTTGGATGTGCATCCTGAGCTTGGCAACAACGCCCGCCTGGCGCAGGCACTGGGGCTGCAGGAAACGCAGCAGGAGCTGGAGTATTGCCTCTCCGGGGTGTTCCCGGGCACGGTGGCAGAGCTGCGCGCCCGCTATGCGGAAGTGACCGGCAGTGAAATCACCGGGTCCATGCAGACACCGGATGAGCCGGCAGGCCGTGTGGTCATCTGTTC
Organism: Akkermansia sp.; assembly: GCA_045635265.1. Taxonomy (GTDB): domain Bacteria; phylum Verrucomicrobiota; class Verrucomicrobiia; order Verrucomicrobiales; family Akkermansiaceae; genus Akkermansia. The sequence goes on from JAZRBU010000004.1 coordinate 35,190, forward strand.
CGGCGGCGGCGGTCCGGAGTTGTATGCGGTTCAGAAACTGGGATTCAGAACATTCCTCACAGGAGAAGAAAATCACTGGGTCACCTACACCGCAGAAGACATGGGCATGAATCTCTTCTTTGCCGGGCACTATGCCACAGAGACATTCGGCGTAAAGGCGCTGGGTGAGCTACTGTCGGAGCGATTCGGGCTTCCGGTCGTATTTCTGGATAACCCGACGGGTATGTAAGTTTGTTTTCCCGGTTTCCCTGCACTATGCTGATTATCGTAGAAGACTCCTTCGGGACACGCTTGGACCAGTTTCTGGCAGCACAACTGCCGGAGCTCTCCCGCGCCCGCATTCAGGCCCTCATCAAAGAAGGCGCCATCACCCTCAACGGCAAGGCCACCAAGGCAAAAACACCGGTAGAGCGCGGCATGCGCATCGAGGTAACCATCCCGGAGCCGGAACCGGCGGAAGCACAGCCGCAGGACATCCCCATCTCCGTGCTGTATGAAGACAGAGATGTCATCGTCATCGACAAAGAGAGCGGCATGGTTGTTCACCCGGCGGCGGGCAATCCGGACGGCACTCTGGTAAATGCCGTGCTGTTCCACTGCGGAGATTTATCCGGCATCGGCGGGGTGGAGCGTCCGGGCATCGTCCACCGTCTGGACAAAGACACGAGCGGCTGCATTGTGGTGGCCAAGAACGACGCAGCGCACCTTTCTCTCACCACCCAATTTGCCAACCGCGATACGGGCAAGATATATCTGGCCGTTGTTCAGGGCCGCCCGAAGGAAGACGGCGGCACGGTGTTCACCAACATTGGCCGCCACCCGGTAAACCGGCTCAAAATGGCCGTGGTGAACCCGGGCTCCGGCAAACCGGCCATTACAGACTGGCAGGTGCTGCATTACGATGCCGCCACAGACTCATCTCTGGTAATGTGCACCCTTCACACGGGGCGCACCCACCAGATCCGTGTGCACATGCTGCACTTGGGGCATCCTCTGGTGGGCGACCCGATTTATGCGCATCCCCAGCGACAGAAAGCAAAACCCGGCCGCCTGATGCTGCACGCCTGGCGACTGGCATTCAACCACCCGGCAGACGGACGGCGCATTGCCCTGCAGTCCCCCATTCCCGCAGAGTACCAGCCCTGGCTCATCGGCCATGAGCTGCCGGAGTGGGAAGAGCCGCTCACGCAGACGCCCTGATAGAGGAGATGCCCGCCGCGTCCTGCGTTTTTTCTTGACAATTTCAACAACCGGGTACACAATAAGCACGGTTGATACAACATGAACTCCGTTAGCATCAGTAACCGTTGGTGGTGGTCCTTGCAGCGCGCAGCGTCGTAAGGGACACGGAGTTTATGCATTTGGACAAACAAAGATAATACATCACCGAATCGCGGACCTGTCGAACTTACGGCAGGTCTTTTTTTATTCCCCCATTTCTCACCGTTCAACACACATATACAGCAAAATGAATACCAAAAACACCACAGAAATGCCCGCAAGCCGCGAAAAATCCTTGCACGGCGCACCAAAATGCTCTAATATGCCGGCCGATATGGATTTTCGCACTTATCTTCGCCATTATCCCGACAAGAACGGCTACTTCGGCCGATTCGGCGGTGCCTACCTCCCTGCAGAGCTGGAGCCCGCATTCAAGGAGATTACCGAGGCCTACAACAGCATCTGCCACTCCGCCCAGTTCATCAGCGAGCTGCGCCGCATCCGCAAGCAATTCCAGGGGCGTCCCACTCCGGTGTACCACTGTGAGCGGCTTTCCAGACTCAACGGAGGAGCGCAGATTTACCTCAAGCGCGAAGACCTGAACCACACCGGTGCCCACAAGCTCAACCACTGCATGGGTGAGGGTCTGCTGGCCAAGTTCATGGGCAAGAAGAAGATTATTGCCGAAACCGGTGCCGGCCAGCACGGCGTGGCTCTTGCCACCGCTGCCGCCTATTTCGGTCTGGAATGCGAAATCCACATGGGCGAGGTAGACATTGCCAAGCAGGCCCCCAACGTAACCCGCATGAAGATGCTGGGTGCCAATGTGGTCTGCGTCTCTCACGGGCTCAAGACGCTCAAGGAAGCCGTGGACTCCGCGTTTGAAGCCTACCTGCGTGACTACAAGACAGCCATCTACTGCATCGGCTCCGTGCTGGGGCCGCATCCCTTCCCCATGATGGTGCGCGACTTCCAGATGGTCATCGGCAACGAAGCCCGTGACCAATTTCTGGAGATGACCGGCATCCTGCCGGACGTGGTCTGCGCCTGTGTGGGCGGCGGTTCCAACTCCATGGGCATGTTCCCGGCCTTCCTCAACGACCCGGTAGACATATACGGTGTCGAGCCGCTGGGCAAAGGTGCAGAACCCGGCAACCACGCAGCCTCCATGCAGTTTGGTGAAGAAGGCATCATGCACGGGTTCAACTCCATCATGCTCAAGGATGAAAACGGAGACCCCGCCCCCGTATACTCCATTGCCTCCGGTCTGGACTACCCCTCCGTGGGCCCGGAACACGCTCACCTGCGCGACATCGGCCGCGTGAAATACGAAAGCGTCAGTGATGAAGAAGCCGTGGATGCTTTCTTCAAGCTCACCCGCTATGAGGGCATCATCCCCGCGCTGGAAAGCGCCCACGCCGTGGCATTCGCCATGCGCAAGGCCCGTGAAATGGGCACAGGCGCCATCCTTGCCAACTGCTCCGGTCGCGGCGACAAGGACGTGGATTACGTTGCCGAACACTTCGGCTACGGCGATAACTACAAGTTCTGATTTTTATCTTCCGATCCCCCTCCGAATCAGCGATGGTTCGGGGGGGATTTTTTTGCACCTGCTTTCAGCAGCCATCAATGGTGCCGATGGTGGTGACGGTGTTTGCGGTGATGACGGTGGTGATGATGGTCATCTCAATCATCATCGCAGTCATCATCCTCCATTGCCAGATAAAGGACCCCGGCAAAGGCAGCAATAATAACGCCGTTTTCCAGAACCGTCACGGGCAAATCTACCAGCAACCAGTTGAATGGGGCAACTAGGCGAATCAGTCCGGCATTCGGGGATTCATACGTATAGGTCACCATCTTATCGCCCGCCAGTTTTACGACAGGCAATGCGCGGCACTGTGTTTTCACCAGCGCTGCATCCGTCACTTCCTCCAGGAAGAGAGGCTCTTTTGCCCCCTTGCCCTGCCCCGTCAGGTATTGAGCATAGTCGGCGGGAATACGGAAGAGCCCCATTCCCCGCTTCTCCGAAACGGGTTCCTGAGATTGTTCGGAAAGCTCGTACTGCAAACGAACCGGCTTACCGTAACGATAACGTGGCAGCTCAATGTAGTATTCCGTTCCGTTAGTATACACCACAGGGTTGGGTGATATTTTCAAATCTGCCGTATTAGCGCGGGCCTCATAGCGAGCCTTATCCAACAGCCGCCCCGTTGAATTAAAATAACAGCTATTCATCAAAGCCGCCATCAGCAGCCCCGCCACACAACTCCGAAAAAAGGGGTTCCTCATCATATCAGGCAGATGTTTGTTAACCGCCGCCTACCATACACCATACTACCCCCTCGGTCAAGCAAAACAGCTTATCTTCCGCTATGTATTGATTTTTTTTATGTTACGCCTCATTCTTCCTCACACTTTCGCGTTACATCCGATATTCTCAACCGAATCGGTACAAATAATCAATCCGCAACGACGCGGAAAGTGGATTGGGCGCGGAGCTCCGGCGGAGCGGAAACACGGAGGGTATGCACTCCGGGAGTAAGACGGGCATAGTACTTGCCGTGGCGGTGTATGATTTGCAGGGTATCGCAATGCCAGGTGGCAGACGCCGCCGGGAGAGTGGAACGGAGCTCGACCAAATCACCGCTGCCGGGCAGCGAGGGGTCAAGAGTAAGAGTACTTCCGTGCGCCGGGATGAGGATGGAGGGGCGGCGCTCCGTCGGGCCTGCGGCATTCGTGACATAGAGATGCCTGTACGGACAGGTTGCATACCACTCAGCATATCGGGAGGACAGCACGGCTCGGCCCTCGCTGTCATATTTCCCCTGCGGCAGTCGGGCCACGTCTTCCGTGGTTGCCAGCTCAGCCATGCGGCAGAAATCCGGCGTTGATGCCGTGGCTCTGCAGCCATTGCGGGTATCGATATCAACCCGGCAGAGCTGCGGCGGACAGGCAGGGAACGAGGCGGGGCGGGATTCATGCAGCAGCAGCATGACACGGTGGAAGATGGGGCCTGCACCGCTCACACCGGATACCTCCTGCATGGGGGTATTGTCAAAATTCCCCACCCACACGCCGACGGTATATTCTGAGGTAAAGCCCACGCACCAGTTATCACGGAAATTGGAGGAAGTACCGGTCTTGGCAGCCGCGCGGAAAGGAAAGGTGAGCGCCGGAGCCGGGCCGAACGCTGCCGACCGAGCCGAGGAATCGCTGAGGATATCGGCAATGCGGTAACAGTCAACGGCGGGAAACAGCTCACGGGGCTCCGCAGAGGCCAAGGGCAGCCGCGATTGCAGCGGCAGGAAGATTCCGCAGCGTGCCAGAGTGCTATATGCCTGAACCAGTTCCGTCAGAGTGATATGGGCATTGCCTATCGCCAGCCCAAGGCCGTATTCCTCTGCCGAGCCGGGCACACGAAAGCCAACAGAACGCAGCAGCTCCAGCTGTTCCTCCACGCTGCCGAATCGTTCCAACGCCTCCAGTGCCGGGATATTCTGGGAACAGGCCAGTGCCCGGCGTATGGTAATGGGCCCGTGATAGCGGTCATTGTAATTTCCGGGGGCCTGCACTCCATCCGCACTGCGGTACAGGGTGGGGATATCCGCCAGCACAGTTCCCGGCCATGCCCCATGCCGGAAAGCCATAAGGTAAACAAAGGGCTTGAGCGTAGAGCCGGCAGAACGCGGAGTCACCACCCCATTGAGGGCACCGCCGCGCGAGCTCTCCGGGAAGGCCGCAGGCACAGACACCAGAATTTCTCCGCTGCGGTTATCTGCCACAAGCACAGCAGCCTGAGAAACATTGCGCTCACGCAGACGTTCAATTTCCTCTCGGGCAATAGCGACACAGCGGGTCTGGAAGTCTCCGTCCAGCGTGAGCTGCCCTGCTCTGCCGCAGGCAGCTGCCGGGGCGTTAATGCTGCGCCCCGCCACTCCCAATGGGGCGGCAATATCTCCGCCCATGGCAGCAAGAATACGGTTGCGACGGCGAAGAGCGGCCTCCGGATAACGCAGCGGATTGAGCTGCGTGGGAGCTTTCAGCAATCCGGCCAGCAAGGCGGCCTCAGCCTCATTCAATTCCTCGGCTTTCTTGCCGAAATAAAACTGAGCTGCCGTTTCTGCACCACGGCACAGGTTGCTGAAATCCGCACGGTTGAGATAGGCCCGCAGCAACTCATCCTTGCCATAGCGCATCTCCAGTCGGCGAGCCTGAAGCATCTCCCTCAGCTTGGCTGACAGCGTACGGCGGGCGGGCGGGCTGTACAGCTTGACCACCTGCATGCTGATGGTACTGGCTCCGGATTTACCCTCTCCGCACAGATTCTGCCGGAGCGCACGAGCCAAAGCCAGCACATCCACCCCGCCGTGGCGAAAGAAACGCTTATCTTCCGCAGCCAAAACAGCCCGCACAAGAATCGGCGGCAGCTGCTCCAAGGGCTGGCAGCGGTAACCGTCTGCTCCCGGCACAAAGCCCAGCACCGTCCCATGCCTGTCCGTCACCCGTGCATCCGGCGGCGGGGGCAGTTCCGGGGCATCCACAAAGAAAGGCAGCAGATAATACACCGCCGCAGCGGTGCAGAACAGCACCCCTGCAACACGTATGATATTGCGCCGAATCTTCACCGCGCCTGCACTTCAAATTGATGCGGAATACTCAGGCCATGCACCTCCGGGCGGTACATGAGCTCAACCTTGGCGGCGGGAGCCGTCACCTTGCCGCTGCGCACCACCCGAGCCACATAACACACCTCCATTGCATCACGGTTCGCCCAGTTATCAGAGAACACACGAACGCGGTCTTTCAGATATTCACGATGTGTCCCTGCGGCTAAAGCGCTCCAACGGTCGACTGTATGCCTGATACCGGGAGGCAGAGCCTGCGAAACCAAATCCGGGTCCACCACCTCGAAGGCAGACGGCAGACGGTCCTCTACGGCAATATAGCGGAAGTTGCTCCGGTCACCGGTGGCGCGGGCCGTTACGGTCACCCGCACCACATCACCCACGCGGAATACCCCGGTCGGTTTCCAAGTACCATCCGGCTGCAGGCACTCATAGCGCCGTTGCACCAGGAATCCACGGTCCACCACCTGCTCCGGTTGCCGGTGACGGAGGAACCCTTCCGACTTGCCGTATACATACACAGGATTCTCCTGCGCCGTAAAACGGGCATCCCCGTTCCCGGCTGTCAGACCATGGCGATACGGCTCTGCGGCGGCAAGAGCCTTCCCGTTCACTCGGGCGTGAGTCTCCGCCACGCCTGCCATCTCTGCATACAGGGCAGATGTCAGCACCATCCACGCGCTGCGCCAGGTGGAATATGAGCCAAGCTCATCCATCACATAATTTCGCAGTTTTTCTTCCGTGGCAGGAGATTTCGCATCGGCATGGACGGCGCAGAGGCACTGTAAGGCCTGAATGGGCGGCAAATGGCAGTCATCCCACTGCCGGGGCTGCGCCGTTTCAGCCTCTTTCAGAAGGGCGTCAGACTCCGGATGCTTTGTCAGCAGGGCGGCCAGAGCTAGTATCCATTTCTGTTGGGGGGACAGCTCCATCCTGCGGTGACGGGCGCGGTTGCGCACCGTATCCACCGCAGAACTCGTATTTTGATTCATCATTGCCAGCACCAGCAGCGCCATGAAGTCATTCCCCTTGCCCTCGCTGACACAGGTTCTCAGATAACGCAGGTCCTGCCAGTTACGCCCTGATATCAGGCTCCGCACCAATATCACATAGGGTGAATAATCGACGGATTCCTGAGAAGAACCATCCCAATAGCGGTAGCCGCCGGAGGGCAGTTGACGTCTTTGCAGGAGGGACTCCGCATCGGACAAAACGCGCTCCTTTTTCAGAGACTCCGGGAAACGGATACCGAAAAGCGTTTGCAGCTCCTCCCACATCAGCCACGGAAGTGCCTTAGAGCAAATCTGCTCACTGCACCCGTAAGGATAGGTAAAGAGGTACTGCAGCGGGTACTCCAACCCGGCCAGCGGTGAGGTAGAGAAGGTCAGCTCCACCCGGGTTTCCGGACGATAATCACGCCGAATCCAATTCTTCAGCCTTCCGGTCTGACCGGGTTGGAGCACGGCATGGAAATGCTCACGGATATGCGGCGTGGGCAGCACGGCATCAAAGCTCAGCTCCACGGCGTCACGGCAGCGCGCCGACACGCTTCCCGGCTGAGCAGATTCCGCCTGCACACTCCAACGCAGGCTCACGGGGCCGGCATCCTTCACTTTCACCGGGAAATGAATCGTCACGGGGGTCTTGCCGCTCAGGCTGACGGACTGTGAGGTCAACGGCAGCTCAACATTCGAGCCGCAGATGGAAACCCGCCAGCGCACAGCGGCACCATCTGCCGCTTCGGGCAGCTCCTCCGGCAACATGCTCAGCGTGACCGGCACTACCACCTCATCCCCTGCGGCGGCACTCATGGGAGCAGCGGGCTCCAGCATCACGGGCTTAGTGACATGATAGCTGCACTCCGCCGCGCCGAACTTATCCCCGGCAGAAGCAACAGCCATGAGCCGGTAGCGGGTCAGAGTATCGGGGTTCTTGTAGACAGCAGAGAAACGTCCCTCTGCATCCGTACGGACAGAGCCCAGCCAGAGCGCACAGGGATTAAAATCCTTGCGAAGATAATCCACCACGGCATCCGGCACCGAATGAGCATAATCACCTCCATCACCGCCACCGATAAACACGCCTTTATTACCGAAGTAGCGCTTACCCAGATTCTCACTCACCAGCAACTCCTGCGCAGAACAGGTTGCCACGGCAAGCTCTCGTCCCGTGTTGCCGTAGAAGAAGCGTAACGGATCCGGCAGCCGATAGCCCATCACCTGCAGCGTTCCTTCATCTTCCGCGTACAGCGTGACATCTGCATTTGCCACCGGCTTGCCATCGGCAGCCTTCACCACACCGCTCACCCGGCAGTCATCCCCGGGAAGCAGGCTCTGCTGAGGAGCAGACAGAGACACAGTCAGTTTTTTCTCCAGAGGTTCTACCGCCAGACGACAGGTGCCGAGCTTGAGCAGCGGTTTACCGTCTGCCGCACGGGCTCCGTTGTTCTGCACCAGGCTCACGCTCACATACACCAACGGAGCATCAGATGCTTCCACCGGAACCTCCAACACAGGATTCGCCACCGTTACCACACGGCGGAAATGACGCAGCACACCGCCGCGCTCCACAGTCACCAGCAATTCGGCATCCACAGAGGTCTGCACCAACACCCGAGCCGTCTCCCCGGGGCTGTACAGCTCCTTATCGGGCAGCAACTTCAGCTCATTGCCGTTCAGGTACTCCCAGGGGGATTCATCTTCTCCCCACACATAATGACGGGTGGAGCTGAAAAACTCACGGCCATCGGCATCGCGCCCGCGTAATTCAATATCATAGCGTCCGGCGCGCTCCACGGGAATCTCCAATTTCTGCGGCGTGCCGGTCAGCGATACAGCGATGCGGCTCTCCGTCGTTTCCTCCTCCGCATTGCGGACAGTGGAACGGAAGAAAGAACCATAGCGGTATGGGCGGAAAACCGTACGCTTCACCTTAATTTCCGCAGTCAGCGGGTCCCCGCTCCAGGTAGAGCCATCCGTATTCACGGCCACCAGCTCCACCGGGAGAGAACCGCCCGCCTTCACCAGCTTGGATTCCGGGCGAATACCACCATATACCGCGGCCGGATGCAGAGTGGTCTGTTGTACACTGCGTATGCTCTGTTCATTGCCGTTCGTCACGGTTACGGTAGATTCAATCCGCCTGCAGGCGGGATATTCCGGCTGCGGCAATGCAAAGTTCACCAGCCCCCGGCCCTGTGCATCCAGCGTACCGGATACTGACTTGTAATCAGAGGCATCCGCCTCCTCAATCCCATTGTAATAGTTGTAAAAATACTCCCAGGAATCAGACGCATGCGCCCCGAAGCGGAAGCCGAACAACTGCGGTTGTTTCGGGTAAAAATTCAGAGGCGTTGTCCTGAGAGCCCACTCCACCTTGCCCCCGGCCACCGGGGTGGTCGTAAAGTTGACCGCAGAGGCTTCCACCGTCACCATTTTCGCATTCTCATGAACCTGAATCTTGCTTTCCACCTCGAATTCATTGCGCCGGAACTCCTTGCAGGGCCAGGAAACGGAGGCAGAACGGGACAGGCTCACATCTTCAAGCCTCACTCCTTTCAGCACCGCCTTATCCGGACTGCCTTCATCCGCATCTCCCTTGTACACCAGCTTGAAATTAGCAGTATAGGCACCCACCGTCTCCGTGGGAACCTCCAGCGTGAACGTGCCGTCCGGCTGCACCTCTACCGCCTGAGACATCTGCTCGCGGTGGTTCACCGTCACGGTCGCCTTGATGCTCTCCACCTCCGGAAGCATAAGTTGGTTATCCTTTATCCAGCGGACAATCCCCTTGATGTGCGCGGTCTCGCCGGGGCGGTAGAGGGAGCGGTCCGTGAAGAGATAAACAAGCGGACGCGGCAGAGAAGCCGGAGAAATTCCGGCTTCCACAAGCTGCCGGTTCCTCCACCATCCTAATTGGTGTTCATTATTATGAGCCTTCGCAACATCATACGGCACCGTCATGCAGTCATCCTCGGTAACGAGCTGCAAAAAGCGTGTCGCCGCCGGGACTTCACCCTCTGCGAGTCCTCTCTGCACAGGAAGCTCAGCCAAGACACGGCCGGACTTGTCAAACAGGCGCAACCGGGCAGATTCCACCTCCTTGGCGGTACTGAGATGATAGGCCCAGGCAAAAAGGCGGGCTCCGTTCGTCTTCCAGAGCAACCCCAAGTCAGTCACCTGTACCAATCCCTGATTGAAGCAGGGATTCTTGCTCTCCCGCAGCGGTTTTCCCTCCACTTCCACCAGATAGAAGCCACCCACAGGCTGCTGCGGGAATAACTCCGTGAGGGGCAGCTTCAGCTCTCCCTCCTCGCCACCGGGCAAAGCTCGTTCTACAGTAGCCACAACGCCGGGAAGATTCGCCGTGGCAAGGCGGTGATGCTCCGGCTTCTTCTCATCCAGCCCCGCAGCCTTGCGCGACTCCCGTCGCTTATTTTCTTCCCAGTAATCGAGTTTAGAGCCGGTGTAGAGCTTTTCATAATCCGTCAGCAGCCGCACCACATCCGCGCCCTCGCTGCGCAGTTTCCAAACACGTATGTGCCCGCCGGTCACTCTGCCATAACGGCAACGGATGGTTGTACTGCCGCGCATTTGCAGATGATTGGCATTCACATCCGTGTATATGTAAGGCACCCGAGGGCGCAGCACCGTCACGTCCTCCGTATTGTCCGGGGGATTATCCTCCGCATGCGGCACTATCCCCTCGTAGATTCCCTCCAGATGCACCCGCAGTTCCAAGCCCCCGGTCTGAGCCGTCAGAGCGAGCTGCTTGCAACCGGTAACACTCCGTCCATCCGACAGCCGCAGAGTCGCCTTCTTAACCTCCCCGGGGGTAATGACCACCTCCCTGCCCTGTACCGTAGCACGGAGAGCCCCGTCCTTCCACTCCAAAGGCTGCCAATCCTCATCCGTACCCTCTACAGGACGCAAAGTCCATTTGAACCGCCCGACCAGCGTTTCCGGCGACTCATCCGCAGCGGGAAGTCCGAAACGGAGAGTCATATCGTAGCGAGATTCATCCCGACAGGTGTTGGTGAGAACAAACGAAAAGCGAGGGCGAGCAATGCTGTCTATTTGCTCATCCTCATACACTTGTTTCTCACGATTCCATTCGGCCCTCGGCAGCATCACGGGTATGGAGCCGGCAGTAAGGCTGACCGCAGGGAGCTCCAGCACCCAGATATTCTGCAGCTCTTCCTCCGCCGGGTGCTGCATCGCCTCTTTCTTCAGCTCATCATCCAGATTGCCATGGCATACTCTGTTGTACACATCCCAATCGGCAAGCGCATCTCCCACCGTGGCAGGCCGGATTGACAGGCGGCGGCGCTCTCCACCCTGCTCATAGTACACTTCCCTCATACGTTCGAGGAGAGGAGCCGCAAAATCCTCATCGTGCAAACGTATGACCAAATCTCCGTTCGAGCAGCGTTCTGAGGCATAGCAGTTGTAAGAAGAAGTAGGAAAACATGCCACACTCGCGGGAATTCGTTCACCGTTCCGCCCGATCAGTCCTTCCGGCACCTCCACGCGAAAAACCTGCAACACCGGCAGGTCCTTTTTCAGGGTCACCCGCAGTCGGGAATTGCTCATCCACTGCGTCTCCGCCGCATCATCATGGCTGAGCCGCAGCCACTCCGGCCGCTCCGTGCCGCCTACGGCCGCATCCGCTATCATCGGCACGGGAAAATCAATCACCAAAGCATATCCTTTCTCCATGCGAGAGTAATACCTGCCGTCATCCGCTTCCCGGATAACAGGTGTCGGCAGCTCAGACACAGCGGCAGAAACAGGGGATGATTCCGCCGCAACCGGCAGCAAACCGCCCATAGCCAGCAAAAAAAGCGTACAGGAAAGGGTTGTTTTCATCATAAGGCTTGATACAACTGTTGACTCTTTACACTCTACACTTTTTCCCTTTACCATACAAGGATAAAATCGTGCTATTTCAAATAATGAGAGTGGCAACTTTCTGCTGGACTGGAGAAAAAAAGGTGGTATACTGGCCGATAGTGTGGGGATATTCCGCACGTCAACAAAACCGTCTTATCTCATGAAACCGATTCTTCCTAAACTGCTGCTGACGGCACTGCTGGCAGCGCAGGCTCTTCCCGCCGCCACTGAGTGGACCAGCTATGATCAAGGGTACACTCCGCAGCAATACGATGATTACTATGCCGAATACCGACTTTCCGGGGATCTCGTCCTGAACACCACCCTCTCCTGGCCGGATGACCAGGTGGACGGAGATGAGTATGACAACGGAATCAGCTGCTCAGAAATATACTGGGAAGAAGGAGGCACCCTCACCGGAAACGGCAAACTGACGGCAAAAAGATGCGATGACCAACTGGGATACGGTCGCATGAACATTCAGTCTGAGTTGTATTTGTACATATCATCAGGTTCTACCATCGGTGATGGTATCACGCTGGAAAATATGTACATAGAACCTATGGGGGAAGGCACCAGCACCATTAAAGCAACACTCAAGAACTGCATGGTAAGAGCCGGTTACGGCAACGTAGACCTCCGAGATGCAACACTGGAAGACTGTGACTATGAATTGGCAGGCACGTACGGAGAAAATCTGCCCACCATTGTCGCCAAAAACCTGAAGCTCAGCTCAGAAAGCCGCCTGGATGTTTACGACAACGGCAAGATAGAAGGCAATGTCACCATCAGCGGAGCAAAGACCTACGGCAACGGCTCTGTTAGTTACTTCTATGATGAAAACGCCACATGGGAAGAAAACCTTGCCAAAAACCCCGGTGTTTCCGCGAATACGATTGCGCAGCTTAACCGCGTAAGGCTCGCTACACCGTTGGTATTCTCCGCAGATTGTTCCCTGGATACCGATACGCTCGTGTACTATGATAAGAAGAATCCATACAATGACTACACGTCAACCGTATCTTATCCTCAGCTGACCATCACCGGCACCCTCACGGTCTCCAATCCGACCCCGGTCGTCTTTGAAGTTGATTTCTATGCAGAGGAAGACCTCACCCTGCAGGAGTTGAAACAGCTGCACGACTCCGTAGCTGCACAGCTTACGGGCAAAAACAAAAAACTGCCGAGCGCTCAGGATGCGCTCATCATCTGCGGTAAGGTCAGTGAGCAATCTGTAAAAAACCTCAAACCGTATTACTACACCTACATTTGCGACTGCAATTATGACTTTAAGGGCTATGAGCAGCTGACCTTCAGCGCCGTCACGGACCGAGAGTTCTACTCAGAAGCCGGAGAGGACGGCATGATATACATCTACCTGCGCGATGGCTCCTGGGAAAACACCGTGACGCCGGAGCCGTCTCCCTCCCCGTCTCCCTCGCCTTCACCGTCCCCGTCACCATCTCCCACTCCCACCCCGGAGCCTGAGATTCCCTCCCTGATAGCCGGAGCAGGCAGCATCCTGACACTGGGCGGAGAAGGAACAACTCCGTCTGTCTCCAATCCCGTTCAAATGCAGGGTGGCACGGCAGATGCCTCTGCTCTGAGCAACAGCCTGCTCAACAACAGCGTCTTCAAGGGCAACAGCGGCACCGTGAAACTGGGAGCCGACCAATCCTTCACCATCACCGGCAGCGGCACGATGGGTTACAACATCAGCGGCGGCAACCTGATTCTGAGCTCCGGCTCCAACGTGACGCTGGGCGGCAAGACCTATTCCGCAGCAGACACCACCGTAAACGCCGGTGTGCTCACCGTCGGCACAGATGCCACCCTGGGTAAGGGCGGCGACAGCCGAGTGACTCTGGCCGCCAAGGGCAGCAAGCTCACCAACTACGGCAAGGTAAACGCCGGTATCGACATGGCATCCGGTTCCGCACTGCTGAATGAAGGCATTATCACCGGCCCGGTGCAGATGAGCCGCGGCACAACCGCCATCAACAACGGCAAGCTCAACGGCAAGCTCACCGTGGCAGGCGGCGCGAAGGTATTCGGCAGCGGCATCTTTGCAGATACCGTGGTGGAAAGCGGCGGTTATCTGCACATCGGCAACAGCCCAGGATTCCAGAGTCACAAGGCATTGGAACTGCAGAGCGGTTCCACCCTGTCCTTCAGCGTAGACGGCCTGCGTCCTGCCTCTGCCAACAGCACCGGCAGCGGCAGACACTCGCAGATGAAGGTGGAAAGCCTTACCCTGAGCGGCACGGTCAATGTGGCCGTGGATGTGACCACCGGCATCGTGGAAGCCGGCGCAGAGCCCTTCTCCATTGACCTTATCAAGGCCACTCAAACCAACGGCACCGGCAATTTTGCCCTGCAGCTGGAGGATGAAATGGGCCTGCTGGATGACGCCACCCTTTCCTGGAGTTCCGGCACACTTACCCTCAACGGCGCCCTCAGCGAGGAAGCTCTCTCCATGCTGGCCGGCAAAGACAGCGTGCACATGGCCAACACCATGTGGGCCGCCGCCGCCGTGATGCAGGACTTTGCACGGCTTGCCGAAAGCCAGGCCATGATTGGCACTCCCGGCCAGACCACTTGGTGGGGCGGTGCTTTTGGCACGTTCCTGCACGTTTCCGATGATACCGCCGGCTACGACTTCAACAGCGGCGGCTATGGCATCGGCCTGCAGCATGCCTTTACCGAATCTTTCCGCGGCGGACTCGCCTTCGGCCAAAGCTTCGGCACCTACACGGCCAAGAACAACCCCACTGAGGTGGATCAAGAAGCCATCATGCCCGTTCTCACGGCTCAATACGTCAGACAGATGGGTGACAACAGCTTCAGCCTCAATGCCCACATGGGTTATGGCATGGTAGACAACGAAGCCCGCACGATGATTGCCAACACGGCAGGTGAAGCAGACTGGAAGGAAAGCGTCTTCAGCGCAGGGCTGCGTGCCGCCTGGAACGTGAAGGTATCCGATACCCTCACCGTCTCCCCCTTCATCGGGCTGACCTACCGTCATGTCTCCCAGGATGACTTCACCGAGCGCTACATCGGCGGCAAGCGTGACTACAAGGACGGCAGCATGCAGCTGTGGAATCTGCCCATCGGTGTCACCGTTCGCGGCGTCTACGGCCTCAGTGACGGCGGTGTCGTTGCTCCCGAATTCACCTTCGCCTACATCAATGACATCTCCCGTACCGTACCCGGAGTGCGCTGCTCCAACGGGTATTATGATACGGAAATCAGCGGCTACTCACCCGACCGCAGCTCCTTCATGATCAGCGTGGGTGTTAACTGGCTCATTGATGAAAGCTGGAGCTTCGGCGCCTTCTACTATGTGGATGCGCGCGAAGACCAGGTGGACCAGTCGCTCAACGGCTCTGTCCGTTACAGCTTCTGATGCCGCCTAAGGCTCCTCTTTTCACCGCCGCTTTCCTACGGAAGGCGGCGGTCTTTTCTTTCATACCATTACACAGAAAAATCATTCAGAACACAATCATTAGATTATCCTGACGCCCTATGTCATAATTCTGAAAATGCAGCATTGACTTATTCACAAAAACGCGTTACTATTCACACGAGTTAACCTTTAGGTTTTCCGAAATAAATACTATCAACCATGAAGACCACCTTCACCGCCGTACTCAGCTGCGCCGTTCTGTGCGCCAACCTGTCTGCACAGGAAGTCGCTGAGACAACTCAGAGCCCTGCAGCCCCGACCGAGGAGCTGACAGAGCAAACCCGGAATCATGTGGAAGTCAGCAAAAACATTCTGCTGGTACTCCGGGAGCTTACCACCACACTGGAGACAGTACAAAACAAAACGACAGCGGACGAGGCTGCCGGAAAAGTACTGGAAATAGCAGCACGCATGCAGGAGCTGCAGAACCAGGCAGAAAACATTCCTGCCCTGACCCGTGAGCAGGAGGAGCTGGTGCGAGCCAACATCAATGAGAAGGAAGTCCAGGAAACGGTGCACAATTTCCTGGTATCCGTGGTGCAGATGGCTCAGGTGAACTGCTATGAATCTGAAGCCATGAGCAAAGCACTGACAGCGGTGCTCAGCAAGCCCTGTCAGAAAAAGCAGAAATAATTTGATTATCCGGCGCAGGATATAAGTGCCGGAGAACAGGCTGAAACATGTCTGCCACAAGCAATAAGAGCACGCTGCGCGAATTGGTGGCGCTGATGCGGGCTCACGGCGTGACACGCTGTGTGGTCAGCCCCGGCAGCCGCAATGCGCCGATTGCGCTGACACTGGAAGCTGCGGGTATTGAGTGCCGACCCGTGGTGGATGAGCGCAGCGCAGGATTTGCGGCACTTGGCTGGGCAGTGCAGGCTCAGGATGCCGTAGCCGTATGCGTAACCTCCGGCTCTGCGGTGCTGAACCTGCATCCGGCCGTAGCAGAGGCCTACTATCGTCATATTCCGCTGCTGCTGCTGACCGCAGACCGTCCGGCAGCCTGGATTGGGCAGCAGGATGGGCAGACACTTCCTCAACCGGGGGCATTCGGTGGGTTGGTGCGCGCCGCTTTCAACCTGCCGGAAGGGGAAGGAAACGAGTGGGTGATTAACCGAATCATCAATGAAGCTCTGCTGGAACTGCGACACCGAGAAGGCGGGCCGGTACAGCTGAACATCCCGCTGAGTGAACCGCTTTTCACCACCACGGAAGCCCCTCTGCCGACCCCGCGAGTCATCCGCCGCACAGAATTATCCGCCATGACAGCGGATGATGAGGATGAACTGCTGGAAATGGTGGCCGCATTACCGCGCCGCATGATTCTGGCAGGCCAGCTGCCGCCGGGAGCGGTCATACCTTCCGTACTGGTCACGGAGAAGCAGTTTGTGACCGTGGGAGAGCAACTGAGCAACACCCCCCTGCTCTGCGCACGACCGGAAGCCCTGCTGAGCCGCGGGACGGAAGACATGGCACCGGATTTGCTCATCACCGTGGGTGGCTGCGTCATTTCCAAGAGGCTCAAACAACTGCTGCGCAGTCATCCGCCGAAAGAGCACTGGCACATCAGCCGTGACGGTGAAATCTGTGATACGTTCTGTGCCCTCACACGCAGCATTGAAGGCTCTGCGGATGAAATCTGGGAGTTGCTGGCGGCCTTTGCAGAAGATGGAGATGAAGAGTTTACGGCTCGATGGGCCGCAGCTCCGCCGGAGTTCGACGGCCCGTTCTGCGGCATGACCGCAGTAGGCGCAGCCCTGAGCGCGCTGCCTGCGGAGTCCGTTCTGCACCTGGGCAACAGCTCAGCCGTGCGCTATGCCCAGCTTTTCACGCTGCCGGACGGCGTGCAGGTAGAGTGTAACCGAGGAGTAAACGGCATTGAGGGCTGCGTATCTGCGGCTCTGGGATTCGCCGGAGCGGATGACCGCCTGCAACTGCTGATTTGCGGAGACTTGAGTTTCTTTTATGATATGAATGCGCTGTGGATGCCGAAAATCGGCCCGAATGTGCGCATTCTCCTGCTGAACAATGGCTGCGGCGGCATTTTCTCTGCCATCGGCGCCCCGGAAAGCCCGCTGGTAAACGCTCCGCACCGCGCTACGGCAGAAGCATGGGTCCGCAGCTGCGGATTCGGCTACCACGCCGCCCGCAATGAGGCAGAACTGGCGGAAGGCATCGCCTATCTGCTGCAGGAGTCAACATCTGAGCCGCTGGTGCTGGAAGTCTTTACCAATGCCCGGCAGGATGCTGAGTTACTGAAGAAGTTTTACGACACTGCCAGCGAATGAGTATGAAACGCGAATGGACAAAGATAAAGGAATACCAAGATATCCTCTTTGAGCAGCACGGCGGCATTGCCCGCATTACCATCAACCGTGAGCGCTATCGCAATGCCTTCACGCCCCTGACCACAGCAGAAATGAGTGATGCCCTCCGACTCTGCCGAGAGATGCAGGACATCTCCGTGGTGGTACTGACAGGTGCAGGCAACGTGGCTTTCTGCGCCGGTGGAGACATGAATGTGAAAGGGCACGGTGGCTATCTGGATGAATCCGGAATCCCCAGACTTTCCGTGCTGGACGTGCAGAAACAAATTCGCTCTTTGCCAAAACCCGTGATTGCTGCAGTAAACGGCTTTGCCATCGGCGGCGGGCATGTGCTGCACGTTGTCTGCGACCTCTCCATCGCTTCGGAAAACGCCGTTTTCGGGCAGACCGGGCCGCGCGTAGGCAGTTTTGATGCCGGATTCGGCTCTTCTTACATGGCGCGCTGCATCGGGCAGAAGAAAACACGGGAAATCTGGTTCCTCTGCCGCAAATACAACGCACAGGAAGCTCTGGAAATGGGACTGGTGAACAAGGTTGTGCCGCAGGAGCAGCTGGAGGATGAATATGTGCAGTGGGCAGAGGAAATGATGCAGCACTCACCCATTGCCCTGCGGCTCATCAAAGCCGGGCTCAATGCAGAGTTGGACGGACAGGCCGGCATTCAGGAACTGGCAGGAGATGCCACCATGCTCTTCTACATGTGCGATGAAGCACACGAAGGCTCCCGCGCCTTCCTGGAAAAACGCAAACCGGATTTCTCCAAATACCCCAAGATGCCCTGATGCGGATTCAATGGCAGAAAAGGGTGCTGCATTTTCGGCGTCCGGCCGCGACCTCTCGGGGGGCGCTTACGGAACGCGACACCTTTGTCATTGAGGTCCGCACAGAAAACGGCTGTGGCTACGGAGAATGCTGCACCATGCCCGGGCTGCTGCCGCAGCCCACGGAGGAAGAGCTGAACCATTGGTGTCGGGAAACGGAAAAACTAGGCAGCATTCCCACTGAGAGAGCAATCCCCTCACCCATACGCTTCGGATTGGAATGCGCTCTGGCACAAGCCCTCCGCCCCAACCGGCCCCGCTGGAATACGCCCTTTTCCCGCGGTGAAACGGGCATCCGTATCCACCACCTCATCTGGATGGATAAAGCCGACAGCATGCTGGCTGCCATGGCGGACGGGATTCAACGCGGTTTCACCTGTCTGAAGCTCAAGGTGGGGGCCCTCCCCTTTGAGCACGAGCTGCAGTTGCTGCGTGAAGCACACGCCGCATTCCCGCACGCAGAGCTCCGAGTCGATGCCAACGGGGCATTCTCCCCGGAAGATGCGCGGCAAAAGCTGGAAGCTCTCGCCGCGGCAGGAGTCTGCTGCATTGAGCAGCCAATCCGCCCCGGACAATGGCAGAAAATGAGAGAACTCTGCCGATGCGCCCCCCTGAGCATTGCCTGTGATGAAGAGCTGATAAGTGCCCACAACGATGCGGAGCGGCTACTGGACACCGTCATGCCGCAGGCACTCGTCATCAAACCATCTCTTCACGGCGGTCTGGCCGCTGCGGAATCCATGGCACAGCTGGCGGAGCAACGCGGTATCCGCTGGTGGCTCAACTCTGCACTTGAAAGCCATATCGGGCTCACTGCTCTGGCCGAATGGTGCGGGCTCCGCGCACCGGACACCCTCCACGGGCTCGGCACCGGACGCTTATTTGCCGATGATACCCCCGGGAAAGTACAACTACACGGAACTGCCCTGTTTTATGGGTCAGATAAGGCGTCTCTATGAACAACGCATCATAACGTGATGAAGAAATCTCGGCTTCAAACATCTATCTGATTTATTGCCCGGATGCAGCAGACGGTCATTGGATTGCTCTAAGAATAGGCATCACACGTCAATAATTCTCCTATTTTCCCTGAAACCCGCGTCTTTTTACGGCAATCTACATAATTTCCGTAAAAAATGAAAGAACAGCCGCATACGCGGCGTATACTTCTCAGAAGACAGACGTATACGACCATGAAGAACATCATTTCCTATACCGCCATTCTTGCCTTTGCGCTGACAGCACCGCTGACAGCAGATATCATCAACCCCGCACCCGCCGCCAACGCCGGTGCCGTGCGCGGTAACTGTGATTTGCTTGCCTCCAACACCGTCCGTGCTTCCTTTGTGGGCCTGCGTGACATGCCCATCCAGACAGTGGACCAGGATACACCGTCCACGGTTCAGGTGGCAGTTTTTGAGGTCATCGACAGCTTGGGCTACCGCAAGTACGTGCGCTATGGAGATGGCCAGCTGACCGCCGGCACGCGGTTCACGATTGCCATGAACAAGGAGCTTCCCGGCCAGCCGGCTTCCGTGGTGGATACCATTTTCGAGATGCAGCCCGGTGAGGAGGCTGTGCTTAAGATTGACCATCTTTACCTGCTGGGCGGCCAAGAGGGCACACCCATCCGCGCCTGCAGCCGCATGGTGCGCCGCAATGCCCAGCCGGAAGCGGCTCCTGCTCCGGCAGACGGCTCCGCCGCTCCTGCCCTGGCCATGCCCAACAGCGTCTGCCCGCTGGGCGGTGCTCCGCAGGCTCAGATTGTAGCACAGCGCACGCGCACCGTCATGCAGCCGGATGCCAACGGCGTGATGCAGTGCATCCAGATTAACGAATACGTGGATGCCACTGGCAGAACAACCGTCCGCATGTACATTAACGGTGTGGAGGTGGATCCCCAGACCCGCCAGCCGCTGAATCAGCAGCCTGCCCCTGCCGGCAACAGCGAGGATGACACCATCATTGACCGAGGGCCTGCAGCTCCCGCCGCCCCGCAACAGCAGGGTACTCCTACAGCTCCGGCTCCCCGTCCTGCAGACGGTCAGAACATCTCCGAAGCCGACAGCTTCTGATAGATTACACCCTTTGATTACCTCCGGGCTCCTCTGCTGAGGAGCCCTTTTTTGTTTTCTAATTGGAGATGTGACACAAAAGTAGCTTGACGCTCACGAATAAATGGAAGAGAATGAGAGCGTGAAACGTTTAACTCCAGTTTGCCTTAGCCTGGCGCTGGCGACAATGCCGATGATGACATCCTGTCTGCCAAAGCCGACCGATCCGGAACAGCTGCGCGCCGTGCATGAACAAAATGCAGAAATGCGCCGCGAAATCAGCCGCATGCAGGCGCTCATCAAACACGCCGGTGAAGATGTGCCCGGACTCGCCGAAACCATCACGGCCCGCGAAGCGGAGATTGCCGCAGCTATCAAAGAGCTGGACAATCTCGGACGCACCGAGACGGACACCAAACTGCGCGTCATTGAGCTGCAGGACCGTCTGGATGCTTTCCACGCCGCTTTCCGCATGATGCAGAACCAGGTTGCCAACAGCCGTCCCTGAGCCCCCCATCTTACCGATATGTCTGAAACACCTTCTCCCTCCCCCGAAGATAAAGATAAGGATGCTGCGGTGATTGTCCCGGCAACTCCTCTCGATGAACCGAAAAAGGAACCCTCTCCCGAAGCTCCGACAAAAGAAACACAACAACAGGACGCAAAAAAGACCACTGCGGACAAGGGCTCTGAAGCAAAGGCAGAAAAACGCAGGGGCGGCGGCTTCTGGGGCTGCCTTCTGGATTTGTTCCTGGTAACCCTGCTGACCGGCACCATGGGAGCCGGCGGCTGGTATCTCTATACCGAAATGGAGCGCTACCGCGTGCCCACGCAGATGGAGCTTGCCACGGAGGAATACGCAGAGCTGTGCAAAGAGCGAGATGCGCTGCGCGATGCCGCCTATCATGCAGATGAGCAGCTGCACATGCGCCAGCGGCTTTCCGGATTGGATGACCAGCTCAGCGACCTCAAGCGCCGCATCAACGAAAAGAAGGCATCCGTGGACAAGGAGCAGGCCCGAGTCATTGAACTGCAGAATGAGATTCTGAAGAATGACACCCAGCTCCGCTCCGTGGCCCGCTCTCTTCTGACGGGGCTCTCCATCGGCGATGCCGCCACCACCCGTGGAAAGGTATACCGCAACGCCGTCATTCACCGTCTGGAAGGCAACCGCATCACGCTCCGCAACCCGGAGGGTCAGGCATGCTTCCCGGTGCGCGAGCTGGTAAAAGACACCCTGCCGGATATCGCCCGCTACGCTTTTGGTCTGGATGACTTGGTAGACACCTCAGACTTCACCGTCGTCAAAGGCCAGCCCGCTCCCAAAAAGCGCAAGGGCAAGCTCATTTCCGCCAAGAACATGCAGAATGCCGCACCGGTGAAGGACTATGACCCCGCCGCCGGAGCCCCGGTGGTGGATACCAATTCCGCAGCCACCAGCACCATCACCGCAGATGATGAGGCTCCGGCTCCGGAAGAGGATGAATGGACTCCTCCTGCGGACGGAGAATAACTGTCTGTAAACAAAACTCTTGCCGCGGGGCTGTGAATCTGCTTTCACAGCCCCGCTTCATGTTTGGCATGCACGGGAATTTCGCTTGCATTGACGCTTGCTTTAGGTTAGGATAGGCGGGTCATGATAGAATTGCCCAAGGCGTACGAACCCGGTTTCGTTGAAGAGAAGTGGCAGACACGTTGGTTGTCTGAGGGGTGTTTTCACGCAGATCCGCACACGGATAAGCCTGCGTTCAGCATCGTCATTCCTCCGCCCAATGTAACGGGTGTACTGCACATGGGCCATGTGCTCAACAACACCATCCAGGACATTCTGGTGCGCCGCGCCCGGCTTGAGGGCAAAGAGGTGCTCTGGCTGCCCGGCACCGACCACGCCGGCATCGCCACCCAGGCCCGCGTTGAAAAGGAGCTGGGCAAGGAGAATCCCCCGCGCACCCGCTACGATGTGGGGCGTGAGGCCTTTGTGGACATGGTCTGGGAGTGGAAGAACAAGCACGGCGGCATCATCATCAAACAGCTCAAGCGTCTGGGCTGCTCCTGTGACTGGGAGCGCGAACGCTTCACCATGGATGAGGTCTATGCACCGGAAGTGGCACGCGTGTTTGCGGAGCTCTTCAAGGAAGGTCTCATTTACCGCGGTCGCCGCATGGTGAACTGGGACCCCGTACTGCGCACCGCTCTCTCTGATGAAGAGGTTATCATGACCCCCACGCACAGCAAGCTCTACACCGTGCGTTACAAGCTTTCCGACGGCAGCGGTCAGTTGCTCGTCTCCACCACTCGTCCGGAAACCATCATGGCCGACGTGGCCGTGGCTGTCAACCCGAACGATCCGCGCTTTGCCCACCTGATTGGCAAGACCGTGGTACGCCCGCTCTGCGAGGCGGACATCCCCATCATTGCCGATGAGCACGTGGAAATCGGATTCGGTACCGGTGCACTCAAGATTACACCTGCTCATGACCGGGTGGACTTTGAGGTAGGCACCAAGCACAATCTGGAAATCATCGACATCCTCACGCCGGATGCCCGCATCAACTGCCCGGGCTGCCCGGAGCTGCATGGTCTTGACCGCTTTGTGGCACGGGATAAATCCATTGAACTGCTGGAAGCCAAGGGGCTTCTGGAAAAGGTGGAGGACTACGACAACAACGTGGGCATGAGCGAGCGCTCCCATGTGCCCATTGAACCGCGCCTGAGCATGCAGTGGTTCCTCAAGTACCCCTGTGTAAAGGAAGCGGCAGAAGCTGTTGCCAACGGCGATATCGTTTTCCGTCCCGCTCACTGGGCCAAGACCTACGCCCACTGGCTGGAGGGCATCCAGGACTGGTGCATTTCCCGCCAGCTGTGGTGGGGCCACCGCATCCCGGTCTGGTACCGCAAAGACAAGGCAGAAGAACTGCAGAATGCACTCAAGCTGGATGAAGCGGATGCAGAGGCCGGTGACATCTACGTGGGGGTGAATCCTCCGTCTGACCCGGAGAACTGGGTGCAGGACGAGGACGCGCTGGACACTTGGTTCAGCAGCTGGCTGTGGCCCTTCTCCACCATGGATGACGAGTGCCGCAAGACCTTCTACCCCACCAGTGATTTGGTGACCGGCCCGGACATCATCTTCTTCTGGGTGGCCCGCATGATTATGGCCGGCTACCGTTTCACCGGGCAGAAGCCGTTCAGCAACGTATTCTTCACCTCCATTGTGCGTGACCTCAAGGGCCGCAAGATGAGCAAGAGTCTGGGCAACAGCCCCGACCCGCTGGATCTCATTGCCAAGTACGGTGCAGACGGTCTGCGATTCGGGCTCATGCGCATTGCCCCCACCGGCACGGACGTGAAGTTTGACGAGAAGCAGATTGAGGAAGGCAAGAACTTTGCCAACAAGATTTACAATGCCGCCCGCTTCCGTATGATGCAGGGTGAGGCATCCACCGAGCCGGCTCCGCGTTTCTCCGCCGTACACATTGATATTCTGGCCAAGCTCAAAGAGCTGCACGGCATTGTGGGTGATGCTCTGTCCAAGTATGAGTTCAACACCTACACCCAGGCACTCTATTCTTTCTTCTGGAATGAGTATTGCTCTCTGTTCCTGGAAGCCGTGAAAAACGACCTGCGCGACGGCGACCCCGCCTTCCGCAACGCCACGCTGTACACCATGGACACCGTGCTGCGCCACTATCTCGCGCTGCTGGCTCCCATCATGCCGCACATTGCAGAGGAGCTCTGGCAGAGCCTCGGCTTTGCAGCTCGCAACGACGGCAAGCCGCTCATGAGCTCCCCCCTGCCCACTGCAGACAGCCTGCTGGCCGGCATGGATGATACGGAGATTTCCAAGGCTCGCGCCCTGTCCACGGCTCTGTACGAGACGGCTAACCGTGCCCGTAACCTGAAGGCAGAATACAACCTTGCCACCAACAAGAACGTACGATTCATCCTCAAGCCCACGCTTCCCGTGAACGATGATATGGTGAATCGTCTGGCCCTGCTGGCCGGTGCCAAGGAAGCAGCCGTTACTCCGGACTATGAGGCTCCTAAGGGTACGCCCACGGCGCTCACGCCCTTTGGTGAACTCTTCCTTCCGCTGGAAGGTCTGGTGGATGTGGAGGCGGAACGCACCCGCATCAGCAAGGAATTGGAAAAGATTTCCAAGGAGATTGCCAAGAGCAGTGCCAAACTGAGCAACGCCTCCTTTGTGGACCGCGCCCCCGCCGCCGTGGTGGACCAGGAGCGTGCGCGCCTGGCAGAATGGGAAACCAAAAAGGCCCAGCTGGAGACCATGCTCCGAGCTCTTTCCTGATTAACGAAAAGAAACAGACCCCCTATGAATGATTCATCCCTCCGGTGGTTGCCGGAAGACATGCGCCGCCAGCTGGCTACCTGTGGTATCACCACAGAAACCCAGTTGG
Source organism: Akkermansia sp. (assembly GCA_045635265.1). Taxonomy (GTDB): domain Bacteria; phylum Verrucomicrobiota; class Verrucomicrobiia; order Verrucomicrobiales; family Akkermansiaceae; genus Akkermansia. The sequence goes on from JAZRBU010000004.1 coordinate 60,019, forward strand.
CCGCATGCTCCGTTGCCTCCCTGCAAAGAGACCTCCGCCAAGCTTCCGAGTTTTTCCCGAATGAAACCTACAACCTGACCGCGGACGAGCTTGCCGAGGTCATCAACCGTGCGCAACGGCACACAAAAATTACCCTCCCGGCAACCGCTCCGAACCCGGCCCGGAAGCATTCGCTGATTCAGGTGCAGGATATGCAGTTCCGGACAACCCCGGATTACAAGGAACAGGAAAGAAAAAAAGGGCGCCGCAAGTTTGCAATCAGCAGCGGACATCCGTTCCTGCTTCTGTTCGGGGCGGCGTCTGCACTGCTTGTTCCGCTGGCAATTGCCTCCATCATTTTTATTCCGTACATGCTGTTGACTACGGATTATCGGCCTCTGGGGAAAGAGGTTGCAGTCTACATCCTCATCCCGTTTGTGATGCTTATTCCGCATCTCATGACGGTGTTTCTGACGCACTGCTCCGTGTGCCACATGCGGATTTTCTCCTACCGCAAGTACCCGCACCACAGCAAGGCGCATCACATCCCCCTGCTCGGAGTTGTGCCTGCCACGGCACTGCGCATCCTGTTCACGTTCCACTTCACCTGCCCGGCCTGCGGCACCGCTCAAAAGCTTTTCGGCAAAAAATCCAAATCACACAGACACTAATCCCCTGCCATGAATGCGTACCTTTGTCTTGCCTTCTCCGCCGGAACAGCCGTCTGCGCCGCAGCGCAGGAAGCCCCCGCTGCCCCAAGCACCCATCTGGACATGGCAGAAGCACTGCTGGACTTCCTCTCCCGCACGGAGCTCTGTCTCCGCTCCTGCCAGGATGAAGCGTCTGTCTCCACCGCCATTCCGCAGCTGCAGCAGCTCGCTCAGGAAGCACGATCTCTTGCGGACATCCAGAAAAAACTTCCGGAGCCCACAGTGCAGGATTTCATGGCCTTGGAGAAAAAAATGGAGCTTTTCGCCTCCATCTGCACCTCCATCCAAAAACACATCACGCGGCTTGCAGAAAGCGGTCTGCTCACCGACGAACTCCGCCAAATACTCGAAGTAAACCCCAATTTACCCGCCCGATAACCCTACACATCCTCTTGGTGGAAAACTTTTTTTATTTTTACCAACCACAAGATATAGTACCGTTGCAGTTTTTTCTGGGCCATATCATTGAATCAGTCCGAAAACGGCTCGAGAGCGGGCGGACGGGCGGCAATTTTGTGCTTGCAAAATGTCAGCAAAACCGTAATATCGAGACGAACGAAACAACTTACTACGACGATGAGCAACCACACATCTCGACTGACAAGCGATGAAGTTCAGAACCTGGCCGACTTTGTTCTCTTCTCTCAGCGCAGCTGCATTTTACGTCTCTCTCCTGTGCTGAACAAGGGTAAGATATCCTACCCGCAGTTCTTCCTGCTGGCCTATCTTGCGGAAGAGGAATGCCTCTCCATGAGCAGTATTGCCAAGATGATGGGGCACTCCACGGCTGCCGCTACCGGCATGGTGGACAAGCTGCAGGATTTGGGATACCTGAAGCGCTATACGGCAGCAGCAGACCGCCGCAAGATTATGGTCCGCATCACTGAACAAGGGCGTGAGCTCGTGCAGCAGATGCGCAACAACATTGCCCAGGAACTCGCCAATATCATGGCCCGTAACACGGAAGATGAGCAGCTCAATCAGGCCAGCCGCGTCATCACCCGCCGCAACGTTCACAAAACCCCCACGGCCTAACCCCAAACTTTTCCATGAGCAATTATTCTCCGGATTACCTGGCACGCCTTAATGAGCATCCCGAAAACATCGCCCGCTTCATCGGACGAGTTCCGGGGATAGCCACAAGCACTGACCGCGTGGCTGTCATCAACGCTCTCACCCCCACCCACCACGCCGCCGTGGAGGCAGAGGGGATTTCACCTAAAATGCTGCGCAGAGCTCAGCAGATACACGGTAACAAGGTAGCTCTGGTCGGAGATATCGGCTGTGCATTCCCGGTAGAAGGAGTGGATGGGCTCATCTGCGGCGGCAAAGCAGACTGCGTGCTGGGCATCTATGTGGCAGACTGCGCCGCCGTGTGGATTTACGACACGGTCACGGGAGCCCGAGGGCTGGTACACTCCGGCAAACTGGGCACGGAGGGGAACATCTCCGGCGAGGCTCTGCGCGCCATGCGCAAGATTTTGGGAGTCAATCCGGCAGACTGCATCGCCGTCATCTCCCCCTGCATCCGTCCTCCCTATTATGAGGTGGATATTGCTTCCATCATCAAGGAACAACTGGCCGCCGCAGGCCTGCACAGCGAAAATATTATCGACAGCGGACTCAACACGGCAGAAGACCTGGAGAGTTTTTACTCCTACCGTGTAGAAAAAGGCAACACCGGACGCATGCTGGCACTTTTTGGTCGCAATCCGAATGTTCCCCACACCTGATTTTCATTTGCAGGAAGATAAAACAGCACTGCGGCAGCGCATCATCAGCCGGCTCAAGCAGGCAGCCGCCGCAGATCCGACAGGGCAGCGTTCTGCTGCCCTGCGTGCTGTTCCGGAGCCCCTGCTCCGCCCTCCCGGCCCGCTGAAAGTGGCGTTGTATGCGCCCCTGCCGCATGAGGTGAACCTTGTACCGCTGCTGCAGGAGTACCCACAGCATCATTTTGCGTTCCCCCGCTGCCGCCCCGGCAGACAACTGGCCTTTCACCGCGTCAGCACCCCGGAAAACGACCTGATTCCCGGGGCCATGAACATCCCGGCTCCGCGCCCGGAGCTGCCACAGATACAGCCGGAGGAGTTTGATATCGTCTTCGTGCCCGGAGTGGCCTTTACCCGCTGCGGTGACAGACTTGGCTACGGCGGCGGCTACTATGACCGATTTCTGCCACGCTGCACACGGGCACGCATTCTGGCACTAGCCTTTGCAGAACAGATAGAGGACTCTCTACCCTCAGAAACGCACGATTACAGATTGGAGAATGTGCTGACTGCCGAAGATTCCGCCGCTTTTGAGCTGGACAGAAAGGTGATGCCAAGCTATAATGAAGGCACAATGAAGACGCTTCCTGCCATAGCCATCGACGGTCCGGCCGCTTCCGGCAAATCCACCGTTGCTAAACGTATTGCGAAAGAACTCGGTTACACATTCATCGGAACCGGGGCCATGTATCGGGCCGTTACTTGGTATCTCCTCCAACAGGGCATTGATCCGCAGAACACGGAAGCTGTAGTACAGGTGCTTCCCGGCATTCCCCTTTCCTTCGGCAAGGACGGGGCATTCTCCACTGTTGTGTACGATGGACGAGTCCTCACCACGGAGCTCACGGAAAAGGCTACCAATGACAACGTATCCGCGGTGGCAGCCATTCCGGCTGTACGCGAACTGCTGGTAGAAAAGCAGCGTGAATATAACACCCGCGAAGCTGTTGTTATGGAGGGGCGCGATATCGGCACCGTTGTTTTCCCGAATTCCCGTTTCAAGTACTTTGTCACGGCCTCTGAGGAAGTACGCGCCGCCAGACGCGCAGCAGAAGGAATCACCGACTCCATTGCCGAACGCGACAAGAAAGACTCTCAGCGCGCCTGCGCTCCGCTGGTACAGGCAGCAGATGCGCTTCTGGTGGATACGTCCGATATGACGATTGACGAAGTAGTGAACTTCATTGTCAACGACATCCGCAGCAAACTTGCCTGATTTTCAGTAAACATACAGCCATGCCAGTCCCCTTTGACGTAGCAAACCCAATTTATCACACCGCACGCACCGTCCTCCGCAGTGCACTGCACGCCTTTTTCCCGCTCAAAATTCTCAATCAGGAAAAACTGATTGAAGAAGGTCCCTGCGTGATTGTGGCAAACCACCAGAGCTTTCTGGATCCGCCTTTGGTGGCCACGCTGTACCGCAACCCCATCTATTTCCTGGCAAGAAAGACGCTTTTTGATCCTCCTTTCATGAAGCAGTTCATGCCTTACTCCCAATCCATCCCCGTGGACCAGAACCGCCCGGATCCGGCCAGCATCCTGCAGGTCATCCGCACGGTTCGCAGCGGCAACCGTCTGCTCATCTTCCCGGAAGGTTCCCGCTGCCCGGATAATCAAATTCACGATGCCATGCCCGGCATTGGTCTGATTCTGAGCAAGTTGGCCACCGTCCCCGTGCAGCCTATCCGCATTGAGGGTGCTTATGACTGCCTGCCCATTCACAGCAAACGGCTTCGGTTCCGCCCCATCACACTTTCCGTGGGTGACCCCATCAAATTTACCCCGGAAGAACTGAAGGTACGCGGCCGAGAAGCCCAGCTGGCTATCGGCAAAAAAGTGATGGATGCCATCCGCGCGCTGCCTATTCAGCCCTGATTTTTATTCCGACTCGTCTCCATACAGGAGTCGCTGCATGCTCACCACCCTTCGCCTGAGCCATTTCCGCTGCTACGGGAGCCTGAAATGGGATATCCCGGCGGAGGGTGCAGTGTTGTTGGGCAGTAATGCTCAGGGCAAAACAAGTCTCATTGAGGCCCTCTGTTTTGCGCTCACCCTGCACTCCCCGCGCTCTGCCCGCCCGGAGCGCTTGGTACAGGAAGGGTTCGGGGCTTTCGGCATATCTCTGGACACCGCCCGCGGCAACAGGAGACTCGTCTGGGAAAACCGCCGCCTGTCCATGCGGCGTAACGGAGCGGAATGCAAGGACTACGCAGACTATCTTTCCGAATCCACTCCGGTCATCTGGCTGGGTAATGGAGATATGGCCCTGGTTCAGGGCTCTGCAGAAGAAAGGCGGCGTTTTCTGGATTTTCTGGGCAGCCAATGGCACCCGGCGTATCGGGATGCGCTCCACGCGTACCGCAAGGTCCTCAAATCCCGCAACGCGTTGTTGAGAAACCCACGCCGCAGCCGCGCCGTGCTCAGCAGCTATGCAGCACTGCTGGCTCAGCACGGAGAAATCATCATGCAGCTCAGAGAGATGCTGCTTTCACGGCTCATCCCGCATGTGGCACACCACCACCGCAGTATTTCCGGCGGAGATGAAGCCGTGCAGCTGCAGTACAGCCCCGCAGGCGCACTTCCGCTGGCAGCCGCCATACACGGGGCGTTGGAGCAGGATGAACGTGTGGGATTTACCACCGTGGGACCTCACCGAGACGATTTTCTACTGAAAATCAACGGTCGGGCAGCCGCAGAGTACGCATCGGAAGGTCAGCAGCGCACGCTGGCAACCGCGCTGCTGCTGGCACAGTGCAGCATGCTTCAGGAAGAGACCGGACAGCCGCCCATTCTGCTGATAGACGATATTTTCGGTGAATTAGACCCGGCACGGAGACAGGCCCTGCTGCACATGCTGCCCGAGAGCTCGCAAATTTTCATCACAACCACCCATCTGGACTGGCTCAGAGACAGCCGGAGCCCCCTACCCATCTGCCGTGTGGAAAACGGCGGCACAAGGTGGGAGCAGACCTGACCATTTCCCATTCTGCACCCCATGAATTCATCAGATAATCAGACATCCCCTACTCTTCCGCCGCTTCCGTCAAAGAAACCGCCGTTCACAAGCAATGCCCGCAGCATGGGAGTCATGCTGATTATCTGCGGTATTGTGACAGCTGCGGCATTTATCACCGTCTGCATCCGTCACTTCAAGTTCGATTTTTCCATGGATTGGGGATGGATAGCCGTTATAAATCTGTTTTATTTTCTCAGCTTTTTCGTGATTCCCATTTTCTCCCCTCTGGCGATTCTCTCGCTGAGTCTGGTTCTGAAGCGCAACACCCCGGTCACGGATGCCTTGCTGCTGATTTTCCCTGCGGGCTGCGCCATTGGCTGCCTTTACATGTGTGGCGCACCTGCCGATAATCATGATGGAGAAATTATGGCCTTGGGATATTTGACCATCCTGTGGGCTGTCATCAGCATCCCCTTCTGCTGCATATCCTTTTTCACAAAAGAAAAACAGAGGGACTGTCAGCCTCCTCAATAGGCATTCAGCCCCCCGGAGAAAGACAAAGCCGGCAGCCTCAATAATTCTGCACCGGACTGCCCGGTGCCGCGCCCACTTCCGGCACGGATGCACAAAAAGCCCGCACATCCTCCAGATAATCGTTCCACTCCAAGAAACTCATGGGGCGGGTAGTCGTCAGGAAACGGCGGAAACGCTCAACACGCACCTCCACCGGTTCCAGCACATCTCGGGAAAGCTTATTCACCGCTTCCGCCACGGCAGGCAGATGCTCCACCGCATCGTGACACACCAGCGGCAAATCACAGCCGGCCATCAATGCCAGCGGCACAGACTCAGCCGGGGTATACCGCTTGGCAATGGCCCCCATACACAAATCATCCGTAAACACTATCCCCTCGTAACCCAGTTGGTCACGAAGAAAGCCCTGCACCAGCGCAGGAGAAAGAGAGGTGGGCAGCTCTGCATCTATCTCCGGTATCAGCAGGTGAGCAATCATCAGAGAGGGCAGCTCCGGCATCAACGCCGTAAACGGCAGCGCAGCTTCACGCAGGAAATCATCCTGCGTGCCGTGCAGCACAGGCAAGTCATGGTGCGGATCACACTCCGCCAGCCCCATACCGGGGAAGTGTTTGCCGCAGGTCATGAAACCTCGGCGGTGCAGCAGGCGGTTCCAAACACCCGCATTCGTAATAACCTCCTGAGAGTCATTCCCCCAGCAGCGACTGGGTAAGGCATTTGCGTACGGTGAAGCAATGTCCAACACAGGAGCAAAATTCGTATTGATTCCCATGGTGGCCAGAGCCCGCTCATTATAATAAGCAGCCTGAGCAATGAGGTGAGAATCCCCCGTACGGGCAAGCGCTGCGGCAGAGGGAAGCTGCACCCCGATTTCCGCCGTCCGGACCACACGCCCTCCCTCTTGGTCGATGGCAATGATGGGGGCATCCGGTCCGGTCGTGAGACGGCGCAGCTCATCCGTCAGCTCACGGGTAAGCTCATAATCCGCAATGTTGCGGGTAAAAAGGATATAGCCGGCCGGCTGCAGAAGAGAAAACAGCTCCCGCTCACGCGGGGTAAGCGTGAGCCCCTCCACTCCTGCAATGACCGGCAACATATCCGGGTGCTGATTATTTATCTCCGAAAATGCTCTTGCGCGTGAAGAGCGGGAACACCGGTACGCCGCGGCCTTCAATGGCCTCACGACCGCCTTCCTCGCGATCCACCAGCACGAGAGCTGCCACCACCTTGCCGCCTTCAGCCTCAATGGCATCAATAGCCTTGATGGTAGAACCGCCCGTTGTAATCACATCATCCACCACCACAATTTCCTGGCCGGCTTCAAAGTTACCCTCAATGCGCTTGCCTCGGCCATGGTCCTTGGCCTCCTTGCGCACCGTGAACACCTTGAGCGGCTGCTCAGCAGAGGCAGATGCCATGCCAATGGCCAGAGAGATGGGGTCCGCACCCATGGTCATACCGCCGATAGCGGAAATGCCGGGGAACTTCGGCATGATTTCCTCCTGCACCAGCTGCCAGCCCACCTGCCCGATCAGGTTAGCACCGCGGGCATCCAGCGTGGTCACACGACAGTCACAGTACAAATCGCTCTCCTTTCCGGAGGCAAGGATGAAATGCCCGGTCTTAATGGACTTGGCAAGAAGGATATCCAGAAGTTCTTTTTTGGCGTTACTCATAACACGCCCATTCTACGCTTCTTCCCCATAAAATGCAACCCTTTTATCAAGCATACCCGTTACTGCTCATTGCCTCAAAAAAAATCAAACCTAACGAAGGCGGCGCAAGCTTTTTTCTGTAAAATCAAATAAGCCCCATGTTTTCATCTTCTGCCCCATCCTGCCGGAGTAGTTTGAGCACCTTTGGTGGCCTTTACGGGGAACATCGGTGCCGCATTTGATTTTACAACTCACCGACCCAAACATCGCGAAAAAAAATGGATTGACCGCCCACTCTGTCTTATGCTATAAAACACTTGCTCTCATCCGGGCAAAAACAAGAAGAAATGTCTTGTTCGCGTCAAAAGGAGAGCGTCAGCATAAAACTTGACTTCACGGAGGTAGACGAATCCGGGAATCTGACATATTTTAGCGTGCGGCGGCTGCATTCAAAACAAGCGCAAAACAACCGGCAATGAAAAAGGTTTCCATTATCACCATCAATTTAAACAACGCCGCAGGGCTGAGAGCCACAGCGGAGAGTATTGTTTCCCAAGCATGCTACAATGAAATTGAATGGATTGTAATTGATGGGGCCTCTACTGACGGCAGCGTAGAGGTTATTCACGATTTTGCACCCTATATTCACTACTGGGTAAGCGAAAAAGACAGCGGCATATACCATGCCATGAACAAAGGCATATTGGCAGCCCACGGAGAATATGTCCTCTTCCGAAACTCGGGAGATTTAATGAGTAATAATCGCGTAATAGAGCAATTCATCGAACACCCGGCATACGGCAAGTTTGACCACTGCTCAGGAATTACGGAGAACATGCGGCATGGTAAATGGCTATATGATTTCTACCCTGCCGAAGAGTTAACGCTGAAAGCCTTTTACGGCTGGTCCATGCCACATGCCAGCACCTTTACCAAACGCTCCCGCTTTGAAAATCATTTATACGACCAAGGCATGAAAATATGCGCAGATAATGTCTTTTATTTCGAGGATATCATCATGCGCAATGCCAGCTATACGGCATTGGATTTTAAAATCTGCAAATTTGAAACAACCGGTGTTTCTTCCGGCAATCCAAAAATAGGCATTGCAGAGCGCGACTATGGGGTGGAGAAAAATCTCCCTCCCAGAATATATAAAGATCTCTGTTTCCTGTTCTGCAATCTGAAGGGGAGAGAGCAAAAGCTCATGCACTTCGTCTGGAGCCGCACTTGGGAGTACAAAATATTATGCTATGTGGCGACGGTGTTGAGTATCCCCAGAAGAATATTGAACTACTTGCGCCGTACGCGGAACAGATAAACCACATAGAACATCGATCATGCCGTCAAATGTCACCATTATTATTCCCGTTTACAATGCAGGGAAATATCTGCACCGGTGCGTGCAGTCCATCCTGAATCAAACCTACCCGCATTGGACAACCATTTTTGTTAATGATGGCTCCACTGATAACAGCCTTGATATTCTGGAAAACTATGCACGGGAGGACAAGCGGTTCCAAATTATCAACAAGCCAAATGGAGGCGCATCCTCCGCCCGCAATGTCGGTTTAAATACCGCAGTAACTGATTATGTGATGTTTGTTGATGCAGATGATTCCATTCACCCGGAAATGCTCAACAAAGTCATGAATGCAGCCCTTGCGCATGACTGCAATTTAGTTATCACCGGAATAAGTTTCCAGAAAAAAGCTGTAGGCATGGCCCTATCAGGATTATTACCAATGAATCCTACACAATACCTCAAATGCATTCCCGGTGGGCCGTATGCAAAACTATACAAAAAAGACATCCTACACCAATATAACATTCGTTTCCATGAGGATATGCACTTCGTTGAGGATTATGTATTCACTACATCATACGCTATAAGAGCAGCTCAATACTTTGTTATTCCTGATGCTTTATATAACTATCTCTATGATCAAGACGACTCTCTCATGCACAAGTTCGGAAGAAGGGAAATGCCCTTTGAGCAATATTTTTTCTGCGCCGAATCCCCCTGGCGTATCTTCCGAGAGCTGCTTTCTGCAAGGCCTGATATGAAAGCGAGCACTTTCTCGGCATGGGCCTATGCCTTGTATAACGAATTATGGAAAATGTATTATTTCACATACCAGTTTCTAAATAAAAATGAAAGGAGGCTCCTCCACGAGCATTTCAGGAACCGGCACAATGACTTTTGTCCTCATGTTCATATTCTAAAACGCATAAGCTCACCTGCACGCCACCCGCGTCTGTACAACACAGTTAGGCAAATATACCGTACTTTTTTCAAGAAGAAATGAGGTGAGCTAGCCAAAGATGGCTTTTCACGTGTCGGCCAAACTCATGAGAAGCGTCAGTTCTGTGCCTAGATTTTTGAGACAATGCAGTAACTACATTTTTCCCGCATGCGCGCAGGAATAGCGTTGACATGCGGCTTTTGTTTGTGTAAAATGGGCGCACCATGAAGAAAAGACTCCGCAAGAAATATCGCGTAGGAGAGTTCAAGGAACTCTGCTTCGGTTTTTCCTTTGATTACAAGGGCGATGTGGAAGCTCCCGAGTGTGAGCAGTTTCTGCACGCTTTCGTGGAGGATTGCATTGAGGCCAACGGCCTGAATTGCGATGGCAATATCACGGAGGCAGGCTGCCATATTTTCGTCACGGCAGTTGATCCCACTCAGACCAGTGAAGCCCAGCGTCAGGCCGTCAAGGCTTGGCTCGAGGCTCGCGAGGACGTGGAAATCAAGACCTTCGGTGAGCTGGAAGACGCATGGTACGCCACCTGCTGATGCAGCGCAGTACCCTTCTCTTCCGTTCCACAAACAATCATCCGTGGCTCTGCAGGCGGCCCGTAACAGCCTGCAAACTTTCCTGATACAGCACCATGAACGACAACCAGACACCGCAAAAACCCATTTTCTCCAAAGGACTCAAGGGCGTGATTGCCAACGAGACCGGGCTGAGCGATGTACGCGGTGAGGAAGGACGCCTCCTCTACTGCGGGTACGAGATTGAAGACTTGGTCGACCTCTGCTGTTTTACAGAGGTCATTTACCTGCTGCTCAACAAACGCCTTCCCAACCGTGAAGAGCTGGAAGGGCTCAAATTGCGTCTCCGCCATGACCGAGAGCTTCCGCAGCCTATTCTGGACTTCTTCAAGACGGCCACCAAGACGGCGCGCCCCATGAGTGCCCTCCGCACAGCCGTCTCCATGCTCGGCATGTATGATGACCGCACCAAAGACCCTTCTCAGATGAAGGAAATCGGGCTGTCCCTCATTGCCAAGATTCCCGTCATGGCGGCCTATTACTACCGCATCTGCCAGGGGCTGGATTTGCCGCCCATCCGCACGGATTTGGATGAGGCTTCCCACTTCCTGTGGCTGCTCAAAGGCACGGAACCGGACCCGCAGGAGGCGCATATTCTGGATGTAGCCTATATTCTGCATGCAGACCACGGCATGAATGCCTCCACCTTCTCCGCCCGTGTCACGGCCTCCACTCTGTCGGACATGTATTCCGCCATCACCGCCGCCATTGGATCACTCAAAGGCCCGCTGCACGGCGGTGCCAATGAAGCGGTCATTGAGATGCTCAAGGAAATCGGCAGTGAGGACAATGTGGAAGCCTATATCAATGAAAAGCTTGCCAACCGCGAGAAGATTTTCGGCATGGGGCACCGTGTGTACCGCACGCTGGATCCCCGCGCGCCGCAGCTGCGCCGCATCGCCATCCGCCTCACCCAGACCATCGGTGAGCCGAAGTGGATTCGCATGAGCGACATGATTGCCAAGATGATGCGCGCCCGCAAGAATCTCAACGCCAACGTGGATTTCTACTCCGCCACGGTGTACTACAGTCTGGGTATTCCCACCCGCATGTTCACCACGCTCTTTGCCATTGCCCGCACGGCGGGCTGGGTAGCGCAGATTCTGGAGCAGCTGGAGGACAACACCCTCTTCCGTCCGCTTTCCAAGTATACCGGGCCGGATGAGCCCCTGCTGGTGCCCGTGCTGGACATGCGCTGATGCAACAACCAACCAATTTCTCGTTTTAACAACATACAACACAATAATATGGCAAACAAACCCGTAGTACTCATTATCCGCGACGGCTGGGGCCGCAATCCCCAGGGTCCCGAGGCTGCCAAGCAAACCGGCGATGCCACCGTGCTGGCAGATACGCCGTTCACCGACAAGCTGCTGGCTACCTGCCCGCACACCATGCTGGGTGCCTCCGGTCAGGATGTAGGTCTGCCGGATGGTCAGATGGGCAACTCTGAAGTCGGTCACCTGAACCTCGGCGCCGGTCGCGTCGTGTTCCAGGATCTCTGCCGCATCACCAACGCCATCAATGATGGTTCCCTTGCAAAGAACCCCGTCATCACGGAAGCCTTTGCCAAGGCTGTCGGTACTCGCCTGCACCTCATGGGTCTGGTGTCCGACGGCGGCGTACACTCTCACATCGACCACCTCATCGGTCTGGTACGCATCGCAGCAGAAGCCGGCGTGAAGGATATCTTCATCCACGCTATCACCGACGGCCGCGATACGGATCCGAAGAGCGGCGCAGGTTTCCTGCAGCAGCTTCAGGATGCCGTGGCTCCCTACGGTGCCAAAATCGCCACCGTGGTGGGGCGTTTCTACGCCATGGATCGCGACAAGCGCTGGGACCGCGTGAAAGTGGGCTGGGACGCCATCGTTCTGGGCCGTGGTGAGCAGTGCAGCTGCACGCCCGCAGAATATGCAGAAAAGAGCTATGCAGAGGGCACCACGGATGAGTTCCTCAAGCCCGGCATCTTCTGTGAAGGCAATACCCAGCGCGTGCGCGACAACGACGTGGTGTACTTCTTCAACTTCCGTGCAGACCGCGCCCGCGAGCTTTCCCGCGCATTCATCTATGAGGATTTTGACGGCTTTGACCGTGAGGCTCAGCCGAAGGTGAACTATGTCACCATGTCGGAATACGAGGCCTGCTACCCCACTCCCGTGGTGTTCGAGCAGGAGCAGCTCACCAACATTCTGGGTGAAGTCATCGCCGCTGCCGGGCTCAAGCAGCTCCGCATCGCAGAGACGGAGAAATACGCCCACGTCACCTTCTTCTTCAACGGCGGTGTGGAGACCCAGTTCGAGGGCGAAGACCGCATCCTTGTCCCCTCCCCCCGAGAAGTGGCCACCTATGACGAAAAACCCCAGATGAGCGTGGGTGAAGTGGCAGACAAGTTCGTGGAAGCCATTGGCAACTACGACATCGCCATCATGAACTTTGCCAACCCCGACATGGTGGGTCACACCGGTTATCTGGAAGCCGGCATCACTGCCTGTGAGGCTGTGGACAAGGCTCTGGAGAAGTGCGTGACCAAGATTCGTGAGCTTGGCGGCTGCTGCCTCATCTGCGCCGACCACGGCAACTGTGAGAACATGATTAACCCTGACGGTTCTCCCAACACCGCCCACACCACCAACCTTGTGGACCTCATCTACTGCGGCCCCGATCAGGACAGCATCACCATGGAAGACGGCATTCTGGCCGACATTTCCCCCACCCTGCTTCACCTGCTCGGCATTCCCCAGCCCGCTGAAATGACCGGTCACACGCTCGTGAAGTAACCCTCTCTCAGCATCTCATTTCAACAGCATCAGGCATCCGCCCGCCTCGGACGGATGCCTGATTTTTTTGACGCGTCTCCGCACCTATTCGTAAAACGCCGGCACAAAACACCCTTGCCACATCCGCAGACATGACAAGGGTACTGTCACTATCACCACGACAGAAAGTTTAACATAACCGCGCCAGGGCCAAATCAGCAGACCCGCAACCGTTGGCAGCTGCACGGCGATACCACACCACAGCCTGAGAAACGGATTTTTTTACGCCCATACCTATCTCATAAAGGCGGCCCAGTTGAAACATGGCATCTGCGCTGCCGGCGGATGCTGCGCGGGCAAACCAGAAATAGGCTTCTGTATAATTCTTTTCGGAGCAGTGGATATTGCCCAGATGATTCAGAGCTCCCACATGTCCCTTTTCTGCGGCGCGCCGGTACCACATGAATGCCAGCTCTCTGTCACGAGGAACTCCTTTGCCGTTGTAATAGAAATAGCCCATATTGAACATGGCCGGCACGTGTCCCTGTCTCGCAGCGCGGAGATTCCACTCGGCATACTTGGCGGCGTTTTCAGGAACCCCCTTTCCGTATGCATAGCACCACCCAAGAGCGCACTGTGCAACGGGGTCTCCGCTGTGTGCAGCCTCCCAGTAACAGGAAGCATCCACGTCAGCCCTGGAGGTCCCGCAACAAATCATCACGGCAAGCAGCACCATTTCGGTGAATACGGAGATTCCTGTTTTCATGTTTCAGTGTATATTGTAGTTTCAGAGTTGATTTTTCTTTTCAGTAGCGTGTCTTCATTCACTCAGGCGTGCAGCGGCTCCTCTTTTGTTTATTTTTTCAAAAAACTCCATTTGTTTTAGAACGCGCAATTGTTACTGTTTTCTACTAATTATCCTTAAACAACTTTGTTTTTTTGCAATTTTCGCCTGATTCAAGAAAAAAAGCAAGAAAAGGAGATTCACGGGAAAGCAAAAAATGTCTGAGCGCAAACTTGACCGCAGGGAGCATTTCTGGTAGTGTGTGGGGTGATGATGAAGCGAATCATGAGTTACCTGCTGGCCGGCGCAACGGCGCTGATGGTGGGCGGATGCGAGCGGGAGAATCCGGACAGCCGGGAGCTCCGGATGGGCTGCTTTCCGAATGTGACTCATGTTCAGGGGCTGGTGGCTCGCAACATGAGCCGCCGGGGAGAAGGATGGTTTGAGCGTTACCTGCCCGGCTACACCATACAATGGCATACCTTCAATGCCGGACCGACGGCCATGGAAGCCCTGTTCGGCAAGACGGCGGATGTGACATATGTGGGGCCCAGCCCGGCGCTGAATGCCTACGCCGTGGCCAACGGCCGGGAGATCCGCCTGCTGTCCGGAGCGGTAAACGGAGGGTCTGCCCTGATGACGGCACCGGGAAGCGGCATCCGCTCGCCGCAGGATTTCCGAGGGCGCAGTATTGCCACGCCCCAACTGGGCAACACGCAGGATGTCTCCTGCCGCGCTTGGTTGCAAAAGAACGGACTGAGCTGCACACTGGAAGGAGGCGGGGACTGCCGTGTGGCCCCCACGCCGAATGCCATGCAACTGCAGCTCATGAAACAGGGAGATATTGCCGCCTGCTGGACGGTGGAGCCCTGGGTCACCCGTCTGGAGATGATGGCAGGCGCGCAAATGCTCGTGCAGGAGCCGGATGTAGTCACCACGGTGCTGGCGGCCCGCACCGGCTGGCTCAGACACCACCCGAAAGAGGCCCGCACGTTGATACAGGCCCACCGAGAGCTGACTCAGTGGATTATCGACCACCCGGAGGAAGCAAAGAAGCATGTGACAGATGAGCTCAGCGAGCTGACACAGACCCCCATGGAGCCGGAGGTGGTGGAGCAAGCCTGGAAACGGCTGAAACTGACAACGGATATCGACCTTCCGGGACTGGAACAATTTGTGAAAGACGCACAAAAGGCGGGGCTTCTGGACCGGGTGCCACCGTTGCAAGGAATGATTTACACCCCCGAGACGCAGGAATGAACGTGATGCACGACAAGTTAGAACAGGAAATCAACGCATTCCCCACCGCCAAGTTGAGCGTGGAGCATGTTTGCAAGGACTTCCGGACCCGCAATGGCTCCGTGAGGGCACTGGACGATGTATCTCTCACCATCAATGAGGGTGAGTTCGTCTGCTTTGTCGGGCCGAGCGGCTGCGGCAAATCCACCCTGCTCAACATCATTGCCGGGCTGGAAAAACCGGACAGCGGACTGGCTCTCATCGACGGAGTACCGATTACCGGACCGGGCCGTGACCGTATGGTCATGTTCCAAGAGCATGCCCTCTTCCCCTGGCTGGATGTCATTGGCAACGTGATGTTCGGGCTCAAGCAGAAGCCCAACCTCACCAACAAAGAGCGACTGGAAGTGGCCAAATACTATCTGTTCCTGGTGAAGATGGACCGTTTTGCTCACTCCAGTATTCACGAACTCTCCGGCGGCATGCGCCAGCGTGTAGCGTTGGCGCGCTCACTGGCACCGAACCCGAAGATTCTGCTGATGGATGAGCCATTCTCCGCGCTGGATGCCATGACGCGTGAGCGACTCTACGGCGATATACAGGACGTGTGGGCAAAACGCCGCAAAACCATCATTTTTGTGACACACAACGTGCGGGAAGCCGTTTGTTTGGGCAGCCGAGTCGTTCTTTTCTCCCCGCATCCCGGCCGCATCCGTGAGCAGTTCCCGGTGGAGCTGGAACGGCCCCGCAACATCAACAACCACGATTTGGCAGACCTCTCCATGCAGATTACCTCTGCCCTGAAAGGCTACACCGCCGCAGAATCCGACTAATTCCGCACCTGATATGAAGCGTTTTCTCATTTCTCTGGTATTTTTCGTGTTGCTCATTCTGGTATGGGCAGGCTGCACGGGCGAACTGGCCTTTATGGGTTTTGGAGAGAGTCTGTGGTCTCCCTTTGTGCTGCCCTCTCCGAGCGTGGTGGCGCAGTACCTGTGGGACAACACCCTCAACGGCAAAATTCCGGTCTCCATGCTCATCACCCTGCGGCGGCTGCTCATCGGCTACGCCATCGGCCTGGTGCTCGGTGTGCCGCTGGGTATGCTCTCCGCCCGTTTCCGCAGTGTGAGTGACACGCTGGGCGTGCTGGCACTGGGGCTGCAGGCCCTGCCGAGCGTGTGCTGGGTACCGCTGGCCTGCATCTGGTTCGGTCAGACGGAAGCCGCCCTGCTCTTCGTGGTAATCATGGGCACACTGTGGAGTGTGCTGCTTTCCACGCAGAACGGCATGCGCAACGTACCGCCCATCTATGCCCGCGCGGCGCGCACCATGGGCTCCGGCCCGCTGCACACGCTGATGTTTGTGACACTGCCGGCCTCTGCGCCATTTGTGGTCAGCGGCATGAAACAGGGCTGGGCCTTTGCCTGGCGTTCCCTCATGGCAGCGGAAATTTACGTCTCCGTGGTCTCCGGCTTCGGCATCGGCCAATACCTGCACTACGGGCGCGAGCTGCAGCGCATGTATCAAGTTATCGGTATCATGTTCATCATCATTCTGGTCGGTCTGCTGGCAGACAAGATTCTCTTCTCTCCGGCGGAAGCATGGCTGCACCGAAGATGGGGCACGGATAAGGAGTGATAAACGAAAGACGAAGAACAATGGACGAGGCTCAGGGCATGATGAACTGGATTGATGAACTGAAGGGCTTATTGGGGGATTGCGTCCGCACGGATGAGGCTGCACTGCTGGCTCATGCCGGAGATAAATGGCACGCCGCATCCCTGCCGGAAGCCGTGGTGCTGGCTACCTGCACGGAAGATGTGGCAACCGCCATGAAAGTGGCACATGCCCACGGCATACCCGTCACGCCCCGCGGAGCCGGTGTGGGTTACGTGGGCGGCTGTGTTCCCGTCAAAGGCGGATTGGTCATCTCTACCGCCGCCATGACCCGCATCATTGAGGTAAATCCGGCAGACGGTGTAGCCGTAGCAGAGGCAGGCGTGCTGACAGCAGATTTGCAGGAAGCCTGCGCCAAAGCAGGCTGGTTTTACCCACCGGATCCGGCCTCTCGCAAAGAATCCAGCATCGGCGGCAATATCGCCACCAACGCCGGCGGCCCCCGCTGCCTGAAATACGGCGTGACCCGGGCCTACGTTCTGGGGCTTACTGTGGTGCTACCGGACGGCAGTATCCTGACCTGCGGCGGCCGCACGCACAAAAACAAACAGGGCTTCGACTTAGTAGGGCTTTTCTGCGGTTCAGAGGGCATGCTCGGCATCATCACGCAGGCCACGCTGCGCATCATTCCGGCACCGCCTGCACGCGCTGCGCTTCATGCCTCATTCCCCCATTTTGCACTGGCTGCCCGGGCCGTGCAAAACGTGCTTCAGGGCGGTCACCTGCCCTGTGCCCTGGAGATTACGGATGCCTTCACACTGGCAGCTGCCCGCAGACATCTGGGGCCCGATGTGCTTCCGGAAGCAGCTCAGGGGCACATCATCATAGAGATTGACGGCAGAGCAGATGCCGTGGCCTCCGAGCTGGACGCTATTTCCGATATCCTGCGGGATACGGGAGCCGTAGACATTGTATCCGCAGTGACGGAAGAGGCTGTGGAAGCTATCTGGCAGCTGAGACGCGAATTTTCCTACAGTCTGAAAGCGACCGGACTCACGAAACTGAATGAGGATATCGTCATCCCCCGCTCACAACTGGTAGCACTGGTGGACTTCTGTGAGAGCATGCAGAAAGAGACGGGCATACCCGTGGCCTGTTTCGGGCACTCCGGAGACGGCAACATCCACACCAATATCATGGTGCTCAAAGATGCAGAAGGCCGCGATATCCGCCCGCCGGCGGATGCTCTGGTGAACCGACTGTTCTCTTGGGTGGTAAGCCACGGCGGCAGCATCACCGGGGAGCATGGAATCGGTCTTGCCAAAGCACCGTGGTTTGCAGATGCCATCGGCCCCATGGCCATGCAGCTGCACCGCACGCTCAAACATGCCCTGGACCCCACCGGCATCCTCAACCCCGGCAAAATGGGGCTCTGAAGCGGAAAATCAACGGGAGCTCTCACCACCGCCGGTAAAGGGAGCCAGCGTAGTGGGACGGTATGACTGAGAGGTTACCAGTTTCTCCAGGTTGATGGTGATTTCATCACCCTCTATATATCTTACCCCGGGAGAGTCCTCCGGCCAGAACCAGGACATAAAGCGATTCGTTTTCGGCTCAATGGTGGTGGAAGTCACAACATAACCATCCTTGCAGGCCATGACGGTCAGAACTCGGTTCTGCGCAATCTTTGTAGTCAGATTGCTCTTGCCCACACTTTTTCCGTTAATAAAAATATCTGCCCCTACCGGATTTGTTTTGACAGTAAAATCCTTGGTAGAGGAACAGGAAATAAGCGCAAGAGCCGCAGCGGGCATGAGATACTGAACCGTCTTCATACTCCCGCACTCTACAGCATTGTTCTCTCACATTCAAGCTTATTTATCCATACGCCACACTTTTTGAAACTACACCCCGCCGGAGGCATGAAAAAACAGTAATCAAATCGGTATACACAAACTCATAAACACGTTTATTCTGATACATACAGGGATAATTCTTGATGTCTGATAACATGTATGCTAGCATACTCGCGCAACATGATAGCCGACGCAGAGTCTCTTTTTGATTGGAAACAGCGTGCAGCCCGCCAACCGCAGGGCCGCACGGTGCTGGATTTGGAGGCGGACAGCCTTCACCGCCACCGAGAAAAGCTCTGTCTTATTCAGTATGCAGATGAAGACGGCGTAGCCATCATTGACCCGCTGGCTATTGAAGACATGTCACTCTTCACGCTCTGGCTGGAGGAAGCAGATGTGTGGATGCACGGTGCAGACTATGACATGAGCCTGTTGCAGAATGCGTACGGCGTGCTGCCGCACATGATTCTGGACACTCAGATTGCCGCCCGTCTGCTGGGGTTCCGTCAGTTCGGGCTTGCTGCACTGGTGGAGCATTTCTACGGTATTGTTCTGAGCAAGAAAAACCAGAAGGCAGATTGGGGACGCCGCCCGATTCCCGCAGCCATGCAGGAATACGCCCAGGGAGATGTGAAGTTTATGCTGGGCATGGCAGACAAACTGGTGGCGCAACTGCAGGAGCTGGGGCGCTATGAGTGGTTTCTGGAAAGCTGTGCCGCCAACTTAAAGCATGGCTATGAACGCTTCCACGCCGTGGCTCAGGATCCGTGGCGAATCAAAGGCTGCGGCAAGTTTGAGCCCAGAGGCCTGGCAGCGCTCCGCGAGCTGTGGACCTGGCGTGACCGCGAGGCTGCAGAAATGGACCGTCCGTCGTTCATGGTATGCTCCAACAATGATCTTTTACGCTGGAGTCTTGCTCTGCAGGAGTTCCGCACCGTGCACCCCCTGCACAGCTTCCACAACCACCGCGCAGCGCGTTTCCGCAAGACAGTGGAACGCTTCCAGTTGCTGGATGAAGAGGATTACCCCTCACAACCCAAGCGGGAAAAACACGAAACGGATCCCCACTTTGAAGCCAATCTGGCCCACTGGACAGCCGTGCGTGATGCTCTGGCGGAATCCCTGAATCTGGAGGGGTCTCTCATTGCCTCCCGAGCCCAGCTGGAATCCATCGCCAATCATGAGGAGCAAGGGTTCGCCCGTCTCATGACCTGGCAGCGCAATCTCCTGCTGCATCCGTAATTTTGCACCGATACCGGCGGGACAAGCTTTTTGCTTGCGTGAGCGGGGTGCAGCGTGATACCATGAGCAGCGCAATGGGTACTTTCTGCATTCTGGATGGCATGGCGCTTATATACCGCGCTTTCTACGCCTTTATCAATAATCCGATGCGCACATCCGCCGGGTTGAACACCTCGGCCATGTTCGGCTTTATCAACACGGTGGTGCATATCATTGAAAAAGAGCAGCCTACCCATATTGTTGCCTGTCTGGACCCCTCCGGCCCGACCTTCCGCCATGAGCGCTTTGCCGAATACAAAGCCAACCGCCAGGCCATGCCGCAGGAACTGCGCGATTCCATACCTTGGATTACGGATATCCTGGCAGCCATGCGCATCACCACCGTCCGCCTGCCCGGATTTGAGGCAGATGATGTCATCGGCACCTTTACAAAGCTTGCAGATGAGCGGGGAGACATGAACTCACTGATGGTTTCCAAGGATAAAGACTTGGGCCAGCTATTCTCTGCAACCTGCTCTATGCTGCGCCCCGGAAAAAAAGGCAGCGATTTTGAGCACGTCACCATGGAGGCATTTCTCGAGGAATGGGGAATCTCTGCCCCGGCGCAGATTATCGATATCCTTGCGCTGATGGGTGATGCCTCCGACAACATTCCCGGTGTACCCGGCGTGGGAGACAAAACCGCCAGAAAACTCATTCAGCAGTTCGGCAGCGTCTCTGAGCTGCTGGCCCGCAGTGCCGAAATCAAGGGCAAAATGAGGGAAAAGATAGAAGCCAACGCAGACAACGCCCGGCTTTCCTATGAGCTTGCCACCATCCGGCGAGATGTGCCGCTGCCCGTCAGCATTGATGACTGCGTGCGCAGGGATTTTGATACCGAAGCCCTGCGGGATATCCTTAACAAGCTGGAATTCCGGACACTGGCAGACCGAATTTGCGGCAAGATGGAAAAACAGCCGTCGGATGCCGATTTCGGGGAACTTTTTGCAGCAAACGCCCCCCGCTCAGAGGCCGCAGCGGAAGAACCCATGCAAATGGATTTATTCTCCGCACCGCAACTGACGGACATCCACACCACCCCGCACCAATACAAACTCCTCAGCACGGACGAACAACGCCGTGAACTGGCGGAACGGCTGGAGAAAGCTCCCCGCTGGGCTTTTGATACCGAAACCACCGGGCTGGACCCGCTGCAGGACAAACTGCTGGGGGTCTCCTTCTGTATCTCTCCGCATGAGGCTTATTATGTACCGGTAACGGGACAGGAAACGCTCATGC
Organism: Akkermansia sp.; assembly: GCA_045635265.1. Taxonomy (GTDB): domain Bacteria; phylum Verrucomicrobiota; class Verrucomicrobiia; order Verrucomicrobiales; family Akkermansiaceae; genus Akkermansia. The sequence continues at coordinate 81,236 of JAZRBU010000004.1, forward strand.
CCTTCCGCTCAGCCTTTTCCGGTAACGCGGAAAAGGTGGGGCTGAACCTCAAGTTTGACCTGCAGGTGCTGCGTACGGCCGGGATAAAAGTGGCAGGGCCGTTCTTTGACGCCATGCTGGCCCACAGTGCACTGTACCCGGAGCTGCGGCACAACATGGATGACATGGCCGAAGCGTTGCTGCACTACCGCACCGTGCGGCTGGAAGATATTGCCGGCAAAGGAAAGCAGATGGATACCTCTGCCGTCCCCTTGGAAACCATGGCGGATTATGCGGCAGAAGATGCAGATATCACCCTGCAACTGGCGGATATCCTGCAGGCAGGTCTGACAGAGGCCGGCCAGGACGCGCTGATGCGCAACATTGAGTTCCCGCTCATGCCGGTACTGGCAGATATTGAGTACGAGGGCATGCGCGTAGAGCCGAAACAGCTGACGGAAGCCTCTGAAGAGCTGGGCCGACAGATTGAAAGCCTCCGCGAAGCCATTGATACAGAAATTGGCAGACCCATCAATCTCAATTCTCCCAAACAGCTCGGTGATTTGCTCTTTGGTGAAATGAAACTGCTGGACAAGCCAAAAAAAACCCGCACCGGACAGTTTGTAACGGATGAGGAAACGCTGCGCAAGCTTGTACCTGTTTCTCCGCTGGTGGGCAATATCCTGGAATACCGTGAGCTGACCAAGCTCAAGAGCACCTATCTGGACGCCCTGCCCCGCTACATCTCGCCGGTGGACGGCCGCATTCATTCCACGCTCCAGCAAATGGTCACGGCTACCGGGCGTCTGGCTTCCCAGAATCCCAACCTCCAGAACATCCCCGTGCGCTCCGCTGCCGGAAAACTCATCCGCAGTGCTTTTGTAGCAAGGGATAATCACTACTCCATTCTTTCCGCAGACTATTCCCAGGTGGAGCTGCGACTCATGGCGGCCCTCTCCGGAGATGCCGCCATGGTGGCCGCCTTCCGGGACGGACGCGATATCCACACCGAAACCGCAGCCCGCATTTACGGCGTACCTCATGAGGAAATCACCGCAGATATGCGACGTGCTGCAAAAACCGTGAACTTCGGCATCATCTACGGTATATCCGCTTTCGGGCTTTCCCAGCGACTGGACTGCCCGAGAGGCACCGCCGCAGCCCTGATTGAGAGCTACTTCCGGCAGTTCCCCATGGTGAAGGAATGCATGGACAGGCTCATCTCTGAATCCCGAGAACGAGGGTATGCGGAAACGCTCTGCGGCCGCCGACGCAGCCTCCCGGACCTCAACAGCGCCAACTTCAACCTGCGCGCCGCTGCAGAACGAACCGCCATCAACACCCCCATTCAGGGGTCTGCGGCAGACATGATTAAAATTGCCATGGTGCGAGTGGCAGACCTGCTGAAAAACAAGCGCAGCAAGCTCATCATGCAGATTCACGATGAACTTCTCATCGACCTCCATGAAGAGGAACACGAACTTATTCCGCAGATTACAGGCATCATGCAGCAGGCTCTGCCCCTGCCAAACGGAGTGCCGCTGGAAGTAGAGGCAAACACCGCTGCCAACTGGCTGCAGGCCCATTGAGAGCGGTGTACCCCCGTCTTTCTTACTCCCAAGCGGCAGCCGCGCGGGAAGACATGCGGGCATCCAGCCCCAGGAGTTCTTCTGCATTGCTGCCGCAAAGCATCATCTGGCGGGCAATTTCCTCTACTTGGTGTTCCTCTTCCACCTGCTCTTTCACATAGTCAAACAGCAGCACTTGCATGGCGTAATCTTTCTCCTGCATGCACAGCTCCAGCAAGTCATGGATGGATGAGGTGATACGCTGCTCATGCTCCAGCGCCAGTTTGAATAAATCCTGCGGTCGCCCCCACTCATACTCCGGATGACTCACGACGGGGATGCGCACGGGAGCATTCCTCTGCTCCAAATGGGAAATGAGCCGCAGTGCATGTCCGCATTCCTCCCGGTACTGCTCACGCATCCAGTGGGACATACCGGGCAGCCCGTAAGCATGCAGATTCACGGAAAAAGCCAGATAAAGAAACCCGGCTTCAAACTCAGCTTTGATTTGCCGATTAACGGCATCGATGACATAGGGATTCATAGGAGATGTATTTTACACAGCAGCCCACCTATGCGCCATCACCGTTAGCCGGCATCGTAAAAAAATATGGGATGAGAGGTATACAGATGCACTAACGCCTTGCCAGCACAGGGCAAAGTATGGTAGGATAAACGCATGAAGACACTTAGTCTGCTTTTCGTTTCACTGCTGGCAATGGCCGGATTCTGCTCCGCGCAGTTGCCTGAAGGCATCGATTCCGGCAGCCCGCTGGGCGCTATTTTGGGCGGTCAGCAGCCGGGGGCTCCGGAGATGAAGCTCACCGGATCCGCGTCAGTAACATCCTACAAAACCGGAGAACCGTTCTACCTGGTGGTCCGGGGTGAAGTCACGGAAACCTGGCACGCCTACTTCCGCAACCCGGGCACAGTGGGTGAACCCATGACCGTAGAGCTTCATGCCCCCGCCGGGTTTGATATGGCCGGTCCTTTCTGGTCTGCTCCGGAACGTCATGAAAGCGGCTTCGGCAGCGTGGCCTACAGCTATGAGCATCCGGTTGTAGTCTGGAAGATTACTCCGAAGGCAGATGCCCCGCAAAACGCCGTCTTCACCGTCACCTCCACATCCCAGCTCTGCTCAGACAACGGCTGCGCTCCGCCCGTGGAGGTCACTACGGAAATCTCCCTGAACGCCGGTGACGGCGCAGCCGCTGCGGATTGGAATGCCGCAGAGCTGCAGAAGATTGCCGGCATCACCCCTGCTCCGGAAGGGCTCTCCGCTGCTCAGACGGAAAAGGAGGTTACCATCAGCTTCCCCGCCGGCAAGGTTCCGGCTCAGGCATACTTCTTCACCGATGACAACTGCATCGCCCCCACGGCGGAACAGAAGCTTGATACCGCAGCAGGCACGTTGACCCTCACCCGCAACGATAACAAGGACCCGATGCATCCTGCCGCAAATGCTCAGCTGGTAGGCAAGCCTCTCAGCAAGATTTCCGGCGTGCTTCTGGCGGACGGCACAGCGTATGAAGTTTCCCTTTCTCTTGCAGCAGCAGCCGCAGAAACACCCGCCGCAGCAGCCGCAGATGCCCCTGCAGCGGAAGGATTCTCCGGCGGAATGGGCGCTCTTTTCCTCTCCCTGTTCTTGGGTGGTCTCATTCTCAATCTGATGCCCTGTGTTTTCCCGGTCATCGGCCTGAAGATTATGAGCTTTGTGGAGCTGGGCGGCGGCAGCCGCCGCAAGGTGTTCCTGCATTCCCTGTTCTTCGTGCTGGGCATTCTTATCTCTTTCTGGATTATCTCTGCTCTGCTGATTGTCTTCTCCAATCTGGAGGCCCTTGCCTCTCAGCCCTGGACGGAGTGGTTCAACACGCTGTGGAATGATGTGGGTGCAGCCGACCGCAGCTGGGCCGTATGGATGCAGAATGACTGGATTGTGTATCTCATTCTTCTTTTGCTGCTCTCACTGGGTCTGAGCATGTTCGGCGTATTTGAAATCGGCGTCGGTGCCACCTCTGCCGGACAGAGCATGCAGAACAAGGGCGGCCTCACCGGCTCTTTCTTCCAGGGGCTCTTCGTGACCGTGGTTGCTACTCCGTGCAGCGCCCCCTTCCTGGGTGCCGCCATGCCCGCCGCCATGGCTCTGCCGGGCGTGTGGATGATGCTGGCCCTCACCTTCATGGCTCTGGGGCTCGCTTTCCCCTATATCCTGCTGGGGCTCTTCCCCGCTCTGGTGAAATATCTGCCGCGCCCCGGCGCCTGGATGGAGTCTCTCAAGCAGGGACTTTCCTTCCTGCTCTTTGCCGCTGCCGCCTGGATTCTCTACGTCTATCTGGCCTTCATTCCGGCTGAGCAGCAGGCATACACGCTGCAGGTGCTGGTGGGTCTGGTCATCTTCTGCTCCGCCTTCTGGGTCTACGGTCGCTGGTGCCCCATGTACCGGAGCAAAAACGCCCGCGTCATCGGGCTGATTGTGGCCATTCTCCTCGCCGCAGCCGGCGTGTACTACTCCAAACCCGCTCCGCAGGAAGAGCCGGTTCAGGGTGCACCTGCTGCAATGGAGTGGGTTGAATGGAGTGAGGAAGCCATGCAGAAGGCGCTCAAAGAAGACAAACCGGTGTTTGTGGACTTCACGGCCAAATGGTGTGCCACCTGCCTGGCCAACAAGGGCGTGGCTTATTCCGAGGCGGTGTATGAGGCCTTCCGCAAGGGCAATGTGGTGCTCATGAGAGCCGACAAAACCCGCCCCTCTCCCGCTATTGATGAAGCCATGCGCAAGCTGAACCGCAGCTCCGTCCCCGTGAACGCTCTCTACCTGCCCGGCTCTGCACCGGTTGTCACGCGAGAGCTGCTCACCGCTGACTACATGCTCGATTTCCTCAAGGAAAATCTCCCGGCTGCCGGTGCTCAGCCCGCTGACGATGAGGAGATGTCCGATAAGGAGTTCGAAGAGCTCTTTGACGAGGAAGATTCCGAGGAGGAAGCTGAAGAGGAAGACGCAAGCTGATTCTCTCTTCCATCCCTATTTACTCTCCCCGTCCGATTGACTTCGGACGGGGATTTTTTTGCATCTGCCTATTATCATAAACAATTTATTCTTGACTTTTTTCTGAAATTTCAGAAAATACAGCCATGCAACTTAGTGCCACACAAAAGCGGTTCGTGCGCCGTTGGGGGGAAATGGGAACCCGCTGGGGTATATCCCGTTCTACCGCCATGGTACACGGCTACCTGTATCTGTGTCGGCATGCGGTGAATGCGGAGGACATCTGCGAGGCTTTGGAACTGGCGCGCTCGAACGTGTCCACCAGTCTGAAAGAGCTGGAGCAGTATCGGCTCGTGGAGCGGGAAAGTATGCCGGGTGACAGGAGAACTTTTTACACGGCTGTTTCCGATGTATGGGAAATGGCGCGACGCATTCTGGAGGAACGCCGGCAGCGCGAAACCGAGGGAGCTGTCACCGCGGTGAACGATTGCCTACTTGCCGCTCGAGAAGAGGGAGATGATTTCACCGCTGCCCGCATGGAAGCCATGCAGGAACTGCTCAGCACGGCAGAAAACGTGGCAGACGCCGCGCGCCGCTATCCCACTTCCCTCTTCCGCAAAGCCGCACTCATGGGCGGCAAGCTGCTCGGCCTTATCGCCAAATTATAAACGCAACTTTTTATTTTTCTATTACTTTCTCTTATTTCAGAAATATGAAAACAATAGCAATAACAGGCGTACTGGGGTACAGCGGGCGGTATATTGCCCGGGAAGCGCGTGCGAGAGGTTGGCAGGTGATAGGGCTCACAGATTCTGCCGGGCGACTGCCGAACGCGGAGGGAATAGAGCTGCGCCCCATGCCGTGGAGTACGGAGGAGAACGTATTAAAAGGAGCAGACGTGCTGGTCAACACCTACTGGGTTCGTTTCAGCTACCGAGGCGGGAAACACGCAGCATTCTCACATGAAGAAGCCGTGCAAAACACACGCCGCCTGTTCACCGCAGCACAGGAAGCCGGAATCAAACGTATCATCCACACCGGCATCACCTGCCCGGATGCCGAGAGTCCGCTTCCGTACTTTCGAGGCAAGGCAGAACTGGAAAGTGCCCTGCAGGCCACGGGAATACCGCATAGCATACTAAGGCCTGCCGTACTCTTCGGAGAGACACCACGGGAGTCCATCCTCATCAACAACATGGCCTGGAGCCTGAGAAACCTGCCCGCCGTGGCCACGTTCGGTCGCGGAGAATACCTCATTCAACCACTGCATGTGCGGGATTTTGCGGAAGCCGCCATGGACGAGGCGGAACAAACAGAGCAACACCGCATCATCAATGCCACGGGAAAAGAAACCTACAGCTTCCGGGCACTCTGGAAACTGCTGGCACAAGCCATGGGCATACGACGCCCCGTTTTTCCGGTACCGACCGGTATCGGGTATGCCGCAGTCTGCTTGCTGGGGCGGTTGATGAATGACATCATGCTCACACGGGATGAAATACGCGGACTTTCCGAAGGTCGGCTTGCCGTACCGGGCAGTGGCATAGGAAAACGCCCCCTGAGCGAGTGGGTAAACGAACATGCGAAGGAGCTGGGCAGAACATACGAGAGCGAGCTGGCCAGACGCAGATAAAGCGCGTCCCTCATCAGCTGCTTTCTTCCGGATACTCCGAAGCAAAGCCCGACAGACTGCCCACGGGCAAAAAACCGAAGACAGGAGCCAGCATGTGCCCGCCGGGAGAAGCCAAAGCAGCGTTGTATTCCCTCGCAGCCCTGTTGAAGTGGCGAGTACGCTGCTCCTGACGGTGTAACGCCATGGACATGAGCCCACAAAGCTGCAGCAGCTCCGGATGCTCCTGCATGCGGGGCTCCTGCTCTACGGCGCAAACTGATTGGTGGGCAGCTCTCAGCAGGCGACTTTCACCGCCATGTAACTCATTGGCGGTAATACACCCCCAGCAAGGTTCTTTCAGTGCCCGCAGCAGCTGTTCAGACTCTTCCACCATCTGCCGCAGATTCCCCGCCAACTCCGCATTCTGAGCAAGAACACCTGAACAAGTGACCGCAAAATCACTCAATTGCTCATTTCTGCGGTGTGTGGCCTGCTGCCACTGCAGCCACGCATCCACAACCTCATTGCGCATAAAATGCAGGCGTGAGTAGACCCTGACCACCCAAGCCAGCACAAATACCAGCATTCCCATTGATACCATCATCTCCATCTCAGCCGCATTATCCGGCTTTCCATTTTAACTTTCAAGATGTTATGTCCAACTTTTAGTTCAGATGGAAAACAGGAACTCCGATTCATGAAATTTTTCATTGCCGCCATCCGTACATTCTGGTAGAATAGGATTGTTGATGTACATCACAACGCAGACAGATAACGCCTCTGAATTGAAACAGCTGGAAGAAAAAGCAGCTGAGCTGGAAGAGGAACTCTATCAGATTCGTGAGCAGGCAGATGCGCTCCGTAACGGATCTGAGGATTCGTCGCCCCATGTCTACGTTGGTCCTCAAATTTATCTGCAACCCCTGAGACCGTACGATTTGCTCCGCACAAAATGGAATTTGGGAACGGGGCTGGAGATTCCCCGACTGTCGGACGAAGCCGAGCAGCTCACCGCCGCTCCGGAGGTTTCGTCTAATTATCTGAGACTTTTTGGCCTGATTGCCAGTGGAGATTCCTGGGAATGCCGGCTTCCCTTTGCCTACATCGCCGAAAAAGGGTCCCTTATTCTGGGCCGCGACCCTGACACGGCGGATATTGTGCTGCCGGATGAGGAGATTTCCCGGAATCACATCCGCATCACCCTCACAGAGAAAGGTCTGGAGGTCATCGATTTGAATTCCACCAACGGCTCCGCCATCAATGGCATGGAACTTCCGCTTTACGGAGAAGGTACTCCGCTACGCAACGGCGATACTCTCATTCTTGGAGACGTCATGTTGCAGGCAGAGATTACCCGAAGCCTTACCTAAACCTACCACAAGCTATATGAAAACACGCACCGCCTTACTCTCAACATTGCTCACGCTTACCGCTGCGGCTGCAGGAGATGCCGCAGATACGCCGACGGCTAATTACCTCTGGTACAAACAACCCGCCGGTATCCGCGCCTGCGCCCTCCCCTGGGAGCCTAAGCACGCGCCCGCCGAACTCTTCCACAATCTCCCGGCAAAGCCTGCAAAAGACCACTGGGAGTCCCAGACTCTCCCTGTGGGTAACGGGCGTGTGGGCGGCACAATTTTCGGCGGTGACCACACAGAGCGAATCAATCTGAACGAAGTAAGCTTCTGGTCCGGCGGTCCGAACCTGCCCGGCAATGGCTCCGGCTATCAATACGGCCCGCTTTCCGGCAAGAATGAGTTCGGCAGCTATCAGCCTTTCGGCAATCTGTTTGTAGAATTTACGCTTCCTGAGGCTCAATCGGAAAACTACACCCGCAGTCTGGATTTGAGGGACGGCATAGCCCGAGTGGAGTTCACCAACGGTGGGGTAAAACACAGCAGAGAGTGCTTTGTGAGCGTACCGGACCAGGTGCTGGTCTACACGGCAGAGGCAGATACGCCCGGTGCTCTTTCCGCCCGTATCGGCATGCTGCCCTGTCACACGGCATCACTCTCCGCTCAGAATGACTCCATCACCATGAGCGGCACGCTGAACAACGGCCAGCAGTTTGAAGGTCGCCTGATTGTCCGTATCAAGGGCGGCAACATCCGCAAAGCCGGCAAGGCAGGAAAACTGGATGTCACCTACGAAAATAATGCCAACGCCATGCAACCGCGCATGGATGCAGCCAAGGCTCCCTACCTGGAGGTAAAAGGAGCCAATTCCATTGAAATCATTGTCTCTCTGGCTACGGACTATGCCATGGACTATGAAAAGAACTGGAAAGGTGCTGCACCCAAGGCTCGCAACACCTCTATCCTGAACAAGGTTGAGGACAAACCCTTAGAGAAAATTCGCAAAGCACATATAGCCAACTACAAAAAGCTCTACGACAGACTGGACCTCAAGCTGGGCAAAACGGATGCCGAAGTCGCCGCACTGCCCACGGATGAGCGAATTGCTGCATTCCAAGTGTCACAGAATGACCCGGAGCTGATTGAGACCATCTACCAGTACGGCCGCTACGTCCTCATCTGCGGCTCCCGTCCCGGCAATCTTCCGGTCAACCTTCAGGGTATCTGGAACGATAAAGTACACGCGCCCTGGGCCAGTGACTACCACAACAACATCAATCTTCAGATGTGCTACTGGGCCGCAGAGGTGGCAAACCTCAGCGAGTGTCACATGCCTTTCCTGAACTTCATCCGCGCCATGGAGCAACCGCTCACGGAAATGACCAAGAAGCATTTCGGGTCCAAGGTAGAAGGGTGGACCACGCGCATCTCCCAGAACCCCTGGGGCGGCGGCGGTTGGACACACTGGAACCCGCCGGTGAACGCATGGTACGCGCTGCACCTGTGGGATCACTACACATTTACCCACAACAAAAAATATCTCAAAGAACACGCCTACCCCATCCTGCGCAATATCTGCCGTTTCTGGGAAACCCACCTCAAGGAACTGGGGCCGAACGGCGAAGGGCTTACCTCTGCACCGAAAGGAGCCAATGATGCCAAACCGCTCAGCGTAGCGGAGCATCCGGAGCTGAAAGAACTCAAGAAAGGTACGCTCGTCTCGCCCGCCGGCTGGTCTCATGAATGGGGTCCGGTAGAAGACGGCTGCGCCCACGATCAGCAGCTTATCCGCGAGCTGTTCGACATTACCGGCAAGGCTGCCGCGATTCTGAATACGGACTCTGCCTGGATTAAAGAGCTGCGCAAAAAGCGCGCACGTCTGGCACCGGACCGCATCGGCAGCGGCGGTTACCTTCAGGAGTGGATTGTAGACCGCCCCAACATGGTTTCCGGTCAGCGCCACACCTCGCACCTCATCGGCGTCTATCCCGGCTCTACCATTTCCATGGATCGCACGCCGGATTTGGCAAAAGCAGCCATGAAGAGCCTGGAACTGCGCGGACTGAGCAATGACAACCGCCGCAGCTGGACCTGGCCCTGGCGCACGGCCCTCTGGGCACGTTTCCTCGACAAAGAGCAAGCCTACAGCATGGTCTGCCACTATATTAACTACAACCTGCTGGATAATCTCTTCGGAAACCACCCGCCCATGCAGATGGACGGCACTTTCGGCATGACGGCAGGCATCAGCGAAATGCTCATTCAGAGCCACGAGGACCGCATTGTTCTGCTGCCGGCCCTGCCGACGGAATGGGCCAACGGTTCCGTCAAGGGAATCCGGGCCCGCGGTAACATTTCCGTCACCATGTCTTGGGAAGACGGGAAAGTGACCTCCTACAGCCTGACCACCACGGATGAAGCTCCTAAGTCCGTCAAGGTAGTGGTTAATGGTCAGAAAACCGTCGTGACTCCCGGAAAGGTCACCGTCTCCAAAAACAAAAAAGACGCTAAGGACCAGAAAAAGGTCATCAAATAAACCGTTGGGCTTTCATGTTATTTGAACGCAAGCCATTGACCCCGCAAGGGCGGATGCTGGCTCTCGAATCCATATTCGAGCAGGTGGCACGCCGCCCGGGCGAAGCACCCGCCGCAGGGCGGGTGCCGCTGCGGGCGTTGGAGGCTTACGGTGATTTTGAGACACACCTGCGGTACATACTGGAGGCCAATGCCTCCCATGCGGACAAAGCACGCCGCACCACCATCCGCCGCGTTGAGAGAGCCCTCAACACGCTGCCGGACGCGTTGCTGACCAGTCTGCCGGCAGGGCCGGAGAACAACTGGCTTTGCTTTTTCCGACGCTTGGTACAGTTTCATCGGCTTCTGGTTGAAGCAGAGGTGGGGCTTGAGCAGGAGGACTATACCAACATCGTCATGAAAATGGTGCAGCTGGCGGAAGCCGTTTCGGAATGTTCCTCCGTCTCGGTCAACGCGGCATCCATGTTTGCCCTGCTGCTGCTGCAGGTGGAGCTGCACCAGCAGAGACCGCGCCGCAGACGCCCCGCCAAACGCAAGAAAAAAAGCAAATCATCAGGGCGTAAGCCTCAGTGAGCGGGGTCTGCAGGCGTTTCCGGAACAGGAGGCTCCGGATGCGGTTCCGGCTGGGCAAAATTGAGAGTCTGAAGATAGCGGCGGGCCATTTCATTTCCCTGCTCCGCAGCACGGGCAAACCACTCTCGGGATGCGGGTCTGTCCATCGGCATGCCTACCCCATGAAACAGTACAATGGCGAGACGGAGCTGAGAACGCACATCCCCTGCTTCAGCCTGCTCTTTCAGGCGGGCATTCAGGGCCTCCAGAGAGGCTTTCTTTTCCGCATCACTGCGCTCAGGCTTATTTTCCTCCGGAACAGGAGTATTCATCCGGCGGGCGGAATCCGCCAGCACACCACATCCCCGCAGCATCTGCGGCACCAGCATGGTCGCAGCCAGGGCATAGACGGAAATCATTGTCCATACCCCCATGGTGCGAGGCACACGGCGCGGCAGGAACGGGCGAAAACGGCGAACGCCCGAATGGCGCTCATCTCCCGCACGACGAGCTCTGCCGTGGCGAGCAGACACGCGCACACGCCGCTGCATGGAAGCCAGCTCCGGAGCATCCGCATAACGCCGCAATCGCTCCATACGCGCATCGTAATCCCGGCGGCATATCTCATTGCCAAGTGTGCGGTACGCTTCTGCCACCAGCTTGAAACGCTCCTCCGCCACGGGGTCTCCATCATTACAGTCGGGATGAAAACGGCGAGCCTGACGATAGTACGCCTTTTTAATGTCTGCAGGACAAGCCGTGGGCTCCACATCCAGTATCTGGTAATAATCAGGTCGCATCTGTCACGAATTTTTCAGCAAATTGTTCAGCAAATCGCCGCAGATTCATCTGCGGCTCCCAACCCAGCTTCCGCAGGCGGGTACAATCAATATATCTGTCAGAGAGCCCGCGGCGTGAAGCCGCCGATATTTCCGCCGCCGGCATCACCCCAGTGACAGAGGCCAACTGTTCGTACAGAGAATCCCACCGGATGGATTCTCCGCTCACATTCAGACAGCTTCCCGGCTCCGCATCCCGCGCAGCAAGCAAGAGTGCCGCCACGGCATCATCCACATGCAGATAACTGAGCAGGCGGTCGTCTCCACCGGGTAAACGGGGCTCTCCTGCCAGATGCCGCCGCAACACCTCACACCGGTCGGGGCCGTACAAAGCAGCCAGACGCAGCACCACACCTCCGCACTTGTGAAGCGCAGACTCCGTTGCCAACAACACCTGTGCGCGTTCAGACGGCGTGATGGGAAGAGTTTCCTCATCTGCAATACCGCAGACGGCACCATACACCGATACAGAAGAACAAAATACCGACCGGGCGGCAGGAACCCTCGCCGTGAGTTGATTCACCACATCTCCGTACGCATGGCGATACGCCTGAGCCGTACCGCCGCCGGTGGCCTGACAGAAAAACACCACCTCCGGCACCAGCAGGGACAGCGCACGCTGCAGGACTGCCGGTTCTGCAGCGTCCCCCATCACATCTGCAGGAGCAGTAGCATCCAGCGTCAGTACACGGGTTCCGGATTTCCGCAGAGCATCTGCCAGCGCAGAGCCCAGCAGCCCGTGCCCTACCACCCAACTATCGGGCAGAGGTGCAGCTACACACGGTGCTTCCATATCAGTTCAGCCAGCTCCAAATCTCCCGGCAGCGTAATCTTGAGGTTGGCCCCCACCTGAACCAGACGGGTAGCCACGCCGATGCTCTCCACGGCACTCACTTCATCCGTCACCACCAGGCCCATTTCCTTCACATGTGCATACGCGCGCAGTAGCAGCTTCAAATTGAAAACCTGCGGCGTCTCCATGCCCCATAGATGCTCGCGGCTCACAACCTCCGGCAGAGAGCAGCCCTGAGCATCCGCCCGTTTGAGCGTGTCCACCACCGGATGAGCGCAGGCTGCCGCACCGGACTCCTCCGCAGCGGTCACGCAGGCGCGTATACCGGCAGGCGTCACCAGCGGACGCGCTCCGTCATGGACTGCCACCACCCGTGTTCCCACCGGAAGTGCTGCCAGCCCCGCTGCCACGGAATCCTGACGCTCAGCCCCGCCATCCACCCGCAGCACGGGAACGGGAAACTCTGCAACAGCCAGTCCCGTTTCCGCCCAGCGGGATGCAGGGCAAACCACCACCACGGCGGCAGCTCCGGCAGCCACAAAGGCATCCACACTGCGGCGCAGCACCGGCACGCCGTCCAGCAGCGCCGCCAATTTATCAAAACCGGCTCGGCGGGAACTCCCGGCAGCTACAATAACAGCACAGAACATGGCGGTGTAGGGATAAATGAAAAAAATCAGTTCAGGCGAGCACCCACCATGCGGGAAAGCACCTTACCGGGAGCACGGCCCTCTGTGCGGGCCTGCATCTCCTTCATCACTCGGCCCATATCTTTCTTACCCGCGGCACCAAGCTCAGCAATCACGGCTTCCAGCACCGGCAGAATCTCCTCCTCCGTCATTTCCTTGGGCAGGAAAGCGGCCAGAACCTCCATCTCGGCTCGCTCCTTGGCCACCTGGTCCTCTCGACCGGCTTGAGCGTAGAGAGCAATAGAATCCTCACGCTGTTTCATCTGCTTGCGCACCACATTCTGCGCCTCGTTGAGCGGCAATTCCTCATGCACACTGCCGCGGGCCACCTGCGCATTCTGCAGCGCAGCCTTCAAACCGCGAAGCGCACCCAGCGCCACCGTATCCTTGCTGCGCATCGCATTCTTCATTCCCTCTGTAATCTGCTCGTAAATCGTACTCATAACTCCGCCATTTAATCACGCGGCGCGCGCACGCACAAGGCGGAATTGCGTCAACCGCTGCTTTATGTCCTTGTCCATGCAGCACTCCTGCCTTGACGCCTTATGCCGGAATATGCTAGAATTGCGCAATCTCATGAGTAACGACCACACACCGGTGCATCTGATGGAAAATCCGAGCACGATTCATAAGATGTTCGGGGATTATTATCTCGAATATGCCTCGTATGTGATTCTGGAGCGAGCCGTACCGCACATTGCGGACGGGCTCAAGCCGGTGCAGCGGCGTATTCTGCACTCCATGGAGCGCATGGATGACGGCCGTTACAACAAGGTGGCCAACATTGTGGGCGACACCATGAAATACCACCCGCACGGCGATGCCTCCATCGGCAGTGCTCTGGTAACGCTGGGTCAGAAAGGGCTGCTCATCGACACCCAGGGTAACTGGGGCAACATTCTTACCGGTGACTCAGCAGCTGCACCGCGATACATTGAGGCGCGTCTCTCCCCCTTCGCCAAGGAGGTAGTGTACAGCCCCAAGGTGACTCAATGGAAGCTCAGCTACGACGGGCGTAACAAGGAACCCGTTTCCCTGCCCGTCAAGTTCCCGCTTCTGCTGGCACAGGGGGCTCTCGGCATTGCCGTGGGTATGAACTGCCTCATCCTGCCGCATAATTTTAACGAGCTCATTGAGGCTGCCATTCACTACCTGCGGGGAGAGGAATTCACCCTTTACCCGGATTTCCAGACCGGCGGGCTTCTGGATGTGAGCAACTATAACGACGGCACGGGCAACAGCCGCCTGCGCTGCAGAGCACGTATTGAAGTAGCATCCAAAAAGCTGCTCCGCATCACGGAAATTCCCTACGGCACCACCACGGAATCTGTCATCCAGAGCATTGAGAACGCCATGGATAAAGGCAAGCTCAAGGTGGCTAAAATTGAGGACAATACTGCGGCTCAGGCAGACATTCTGGTGCATCTTGTCGCCGGTCAGGACATTGAAAAACTCTGCAATGCCCTCTATGCGTTCACGGATTGTCAGGTGAGCATCTCTCCCAAGGCGGTGGTCATCGTAGACCGAAAACCGGTATTCATGGGTGTAAGCGAAATCCTGAAGCACAACGTCGATTTGACGAAGGAAACGCTGAGAATGGAACTGGAGGTGCAGCTGGCAGAACTGCAGGAAAACTGGATGCAGTCCAGCCTGGAAAAAATCTTCATCGAAAACCGCATCTACAAGGTGCTGGAGGAAAGCGAAAGCTGGGAGCAATCCATCACCGAAATCGGCGAGCGGTTGGAGCCTTTTGTGCGTGACTTCTGGCGTCCCGTTACGCGCGATGACATCGTCCGACTCACGGAAATCCGAATCAAGAAGATTGCCCGCTACGAGATTCACAAGGCGGAAGAGCACATCGCCGGGCTGGAAGCTGATATTGAAAAAACGCGTAAACACCTCGCTCAGCTCACCCGCTACACCATCCGCTGGTTTGAAAATCTCCGCAAAAAATACGGTGAAGCCTGGCCCCGGCGGACAGAGCTGGCCACCTTTGACAGCCTCTCCCGTGCGGAAGCCGCCGTGGAGAACGAGATGCTCTATCTGGATGAAGAGGGCTTTGCCGGATACGGTGTACGCAAGGGAGAACCGGTAGAAAAATGCTCTACACTGAGCGACATTTTGACGATTGATAATCAAGGCATTCTCATGGTGCGCCGCGTCCAGGAAAAATTCTATGTTGGCAAAAAGGTACTGGATATCCGCGTGCTGCGCCCGGGAGACGACTGGGTGTTCAACATGATTTACCGGGATGGCAAGGACGGTATCACCTATGCTAAGCGATTCCATCTGGGCGGTTTCACCCGAGACAAGGAATACCAGCTCACCCAAGGCACCAAGGGAAGCCGCATTTTCTTCCTGACCGTCCACCCGAATGAGGAGGACAGTGCCACCATGTCGGTGAATGTGTATCTGAAGAACCAGTTGCGCCGCCTGCGCCGCCCCATTCCCTTTGATTTCGGCCACCTCCGCGTCAAGGGCCGCGCGGTTTTGGGCAACATCGTCACTAAAAATCAGGTAGAGCGCATCGCCCGCATCATGCCCGTAGCCGCAGAACAATCGGCAGAAGGTACAGAAGTCTCGGCAAATGAGGCAACAGCCCCGCAGATTGACCCAGCCCCGGAAGGACAAACTCTTGTCACCCCGCAGCCCACACCGCCGGCAGAAGTCGAGACTCCGGTCATTCTGGAGCACCCGGAAGCCACTCAGCTTGATTTGGGGCTGCTGTAAACAACATTTTTCCGCATGAGAGCCTTTACCCGCTATCTGTTTCTGCTTTCGGCATCGTTGATGCTGCTGCCTTCCTGTCAGCTGAAAAAGCCGGAAACAGCTCCGGGAATCATCCCTGCTCCGGCAGAGGGGTTCTTCTCCAGACGCCGCCAACAACCACTGCAGCCCAAAAAGGCAGACATGGCGGTCATCTTCGTGGGCGGCTTCACGGAACAGGTCTTGCTGCATTTCCGAAAATCATACGAGAAAATGCCGCTCCTGCCCTGCAAGGGCACCCAACTGAGAGCCTATTACGCATGGGACAGCGGCACCGGCAATCTCCTGTTCCACAGCACATGGAAACTCCGCAGAGACCTGGCGGCTTTCTGCAAAGTAAACCCGGATGCGGATATCGTGCTCATTGGTCACAGTTACGGAGGCTCCGCAATCATGGATGCCCTTCGTCATCTGAAAAAGCCGCATGGTCGCATCATTGTTGCCACCATCGACCCCGTCAGCCGCAGAAAACGCTCCATGCCTCGCCGGCGCCCGGACTGCGTCAATTACTGGGTAAACACGTACTGTTATCCCTACCGAAACGTGCGCGACGTGTTTGCCCGCATAGGCGGCCCTTGGCGTCACTGCCCGCAGGCAGATATCAATCTCAACTTCCCCGGTACGCAACGGGATGCAGACGGTGACCGTTTTGCCCACGTTTACCCTGCCCCCATGCTATTGGAAAAAAATCCGGCAACGGGCAAGTCCGTATTCTGCCTGTTGAGCGAATATATCAGCAAGAACAGCAAATAATTTCCCGGAAGGATTTTCAAGCTTTCTTCTCATTCCATATTCCTATTATTTTCTTGACATAAGGCTATTCTTTGCCTACTCTGAACATAGAGTTTTTCCGTATGGTAAAAAGCTATTACTATTCATCATTACTCACACTTTTTATTCCATGAAACTGAATCTCTTTACTCTTGCTCCTCTTTTTGCCCTCATGATGGCACCCGTGCAGTCTTCGGAAGTCTGGGCTCAAGGGGTCTCCAAATCAGGAGGATGGACAGACTACAATAAAACATCGGCACCGGGTGATGACTATCTCTGCTGGGCTGCAGCTTCCAGCAATGTCATCAATCACTGGCAATCGAGATATTGGATAGATTCTTCCATTCCCACGGGGGAAGCCATTTGGAACAAGTTCAAGAATTCCGTTTCCCGAGATTCCGGAGGTTCTTTCTCTCCGGCGTTTCAATGGTGGCTCACCGGCGACTATGAAGGCGACGTATACGGCAGATACTACTATTACGCCGGAGATGTCATCAAAACGGATATCAGTAAATTTGCCGGATATTATTTTGACACCTGCGACCTCAGCACGGACTGGTCCAACAACCACGAACATTACAAGCGTCTTTCCAACTCATTCTGGAACGTCAGCTACAACACAAGCGGCAGCTCCAACATGGCAAAAGAGCTGGTGGCTCAGCTCTCCAGCGGAGCGGCAATTTGTCTCAGCATAGCAGACCAGGGTGGGCTGGCCCACGCCATCACGCTCTGGGGCGTAGAGTACTCCGTGGTGGGCGGCAAGACCAAAATCACCAAATTATGGTTGGTAGATTCGGATGACCATCAGTATAACGTCAATACACAAGGGCTTTTTTCCGTTGATGTGCAGACAGACGCCTACGGCAACATCACGTTCGATGACTACTGGGGCAATGTCACGGGAACGGTCTACATCAGCTCTGCAGCCGGCATCAATTTAGCTGAAACTGACCAATGGCTCCATGGGCAGACCATTGTCAACACGGCAAGCGACGTGACAAGCAACAGAAACCTGTCCCGTTCCATGGCGTACCGATTCAAAAAGTCCGTTACCCTCAATAGCTTATCCTCTGCTCTCATGTCCGGCACGGCAGGCAATCAATACTACGCCAGCTTTGCAGCCGCCGCTCCGGTCAGCCTGACGTTCAGCAACGCCACGGTTCAATTATTCAATCCGGCCGCCGATAAATCGCTGGAGATGAGAGACTTCAAGCAACTCAATTTTAAAGGAGTCACCCTCTCTTCCTCGTTCTCTTACGGGGGTATCATCCACGCTGGCAACAACAGTTCCGTCACCATTCACCACAACAGTGAGGTCAAGTTTGACTCCAATGCAGCATACTGCGGCGGCGCACTGCAGGAACAATCCGCAAAAGTCAATTTCACGGACAACGGCACCCTCACCTTCTCCGGCAATAAAGCAGAAAAGGGTGGTGCCATTGACGCAGACGGCGGCACGGTAACCATTTCACGGAACAGCTCCGTTTCCTTCAGCGGGAATCAGGCCAACGCCTCCTTAGCCACCGGTGCAGCCATTTATTCTCGAAACGGAGCGACCATTCTCATGAGTGACAATGGCTCCGTCACTTTCTCCGGCAACAGGGCGACAGGTTCATCAGAAGCCAACGGCGGGGCTGTTTACTCTCAGGGCAGCACGCTAAAGTTGCAGAACAATGGTTCCGTTCTCTTTGAGAACAATGCAGAAGTTCGGGGGGGAACCTACCGCCTGCGCAGCTTGAATTCCGGCAATCTTTACCTCTCTGCAGCCGCCGGCAAAACAATTACTTTCCGTGACAGCATCTCCGTCGCAAGCGGTTCCACCGTCTCCTTTAATGCAGATTACACGAACAGCTCCGGACAATCGCTCAAACAGACGGGAGACATTCTGTTCACCGGTGCCTACACCGCCTCACATCTGAGTACGCTGAAGGGTTCTGCAGCTACGTCATCAGAGTTGACCGCCTCCCGCACTTCCGAGGTGGCAGCCGTTACCAACCTGTACGGCGGACAACTGAAGATTGAGGACGGAGCCATCTACTCCGGACGCGGATTTAATGCAGCCTCTAACTCAGCCTCCGCGCTTTCGCTGAAGGATGCCGCATTCAATCACTCCGGCTACAACATGACCTTCAACAGTGGCACGACGCTCAACCTCAGCGGGGCTAACAACATCAGCGGCAACCTGCGGTTAAACAGTGGGAGCAATCTCAAACTCAACCTCGAATCAAAAAACAGTTCTTCTCCGCTTGTCAGCTTCTCTTCAGCGTCCCTGACGCTCGGCGGCACCATCAATATCTCGATTCTGCCCGGCAGCAATCTGTCAGACGGAACCTACTATAAGATTTTCAGCGGCATTTCCAAGCCATCCTCTTGGACGAATTCCAACATCAATCTCATCATCCCGGAAAACTGCAGACCCTCCACCAGCATTCTGAGCTGGAGCGGAAACGCGCTTACATTCTATTATGATGTCCTTTCCGCAACATGGTCGAACGCGTCCGGCAACAGAACATGGGACACATCTTCCACCAACTGGACAGACAATAATAAAGGCGTTCGCTATGAAAATAAGGCCACCGTCACCTTCAACAGCTCCGGTGCCGGCACGGTGAATCTGGTTGGAACTCTTGCACCGAAATCGGTGACAGTCAACAACGGTTCCGGGTACAACTACACTTGGCAGGGCAGCGGCAAGCTTTCCGGTGCCATGAAGCTCTATAAAAAAGGCGCGGGCACGCTCACGATTAAGAATACCAACACCTTCACCGGCGGTACTGAGATTACCGGCGGCAAGGTAGTACTCAATGCTGAGAACGCTCTGGGTACGGGGGCTATTTCCGTTTCCAACGCGGAGCTTTCCGCCACTTCCCGCATCAATGCCCAGGGGCT
>JAZRBU010000005.1:0-2418 GCA_045635265.1 Akkermansia sp.
CATCATCGAGACCAAGGGCGACCATCTGGCCAATGAGGAGACACTGGCCAAGCTGCACTTGGGCAGAGCAGGGCAGGAACAAGCCGGGCCGGGGTATCGCTATTTCCTCGTATTCCAAGACAAGGATATCAGCATGACCGGGGCTTACCCCATGAGCGAGTTCCTCAAGATTCTGGCCGAACTATAAACAACGAACAAAAAGCCACCCGCAAGACCATGACCCGCTCCCGGCAGACCAAGGGCTCCAGCGGCTGGGCATCCTAGGCTTGCGGGCCCGTTTTTGCGTTTTTCCGAACTAACAGCTTGCAGAGCCTCCCGGATTCTGGTAACATGACACCGTAACAAATAACCATCTTCCAAATACTATGAATCTGAGACCTTTAGTATGTTCTGTGCTAGTGGCTGCTGCCGCTCTGAGCGGTGCTGCGGAGCCCCGTTCCGAACAGCCGTTGCAGATGGCTGCTCCAGCGGCATCATTAGATGCGGTGTTTCACGAGGCCGTGCGCAAGTGTTTTCATTCTTTCCGCTATGATGATTCGGCCATGCGGGAACTACTTCGCCAAGGAGCTGATGTGAATGCGGTGGATGCCGAGGGGAATAATGCGCTGATGCTGGTTATCAAAGCGTCAGATGGTCATAGCGAGCACCGAATCCAGAAGGAGCTCTTCGCGTTCCTCCGCGATGCCGGAATTGACTTGCATGCCCGCAATAAGGACGGCTTGAATGCCGCAGAGCTGAACTGCTGCCTGTACTGGCCCTATGATTTCCTGACAGAAGAATTTGAGCAAGCCGGTGTTCCAATATGTCCGGATGCCCGTCTGGCGGCCGCTGCGGCGGTGAGCAATGTGACTGAGGTGGAACGACTGCTGCAGGCTGGGGCAAACCCAAATTTCAACCAAGCCTGCGCCCTGACCAAGTGCATGGGGATTATCACAGACGGACCAAAAAGGAACGAGGTCATCATTGCTGCGCTGCTGCTGCAAGCCGGAGCCGACCCGAACCTAAGAGGCGACTCCCTGATGACGCGTGCGGTGCTCAGTGACAATTCTGAAGAGTTGGTGCCGCTGCTCTTGCAGCACGGGTTCCGAGTGCGGGATTTCGATGCGGAAACTACCGGCCGATGGATGGAGCATCTACTGGTGCATCGTTCCCCGGCTAGGGTAGAAACAGTTAATCTGCTCATCTGCCACGGCGCAGTGCTGAATGATGAAAACTGGTACTCTCCCTTCTTTTGCCACATGGTCACAGATGGCAACGGTAGCTATCAGGATATGCAGCTGGCCCGCCATTTTATCGAGCTGGGGCTGGATGCCTCCCGGCAGAATAATGCCGGCCTGACCGCTCTCATGATTGCTAATGAAAAGAAGCTCGGGAGGGGTATTCGCCAAATACTAGCCAACCCCGAAGCTGTGTTGGCAGAGCGGCAGCAAAAAGCGCAGGTCGTGGACGAGGTAGGGCGCACGCAGCTGATGCTGGCCGTGGCAGACCCGCACCAGCCCGCCATCGAGGTGTACAAATGGCTCCGCGCCGGGGTGGATGTGAATGCCCGCGATGCGCAAGGGCGCACAGCCCTTTTCTACATCAACTCCTTCTGCCCACAGAAAGACCTGAAGGCGAAGCTGCTCATTGAAGCCGGGGCTGATGTGAACGCCCGCGAAGCACAGGGGCTTACCCCGCTGCTGGCGTTGCCGTATGTGCATGACCTCCAAATACCGCAGCAGTATTCCTGCGCACCCATCATCCGCTTGCTGGCAGAGGCCGGGGCAGATTTGAATGCCTGCGATAAGGATGGCTACACGCGCCTAGAGCTCATGCTGCGCCGCGGAAATCTGAGTCTGATGGATAGGGAATGCGTAATGCTGCTCCAACAGCTCGGCTGCTCTCCCCGCCCCGAAAGATTGAATAAATAAGTCAAAAACGCCATCTTGCAGCCTAGGATTCCTCCTAGGCTGTTCGCTTGTCAGACCGGGGCTCCATCCTCTCCTTGCAGCCATGTTTTTACGCTTTCTGCAACAAAAATGCAGGAAACGCGCAACAAAATGCTTGCCGCGAGCGTCTATTTATTAGAACGTCGCATGATGTGTGATAATGACGAGAAAAAAATTTAAAGGCATGCTTTCTAATTTCTTCTTTTTTCTCCGTTTTGTACTGGGCTTGATTAGCAGTTCAGGTTTAGGACTCTGGCTTTGTTGCATCGCCGGTTTACCGGAAGCAATGTATGAGAGTAATTCTCCTATGGTTGGGATAGCTCCTTTCCTGAACGTGTTCTTCATTTTTATCTTTGCGTGGCTTACTTATGCATTTCTGGGGGCAGCGTATAACTGCAAGCGTTTTTCTGAGGGGAAACTGCCCGTCCGGTGGGAGTGGCCCGCATTCTGGTTTGCCCTGGTAATCAGCAGTGTGGCGGCTCTCTATTTT
>JAZRBU010000006.1:0-38004 GCA_045635265.1 Akkermansia sp.
AGACGCTCGCTCTGACCGATAGCCCCACTCCGCTGAACTCCCCCATCACAGAGATGGCCTACAGCGTGGAATCCACAGATGAGGGCGTGTTCAGCATCACCACCAACACCCGCTACAACGCGGAGGGTAATCCGCTGGTGAACACGCAGAAGCAGATGATTTCTGACCTGTCTGCAACGCTGGCAAGCAAGAGCATCAGCACCGATGTGCGCGGCAATGTTTCGATGAATTGGGTTGAATACACCGCTCCCGCCAAGGTGACGGGCTTCAGTTCCGTTCCCGGCTCGAATATCATCGCCGAAGTGGTGACGGTGGATGGGCTGACTATCTCGCAGACCGACAATGCAGGCCTCACCTCCGGCTTGGTGACTCAGGACATCACAACGGTTGTGGACGGTACGGAGCAAACCACTTCCCTGTACCGCCGCTATACCGCCACCGGAATGGAAATCAGGCAGCGCGACGGGCGTGGCAATGTGAGCACCACCGTGACGGACATTGCCGGACGAGTCATTAGTATCACGGATGCCGCAGGGAATATGACCTTTACTGCGTATGATGCCGTGCATGACAAGCCCGCTGTTGTAACCAATGCTCAGGGCTTCACGAGTTGCTACAAGTACGATGCTCGTGGTCGAAAGATTGCCGAGTGGGGAACATCTATGCAACCCGCCTGTTTCAGTTACGATGAGCTGGATAATATGGTGTCACTGAGTACCTTCAGAGCCGGAGATGAAACCATCACCACGGACCCGAGCGAGCGTACTGATAAAGACACTACCACGTGGACATTCCATCCGCTGACGGGTGCAGAGCTCAGCAAGACCTACGCGGATAATACCTCCGTCACCAAGACCTACGATGCTTACAATCGCCTTGCAACGGAAACGTATGCCCGCGGTAATGTCAAGACGCATTCCTACGAACCGCTTCGAGGTCTGCATATCGGGACAACGTACAGCGATGGGGCGACTCAGCGTCAGTTCAGCTACAACCATCTGGGTCAACCCACACAGGTGACAGATGACAGCGGTACGCGCACGTTCGGTTACAACAGCTACGGTGAACGAATAAGCGACAGCCTCTCGATTGATGACGATACCCACCTCATTACCGAATCGCTGGACGCGATGGGGCGTTCCACCGGATTCGTCTACAGCAAAAACGGCGCGGCTCAGCACACTGTTACGACCAGCTATGGCACCGACGGACGCATCAACAGCGCGGGCTTCCTGCATGGTGGTACGGAAAAGGTGTTCGGCTACGAATACCTGATCGGCAGTAACCTGTTGCACAGGCTCACCAAGCCCAACGGCATGACGCTGACGCAGAGCTACGAGGAACACCGCGACCTGCTCACCGGAATGGCCTACCACCGAGGCACAACTCTCGTGGCGCCGCGTGAGTATGTGTACGACACCCTCGGCCGCCCCACGGCCCGCAACACCTCCCGCCAGGGCACGGTGAAGAACGATACCTTCGGCTACAACAACCGCAGCGAGCTGACGTCCGCCACGGTCGGCGGCAATAATTATGCCTATGGCTACGATAACATCGGCAACCGCGCCGCCGCTGTCGAAGACAGCTCCGGCGTGGCAAGCCGCACAGAATACACTGCCAATGAGCTAAATCAATACACCGCAATAGGCGATTTCACCCCCACCTTTGATGCCGACGGCAACCAGACGCTGGTGAAAACCACCACCGGAACATGGGAAGTCACCTACGATGCCGAAAACCGCCCGGTGAACTTCACCAATGCGGAGACGAACACCGTGGTAGAATGTGCCTACGACTCCATGGGGCGCCGTGCCACCAAGAAGGTAACAGTTGACGGAAGCATCACGCTCCATCAGCGCTACCTCTACCGAGGCTACCTGCAAATCGCCTGCTGTGACCTCACCCGCGATAACCACCCGGCTCTCTGGTTCATCACTTGGGATCCCACCCAGCCCATAGCCACCCGCCCGCTCGCCATCCAAAAAGATGCCACCTGGTACACTTATGGCTGGGACTTAACCAAGAACATCTGCGAGCTGTACACCAACACCGGTTCCATCCGCACAAGTTACACCTACTTCCCCTACGGAGCAGTAACAGAAAGTGGTAACACATGGCACCCCATCCAATGGAGCAGCGAGTACAATGATGTTGAGCTGGGCTTGGCATACTATAACTATCGCCACTATAACCCAGTAGATGGGAAATGGATTGGAAAAGATTTTCTTAACAATATATCAACATATATAAATGTAATAAATGATAATGAAAAGAGAATAAATAAGTCTTTATCCGATTTAGACAATTGTGTTTAAATATTAATCATAAAAATCAGCAATATTCTTTAATTATTGCTGCTTTTTATTATAAAACAAACAATATATGATAAGCAAACTTCAAAAATCTATTATACTAATTAACATTTCAACATTCTTACTCACCTCCAGCACCAGCACGATTCCAGATAAAAAACCGTTTTATATTAGCATTGCAGAAAACCTATTCAACGAAAAGAAAGCTTTTAAATTTAAAAAAGATGACCTATGGGACTTTTTTGTACTAAACAACTCAAAACATGATTCATTCTGTTATTTTTTTATATGTTCTTTATATGATAGAATATTAGAATATTATAAAGACATTAAAGATTATAATCAAGAAAAGTTTTTCGCTGAATTAAGCAAGGAAGAAAATTATACTTTGCTATATGATTTTTTGAATTCAGTATTAATAAACAAAAGAATAAACAGAAATTTTAAAACTGACAGCATAGAAATAAGAGAGGGATATGAACAAAACCACAAATATTACAGCATAAGAATTGGAAATTTATCAACGAGACAGTTCGTTTTTAATTTCGCTCCTGAAGGTTTACTTACACCTTACGAAATATGGAAAGAAGTTTATGAAAAAGAAGCATTTGATAACTTTAAAAATCAAGAAGAAAATAAACAAGATGAGAAGGGCGCTGCTTTTATTTGCGTACATATAGAAATATATCATTCTATTACCATGAATTCTTACTCTCCCGGAATATTTTATGACAGCCACTTTCTGAAAGGAAAAGCATACACCCCCCATGAGTGAACTTTCGCCTCTGACTGGCAGCCACCTTCTCCTTGGGTAAAGATGACCATATAGCGTTAAATCCGAGGAAGATGGGTGTTCTACATCACCACCCGCACCCGCTACAATGCAGAAGGTAATCCGCTGGTGAGTGTGCAGAAGCAGATGATTTCTGCTCTTTCAGATACTCCGGAGAGCAAAAATCTAACAACTAACGAAAGGAACTTGACTTCCACGCAATGGTTAGAGTATCATACAGGAACGAACCTTAAGCAACTCCTAACCAATATAATGAGGAACCTTCATGGAAACCCAGTAATCCCCATTTATAACCATGAAAAAAACAATTTTTTTATCTTTTATCCTCTGCCTATGCCTGTATATATTTGCAGACAACGCCCATTTTACTTGGAGTTGCCCTACGGAGTATATAGGTTTAACTCTACCGCAATGCCACTGCATCCTTCTGGAAAAGGGATTTGTATATGCCGGTCATAAAGACAGTAGCCGAGAATATATCCCGAAAGCACTTGAATGCCCGTTTACAGACTATTACTTATACAAAAGAAAAAGCATTTTTAATAAAAATCAATATATAGTTCTCATTAGACATAACAGACAAGAAACCATAAATAACGCCATCAAAGTAGCAGATACCTTTACTCTCGGATATCAAAGAGCACGCAGTTCAGACCCTCTTTCTGATGATTTACCCGGTTTTTTTCAAGTCAACGAAAATGACTATGACACAAGCACAACTAAACATACTTCACGGTGATAATATTGTGCAAATATAGCAACTGCTCAGCCCCACACGCTTATACCTACGACTACATGGGCCGCAGAGCCACCAAGAAGGTGGCTGTCAATGGTAGTGTAACGCTGCACCAGCGCTACCTCTATCGAGGCTACCTGCAAATCGCCTGCTGTGGCCTCACCCGCAGCAACCATCCGGCACTCTGGTTCATTACCTGGGATCCCACCCTGCCCATAGCCACCCGTCCCTTAGCTATCCAAAAGGACGGCACCTGGTATCCCGCCCCCACTCGCCTTGCTTCGCAAGGTGCCCGCTCACAAGTGTGTTCGCGGCTCGGGGTCTGGTTGCTTAAGTCGCAACCAGCCTACGGCTGTGATCTCACGAAGAACATCTACGAGCTCTACGGCACCAACGGCTACATCCGCACCGCCTACACCTACTCTCCTTACGGTAGCGTAACGGAAAGCGGTAACAGCTGGCAGCCTATCCAATGGAGTAGTGAGTACAACGACACCGAACTCGGTTTGGTGTACTACAACTACCGGCACCATAATCCGATGGAGGGTAGATGGAGATGGACTTTAGGGACAATAATTCCGGGCACAGAGAAATATCTGTGCCCGGAATATAATAGCACGTCGTTTCATTTAAATTAATTGACAATATAAACAATAATGAAATAAGTAGTTATTTAATATGATAAACAGATTAATACATGTATCATTGATTCTATCTTTTTTATTAAATACTGCCTCCGCTGAAATAATCGGTAAATTTAATAAATCTGATTTATTTGAGGACATTTATGTGGAAAAACTTGCTGCAAAAATGAAAGAAACAGGCAGCTTAACGAGAGACCAAGCAAACGAATATATGAAAGACATTACAAAAGTTTGTTTGCATGGTATGTTTGATCAACCCCCGTATGCTGTCAGGTTGGAAATAAATAAACGACTCGCTATTCTTGCCGATATCTGTATTAAATATGGAGCAGATGTGAATGCAGTAAGCCTGAGTCCAAACGATCACCCGACTATTATTTCTTTGTGCGCTGCTCATTCATTGACAGGGGTGGTAAAAGTGTTGTCAGATAATGGGGCTGATCCCAATGTATGTGCATATAATGAAGAAACTCCATTGCTTAGGATTCTGAGAATCTACGATAAGAATAGAAATGATGATGACGTTATAGCTTCTCTCCTGAAGAATGGTGCAAATCCAAATATCACAGCGGACAAGGCATCTATACCGCATTGTTTGATTTGGGCAATCATACACAACGATGTAGAACTCACTAAAATGTTGTTAGTCTATGGTGCTGACCCAGACAAACAATTTTTACCAAAACCATGTCAAGCGAATGAAAAGTTGTTTTATTATACAAACGCATGGGAATACGCATCTCTGAAGGGGAAAGCAAATTTACTCAAAATAATGGAACCCTATCGTCATACTAAAAAGACATCGGAATAACCGGAGCACTTGTGTCCGCGCAGAGCCGCATGACGAAGGAATTCAAAGGCCGCCGATGATACGACGGCCTATGAACAGGAAAGTATCCGGGATGGTGAAAACTGGCTCTTGCTCAACACTACGGCCTACGTGTACGATGAGCAGCAGCGCGTGGTGAAAACGCCCCACGTCAACGGGCGCTGTTCTTCCGCCGCTTGGATGTGCTGCGGGCGGCTTTCGGAAACGAACGCGGACGGCACGTTATTGTAACCCCGGAGACCATCACGACCTATACACGCGATGCCGCCGGGCGTACGCTTACCACACGCCGAGAGAACAACCCAAGAGACAACTCACGAAGCAGCATCAGGACACCGATTCCGGCACAGAAACTCCTGCGATGATTTTTTTGTCCAACTTTTGGGAATAATATACTTGAAAGGCAAGGCAGAATATGGTAAAGAAGAAGTGTCTATGAAAAAACTTCTTTCTATTGCAACCATTCTGGCTGCTCTTGCCGGCACGGCATCCGCAGCACCGTATTACCTGCCCTCTCCGCAGCCCGGTGATTTGACGCCCTACGATATGCAGCCGGTGTATGCCGTTGATGCATTCTACGCCATGGGTGATGACGACATGATGGACACCTGGGGTGTACGCGGCAGCTTCAACCTGTACAATGATGCAGAAGGCACCTTCCGCCACCAGTTCAATGTGGGCATCGGCTATGAGTTTGGTGATGAGAAGCGCTGCGGTGTTGACACGGACGTGTGGATGGCTCCCGTGACCGCCGGCTATGACCTGAACATTGAGCTTATCGACAACGTGCTCCTGACGCTGGGCGCCAAGGCCGGTTACAGCTTCGGTGAGATTAAGGCAGACTTCGGTGATGGCTCCATCACGGAAGATTTGGACGGCTTCACCTTCCGCGTGGGCGGCGGCATCAAGGTACAGTGCAGTGAGGCAGTCTATGTGCGCGTGGGCTACGAGTTCGGCCGCACCTATGCCGACATTGACAACTTCGGCCAGCACATCATCTCCGTGGGTGTGGGCTGCCAGTTCTAATCCACAGGCAACTTTACCATCTGCAACGGGTTCCCTACCGGAACCCGTTGTTTTTTTTGCATGTACACGAGCAATGAGCTGCCCGCCCCGTTGGGGAGCAACAGATGAAACCCGCAGCCCTGCCCCGGCAAACCAGCCGCGCAGGCAAGAGGTAGCGGAGCGCAAAAAAGCGGTGCCGACACACCGGAAAGGCGGTCGGCACCACGAAAACAAGCCGTGACAGCGTTACTTTACGGTAATGACATCCAGCTCCGATACGGCGGCAGAGTCCCCGCCATCGTGAGCGGAAAGAGCCACAAAGCGGATGAAGCGGGCTTCTGTGGGTGTGAAGAAGATGGCCTCCTGGAGCTCCGCAGAATTGCTGAATGTACCGCGGGCAACGGGCTCACCCCATGACTTACCGTCATTGCTCACATAGACCTCATAATCCTTCACACGCCCCTGCGGAGCGGGAGCACCGCGGTAGAGCATGCCGCGCAGGCGACGCTCACCACCGAGGTTGATGCGAATCTCATGCGGGAAGCTGGCCATGGTAACACCCTTCATGGTGTGCCAGTAAGTGTCGGGGTTGCCGTCCAGCACATTGGCGGCAGGGCCTTCGCCCGGGAGATCTGAGCTGACGTAGTTGACGGAGAAGAACGCATAGGGCGGATACTCACCCACCACGCTTTCCACCATGGGTTTCACCTCTGCCACGGCTGCATAGTCCTCACCCTTGGAGATGGGCTCCAGACACACCATTTTGAAGAAGCGGGCCTTGCGGGTCTCCGGCAGCATGACGGATTGCTCATTGTCCTCATCTGCCAGACTGAGCGTACAATCCGGCTCTGCGGGCCAGTTGCGGCCATCATCGGAGAGGTAGAAGGCCACCTTACGCACGCGGGAAGAAGAGCGGCCCTGGCGGGGAGTCACGGTGAAACCGCGCAGCTCGGATTCCACACCCAGACTGATAACCACATCATGCGGGTAGGTCGCGACCGGGTCACGCCAACGGCTGTGCCAGTATGTGTCGCGGCGGCCGTCAATCAGGCTCCAGGGAGACTCAGCACGCCCGGACGAGGACGAGCAGGAAACGATGCGCATGAGGCGGTCCGGCTGCCAAGTCTTGAAATGCTGGAACGTGGCAGCGGAGCTGAGGCAGCCGGAGCTGCTGGCGTGGGCACGCACAAAGCCGTCCTCTCGCTGAAGGAAGGGACCGGTGTAATCCATCTTGGAGCCGTCCGGCAGGGTCACGGCAATCTTTGCATCGCGCGTGGAGCAGGAAGCCGTCACATAACCCATGGAATCACGGGAAATGGTCACGGCACCGGTAAGCGGCAGCACCTGGCGCCCCACTTCCTCCGGCTGCTGCCCCAGACGCACCGGGCGCAGAGAGAAGGAGAAGGTGGTGGAACCGGACAGCGGAATATCCCGGTCCAGCGGGCGGGGACCGCAGGCAGCACCGCCCAGACCAAGCGTCTGTGCATCCACATTCAGCATCGTTGCGCCGGCAGACTTCACTTCCTCCGGGTGCGGGGCATTAAAGATATCCTGAGCCGTGTAGGGCAGAGCGGAGAAATTGAAGGTGCTATCCTGATCTGAAGAGACCATGAGGCCCACGCCGTCATCATCCGTCAGAGCCACCCATGTGGTATCCATACGGTTACCCATTTCCATGGGGAAGGGATAGCGCTCTACCATATCCTGCACTTTCAGGTTGTAGATACCGATGGGGCTGCCGGCCTTGCGGTCCGGGTAGTTCTCACCGGGGCCTCGGCCAAGCCAGCGCACATTGGCGTAGCGCTGCGGCAGACGGAGCGTGTAGCCCAGGCGGGGCAGCACAATCTTCTCACCGGAAGAAACGATACCGGCCTGCACACTCACCTGACCATCCGGCAGGATGGTATACACCTGCTGAGTGATAAAGTGGAAATCCTTCTCTGAGACGGGGCCCAGGTCCGTAATCTTGAACTTGCCGTTATCGTAGTCTCGGGAGTCCAGGCTCTCCTTGCGGATACCCTGGCTGCGGATGTCGCAGGAGATACGGATAGCCTTGCCGTCCAAACGCTCTACCAGCAGCGGGGTGGCCACGTGGGTCATGTTGCGGAGACCGTTATTGAGCCACTGGTTCATGGCCCATTTATCATTGGCCACTGGAGCACGGAACGCGCTCAGATTCAACGTGGGTTTATCCCCAATCAGCTGCTTACCGTCCACAATGTAGTTGCAGATACCACCGGTGGCCTTATCAATGGTGAGGGTAAAGTTCTTACCCACCACCAGCATCTTGCCGCTCAGATTGCGAACCTTGAGGCTGTCATCCGGGGTAAGCTCCACCATGTTATCCTTGGGATTGAACCCGGTGAGAGTCTCCGGCAGGGGCAGCTGTTCCGTGGCCACCACATAGCCCTTCTCTGCCCAGTTGGTGTTACCCTTCAGATGCAGATTGACGGTCAGGAAATAATGACGATCCGGGCTGAATATGCTCTTGGCAGCCTCTATGGGGATGAGTACCTCTGCATGCTGCAGCGGGGCGGCGGAGGCCACAAAAGTGCCCTGAGCCATCACTCGGTTGCCCTCTTCCGTGAGCTGCCAGGAGCCGTCAAACTCTGACAGATTGGTGAAGAGATTCTTGTTGCGGATGTTGACACGCACAAACTTGCGGTCCTCCGTCAAGCCGGCGTAGGTAAAATCTGCATTTTGCTGAGCCTTGCGGATTTCTGCGTAGAGGGGGGTGGGGGTGCGGTCACTGTAAATCACGCCCTTGATACAGAAGATACCGTCATGGGGGAACTCGCCGTGGTCACCGCCGTAGCTCTGGCGGGTCACCTTGCGACCGTCCGGCAGAGTCACTTCCTGGTCATAGCTCTGGTGAATCCACTCCCAGATACCACCGCCGATGATGGAGTCACTGGAATCGAAAGCCTCCCAGTAATCAGCCAGGTTACCCATGGAGTTGCAGAGAATGTGAGCATACTCAGACACATACCAGGGCTTCTCCAGCTTGCGGGCGGCAATCTCACGAGCCCAGTTCACGCTGGGGTACTGGTTGGAGCAAAGGTCTGCCAAATCATTATTGCGCTCATACTGGGTGGGGCGGGAAGCATCCCGGCTCTTGATCCAATCACGCACGGCGGCAAAGTTATCACCGGGGCCGGCTTCGTTGCCGTAGGACCACATGACCACGCAGGCATGGTTCTTGCTCTGCTCCACCATGTTCTTGTTGCGCCAGACGTGCTGAGCCTTCCACTCCTCCGGGTGAGAGAGGGAGAGCTCTCCGTAGTAATAGCCGTGCGACTCGATGTTGGCCTCATCGCAGACATAGATACCGTACTCATCACACATCTCGTAGAACCAATCCGGCTGGGGGTAGTGAGAGTTACGGATGTGATTGATATTGCCACGCTTCATGAGCAGCAGCTCCTGACGGCATTCTTCCTGCGTCACCGTATGACCGTTGGCATGCTGGCTTTCATGACGGTTCACGCCCTTGAGCTTCACGGGCATACCGTTGACCAGGTAACGACCGTTGAGCAGCTTTACATCACGGAAGCCCACCTTGCGGGAAATGGTCTGCGTCACCGCGCCGGACTTGTCCCTGAGCGTGAGCAGAAGCGTGTAGAGATTCGGCTTCTCTGCGCTCCAGAGAGCCGGAGCCGCCACATCCGCCGCAAGCTTCACGGCTTTTTCCTCACCGGGATTCAGCTGCAGCGGGGCAGCCGTGACGGTCTGCACCGTCTCACCGGCAGCATTCAGCAGCTCACCCTCCACCGTCACCTCAGCAGCAGCCTCAGCACGGTTGGTCACATCCACATCCACGCTGAACTTGCTCACAGAGTAATCACTCGTACCGTCAGCCTTCTGCGGGAAATCCGTATGCACAAAGAAGTCGCGCACCAGTGTGCGGGGCGTGGTGTACAGATAGACATCACGGAAAATACCGGAAAGGCGCCACATATCCTGGCATTCCAGATAGGTACCGTCGCTGAAGCGGTACACCTCCGCCGCAATTACATTCTTGCCGGGTTTCACGTATTTGGTGATATCAAACACGGCGGCACAGCGGCTATCCTTAGAGAAACCCACCTTCTCACCGTTCACCCACAGGTAGAAGAAAGAATCCACACCGTCAAAACGGATGAACACCTCACGTCCGTTCCAATCTGCCGGCAGCTCAATATCCCGGCGGTAGGAGCCCACAGCATTCGGCTCCGTAGCGGGGATGGTGTACTTCTTCTCACGGTCGTTGCGGGGCTGTGTCATCACACGCGGCCAATCACGCACCACGGCATAAGCCTGGTTAATGTACATGGGAGTACCGTACCCACGCATCTGCCAGTTGCTGGGCACATCAATCTCTGCCCAGCCGCTCACATCAAACTCCGGCTTGTAGAAATCCAGAGGGCGCTTATCCGGGGAAGGCACCCAGTTAAACTTCCAGTTACCATTGAGAGAAAGAACCAGAGAGGAATCCTCTCTCTTGCCCTTCAAGGCTTCATTACGGTTTGCAAAGGGCACATAGAATGCGCGGGCATCCTCTCTTCCCTGAGACAAATTCTGCGGATTTTCCCAGTCCGGATGCGGCTCATACGCAGCGCCCTCCGCTGCCAGCACTCCTGTCACTGCCATCATCACCATCGCGGTCTTCAGCAAGTTCATATATAAAGGTACTACCAGAATCTCTTACATCTTTCAAGCAAAAAGATATTTTCACGCGGCAGCCATTTGGCTTGTCAACCTTTCCACTGCCTGTTATAATGGGGGGCATCTCCACTTATGATTAGCCACAGCCACAACGCGCACGCTCGTCTCTCTCCTCTGGTTGACTTTTCAATAGCTTTCATTTTCGCCTATTTTTCCGCCGGTATCACCAACCGGCTTGCGCCCGTATTAGGCTGGCAGAAAGAGCTTACATTCAACCTTTTCAGCACGACTCCTTTCCTGGCCGGCATGGCACTTTGCAGCGTGCCGTTCATTCTGCACACCACCGGTTTCTACCGCAAGAACAACCTGCAGAGCATCGGCTCCGCCTTCCGGCAGGTGATTTGTTTTGCCGCCTACTATTTTGCCGCCTGGGCCATTTACCAAAGCACACGCAACAATTCCCTGCATTTCAACCATGTGGTGCTGGTCAACGCTATCGGCATTCCCCTCTGCATCTTCTGCCGCTTCCTCATCACCCGCTTCTGGCGTCTGCATACCCGCCGCGGGCGGCTGGGGCTGCGCCAGGTGATTCTGGCCGGCTCTGCAGAGGATATACAACGCCACTGGGACACTCTCCCCACCTTCTGGAAGAACCGTTTCAACGTGGTGGGCAAAATGCTCAGTGAGGAATACTCCGAGAAAGCGGTTCAGGAAATCATCGAGTCCAACAACGTGTCGCATCTGATAGTATGCGGCGGACTGCGGCGCTACAAAGACAATGAGCAGATTATCCAGCAGTGTGAACTGCAGGGCATAGATATCTACCTCATGCTCAACGCAGACATTCATCCCGGCAAGCTGACCGCAACCGTAAATGAGGTACAGAGCGCCCGCATGCTGATACTCAGCTCCCAGCCCACTCAGTTCTGGCCGCGCCTCATCAAGGACATCATGGACAGAATCGTGGCAAGCTTCATCCTGCTCTGCACACTGCCGCTTTGGATTATTACCGCCATCGGCATCAAAATAAGTGACCCCAAGGGGCCCATTTTCTACCGCCAGCAACGCTCAGGCTTGTACGGCAAACCTTTCAGAATGTGGAAATTCCGCTCCATGTATGCAGATGCAGACAAGCGTCTGGCAGAGGTTAAGGCGCAGTACGGCAATGAAATGTCCGGTCCCATTTTCAAACTGACGAATGACCCGCGCATCTTCCGTTTCGGCCACATTATCCGCAAGCTTTCCATTGATGAGCTGCCACAGCTGCTCAACATCATTGCCGGAGACATGAGCATCGTCGGTCCGCGTCCCCTGCCCGTGTATGAGACGGCAGAGTTCCCCTCCATTGCGCACCGCCGCCGTCTGAGCGTAAAACCCGGGCTCACCTGCTACTGGCAGATTGAAGACCGCAGCGACAACGGTGATTTTGACAACCTGATTCAGAAAGACCTCAAATACATCGATAACTGGAGTCTCTGGCTGGATATTGTACTGTTCTTCCGCACCATCCCCGCCGTTCTCTTCGGCAAGGGCGCCAAATAAGCGACATGTTCCACATCGTCCTCTTTCACCCGGAAATTCCGCACAACACCGGTGCTGCCGGGCGGCTGGCCGTTGCCACCAACTCACGGTTGCACCTCATCAAGCCGCTCGGATTCAGTCTGGATGAAAAGCATGTACGGCGTACAGGTCTGGATTACTGGCCGCATGTAGACCTCAAACTCTGGGACAGCCTGGATGAGCTGGAGGCCGCCGCAGAACCGGGGGCTCGCTTTTGGTATCTTTCCACCAAGGCCAGCCATGGCATCTGGGACCCGGCCATTCCGCTGCAGGATGGAGATTACCTGGTATTCGGCCCGGAATCCAAGGGGCTGCCGGAACGCTGGATTGCCGCCCACCCGGAAACCGCTCTGCGCATCCCCATGCCCGGTGAGCATGCGCGCTCCCTGAATCTTTCCACCGCAGTGGCCATCATGCTCTATGAAGGACTGCGCCGCACCCTCCCCGCAACCCGGTTATGAAAAATATCGTCTACTTTGACCTGGAAACCCGCCGCTCTGCCGCAGAAGTAGGCGGCTGGCACGAAACCGCCAAGATGGGCATGTCCGTCGGCGTAACCTTCTCCACCCGTGACAACGCCTACCACATCTATACCGAAGATCAGGCGGAGGCACTCATCGAAGAACTGCGACAGGCAGATTTGGTCGTAGGTTACAACCACATCGGCTTCGATTACGGAGTTCTGCAGGCCTTCACCTTCTGGACCGTGGCAGACGTGACCCACAATCTGGATATCTGCACCTACCTCTCCTCCAAACTGGGGCACCGCCTCAAGCTGGACTCTGTGGCCAAGGTGACGCTGGGCGGCAATTCCAAAACGGCAGAAGGCACGGATGCCCTGAAATGGTGGGCGGAGTATGAAAAGACCGGCGACCCGCAAAAGCTGCTGGATATTGCCCGCTACTGCTGCTACGACGTGAAGGTAACCATGGAGGTCTTCAAGTTCGGCGCGCAGAACGGCTACGTGCTCTACGAAAACAAAAAGGGAGAAACCGAAAAGATTGAGGTTGATTGGGAGCTGGATTGACCCCACCCCATTTCCGATTACGGCAAACCTGCAAGCGTATTCAAGAAAGAAGGCTGTTCCCGGAGGAACAGCCTTCTTTGCAAAAACGGTGAGAAAAGAAGCTTAGGCCTCTTCGGTGGCGGCGGGAGCCTCTTCCACCTTCTCGCCCTTGACCACGAGCACCACCTTGACGGTAGCGGTGACCTGAGCGTGAAGCTTGGCAGCAACCTCGTAGGTGCCGGACTTCTTGAGGGGCTTCTCCAGCTCGATGGAGTGGCGGTCGATCTCGATGCCGAGAGCAGCCAGACCTTCGGTAATCTGCTGGTTGGTGATGGCGCCGAACACCTTGCCATTCTCGCCGGCCTCCAAAGTGAGGTTCACCGTGACGGCAGCAATCTTGGCAGCGATCTCCTGGAAGTTGGCCAGCTCTGCGGCCTCGCGCTCAGCGCGCTTCTTCTGGAGCATGTTGATGAAACGCTGGTTGGCGGGAGTAGCCTCGAACGCAAGACCCTGAGGAATCAGGTAGTTGCGGCCGTAACCAGCCTTCACGGTAACGAGGTCGGCTTCACAGCCCAGACCTTCGATTTTCGTAGCGAGAATAACTTTCATGTTAGCCATAACTCAGTAATTTTGGGTTAAGTGAGCGGCTTATGTACACCATTTCCTCTGCAAAGTCAAGCAAAACCTGCCATTTCAGGCGGCATCCGCTGCTTTTTTGCCTTTTTTCTTGCCCTTTTTCTTCTTTCCCTTCTTTTTAGAACTCTCCGCATCGGCACCACCGTCATCAGCAGAGTCAGCATCTGCCGCAGCAGTAAACTTCTTCACTTTACCAACGGGGAGGTCCTTACCGGTGAGAATACTTTCCAGCGGGAAGCTCAGGAAGCCGATACCGCGCTCTCCTCTGCCGGGGAGGCAGTGGCTGGTCTCATAGAACAGACCCACGGTGGTGGGATTCACCATCACCAGGCTGGAATACCCCATGCACTGGCGGGTATCATAGAGATAGCCCTCACTCCAGGTGCTGCCATCGTCCTCTGAGTAGCGCACACTCATCGTATTACGGGAGCCGGATTTGGGGTTGGAGAACAGCAGCAGGTCACGCTTCTTGGTCTTGAAGCGGATAATGGACCCCTGACAGGTGGGCTCACGCAACGTATTGTTATTCGTGGCATGCGGCTCCCAGGTCTTACCCAAATCCTTGGTAACATAGACGATACGGTTGCCTTGGCGAGCCTCGTTGCGGCAGTTAATCATGATAGAACCGTCATTAAGCTCTACCACCTGACACTCAGAGGTGGAATGCGGCACGCCATTACCGTACTTCCAGCTTTTACCTCCATCCTCAGAGTAACAAATGGTGCTCATGCTGCGCGGGCTTGCGCCGTTCTGCCAAATCTGCGCCGGGAAAACAATCGTGCCGTTTTTCAGGGTGATACCGTTGCCGGGGCCTGCCAAAATCGTGGTCCATTCCTTTTTCTTGATTTCCTTGGTGGGGTTCACATGCTCCTTGCTCCAGGACTTACCGTCATTATCACTGTACACCATCTCCCACTGGCCGGTGGAAGCGGGGTCCAGCCCGGGCTTGGAAACATTCAGACTGGCACCGCCGGAGAAGTGGCAGGCCAGAGCCTGCATCCAGATGCGGCCCTTCTTATCCTCCAGAATGCAGGGGTCACCACAGCCATTGTTACCGCCGGGGCCGGAATCCATGCCCACCACCGGAGCAGACCAGGTCTGCCCGCCGTCTTCAGAGCGCACCACCGCCACATCAATATCCGCACAGAGGTCACCCTCATGCGTATAGCGGGCATCAAAACAGCCAATGAGGGTACCTTTCTTACTGCGGATGAGCCCGGGAATACGGAACGCCTTGCAGGCGCGCCCCTCACCGGAAGGCTGATTCCCTACCTCCTCACCGGGCACGCCAACCAAATACCCCATGCGCTGTGTAACCTCACCCTCCAACTTGGTTTTCTTACCCTTAGCCGTTACCACCACGTCAGAGAACGTGAGCAAACCGCCGATGACTGCCTTCTTGCTCAGCTGCACATCCACCCAGAGCCAGTTTTCAGCAGCGGCATCCGGCATATCACCCTTCACCCGCTTGAGCACCACGCCCTCACCGGAAGGTTTACCCTCTGCCAGCACCTCATCAGAGGCAAACTTCAGACCCTTTTCATCACCTACACGCAAGCGCACCACCTCCACAGCCTTGGGGTCAGATATTTTGATGGCAATTTTCTCCGGGACAGGCAGTTTACCATCACCATCGCACACCAGCTTAATGGCAAAAGCCGGACTGATGGGTGCCCGCCGGAACACAGGGTAAGCACCGGGGTTATGCAATTCCACGGAAGAAACTTCAGGCGCAGCCGCCGCCGTCATCGGCAAACCCAGCAACCCACAGAGCAGTAAAGAGAAGATACCGGAACGAATCATGCCCTGCATCCTAACAAATTCACCCCCGCTCTGCAAGAAAAAAGCGCAGCCCGCAACATTCCGCA
Organism: Akkermansia sp.; assembly: GCA_045635265.1. Taxonomy (GTDB): domain Bacteria; phylum Verrucomicrobiota; class Verrucomicrobiia; order Verrucomicrobiales; family Akkermansiaceae; genus Akkermansia. Next base: position 16,034 of record JAZRBU010000006.1, read on the forward strand.
CACGAAGCTTTCACCTGCCAAATGCAATGAAAAATCGGCGGGATGATTTTTTTTACGCATCTTTTACCTTTTTCCGGGCTCCCGAGGGCTGCCGGAGGTTCATTTTGCTTGACATCCGGGGTGAGTAAGGTATATTCGCCGTGGGGTTAAAGAAGCAGCCCCGGATATAATACCATGGAACCTATCTACGAAGGCAAAGCCAAGAGACTGTTCACGACAGAAGATCCGAATGTATTGCGCATGGAATACAAAGATTCCGCAACCGCTTTCAACGGTGTCAAGAAGGAAGACTTTGAGAACAAGGGACGATTCAACAAGGCAATCACCCTCATCATTTACCGCATGCTTGAGGACAAGGGCGTGAAGACGCACCTTGTGGCAGATGTGGATGACATCAACCTGCTGGTGAAGAAGGTTTCCATCATGCCGCTGGAGGTTATCGTACGCAACGTGGCCGCCGGCTCCTTCTCCAAGCGCATGGGTGTGGCAGAAGGCACTGCATTCAAGAAGCCCATCGTGGAATTCTCCTACAAGGACGACTCCCTGGGTGACCCCTTCATCAATGATGACTATGCCCGTGAGATGGGTGCCGCCACGGAAGAGGAATGCGCCTACATCAAGTCCGTTGCACTGCTCATCAACGAAACGCTCAAGGAGTTCTTCCTGACCGCCAACCTGCGTCTCATCGACTTCAAGATTGAGTTCGGCCGTCTGGCAGAAGATCCCTCCGTCATCGTGCTGGCAGATGAGATTTCTCCGGACACCTGCCGTCTGTGGGATGTGACCACCGGCAAGAAGATGGACAAGGACCGCTTCCGCCAGGGTCTGGGCGGCTTCATGGAAGCCTATGATGAGGTGCTGAGCCGCCTGCAGAAGTAAGCAGATTTCAACCCAGGGCCATCGGTGCCGCAGCAATCGGTACCGATGGCCGTTTTCCTTTAATAAATTATGGCAACATTGACGTTTGAAGTATTCAGCCGCTTCCAGTCGGCTACGGACGCCAACAAACTGCTCTACACGCCGATTGAGGACGCGCTGACCTACAACCACACGCGACTCTACACGGTGGAATGCGAGGGCGATGTGGAGGCAGCTAAGGATTACATGCGCCGCGTGCTGGTAGATTCCATCTCCCAGAAGGTGCAGGAGGACGGCACACCCGCTCTGGAGGGCGAGCTGTTCTGCATTTCCTATGGCATCAAGAAGGGTGCGCTGGATTTGGAAAAAGAGGCCATTCTGGCCAACTACCGCGGCCGCACCGGGCTGCCGTTCACCATTTCCGCCCTCACCATCACCCAGAAGGTGTACATTTTCGGCGAGGGAGACCGCGAGGCACTGTCCGCCCGCTTCTGCAAGGACGTGTGCAACCCCGCCATCCATACCTGGAGCGTGAAATAAGAACCCCAATCGATTTCTGACACGAATATGGCAACATACCGCACCATACCTGTTCGCAATCTGAGCGAGGCTGAGCTGACTCAGCTCAGCCAGAACATGAAACTTTCCCTCTCCACGGAAGATATGCTGGTGGTTCAGCAGATTTTCACGGAGATTGACCGCGACCCCACCGACGTGGAGCTGGAGGTCATTGCCCAGACTTGGTCTGAGCACTGCAAGCACCGCATCTTCGCCGCCACCATTCAGCACACCGTCAACGGTGAGCAGGAAGAGGTGAAGAGCATGTACAAAACCTTCATTCAGCGCCCCTCCAAGGAGATTATGGCCCGCAAGCCCGGCTTCGTGCTGAGCTGCTTTGTGGACAACGCCGGCTTCATCAAGCTGGATGACAATCTCTCCATCTGCCTGAAAGCAGAGACACACAACCACCCCAGCGCCATTGAGCCCTACGCCGGCGCCAACACGGGTCTGGGCGGCGTTATCCGCGATATTCTGGGTGCCGGCAAGGGTGCCAAGCCCATCGCCAACCTGGACGTCTTCTGCTTCGGCGCTCCGGATACACCGCAGAGCATGGTGGAAGGCCACAACATCATCCACCCGCTGGGCATCATGCGCGGCGTGGTACACGGCGTGCGCGACTACGGCAACCGCATGGGCATTCCCACCACCAGCGGCGCCATTCAGTTTGACCCCACCTACATCTACAACCCGCTTGTATTCTGCGGCACCGCCGGTGTCATTCCCCAGGCGGACATTGCCAAGGAGATGAAGCCCGGCCTGGCCGTGGTCGTCATCGGCGGTCGTACCGGCAAGGACGGCCTTCACGGTGCCACCTTCTCCTCCGCCGCCATGGGCGAGGACTCTCACACTGAGGACCAGCAGGCCGTGCAGATTGGCAACCCCATTGAGGAAAAGAAGACGCTGGACGTGATTCTTGAGGCCCGTGAGCGCGGTCTCATTGAGTTCGTGACCGACTGCGGTGCCGGCGGTTTCTCCTCCGCCGCAGGTGAGATGCTTTCCGAGACAGGCGGCAACCTGTATCTGGAGCGCGCCCCGCTCAAGGAACCCAACATGGTCTCCTGGCAGATTTTCCTCTCTGAGTCTCAGGAACGCATGGTGCTGGCCGTCAAGCCGGAGAATCTGGATGAACTGCAGAAGCTCTGCGACACCTTCCAGACGGAAATGACCGTGCTGGGTGAGTCCAACGATTCCGGCGTGCTGCGCGTGTGGCACAACGGCGAGTGCGTGGTAGAGATGGACAACTCCAAGCTGCATGATGCCCCCACCAAGCATCTCACCTCCGTCTTCAATGCCGCTCCCGCCAACACCGGCGTGGCACTGGATGACTCTGACCTGACCGGCGACCTCAAGCAGCTCTTCGGCGACTTCGCCATCGTCTCCCGTGAGCCCATCATCCGCGAGTACGACCACGAGGTGCAGGGCAACACCGTGCTGAAGCCGCTGGCCGGCGCCACGGCAGATGCCCCGCAGGACGCCTCCGTCATCGATATCGACGGCTCAGATAAGCTCATGTCCCTGGCTCTGGCCATCCTGCCGGAGTGGGGCAAGACAGACCCCTACGCCATGGGCACCGGCACGGTGGATGAAACCGTGCGCCAGCTGGTGCTCGCCGGCACCAATCCTGAGAAGATTGCCCTGCTGGACAATTTCTGCATGGGTAACCCCGAGTGCCCCACTGAGCTGGGTCGCATCGTAGAGTGCGCCAAGGGTATTCGTGAAGCCGCTCTGGCATACGGTGCCCCCTATGTCTCCGGCAAGGACAGCTTCTACAACTACTTTGAGACTGAGGACGGCCCGGTGAACATCCCCGTCACCTTCCTTTGCTCCGGATTCGGCGTGGTGGAGGATTCCTCCCACGTGCACGGCGCCTCCCTGCGCCGCAGCGACAGCGTGCTCTTCCTGGTGGGCAACACCGAGGACGAGATGGGCGGTTCCGTCTATGCCCGCGTCAAGGGCGTGAAGGACTGCAAGGTACCGCAGACCGACTGCGCCGCCAACTTCGCCATCTACAAGCAGTACTACGACAAGGCTCTCACGCAGGGTCTGGTGCTCTCCGCCCACGACCTGTCCGAAGGCGGTCTGGCCGTGGCTGCTGCGGAAATGGCCTTCTCCGGCAAGGGCGGTATCACCCTGAATCTGGATGCCCTGCCCACCACGGGCGGCTGGAAGAACAACGCCGTGCCCTGCTTCGGCGAAAGCACCGGACGTTTCCTCGTGGAAGTTGACCCCGATATGGCAGATGAGTTTGCCGCCGCTATGGCCGGCACGCCCTGCGCCCGCATCGGCTCCGCCACCACAGACGGCAAGCTCACCATCACCGCCGGCGGCGACACCGTGCTGCAGGCAGAAATCGCAGAGCTGAAGAACATCTGGAAAAACGGACTCACTCCCTTCTATTAAAATTACGATTGACGATTTACGAGTTACGAATTGAAGAAATAGCAATACTCAGCTCGTAAATCGTCCTTTCTCCCATACTTAAGATGACCGCCGAACTCAAAGAGCGCACTTTCGATTTCAGCCTGCGAATTATCAGGCTGGTAGAAAGCCTGCCCTCTACGCGTATCGGCGAGGTATTTGGGCGTCAGATTCTTCGCTGCGCAACATCAGTCGGTGCCAATTATCGTGCTGCCTGTCGCGCAAAGTCTCAGAAAGATTTCCTGAATAAGATGAAAATCTGTGAAGAAGAAATTGATGAGACTCTTTATTGGCTGGAACTGATAAAAGCAGCACAGGTATTCCCGGAGGGAAAGCTGAATGCCGTCATCAGCGAAGCAAATGAGCTCTGCGCCATCATTACCGCCATCTGCAAAACAACAGCTTCCAAAATTCGTAACTCGTAACTCGCAACTCGTCATTTCATTATGCCTCACGCTTTACTTCTGAAATACCCGGGCACGAACTGTGATGTGGAGACCGCCCGCGCGCTGAATGCCGCCGGCTTCTCCACCCAGGTGCAACCCATTGCCACGGCAACGCCCGCCCATGTGGCCAAGGCTCAGCTGGTGGTGTTCTCCGGCGGCTTCTCTTACGGTGACTATGTGATGAGCGGTCGTCTGGCCCAGCTGGAAACCGAGCGTTTCCTGGGGGACGCCCTCCACAAGCACTTTGACAACGGCGGCTTCCTCTTCGGTATCTGCAACGGCTTCCAGATTCTCACCAAGCTGGGTATCCTGCCCAAGGCTTCCCTCATCTGGAACAAGTCCGAGCGATTCGAGTGCATGTGGGACAAGCTGGTGAAGGTCTCCCCCTCCAGCCCCTACACCACCTATCTGCCGCAGGAGTTCGAGCTTCCCTCCGCCCACGCGGAAGGCCGTCTCGTCTGTGAGCCCGGTGATGCCCAGAAATACATGGACAGCGGCTGCGTGGCCCTCCAGTATGCTGACAACCACAACGGCTCTGAGCTCCGCATTGCAGGCCTGCAGGACCCCTCCGGCCGCGCCATGGGTCTCATGCCCCACCCGGAGCGTTTCCTCAAGCCCCGTCACCACTATGACCCGGACTGGTCCGGTGATGCCGATTGGGGATGGGGTTACTACTTCTTCAAGGGCGCATTCGACGCGCTGAAGTAATAAACCTTTACCGTCTCTCTCCGCGCAGCAACCCACGGGTTGCTGCGCATTTTTTTATTATCGTTCAACAAAACAACGGCTCCCGCGGGGAGTGCCGCCGCCGGCAGGCCTTACTGAGCCGTCCGGCGGTAATCTGCTCTTCCCTGCAGGAGGGCAAGAGCCTCCCCCAAAAGGAAGAATGAGCCGCAGATAAGCGTGCGTTCGGGAAGCGCGGTCAAAGCCGTCTTCAGGTTCTCCGGCAAATTCACGGGAGCCTGAGACACTGCTTGCACCTTCACGGCCATTTCCTCCGGCGGAAGAATACGCGGTGACTGCACGGGCGGCAGAATCCATTCACCCACAATCGGAGCCAACAGCTCCAGCGTTTCATCCAGAGCCTTGTCCGCAGAGCCGGCATAGATACAGCAGGCTTTGGTCTCTCCGAACCGCTCCCGCCAGGTGCGCACCAGCACATGCATGGCGTGCGGGTTGTGAGCGCCATCCAGAATCACCCCCGGCAGCACTTCCTCAAAACGCCCCGGCCAGCGCACCTGCGCCAGTCCGCGGGCCTCCTCCTCCGCAGAGCAGAGGAAATGCGGCAGCGCATGCAGTGCCGCCAGAGCCAGCGCGGCATTGCGCCGCTGGTGAGCCCCCGCCAGGCCCAATGGGAGCTCGCATTCTGCGGTAATGATGCGGAAATCGGCATCCATACGCTGCGCGGCTTCGTGAATGGCGCGGATAGCTTCCGGCTCCTGCGAGGCAATCACCGCCGGGCGGTGCCAGGCAATAATACCGGCCTTCTCACCTGCCACATCGTAAAGGGTGGGACCCAGATACTGCGTGTGGTCCAGCCCGATGGGGGTGATAACCGCCACATCCTTGGGCACGGCGTTGGTGGCATCCAGCCTGCCGCCCATGCCGGTTTCCAGCACAATGAGCTCCACCTCCTGCTCCGCGAAATAGAGCATGGCCACCGCCAGCACAATTTCAAAGAAAGTGGGCGGTGTTTCCCAATCCTCAATCAACTCTCTGACATGGTCAATGAGTCGCGCGGCATCCGTATCCGGGATATTCTCTCCGTTCACCCGGATACGTTCATTGAACTCCACCAGGTGCGGAGAGGTGAACAGCCCGGTTTTATACCCCGCGGCACGTGCCACAGACTCAATAAACGCGCAGGTAGACCCCTTGCCGTTGGTGCCGGCCACATGCAGAACCCGGGCGCGCGGATACAATACCCCGCATTCCCTCAGAAGGCGTGTGATTCCCTCCAGCCCCAGCTTGATGCCGAACACCTGCACGGAGTACAGCCAATCCAGAGACTTGGCGATTGACGATTGAGCACTTGCCATGGACTATTGATAATCCTTAATATCTGTACATTTCTGCCTTGTAGGGTCCCTCCACGGGCACGCCGATGTAGTCTGCCTGCTTCTGCGTGAGGGTGGTGAGACGAACCCCAAGCTTGGCAAGGTGGAGACGGGCCACCTCTTCATCCAGCTTCTTGGGCAGCACCTGCACCGTGTTGGCACGGGTACCGCGCTCTGCCCAGAGTGCCATCTGAGCCAGCACCTGGTTGGTGAAGCTGTTGCTCATCACAAAGGATGCATGCCCCGTGGCGCAACCCAGATTCACCAAACGCCCCTCTGCCAGCAGATACAGGCTGTGACCATCCGGGAAGGTGTACTTGTCCACCTGCGGCTTGATGTTGGTGCAGACAATACCCTCACGGTTCTGAAGGCGTGCCACCTGAATCTCATTGTCAAAGTGCCCGATATTGCAGACAATAGCCTGGTCCTTAATCTTCTCCATGTGCTCCAGGGTAATGATATCACAGTTACCCGTCGTAGTCACATAAATATCTGCCCAGCCCAGCGTATCTTCCACCGTGAGCACACGGTAGCCTTCCATGGCAGCCTGAAGCGCACAGATGGGGTCCACTTCCGTCACCACCACCTGAGCACCGAGCCCGCGCAGTGCCTGAGCGCAGCCCTTGCCTACATCACCGTAGCCGCAGATGACAGCCACCTTACCGGCAATCATCACGTCCGTGGCGCGCTTGATGCCGTCCGTCAGACTTTCGCGGCAGCCGTAGAGGTTATCAAACTTGCTCTTGGTCACGGAGTCATTCACGTTGATGGCGGGGAAGAGCAACTTACCGTCGCGCTCCATCTGGTAGAGGCGGTGCACACCGGTGGTTGTCTCCTCAGAAACGCCCATAATCTCGGGCATCCAGCGGTGGAACACGCCGGGCTGCTCTGCCGCAATGCGCTTGAGCAGAGCCTTGATAACGCCCTCTTCCTCACTGCCGGAGGGAGTATTGACCCAATCACAGCCCTCTTCCATCTCATACCCCTTGTGCAGCAGCAGCGTCACATCACCGCCGTCATCCACAATCAGCTGCGGGCCCTGTCCCCCGCGGTGGGAAAGTGCCGCCCAGGTACAGTCCCAGTATTCCTCCAGCGTCTCGCCCTTCCAGGCAAACACAGGCACGCCGGTAGCGGCAATAGCTGCGGCAGCATGGTCCTGAGTCGAGAAGATATTGCAGCTGGCCCAGCGCACATCCGCCCCCAGCTCCACCAGCGTCTCAATGAGAATCGCCGTCTGAATGGTCATGTGCAGAGAACCGGTGATACGCACCCCGGCCAGCGGCTTTTGCGGGCCGTATTTCTCACGGCAGGCCATCAGGCCCGGCATCTCATATTCGGAAACGGTAATTTCCTTGCGGCCCCAGTCTTTCAGACTGATATCTGCTACTTTGTATGAGTCTCTAGCTGTCATGTTAGCAGCATTCTACCGTTTTTTCCCCTGAAAAACAAGTGCAAAGAATACCGGATGGCCTCATATTCCCGCAGAGAACATGCCACGGCTCCATTTTCTGCAAATTCAATCCTCTCTGCCGGAAGCATTTACGGACTTTTGCTTGCCAAATAACGGAGAATTCTGTATAATCAGCGGCGATATGAGAATTACCTCCCGAATCCTGACCGGATTTGTCGCGCTGGTCGGAGCATTTGCTCCGCAGGCACTGGCAGACCGCTATTCTGATTACTGGAAGCCGGAAAACATGGCCAAGCTCATGTGTTCCTCCGTTCACATCGGCTATCTTCCCGCCGTGGACAATTGCATGGCCGCCTACCAGGAAGTAGTGGTGGAAAAGAGTGCCCCCGGCACCTATTTCAGCTGCAACAACTTCTCCAACGGCTATATCGGCGTGCAGGAGCTGGCAAACAAGCGGGAGGACGGCAGCCCTATCCGCGTCGCCATCTTCTCCATCTGGGATGCCAAGGACTCCGGCGACAACCCGCATGCCGCTCCGGAACATGAACGCGCCAAACTTGTCCAGCGCGGTAAAAACGTGCGCACGGAGCGATTCGGCGGTGAGGGCACCGGCGGCAAGTCCATGCGCGTGTTTGACTGGAAAGAGGGAGACGTTATCCGCACCCTCGTGATTGAGAAACCCGATGGTGAGCACTTCCGCCAGATTGCCGGCTACCTCATGGACCCGGCCACCGGTGAGTGGGAGCTGATGAGCTGCTGGCGCGTGCAGGCCCTCAGCCGCGGTCTGGGCGGCGGTTGCGGCTTCGTGGAAGACTTCCGCCGCAACGTGGAATCCAAAAACTATGAGCGCCGCGCCACATTCGGTCCCGCTTTCCGTTGGGACGGCAAAAAGTGGCATCCCGCCACGGAGTTCCGCTTCACCAAAGACGGCAACCTCAACCTCAACATCAACTGTCGTTTCAATCCGGCACGCGGTTACTTCTCTCTGGCTACCGGCGGCAACATCTCCGCAGAGCCCGATTTCAAGGTATTTGACACCAAGCCCCTTCCGCAGAAACCCACTGCTCAGGAGCCGGGTGAAGATATTATGAAACTTATCAACGCACCCAAGCTCGAAACCCGGGAATACGAGGGAATGGGCGCAGAAATTAAGTAATAGACTCCCATACAACAACTTAATGCAGGGGGCGGGTCAACACGCGTTGACCCTCCCTCCCGTTTCTCCCGCAGTACCGCAAAAAAAACGCCCGAAAAAGCCGATTTTTCTTGCAAAAATAGAACGCAGCGTTTAGTATGAGTATTGCAGAAAGGACGTTTTCCCGCGTTCCCCTGCAGCAACAGAAACCAACCAATAGAAAGAGGTACAGACCATGCCGAATTCAGAAACGAACATTACTGTTACGGGGCGTCACATTGAGGTGACGGAGGCAATCCGCGAATTCGCCACAAAGAAAATCCAGGGCATCCATATTGACTATCCCAAGATTGTGGAAGCCCGAGTGGTAGTGGATGTGCAAAAGGATCGACAGATGGCAGAAATTGTTCTGTTTTGTGCTGACCACATCACCATCCAGGCTTCAACTACCGGTGCAGACCTGTATGCCGCCATTGATGAGACAGTCACCAAAATCATGCGCCGCATGCGCAAGCACAAGACTCGTCTCATGAAGCACTTCCGCCCGCACCGCTCCAAGAGCATCCGCAAGCTGGATGAAAAAGTGTATGAGGAAGAGGTGCTGGATTATGATGTGGATATCGATGCACCCGAGGATCCCAAGCCCGTACGCATCTCCCGCGAAGGCTACGACCTGCGCACCATGTACAAGGAAGATGCCATCATGGAGCTGGAAATCTCCGGCAAGCCTTTCGTGCTGTACCGCAATGCCCGCCGCAACGTGCTGCAGATTGTCTATCGTCTGCGCCCCGGCGAGTATTCCATCATTGAGCTGGGCAACGAGCTGAAGGCCTGATGCACCGGCCGCGGCGGGTGATCCCGCCTCACCTATTTCTCCTCTGCTCCCGCACCTCATCCGGTGCGGGAGCATTTCTTTTTTTGGCTCTGTGTGATATAGAACTTGCAAAAACAGGACATTTGTAGTACCTTTCTCACGTGCACGAACACGCGGGCGCCTCAACAAGCAGGCTGATGCGCCCCCGGGTTTGGGCATGGTAACTAATCTCAGTTATTATGAACACCACCATCAAAAGCCTGATTAAAATCATCATCGTGCTGCTCCTCAGCGGCAGCATGCTCATGATTCCGTTTGAAGATATGGGTGTGGCCATCAATGTCATCCAGGCGCGAGTCATCGCCCTGTTCATTTTTGCTGCCCTCATGTGGATTCTGGAGCCCATTCCGATTTGGACCACCTCCGTTCTGGTAATTACCCTCACGCTGCTGGGCATGTCTAACCAGTCCCTGAACTTCCTTCAGGTAGACCGCTATGACTCCGCCGCCGTGAAGGCCATCATTGCAGATGCCTACGGCCCCGGTGCCGATGCCGCCACCGTGAAGGACACCCAGACCGCCGTTCTGGCCGACATGAAGAAGCAGACCTCCCTGAGCTCCGGCTATGTGCGCACCACCATCAATACGGCCATTCTTAAGCCCGTGGTGTCCAACAAGGCTGACGAGGCTCAGAAGGCAGCCCTGCTGGCCGCCTCTGCCAAGCTCTATGACGGTGAGCTGAGCAAGAAGATTGACAGCCTGAAGCTCATCAGCGTCTCCAAGCAGAAGAGCATCTTCGCCACCTTTGCAGATCCCATCATCATCCTCTTCCTCGGTGGTTTCTTCCTGGCAGATGCCGCCACCAAGTACCGTCTGGACATCAACCTGGCCCGCGTGCTGCTCAAGCCCTTCGGCACCAATCCCAAGTTTGTACTGCTGGGTCTGATGAGCGTGACCGCCATCTTCTCCATGTTCATGAGCAACACGGCCACCGCCGCCATGATGCTCGCCCTGCTCACCCCCGTGCTGGCTCTCTTCAAGCCGGAGGACCGCGGCCGCGCCGCCTTCGCCCTCTGCATCCCGATTGGTGCCAACGTGGGTGGTATCGGCACCCCCATCGGCACGCCTCCCAACGCCATTGCTCTCAAGGCCATGCAGGACCTCGGTCTGGATGTGTCCTTCGGCAAGTGGATGGCCTTCGGTATTCCCTTCGTCATCATCATGCTGCTGGTGGGCTGGCTCGTCCTTATCAAGATGTTCCCCATCTCCCAGCCCAGCCTGGACCTCTCCAAGGAGCTCAAGGGTAAGTTCCTCAAGACGCCCAAGGCCATCGTGGTGTACGCCACCTTCATCATCACCATCCTCATGTGGATTATTCCCAAGGAGTACCACGGGCTGGATGCCAACTCCGTAGCCATCATCCCCATCGCCGTGTTCTCCGTAACGGGTGTTATCACCAAGAAGGACCTGCGCGCCATGAGCTGGGATGTGCTCTGGCTGGTAGCCGGCGGCTTCGCCCTCGGCGTGGCTCTCAGTGAGACCAACCTGGCCAAGGACATGATTAGCGCCATTCCCTTCGGTGAGTGGAACTCCACCGTACTGCTTATCGGCGCCAGCTGCATCTGCCTCTTCATGGCTACCTTCATGAGCCACACAGCTACCGCCGCCCTGCTCGTGCCCATTCTGGCCGGCGTGGCAGGCGCCATGCTTGCCACCGGCTCCATGGACAACCCCGGCGCCGTCGCGCTGCTGGTCACGGTGGCCTTCGCCTCCTCCCTGGGTATGGCTCTGCCGATTTCCACCCCGCCCAACGCCATGGCCTACGCCACCGGCCTTGTGGAGCAGAAGGGCATGGCCATCTCCGGCACCATCCTCTGCATCCTGGGTCTGGTCATCACCATCGTCATGATGTCCGTGCTGGGTGCCATCGGCTTCTTCGGCTAAACCGAGCTGTCCAACCCAAATCACTTTCCGCCTGTCGGTTCTCACCGGCAGGCGCTTTTTTTTCGGCAGGCAAAGAGCATTTTTCAAGGCCGTGTTTTCCCTGCAACCACGCGGGTCTGAGAAAATTTATTTAACCAAGTTTAAGTTTAACCTTTCTAAGAAATTTCGTAACTGCCAGAAAATGAGCTTGACAAGAGAGAAACGCGCTGCTATCATGTCTGCGACATGAGAGTAACCATTACCATACTGACAAGTCTGATGCTGGTGATGGGCGCACTTGCAGGAGAGCCGGACACGGTCTCCTCTCTGCGTCCCGCCATCCGCGAGGCAGCTGCCGCGCATGGGGTGGACCCCGTGCTGATGGAGGCTATTATCCGCCTTGAATCCGGGAACGCGACGTCCAGCGCCGCCCGCCGCAAGAACAATCTTGCCGGCATTATGGGCAGACGCGGCCAGCGCAGTTATACGAGCAAGGAAGAATGCGTCAAGGATTTGGCTCGCATCCTGGGCAAATACAAAGCAAAGGGACGTGTTTCCGTTGCACAGATTGCGCGCGTCTACTGCGCCAGTCACAGCAAGTGGATACGCGGCGTCACAGCGAACATGAAAGACATCCGCAAGGGACGCTGGGGCAGCGAACACATTGACAGTCCCGCCGAATAAACAGGAATCAATCCTATACCCCCCTTCATTCGCCCGACACAGCAGTGCCGGGCGTTTTTTTGCCCGGACAGGGAGGGAAGACGCAGCGCACCGTCATGCAGCGAAGAGGAAGCTCATGGCGCGGGGGAAAAGGCGGTTGAGAGCGCCGTAGAGCCAAGTCAGCAGGATGAGCAGGAGGACGGGCACCCAGATGTTCCGAGCGAAGTCTATCCACGGATAGTTATAAAAAACAGCCAGCGCAAAGGAATGAGTGATATAGCAGAAAATCATGCTGCGACCGGCGCGGGCAAACAGCTCCGCCACCCCGGGAAGAAAGCGCACCAGAGCCAGTGCCAGCAGAGAATAGAGGATGGTATATGCCAGCGACTCAGCGGGCAGTGAGCAGAGCCTCACGGACATGTCCAGAGCATCCCCCAGCAGGGGAACAAGGTGAATCTGGGCCAGCAACAGAGCAATGCTCACGACCAGCACCACGGCATGACGCTGCAGCCGGTCAGTCAACTGCTCCGCACTCATACCGCCGCGCAGGGCAAAGCCCAGCACACAGGCCACCATCCAATCAAAGCGCAGAGTAACATGCTGGTTGTGCTCACAGAAATAGGCAAAGGAGGCCAGGAGAGCCACGGAGAGCCAGGAATAACGGGGCAGCCAGCGCAACGCCAGCAGAAGCGCCACCAGCAGCTGGTACACAGCCAGATTGCGCAGGAACCAGAGCGGCGTGTTATAGGCCCCTACCCCCCAACCGACCAAGCGCTCCCAGCTCCATACGGCACCTGTTTTGGTAAGCATGTAGAGCCCGGCAGAGAGCAGAGACCACAGTGCCCACAACCACAGCAGACGCAGTGCCCGCTTGGCACACCTGCCGGCCTGCCGGGGCATAAAGTACCCGGCAAACACGAAAAACAGGCAGAGCGCACCGCCTACCAAATCTCCGTTCCACTCAGGAGACTTGCCGGTATGCAGCCAGATGATGAAAAACATGGCGATGCATCTGGCGGCATCTATCCAAATCAAGCGCGGGCGAACCGGCGCTGCACCCCCTGATATGGGCTCAGTCATGGCTGCGTGGCAGCGGCATCATTCCCGCATTACTCCGGGAACATGTCGCGAAGGTCATTGTAACGCGTGGAGAACTCACGCTCCTCATCCTCATCATCCGCTGCACGGCGGCGGCGGGAAGCCTCCGGACTGTACCGCTGCGGGGAAGCCATGGGCGGAGCGGCATCATCGGAGAAAAGGCTTCTCACGCGCTCATCATACTCATCCTCGGAGTCTTTGGGCAGAGTTCCCTGTACCGGCTGGCCGTCCAGATTAAAGAATCCCTGGCTGCCGGAGCCGTCAAAGATGCCGGGCATGGTTGCCGGAGCGGCAGAACGCGGAGCAGGTGCGGGTGCAGGAGCGGGCGTATAGGTACGGGGAGCAGGCTCAGGTGCAGGCGTATAGGAACGCGGCGCGGGTGCGGGTGCAGGCGTATAGGTACGCGGCGCAGGAGCAGGGCTGAAACTGCGCGGCGCAGGAGCAAAGCGCTGCACGGGTTCCTCTTCCTCCTCCTCCACTTCTTCCTCGTCGGCAAAAATATCCTCACCGTCTTCCTCCTCCACCGGCTCCTCCGGCAGCTCATCCTCCTCCGCATCGGCGTAGAAGCTTTCTTCTTCCTCCTCCTCAGCCATGGGTTCCTCATCCTCCACCGGCTCAGCTTCGGCATAATCCGGTTCCGGGGCAGCCTCCTGCTGTTCCGCCGCCGCAGCAGCAGCGGCAGCGGCGGCTTCCTCCTCCAGAGCAAGGCGGAACTCACCCGCATCCAGAGAAGCTATGAGACTCACGCGGATTTCCTCACCCAATCGGGGTTTCACAGCGGCCCCGAAGAAGAAATTCACCTCATCATTCCCCAGCTGCTTACGAATAGTCTCCATGGCCGTGCGCAGCTCAGAGAGGGACATATTATTACCGCCTGCAATATGAACAATCACCGTGTGAGCATGCCTCAGAGAGTTGTGGTACGCCACCAGCGGAGACTCCAGAGCCGCGCGGGCGGCATCCTCTGCACGGTGGGGGCCGTAGCCCGTACCGGAGCCGTAGATACAGCGGGAATCATTGTTGCGGAGAGCCGTCACCAGCTCATCCAGGCCTATATTGATGATACCGGGAGAATTAGCCAGCATGGGGATGGAAGCCGTGGCCTGAGAGAGCAGCCCGTTGGCTTCCTCAAACACCGCCATAGCACCGTTGCGGCTGCGGAAAAGCTCCTCCATGTAGTCATTCTCAAAACAGAACACCAAATCCGACACCGCAGAAATGTTTTCCAGTGCCTTGTCTGCCTGCTCACGGCGGCGGCGGCCCTCAAAGCTGAACGGCATGACCAGCACAGACACCAGGAACACGCCGGCCTTGCTGGCCATCTCTGCCAGCACAGGGGCCACGCCGGACCCCGTACCGCCGCCCAAGCCCACCACCATCACCAGCAAGCGGGCATTCCTGAGCAGAGCCTCTATCTCACTGCGGCTCTCTTCCATGGCCTGCCGACCCACCTCCGGGTCACCGCCGGAGCCCAGGCCGTGATTCAGCCCGGCCCCCAGCTGGATGAACTCCACATTACCGGCCTCACGGCCCAGGCGCTCATCCAGAGACATGATGCACAGGCGGACATTTTCCGCGCTGGAGCCACGGAAACGCTGCAGGATATTGGCACCGGCACCGCCGAGCCCGACAATGACGATTCCGTCCTCCTTGCGTAAAACAGACTGATAAGGAAGCATATTTTTCCGGGTGTTACAGGTTCAGATAATCAACGGCCAATACCCAGGGAGCGCAGGAAACGGCTCCACCAGCTGCGCCCGGCGCCGGAGTACGCATCATCGTCATACCGCTGGGCAAAACGGATCAGGCCAATCGCCGTGCAGTAGCGCGGGTCTGCCAGGTAAGAGTGATTCTGACCGGGCTGCATGGGGGCAGGCTGGTGCACGGGCACATTGTAGAAAATATACTTGGTGAGGGCATCCAGACCGCGCATGAGACTGGTGCCGCCGGTCAGGTAGATGCTCATACCATTGCGGGCAAAGACCTCCTGCGGGATACGCTCGCGCACGCGCAGAAGAGTGTGTGCCAAACTATCACGGATGAAGCGGTTGAGCTCACCGCGGGGGATACTCACCTCATGCATGCCCAATTCATCGCGGTACTGGGCCAGCGAACGGTCCTTCACATCACCGAAGGCGTTACCCTCCGTGCACTTGAGCACCTCTGCCGCCTTGGCAGCCACGCGCTGCTCCGTCAGGCGCACAATATCCTGGTTCACGGTATTACCGCCGCGGGGAATACAGCCGGAGGCAATCACATCTCCGCCCTTGTAGCAGATGAAATCTGTGGTACCGCCGCCGATGTCTATCAGCAGAGAGCCGGCATCCTTCTGCTGGCGGGTCAGTACCATCTGAGCCGTTGCCAGCGGTGCAAACACCAGGTCTTCCACCTCCAGCGGCACATTGCGCACACACAGCAGAGAATTCTGGAGACGGGTACGCACACCGTGCACCACATGGCAGTTCACATCCAGCGTGCGCCCGGTCAGGCCCTCCGGGTGGCGGGTCGGCTCACCGCCGTCAATGGAATAACCACCCAGCTCACGGTTGAGCACAATGCGATCGGAAGCAATCTCGAGCTTCTCTGCCTTCTCACGGGCATTGTCCACATGCACCTCATCAATCACATCCTCATTATCCGCCAGGCGGAAAGAGCCGATGTTGTTTTCACCCTGCAGGTGATCACCGGTCACAGAGAGGAACACATTGAGGATATCCACATCCGCATGATCCTGCGCCAGCTGCCAGGCATCGCACACACACTGCCGCGCCATGGTCGGGTCCACAATCTCACCCTTGCGGATACCGGCGCTGGGCACCTCACCTATACCGATGATGGTGGCAGATGAATCCGGACGGATTTCACCCACAACCATACAAGTTTTGGTGGTACCTATTTCAAGACCCACTAAAATCTTTGATTTTGCCATATATATATGTCAGATAGATAGTTGAAATCGGGATAAATTAAACTTATCAGCGTTATTCGTCTTTGAGGACAGCCTCACAAATAGCCGGCGACGGCATAATGGAGGGAGTCAGCGTCACATAACCCGCATCATAACGCTCGGAAGGCGTGAACAGGAAACCGGGCTTGCGGTTGCGAACCTCATACGCCGTTGCCCGGAACATGGGCAATGCCTGATTGGTGCTGGGATCATAGGCATCCTTTCCGGTAAAACTGCCGCGGATGATGTATTCCACGTTCTGGTCCGTACCGTATACGGCATTTTTCACCGGGGGCTCCATACCTCTGTCCGGCGTGTGTACGCTGCTTTCATCCATCATCACCAGCTTTGCCTCTCTCCAGCTCTGCCCCGGGCGCCGCAGATACCCCCAAAAACGGGTAATCGGCACATAATACCGGCGCCCGATGTAATAATCTCCTGCCGGTTCACGGGCAATGTCCGCCTCCCGTGCGCGAATGGCGCGGCAGTCGTCCTTCAGTGAGTATGTCTGGCACTGGCAGAGAAGAAGTGCCACGGCCGTAGCTGTGATAATTCGCTTGAGCATGAACACCCATTTCTACCGCATTCCCTCCGCTCGGTCAAGCCTATATTCCGCCCGTACGCGTATACGCACGCTTTTATTGCGTCACCCTATTTACCCTTCCCCACCCCCCGAAAACGCGAAAATGAAATATTTAACCCTAATTGACTATTTTCACATTTGAAAATACTATCTGCAACAGTCAGCAATGACATTTATACTAAACAGGAAAGAAACAATAGGAAGAAAGGCATGAAATAATGACAAAACCGACAGGAAGCAGCACCTGCTTTTTTCTTGACAGAAAAAAGGCTAATCTCTATACTCCGCGTGGATGCGCGTATCATACGCCAACGCCCGCAACGTCACGGGAAACCGCAGTCACATCCCCTGAAAAGGAGGGCTGACCCGCGAACAAAAGCGGAAAGGCATCGCATCCTCCATCACCTTACAATCTTTAATAATCAATGAGTTTTTTCAAGAAATTAGCCGGTCTGCTCTCGTACGACATCGGGATTGACCTCGGCACAGCCAATACGCTGGTATACATCAAAGACCAGGGTATCGTGCTGCGCGAGCCTTCCGTTGTAGCCATGAAGGGAGACCGAGCCAAAGCCGTCGGCGAGGAAGCAAAGCGCATGATCGGGCGAACCCCCGGCAGCGTGACCGCTATCCGACCGCTGAAAGATGGCGTTATTGCCAATTTTGACGTAGCACACCAGATGCTGCGTTACTTCATCAAGAAGGCCTGCCAGCGCCGCACGCTGCGCAAGCCCCGCATCCTCATTGCGCACCCCTCCGGCATCACGGAAGTGGAGCGCCAGGCCATTGAGCAGTCTGCGTATGAAGCAGGCGCACGCGATGTGCAGCTGATGGAAGAACCGATGGCAGCCGCCATCGGCGTGGGGCTTCCGGTATCGGACGCCATCGGCAGCATGATTGTGGACATCGGCGGCGGCACGACCGAGGTGGCCATTCTTTCCCTTTCCGGCATCGTATACAGCAAGTCAGAGAAATGCGGAGGCGATGCCATGGATGACACCATCACCCGCCACATGCTGGCAGCCCACAACCTGTTGGTCGGCCCGCGTACGGCAGAGGATATCAAGGTGCGCATCGGGTCGGCACACCCCCTGCAGCAGGAGCTGCAGATGGAGGTGAAAGGCCGTGACCGCGGTACCGGTCTGCCCAAGACCGTGACCATTCGCTCCGAAGAAATTCGCGAAGCGATTCAGGATAAGCTCAACATCATTGTCAGCGCCATTCGCCAGACACTGGATCACTGCCCGCCTGAGCTGGCAAGTGACCTGTATGACCGCGGTATCACCGTGGCAGGCGGCGGCGCGCTTCTGCGAGGACTGGCAGATTTGCTGCACGAGCAGACGGGGCTTCCGATTGTGATATCGGAGGATCCGCTGAGCGCTGTGGCAGAAGGCACAGGACGCTACCTGCAGGAAAACGACGACGTCTTCGAGGACTGATTCAACCCATACTCTCAGGCGTCAGCAACTTCTCCGCAAAGCTCCTGTACAGTCGGTCACCGATTTTTTCAAAACCAGAGCAACGCCGCCGCGCCCGGAAGCATCCGGGGGCGGGGCGTATTGCTGTTTTCGGAGACAGACTGCCGGCAGTGCGGAAAACGGGGAGTGACACCTGAGGCTTCAACCTTTTAACCTTAACCAAAACCTTGTCACTTATTTCCAAAATGATTAATACCGTCAAACACTTCTTCGGGTTCGGACAGTGCAACCCGAAGGAGGGCACGACCATCGTCATCAATGCGGAAAAACTGGAACGCCGTGTCGCTCTGCTGGAGGACGGCGTGCTGGAGGAATACAGCATTGAACGCGAAGGAGAAGATAACATTGTGGGCGGCATCTTCAAGGGCCGCGTCAAGAACATTGAACCCGGGCTCAAGGCCATGTTTGTAGACATCGGCTATGAGAAAAACGCCTTCCTGCACTTCTGGGATGCCCTGCCGCTGGCTCTGGACTCCTCTCTGGAAGAAATTCAGCGCGAAGGCCGCCCCCGCAAGCAGCAGAAGAAAATCACCAGCAAAGACATCCCGGACATCTACCCCATCGGTTCCGAGATTATGGTGCAGGTAACCAAGGGTCCCATCAGCTCCAAGGGTCCTCGCGTTACCACCAACATCTCTCTTGCAGGCCGTTACATTGTGCTGATGCCCTTCACGGACCAGTTCGGCATCTCCCGCAAGATTGATGACCCGAAGGAGCGCCAGCGTCTGCGCCAGATTGTGCAGAAGCTCAATGTGCCGGAGGGCATGGGCATCATCATGCGCACAGTAGCCCAGGGCCAGCGTTTCCGCCATTTCGTGAGAGACTTGGCCATGCTGCTTACCCAGTGGCGTGAGGTAGAGGAAAAATTCGCCTCTCAGCCCGCCCCCGTCAGCGTGTACCGCGAGCCGGACCTCATTGAACGCACGGCGCGTGACTTCCTCACGGACAACGTAGACAACATTGTCTGCGATAATCTGGAGACCACCCAGCGCATGCAGGAAATTGCCGGCAAGATATCCCGCCGTGCCAAGCGTCACATCCAGCACTACCCCTGCCGCCAGCCCATTTTCGAGGAATTGGGCATTGAAAAGCAGATTAACGAGACTTTCCAGCGCCAGGTACTGCTGCCCTGCGGCGGCTACCTCGTCATTGATGAAACGGAAGCACTCATCGCCATTGACATCAACACCGGGCGCAACAAAGGCAACAAAGACCTGGACAAAACCATTCTGGAAACCAACCTGGAATCCGCCCGTGAGATTGCCCGCCAGCTCCGCCTGCGCAATATCGGCGGTCTGGTGGTGGTAGACTTCATTGACATGCGCCACCGCAAGGACCAGATGGCCGTCTACAAGGCCATGAAAGATGCGCTCAAGCGAGATAAAGCCAAGACGCAGGTCATGCAGATTACCCCCATCGGTCTCATGGAGATGACCCGCCAGCGCATCAACGAATCTCTGCTGGACTATGTGAACGACCACTGCCCGTACTGCAACGGCCGCGGCCGCATCAAGAGCGTCATGACCATGAGCGTAGAGATTCAGCGCCAGATTAAGGCAACCATCCAGCGCTACCGCGACACCGTGGGAGATATGATTGTGGTGGTGAACAGTGATGTGCTCTCCCGCTTCAAGAATGAGGACGCCAAGCTCCTTGTGGAGCTGGAACGCCAGTGCGCCGGCCGCCTCATCTTCCGCAGTGATCCCTCCATCCACCGTGAGTCCTTCGCCATTCTCAACCCGGCCAACGGCAACAAGCCGCTCTATCAGGCCAACATGTAACACTTAATCCGGATAAGGGCGGTGCGGTAAACCATTCCGCACCGCCCTTTCACTCTGCCAAGCCCTATGCTTGCCTACATTTCCTGCGCGCTTTCCCTGGTACTCTTTGTGGTCATCGGCCTGTTGCTCATCCGCCCGCTGTTCTGCCGTTGGCCGCAAAAACTGCTCTATCTGGCCATCACCGCCGTCGCAGCCTGCAAAATCCAGCTACTCTACCTGTTGGGCGGGCGGGAATCCTACTTCACCCCCCATCTGGACCCCGCCATCCTCATCCCCGCCAACTGGGTCTGGCTGGTCATCTTCTTTTATGCCCCTCTGCTCCTGTTGTTGAGTCTGCTACTGGGGCTGCTGCGGCTCTCCCTCTTTCGCAAAACAGAAAAACTTCTTTGGCGCCGCATCGGCAACCGCATCCGCGTGAGCCTGCTGGTACTGACCGCCGCCACCGTCAGCATCGGCATGTACAACTCCCTGCAACTGCCGGAGCCGGAGGAAATCACCATCACCCTGCCGGGCATCCCTGCGGACGCAGCCCCTCTGCGCCTGGCCCTGCTGGCGGATTTACATGCGGATGCCATTGCAGATGCCGCCTTCATGCAGAGCGTGGTCAATATCACCAACGCACAGAAGCCGGATGTAATCGCCATTGCCGGCGACTTCGTGGACGGCACCGTAGAGCAGTACGGCAGCCATCTGGAGCCGCTGAGCCGCTTTTCCGCCCCGCTGGGCGTCTTTGCCGTGGGTGGTAATCATGATGTGTACAGCGGCCTGAGTGAGTGGGAGAGCTTCCTCTCCGCGCGCGGCATCCGTTTCCTCAACAACGAGCATGTGCAGCTCACAGATTCCTTCTGCCTGGCCGGCGTACGGGATGAGGCAGAGCGCCGTTTCTCCCGCAACATCACCCGCCAACCCCATTACAAAGAAGCACTCTGCAATGTTCCGAGCGGCTGCGCCTCCATCCTGCTGGCCCACCAGCCCGCCACCTTTGTCCACCCGGACAACACGGCAGACCTCCAGCTCTCCGGCCACACCCACGGCGGCATGATGCCCGGACTCCGTTCCCTCATCGCCTTAGCCAACAAGGGCTACGTTTCCGGGCATTACACCCGGCAAAACAGGCAGCTCTACGTCTCCCGCGGCACCCGCCTCTGGAGCGGCTGGCTCTTCCGCCTCTTCAACAGTCCGGAAATCACCCTCATCACCATCAAAGGCCCCGCCCGCTGAAGCAATCCCCCGCGCCCGCTTCCCGCTTTGTGCAATTTAATCACATGTGTCCCAAAGATTTTGCCCAATGGGGATTGGTTGAAAAACATACACGCCGCAGGCGTGCGAAATCCTGAGTCCGCAGGACGGCAGAAGATAGACGGGGGTGGAGCTGCGTCAGCAGCGCAACCCCCGGTTCCCAACCAAGAATGCCATGGAAAGCCCGGAGCTGCATCGTGACCACGATGTGGCGGAGGCCGACAGACCCGGCGCAGGGTGTTAACCCGGAGCTTCCGCCATGACCGGTAGACTGCCATGCAACCGGGGTGAGGCGCACCCATGTGGTGGTGATGAATCAAAGCTCGGCGTTTCTTCTATGCATGCAAATGGAATCCTCTGAGCTTTTGCTGTTCTTTTTGCCGGGGTAAATGACAATTCCGCGCTCTCTGTCGGCCCTGACGGGACTCCTTTTTATTATCATACGATTTCCGGAGGTTACGCTGCCGGTGCAGCTCCACCCCCGGCTACTTTCTGTCGTCCTGCGGACTCTGAATTTCGCTCGCTACGCTCGCCGAGTCTTCAACAAATCTCATTATCCG
>JAZRBU010000007.1:0-48998 GCA_045635265.1 Akkermansia sp.
ACGGAGCTGCCGACGAGCGTGACGGAGGATGCCGTCAGAGGTCCCTTGAGGCTCACGGTGGCCTTGTTGCTCAAGGAGAGCGCACCGCTGAGGTTGAGCCCCTTACCGCCGCCGGTCTGGGTGATGTTACTGCTGTTGAGAGAGACACTCTTGGCGTGAATGGCACCGTGGTGGCGCAGTTTGGCCCCGGAGCTGAGAGAAAGCGTGTCGGTGACCTTCAGATCACGGGAAGCCCCGCCCACAGAGGTGTAAGACGAGTTCTTGAGCGTCAGATTATTCGCCTGCGTATGCCCGTACATCGTAATATCGGAGTCCGTGGCATTGAGCGTGCCGCTCAGGGTGATATTGCGGGTGCAGGAATCCAGCATGTTGATGGAGGAACCCTTGGTCATGGCCAGGAAGGTGCCGTTGAGCGGAGCCTTGAGCACCAGGTCACTGTTTTCCATGGTCATGCTGCTCTTGAGCGTGAGACCGGTACCGCCGCCGGTTTGGGTCATCTTGCTGTTCTTGAGCGTGAGCCCCTGGGCATTGATGCGGGAAGTGGCGGAAAGCTCCGCGTTGGAAACGGAAATAGCCCCCGTACCCAGAGCGTTCTCAGCATTGAGTACAACCTTGCCGCCGGTAATCTCAGTACCACCGGTGAAGGTGTTGGTGTTCTTAATCGTGAGCGTGCCCGCGCCCTTCTTGTAGAGCTTCATGGCACCGGAAAGCTTGCCGCTGCCCTGCCAAGTGTAGTTGTACCCGGAACCGTTGTTGACGGTCACGGAATAAGGAGTCAGCGTTCCGGTCAGATTCACCGTACCGGCACCTGTGCTGTTGAAGGTAACGGCGGCATGATTTTTGTAGGGGATATTAACACCATCATCTTTCCAGTTCACGGAAGAGGTATCCCATTTACGGTTGCCGGACTGATTGGTCCATTCTGCACGAAGCAAATCGTAGAAGAACATCAACGAAGAGCCGGACCAATACAAGTAACTGGAATCCGAAGCTGTAACCGGCAGCTGCACATCTGCATACGAGCCCCAATTGGAAGGCTGAGAACTGCCGGTCATCAGCACATAAGACGCCCCATCCGTCAGTTGACCGGACGCAGACACCTTAATCCCCACCTTACCGGAGAGACTAAGCCTTCCGTTTTTATGGGTCAACACGGCTTTATCAGCGTTCTCCTTTGCAACGACAAAGCTCAGATTACTCCCGGCAGCGGCGTTGATTGTTCCATCAACCGTGCTGCTGCCCTGTACTTTCAGCGTCGTGCTTTCCCCAAGCGACAGAGTAGAGATATCGAGCGTGGCATTTTTCAGCGTCAGAGCAGAGGAAGACCCGGCCTTGGTCGAGAAAGAAAGGCCTTCCACAAGAGCAGACTCCTCAATCCTCAGTTCACCACCCTCCAGAGAAACATTGTCTCCAAGCTCATAGGTCCGGGATTGCGTTATCTCATCTGCCGAAGCAGTACGTCCGATTTTATGGGAATCCATGACGCTCCGGAGATGCGCCTCCGTGTACTTACCGGTCAAGACAATGGCACCCTCCTGCTTATGAACTTTGCCTATGCTATCCGTATAATCAGCATTCAATCGCGTATTTGCGGCAGATACTTTCACCGCATCACGGAACTCAATTGTTTTCCCTTTCGGCGAAGAAAGAGAAAACAAATCAAGGGAAAGAAGCGGATAAATGTTGATACTTCTCAGGAGGACAGAATCCGGCTTAATCTCCGCATTCTTTTCAAACAACACGGCCCCGTTATTTCGAATGGTCAGAGAAGCACCACTACTGTTTGCGAGGTAAATAGCGCCGCCACCGGCATAAGTTGCACCGGTAGCCGTGTTACCGACAAAGGATACACTCCCATTACCATCCAACTGAACACCACCGGAGCCCCCAAGGTAGATGGCACCACCTTGGGCCTTAGACGTATCCGCAGAAGCAACATTTCCGATGAAATCAACTTTCCCGTTATTATTCAAGGCTACCGTGCCTTTATACACATAAAGAGCACCGCCGAAGGAGAAATCCGATGCAGACTTATTGCCGCTGAACAAAACCGAATCGTTATCATTCACCTGCAAGTTGTTTCCGTGAATATAAACGGCTCCGCCGTTATCTGCGCTGTTACCGGAGAATTTCACGCTGCCATTCCGATTCATGGTCAGAGAAGCCAGAAGGCCGTAGTAGGCACCGCCGCCGCGCATCTCATCCGGACTCTTGGAGGAATTATTGCTGAACACAACACTTCCGTTGTCATTCAACGTGAGAGAACTCTTCTCTGCGGCGAAAATGGCACCGCCGGCGGAATCGGGCTCTGAAATCACGCTGCCGTGGAACTCCACACAGCCATTACCGTTAAGTTCCAGCCTGCAGTTATCTACCACCCCAATAGCACCACCGAAAGCAGAGGTATTATCGGCTTCATCCGGAACCACATTATTCCGGAACGAGACACTCTTGTTGTTATTCAGCGTAATAACACTATCACTGACTGCCCCGATAGCACCACCGTATGTCACCGTGCAGTGCGTGTACACCTTGTTGCCGGAAAACGTCACATGACCATTGCCGTTGACTTCGATACGGGAATTGCCGGAGCAGGACAACGCTCCGCCGTAGGAATCAGAGTCCGTGTTATCACAAAACTTGATATCCCCGTTATTGTTCACTAAAATGGCAGATTTGCACTGCACCGTTATCGCGCCGCCGGTGGAAACGGATGCGTTATAATTCCGGGAAAACTCCAAATTGCCGTTATCGCAAACGGAAATCGTGCTGTTATTGGAGGCGGAGAGGGCTCCGTTTTTGCTGTTGATAAACCGTACACTCTTGTTTCCGTTGAACGTAATGGCAGTATTGTCATCTCCGTGGATGACACCTTGGCATTGCGCCCCGTTATTATCCTTAAAAAGCACATCCCCCAGTGCATTCATCGTGAATGACTCATAGGTAAGGAATTTTCTGCCTGCAGTGTTTGTAATCGTTATATTCACCGGGGAAGCCGCCGAGTGGCTCGTGTAATAACGGGCTCCGTTGATGGCTGAAACAAACGCGTATTTCCAATTATCAAAAGTGAGACTCTTGGAGATTCGGAAGGCAATATCCGCCGCATCAGATACATACGGCTTCAAGTCTTCAGGATCATCCACCACAACCGCCCGATATCCGGCAGGAATGGTGATGGTCGTTGGAGGCGTATAGCCAGCATAAAGCCATGCGGGCAGCAAAGCCCCAACGGAGGTAACGATGCGGAATAATTGTACAGGAAGATGCAGTTTCATGGTCGGCCGGCAGCGCGTAAGTGATAAACGACGATAGAGGAACAATTCCCCATTATCAAAAGCGTTCGAAAATGAAATTTTATTTATTTTTTTGGCAAAATAAATAAAACACCGATTTTTCTGATTGTAAGCTGACGCCACCATCAAAGTCAAGAATAAAGCCCGCAAGGCGACAAATCCGCGGCGCGATGCTTCCATTTGCATTGACTCCCGGGTGTTTTTGTGCCAGAATAACGTTGCTATGTTAAAAGGTATTTCTCCTGTCATTTCTCCGAATCTGCTCAAGATTATGGCCGAAATGGGCCATGGTGATGAAATCGTGATTTCCGATGCTCACTTCCCTGCCCACACGTTCAACGATACCGTGGTGCGGGCCGACGGAGTGGCGGCGGATGCCATTCTGGCAGGCATGATTCCGCTCTTTGAGCTGGATGCGTATGCGACTCCGGTCGTCATGATGGCCGCCGTTCCGGGTGACACGCTCGACCCTGCCGTAGAGGCAAAGTACCGCGCCGCCCTTGGTTATGAGGGTGAGATTGAGCGCATGGAGCGCTATGCGTTCTACGACCGCGCCAAGGCTGCCTATGCCGTGGTGATTACCGGTGAGACCGCCAAGTACGGCAACATCATCCTGAAAAAAGGCGTCACCCCGATTGCCTGATACCCCCATGTACCGCATCTGCAAATGCATTGAGCTGGAGAGCGGGCACCTGCTCTCCAAGCATCCGGGCAACTGCCAGTTCCCGCACGGTCATACCCGCAGCGTGGAGCTGGTCTTTGCCGCAGAAACGCTGGATGACCATGAAATGGTGATGGATTTCAAGGCCATCGGTGAGATGATGAACGAGTTTCTGGAGAAGTTTGACCATGCCCTCTGCATGAACACGGCAGACCCTAATTATGAGGCATTCCGCCGCATCTACGGAGACAGAATCATCCCCTTTGAAAAGCTGGACCCCACCAGCGAAGCCATGGCTTACGCCGTCTTCCGACATGCGCAGGCGGCACTCGACCAAGCTAAGGCCGGCGCGCTCCGCTACCCGGTGCGCGCCTGCGTCAAACTGGAGCGAGTGCGCGTCTGGGAAACCAGCTCCTCTTGGGCGGAATACGGAGAATAACACTTTTCCCGTCAATGCAGGAAGCCTGGCTCAAGCACGATGAATCCAACCCGGATTTAGTCATCTTCATGCTCGGCTGGGCAGCCACGCCCAATGCCGTGTGCCACATCGACCCGCCGGGCTGCGATGTGCTGGTCTGCTATGATCACCGCAGCATTGCTCCGTTGGAGCCTGCCCGCTTCACCCGCTACCGCCGCATCTACCTCTTTGCCTGGTCTTTCGGCGTTTGGGTGAGCGAGCAATGCTGCCGCGAGCTTCCCCTGCACCGCGCCGTTGCGCTCAACGGTACCCCCTACCCCGTTGACCCGCGCTACGGCATGCGCCTGCGCGTTGTCCTGCGCACCATGCGAGCCCAAATCAGTAATGGCGGAGTCAATACCTTTGCCGCCGCCGGGGATGAAGGACGCTATATTCCCACCGGTCCCTATCCTGACCGTACAGCGGAAGAAAAGCTGGATGAGCTCAACCTGCTGGCAGAATGGAGCAGCGCAGATTCCTCACCCCATCTGCACTGGGATGCCGCCTACATTGCCACACGGGATGAAATCTTCCCCCCGGACAATATGCGCGCCTGGTGGAATCCCCTCGGCCTCGGCACTGAGTTCGACAGCTTCCACTACCCCTTCTCCAATCCTGTGCTTGTTCTCAACGAGCTGAAATGACAGGCAAAAGGGGCGTAACAACGCCCCTTTCTTTTTACAAATCAGCATGTGACAATCAATAAGTGCACTCCGCAAACCCGTGGGTACGGAAGATGGAGCGGACGCGGTCGGCAAGCTCGGGCTCAGGGGGCTCGGTATCTGCCAAGGTGTAATCCAGGCCGAGGTCCTGCCATTTGTAACGCCCCATCTGGTGGAAAGGCAGTACGTCTACACGCTGTATGTTACCCAAACCGGAAGCATAGCGCGCAAGAGCCTCGATATCATTTAATTGGTCCGTGAGACCGGGAACAAGGACGTAGCGCAGCCAGACAGGTTTTCTCAGGGCGGCCAGGCGCTCTGCAAAGTCAAGTGTGGGTTGCAGCGGTTGAGCCGTCACCAGGCGATACTGCTCCGGATTCCAAGCTTTGATATCCAGCAGCACCAAATCCGTAAGGGAGAGGATTTCCTCATCCGCATTACCCCCCAGATGCCCGGAGGTATCCAGACAGGTGTGCAATCCCATTGCCTTGCAGCCCCGCAGGATAGCACGGGTAAATTCCGGCTGAAAGAGGGGGTCACCGCCGGAGATGGTCACTCCGCCGCCGGCATTCACCAGGAAATCACGGTAGCGGGATATTTCCTCCAACACATCCTCTGCGCTGCGTTCCGTTCCGCGCCGGGTGAATGATGTATCCGGGTTGTGACAGTAACGGCAGCGCAGGCTGCACCCGGATAAAAACAGAATAAAACGAATTCCCGGCCCATCCACGGTGCCGCAGGATTCTACGGAATGAACAAGACCCATGAGAATTGGCAATTAACTATCGATATTTGTCTACTAAAAAGGAAGTTCGGCGGGCTTATGCCCGCAGGTGTTGCCACCTGAGCCAAGGGCTCCGAACTTCCTGATTCAGAATGGTGTCACCAATTACTTGGTGTGGAAGGTACGGCTGATAACTTCCAGCTGCTGCTCACGGGTGAGCTTGATGAAGTTCACCGCATAGCCGGACACACGGATGGTGAGCTGCGGATACTTCTCCGGGTGCTCCATGGCATCCATGAGCGTCTCACGCTCCAGCACGTTCACGTTGATGTGGTGGCCGGTAGCGGCAAAGTAGGCATCCAGCAGAGAAACCAGCTTGCCCTCACGCTCCGGCTCATCCTTGCCCAGGGCTCCGGGGACGATAGAGAAGGTGTAGGAAATGCCGTCCAGAGAATCCTCATAGGAGAGCTTAGCCACGGAAAGCATGGAAGCCACGGAACCATTCTTGTCGCGACCGTGCATCGGGTTGGCACCGGGGGCGAAAGGCTCGCCGGCGCGACGGCCGTCCGGGGTGTTGCCGGTCTTTTTGCCATACACCACGTTGGAGGTGATGGTGAGAATGGACTGAGTGGGCAGCGAGTTGCGGTAGGTGTGCAGCTTGCGAATCTTGTTCATGAAGTTGGTCACAAGCTCGCAGGCAATCTCGTCCACACGCGGGTCGTTGTTGCCGTAGCAGGGGAAGTCGCCCTCCGTCTTGAAGTCCACGATGAGGCCCTCCTCGTTGCGGATGGCGGTCACCTTGCCGTACTTGATAGCAGACAGGGAGTCCGCAGCCACGGAAAGACCGGCGATACCGCAGGCCATGGTGCGCAGGATTTCCGGGTCATGCAGAGCCATTTCAATGCGCTCATAGCAGTACTTGTCATGCATGTAGTGAATGACATTGAGAGCATCGATGTAAGTCTTGGCGAGCCAATCCTGCATCTTGTCGAAGAGCTCCATCACCTTGTCGTACTCCAGCACATCACCCTCATAGCGCGGGGAAACGGGAGCCACCTGCTTGAACTTGACTTCATCCACACCGCCATTGAGTGCGTAGAGAAGGCACTTGGCCAGGTTGGCACGGGCGCCGAAGAACTGCATCTGCTTGCCGATGCGCATGGCGGACACACAGCAGGCAATGCCGTAGTCATCACCCCAGTGCGGGCGCATCAGGTCATCATTTTCATACTGCACGGAGGAGGTTTCGATAGAAACCTTGGCGCAGAAGCGCTTGAAGCCCTCCGGCAGCTGCGTGGACCACAGCACCGTCAGGTTCGGCTCCGGAGCCGGCCCCAGATTGTAGAGAGTCTGCAGCATGCGGAAAGAGCTACGGGTGACCAACGTGCGGCCATCCTCACCCATACCGCCGATAGATTCCGTCACCCAAGTGGGGTCACCGGAGAAGAGGTTGTTGTACTCCGTGGTGCGAATGAAGCGTACCATGCGCAGCTTCATGACGAAGTGGTCCATGAGCTCCTGGATTTCGGCTTCCGTGATGGTACCCTGCTCCAAATCGCGGGTGAAGTAAATATCAAAGAAGGTGGACACGCGGCCCAGGGACATGGCGGCACCGTTCTGCTCCTTCACGGCGGCAAGGTAGCCAAGGTAGGTCCACTGCACGGCCTCACGGGAGTTCATAGCCGGGCGGCGCAGGTCGCAGCCGTAAGACTCACCCATCTGAGCCAGCTCATCCAGAGCACGAATCTGTTCGTTGAGTTCCTCTCGCAGGCGGATGACATCATCCGTCAGCACCAGATTCTCACGAGCCTTCAAATCTTTGCGGCGGCAGGCAATCAGTTTATCAATACCGTACAGAGCCACTCGACGATAGTCGCCGATGATACGGCCGCGGCCGTAGGCATCCGGCAGACCGGTCACGATACCGGCGGAGCGTGCCGCACGGATGGAAGAGGTGTAGGCATCAAACACGCCGTCATTGTGCGTCTTGCGCAGCTTCTTGAACGCATCCAGCGTCTTCTTGCTCATGGTGAAGCCATAGGCCTCCAGAGCATGGTGTGCCATACGCACACCGCCGAAGGGCATGAGGGCGCGCTTGAGCGGAGCATCCGTCTGCAGACCGACGATAGTCTCAAGCTCCTTATCAATGTAACCCGGAGCATGGGAAATGATGGAGGACACCACCTCGGTATCAGCATCCAGCACGCCGCCGGCTTCAATCTCTTTCTTGAGCAGGTCCTTCACCGTGTCCCACAGTTTCTCCGTGCGGGTGGTCGGGCCGGCCAGGAAATCATCTCCACCGGTGTACGGCGTATAGTTCTGCTGAATGAAATCACGCACATTGATTTCATTCTGCCACGCACCCGGCTTGAACCCCTGCCATCCCTCGGGAGTGCAGGCCTTTACCTGTTCGTCTGTTGTTGTGCTCATATTTTGAATAATTTTTAGAACTTTTATAAATCGCTTTTGGCAATCCAGCCCATTTATGGCTTTGTCGTCACCCAGTATCATAGCCGATAGTCCGCCTTTCTGTCAAGCGATATTCTGGAATAATACTAAAAAAACGGGTTGCCCGGTAATGGGCAACCCGCGGAAAAACAAAAGCCGGAAAGCTTACAGGCTGTCGCCGAAATCCTCACGGAACTTGGCAGCCAGCTGCTCCTGCCAATCGCTGAGCGGCTGCAGGCGGCCGAAGAAGAAGCGAAGCACCTCCGGCTCTTCCACCCACTTGAGACCGCCGATGAGGTGACGGTTGTCGTACAACCACTTCACACGGTCTGCGCAGTATTTGACCTGAGAAAGCGTGAAGACGCGACGGGGGCAGGCCAGACGCACCAGCTCAAGCTCAGCATAGTTTTCAGAGCCGTCCGGATTGCGCTGCTCAGAGAGAGAGCCACGCTCCATACCGCGGATACCGCCGGCAATGTAGAGAGCCGTTGCCAAAGCACCTGCGGGGTACTGCTCGTGCGGGATATTCGGCAGGAATTCGGAAGCATTGATATGGGCACCGAGACCGCCGGCAGGCTTCACCATGGGCACACCGTAGTCGGAAAGCTCCTTCACAAGGTACTCAATGAAGATGGGGCCCTGGTTGATGATTTCTTCATCCAGTGTCTCCATGAGACCCACGGCCATGGCCTCCATGGCGCGCACTTCCATACCGCCGTAGGTGAGGAAGCCCTCGTACAGCGGGATGAAAGCCTTCATCTTGAGGATGAGGGATTCATTGTTGGAGATAATGGCACCGCCGCGGGCAAAGCCCAGCTTACGGCTGGAGAAGTAGATGAGATCCATGGCATCTGCCAGCTTGCGGATAATCTGAGCCACGGTCATATCCTTGGCAGCAGCCTCACGGGTCTTGATGAAGTACAGGTTATCCTGCAGCAGAGAGGCATCCAGAACAGCCATCACGCCGTATTCCTTACAGACGGCGGCAACCTCCAGCATATTCTCCATGGAGAGCGGCTGACCGCCGATCAGGTTGGTACCGGCTTCAATTCGCACAAAGGGCACATGCTCCGGGCCCACTTCCTCAATAAGGGCGCGCAGGCGGGGAATGTCGAAATTGCCCTTGAAGGGGAGGTCGAGATTCGGGTCCAGACCTTCCGCCGTAATCAGTTCCTCCACACGGCCGCCCTTGCGGGTGATATGAGCCTTAGTGGTGGTGAAGTGGAAGTTCATGGGCACCACATCTCCTTCCTTCACGAAAGTTTCCGCAAGGATGTTCTCACAGGCGCGGCCCTGGTGAGCAGGCAGGAAATACTTGGTACCAAACACATCTTCAATCACGCGGGAGAGACGGTTGAACGTCTCGGAACCGGCGTAGGAGTCATCCGCCTGCATGGAAGCAGCCACCTGATTATCACTCATGGCATTCACACCGGAGTCGGTGAGCATATCCATGAACACATCCTTATTCTGAAGAAGGAACGTATTGTTACCGGCCTCACGCAGTTTTGCCACGCGCTCCTCCACAGTCGGCAGGAACAACTTCTGCACTACGCGTACCTTGTGCATTTCCAACGGCACCTGGTGCTCTTCCTTATAAAACTTAACGACGGACATATCTATATGTGTTAGGTAAATATTGCAGCGTTCCCCGCATCCGCCTCACGGCAGAACAAAAGAACGCCGCGGGATTCTATCAATTCAGATTCATGTTGTCAAACTAATTCTGAAGCAACAAGCAAGACAGTCACAACAAACAATACACCCACTCACAACACCAAACCCCGGCCACACATTTTCTTTCCGAACTGCCTCAGTTTTTTCTTGACAAAATTCTGAAAAAATTGTCACTAATAGAAACAGCGGAGCGCCCGCGGCGCGCGTTCCCATGCACCTCTTTCCACGTTTCTTCCATGTCCAGAACCCTTATCATCGCAGAGAAACCCAGCGTAGCCAATGATCTTGCCAGAGTCCTCGGCAAGAAGCTCGGCAAATTCAAGAAAGATGAAAGCAGCGGCGGTTTCAGCAATGACACACTGGTCATCACCTCTGCCGTGGGTCATCTGGTGGAGCAAAAGAAGCCGCAGACAGAAGACGGCAAGAGCCTGCCTTGGAAAATGGATTATCTGCCGGTCATGCCCAAGGCCATGGAGCTGGAGCCCATTGCCAAATCTGCGGATAAGCTCCGCAAGGTGCTGAAACAGGCCCGCAGCAAGGATATCGTTGAAATCGTGAACGCATGCGATGCCGGGCGCGAGGGTGAGCTCATCTTCCGCAACATCATCCGCTACGGCAAAATCCGCAAGCCCATCCGCCGTCTGTGGATGCAGAGCATGACGGATGACTCCATTCTGGAGGCATGGGAGAACCTGAAAACGGACGAAGAAATGCAGCATCTGGCAGATGCCGCGGTATGCCGTTCCGAATCAGACTGGCTGGTGGGGCTTAACAGCACCCGCGCCCTCACCGTGCTGCAATCCGGCGCAGGCGGTTTCAACGTCACCCCCACCGGGCGCGTGCAGACCCCCACCCTCGCCCTGCTGGCTGCCCGCCAGAAAGCCATTCTTTCCTTTGTGCCGGAATCCTACCACGAGGTACGCGCCACCTTTACCGCCAAGGCAGGCAGCTACGAGGGTCGCTGGTTCAACCCGAACTGGAAAAAGGACGAAAACGCTCCCCAGCGCACCCGTGAGCGCATCTGGGAGCCGGAGCTGGCCGCCGCCATAGCACAACGCTGTCAGGGGCAACCCGCAGAGGTGAAAGAGACACGCAAGCCGGTCTCCATGCCCGCCCCTCTGCTCTTCGACCTCACCTCCCTGCAGAAAGAAGCCAGCAACCGCTTCGGTTTCTCCGCTCGCCGCACCCTCCAGATTGCGCAGGAATGCTATGAAAAGCACAAAGTGCTGACTTATCCGCGTACGGACTCCAAATTCCTGCCGGATGACTACCTGAGAGTCGCCGCCCGCACCGTGGCTGCCATCGGTGAAAATCTGCCGGACTTTGCCGGGTATGCACAGGACATTCTGAACAACCGCCGTGTGCGCCCCTCCAAACGCGTGTTTGACGGCAGCAAGGTCAGCGACCACTTTGCCATTATCCCCACCGGCAAGTTTGTGGCACTCACCGGTGATGCCGCCAAGATTTTCACGCTCGTTGTCCAGCGCTTCCTGGGCGTCTTCATGCCCAACGCTGAATTTGAGGATACGGAGCGCACCACCATCGTCTCCACCCCCGGCGCAACGGATTATTTCTACACCCACGGCCGCGTCCAGCTGACCCCCGGCTGGCGCGCTCTGTACGGCACGGACAAGCGCAAGAAAGATGAATTGTGCAGCGTCTGCAAGGGCGAAAAAGTGCTGGCCGCCCGCGTAGAGGCCAATGCAGAGCAGACCAAAGCCCCCGCTGCCTACACGGAAGCCACCCTGCTGACCGCCATGGAAACGGCCGGCAAGTTGGTAGAGGACGAAGATTTGGCTGATGCCATGAAGGAACGCGGACTCGGTACTCCCGCCACCCGCGCCGCCATCATCGAAGGGCTCATCACCCAGGAGTACATTGCCCGTGAGGGCAAAGAGCTGATGGCCACGCGCCGCGGCATGGACCTCATCGACCTGCTGGGCAAAATCGGCCTCAGCACCCTCTCCAGCCCGGAGCTCACCGGCGAATGGGAATACCGGCTCAAGCAGATGGAAGCCGGGCGACTGAAGCGGGACTCCTTCATGAAGGAAATCCGCTCCTACACCACGGATATTGTAGATTCCGTGCGTGATTACATGCAGAACGGCAAAAACCCGGATTTAGAGCTCACCTGCCCCGCCTGCGGTGCTGCCGGGCTCAGCAGCCGTGTGGATGCCATCTCCTGCCACAAGTGCAAGTTCCGCATCCGCCGCGTACACGCCGGGCTCAGCCTGAGCGATGACCAGATTGCTGAGCTGATTGCCAACGGCAAGCTCCCGGTCATGGAGGGCTTCCGCTCCAAATTCGGCAAGCCGTTCAAGGCAGGTCTGCAGCTGGTGGCCCCTGCAACGGAAAAATCTTCCTGGAAAGCAGAATTCTACTTCGAGAACGACCGCCCCGCTGCCGCCGGCGATTCCGCGGAGTCAGAGGCTCCCGTCCCCATCGGCACCATGACCGTAAAGGGACAGGGCGAGCTGGAAGTACAGGAAACGGATAAGCAGTGGAGCATCC
Source organism: Akkermansia sp. (assembly GCA_045635265.1). Classification (GTDB taxonomy): domain Bacteria; phylum Verrucomicrobiota; class Verrucomicrobiia; order Verrucomicrobiales; family Akkermansiaceae; genus Akkermansia. The sequence goes on from JAZRBU010000007.1 coordinate 12,434, forward strand.
CGGAGTTTGCCCGCAGCAACGGCAAGGGCTTCTCCATGTCCCGCACCATTCTGGGCAAAGATATCACCCGCGAGCAGCTGGCACAGGTGCTGGCAGAGGGCAAGAGTGAGCTGATTACCGGCTTTGTTTCCCAACGCACCCACCGCGCTTTTGACGCCTTCCTCGTGCTGGATACCGCCAAAGGCAACGTAGGCTTCGAATTCCCGCCCCGTGAGCCCCGCAGCAAACAAACCAAGGAAAAAGCAGACAAAAAATTCACCGCAGCCAGCGCCGCAGCAGAGGATTTATCAAAAGCCAAGCGCCACGGCATGCTGAAAGTGAAAGGCAAGGGAGAGCACGAGCTGCTGGAAACAGAGAATGCCTGGCATGTGGACGGCATCACCTACGGCAAGAACCGCAAGCCGCTGGTTGTGCCCAAAGTGATGTGCGGCATGGAGCTCAACGCAGAAATGGTAGGCAAACTGCTGACCAAGGGCAAGACAGACCTCATCCAGGGCTTTGTGAGCCACAAGACCGGCAACAAATTTGATGCCTACCTCGTGTTCACCCCCGGAACCGGCCGCGTGACCTACGAGTTCCCCCCGCGCAAGTAACCCACGGCAGCCATGAACCGCCTCCGCGAGCGTCTGCACCGCTTTCTGTCCGGCTGCGACCGTTTCACCACGGGCATATTGCTCAGCGTGGTGCTGGGGCTGGTTATTCCGTGCAGCGGCACGGCAGCAGAGCTCTTTGAATGGCTCACCAATGCCGCCATCGTCATGCTGTTTTACCTGTACGGCGTCAAGCTGTCCCGCAAATCCGTGATAGAGGGCATCCTCAACTGGCGTTTGCAAACGCTGGTATTTCTGTTTACTTTCGTCTTTTTCCCCATCATCACCCCCCTGCTGCGCCCACTGCTGGAACCGCTGACCGGGGCAGCCCTGTTCATGGGGTTGGTGTATGTGGCCTGCCTGCCCTCCACCGTACAGAGCAGCATCGCCTTCACCTCCGTGGCGGGCGGCAACGTGCCCGCCGCCGTCTGCTCCGCCTCCGTCTCCAGTCTGTTGGGCGTTTTTCTTACCCCGCTGCTGGTGGGCATCCTGTTCTCCACGGGTACCTCCCATGTGGACGTGGGACCGGACACCGTGCTGAAAATCTGTTACCAGATTTTGCTGCCCTTTGTCCTGGGGCAGCTCAGCCAGCGCTGGCTGCAGAGCTTCGTCCGCAACAGAAAAGAACTCATCCGCTGGAATGATCAGGGCACCATCTGGCTGGTGGTCTACACCTCTTTCTCCGGTGCCACCGTGGCGGGCTATTGGCAACAGCTGGATGCCCTGCATCTGGGCGGTCTTGTACTGGCCAGTCTGGTGCTGCTGGTGCTGGCCCAGCTGGCAGCCTACGGGGCATGCCGTGCCCTCGGCTTCAACCGCGCAGACCGCATCGCCATCATCTTCTGCGGATCCAAGAAAAGCCTGGCCGTGGGTGCTCCCATGATGCTGGCCATCTTCGGGCAGCTGGATAACAACCTGCTACTGCCGCTCATGGTCTTCCACCAGGTGCAGCTCATGGTCTGCGCCTGGCTCGCCCGCCGCTGGCAAACGCCGGAGGCAGATGCGGGCGGCTACTGATTTTTTTTATCATCCCCTTCTCTCTCCATGGATTCCGCGCAACCCTTCACTTGGTGGTCGAGCTCCCATCTCTGGGTGCTCGCCCTTGTCACCATCACAAGCACCGTCATCATCTGCACCGCGCGGCGTCTGAACACTGAGGGGAGACAGCGTTACTGCCGGGCACTGGCGCTGGTACTGGCCGTCACCTTTATCGCAGAGCACATCTGCAACGCCTGCATCATGCCGTATGAGGAATGGATACAGAAACTGCCGCTGCACTTCTGCTCCGCCATGGCACCGGTAGCCTTCATTGCCCTGTGGTATCGCAAGCGCTGGGCCTGCGCCATGGTCTACTTCGGCGTACTGGCCGCCAGCATTCAGGCACTCATCACCCCCACCCTGCAGGTAGATTTCCCGAACATCCGCTTCATCTCCTTCTTTTGGTCGCACAGCATGCTGGCACTCGCCGCGCTGATGATTCCAACGGTGCTGGGCTGGCGCTCAAGAGGCAAGGACGTGTGGCGCTCCGTCCTCTTTGCAGACCTCTACCTGCTCTGCATCTTCCCCATCAACCTCCTGCTGGACACCAACTACGGCTTCACCCGTTTCAGCCCCGTGAAAGGCTGCCTGCTGGACTACCTGGGCGCCGCCCCCTGGTACTACCTCTGGCTCCAGCTCCCCGCGCTTGGGCTTTTCTACCTCATGAGCCTGCCTGTTAGGGAGAAACAGGGGTGAAACGGGCCGGGAGTGCCTTTTTTTCGCGTTTTTTGCCCCTAACATTTCTTTTTAACTTTACAACTAAGCAGCAAAGGCGTAGCATGACTTCATGGCAAAACGTCCAGTTAATCATTCTCTCCGGACTTCCGCCGGACGCTCCCTGCAGCAGAAAAGCAGCGGGGGCGGCGTCTTAGTAGCTCTGCTGGCTCTGGCGGCAGTCGGCATCGGCGGTTATTACTTCTACGACCAAGCTCAGAAGCAAGACAAGACCTCTGTGGTCAAAAAAGTAAAGAAAAAGAAGAAAAAAGCTACCGCCAAAGTTGAAAAGGTCTCTGTCCCCATTGCCTCTGCAGCGGCTGCAGAAGAACCGCAGCCCGTAGTCACAGACACGGCAACAGCCAAGAGCAACACAGACATCAAACCGGTGGAGCGCAAGGCTTTCCCGCCCCCCACTCTCTACGACCGCGCGCCCAAGGCTGTCAGTTATCTGCCGGATGCCATTGCCAAGAAGCTGGATGGCGGCAACTATCAAGCCGTGTATGAGGCTCTGACAGAATCTCTCAAGGGTAAAAAGCCGGATATCAAGAACAATGAATACATGCACTGCGCCATGCTGGCAGAGCTCATCCGCTGCACGGGTGCAGAGGTCATGAGCGAGCTGGCAACCAACAAGAAAAAGGCCGCATTCCTGGAAGCTTTCTGCAAAGATTCCGCATGGCTGGAGTTCTATCTGGGCGGCGGCCTGGTGCCCTACCAGACACCGGTGGGCATGGATGTTCTCTTCCGTATCTGGGAAGAGGAAAAGGGCAAGGTGAGCAACAAGGCGCTGGCCGTGGCACTGGCTTCTCTGTGGGGCGGCGGTGAGACATCTCCGCAGCAGCCGCTGTTGAACATGAACCCGAAGCGGTTCAACCCGGTCTGGCGCTATAATTTCTTCCTCAAGCAGGAACGTGAAGAGAAGCTGCACCCGAATTATCCCAAGCTGCGCCCCTGGGAACTGCGCTTCGTCGTCGGCATTGCCGGGCAGGACTGGGATGACCAATCCTTTGCCTGGGCCGCGGAAAACATCAATCTTCCCTGGGATCAATACCACGCCGCCTGCTGGGCAGCCACCTATACAGACCCCTCCAAGTTTGGTGACACGGTACAGGGCGGTGCCTACAACATGCCATACTCCAACGACATGAGTGATGCCGAGACCACGCACCGCAACGGCGGTGTATGCGGTGCGCTCTCTCACTTGGGCTGCTTTGCCGCCATGGCACACGGCATCCCCTCCACCACCGTCGGGCAGCCCGGTCACTGTGCCTACGGCTACCGCATTGAACGCGGCAAGTGGGTGGGAGGATTCGGCGGACCGGACGGCGGCATGCACAACCAGATTTTCGGGCATCAGGCCCCCACTTCTTATGTGCTGATGGAAACCGTATTCGGCGATGACAAGGCTGTGGCAACGGCCTACCGCAAGAGCTATGCCGCCCGTGCGCTGGAAGCCTGCGGAGATTCCGCAGCAGCCATCAAGATGTGGCAATCTGCGCTGGAGGACAGCCCGCTTCATCCTTTCTTCCGCAAGGAGCTGCACCGGCTCATGAAAGATGCCGACACCCAGCCGGGCACCTGGTATGATTACCTCATGCAGACGATTCCTCTCTATGTTGAAAACGGCTTTGCCGCCGTTAATATGACGGCTGACCTGGAGCAGGAAATCGGCGCCATGAACGATTCCCAGAAAATCGCACTCTACGCTGCTCTGCACACAATGATTGCCGGGTCCCAGTCTTCCTGGGCCGTCAAATGTACGGATGTCATCAAGAAACAGTCCGCTACACTCTCTGAAAATGTGCAGGAGGACTTCCTGGCCAAAGTATTCAGCATTCACATGAATGCCGGTGACGGCACCGTCTTCGGGCAGGTGCTGGAGTGGGCCGTGGCAGAATTCTGCGGAGGAGAAAAGGAAGCCGTGTTCAGCAAGGCTTTTGCTAAGGCGGCAGAACAAGCTGCGGGCACCGGCAACGGTGCAGCGGATGAAGAAAAGGCCAAGCGCATGCTGGCCGCCTACAACAAGGCCATCGTTGCCGCAGAGCAGTCCCGCTCCGCCCCTGCATTCCAATCCCTCATTCTGGCTGCAAAGAAGAGCGGTGCCACAGCCACCGCCCCCGTGGAGCTGAACACCCTCCCCGGCATGCAGGGCAAGCCGGCTAAGGCGGCACTCTTCCGCATTTCCACCAGCGCACAGTGGGACGCCCCCACCTGCCACTTGGATATCACCACCACCAACGGCGGCAAATGCCATACTGCCAAAGAGGAAAAACCAAACTTCATCGTCGAGCTTCCGGACCGCGCTACTGTCACCGGCTGCATTATCCGCAAAACGGACGGCAATGAAGGCCGCATGAGGAAAGCAACCGTCTACACCAGCAACGACGGAGCCACCTGGATGCCCAAGGAAAGCACGGACGATATGCCCAAGGAATGGGAGGTCCATTTCCCCGCCGGCACCACGGCCAAGTGGGTCAAAGTGGAGTTTGAGAACAAAGCTCCGGATTTCGCCCACATTTCTCACTTCGTCATATTCACCCGCTAACCCCATCACGAGATTATCATGAAAAAAACTCTTTTCTCACTCCTCGTTCTACTGGCCGGATTTGCCGTGGCGGATACGATCAATTCCTGCAAGTTGCCGGATGTCCCCACCGCCCGAGAACAAGCCAAACAGAGCAACAAACCCGTCATCATCCTGCGCCACGGCTCCGACTGGCTGCACGATGACGCCGCCATTTGCCGCAAATGGCAGAAAATCATCAACAGCAGTGAGCTGGCCGGCAAGGCCGTCTACGGGCAGTTCGATGATGTCACCGGGCAGAAAGGTGACGAGCGCAAAAAGATTCTCCCCGTGGAATGCTTCAATATGCCGGAAGTCGTCATCATGGCACCGGACGGCACACTCATGGCCGTACTCCCCACCAAAATGGTGCGTGGGAAGGAAGAATCCATGGTGAAAATCATGAAAAAAATGTTGGAGGTGTATCCGGAGTTCTGCAAGCTGGCAGAAAAAGCCCGCACCACAGACGGCATTGAGGGGGCAAAGGCTGCCGGTCAGGCTCTGGAGCTGCTTTACGACCGCGATGCCGTCCGCTGCCGTGCCCTCATCGACATCATCAACAAGAAAGACCCGGAGGATACCACCGGCTACCGAGCCCAGTTCTGCTGGGAGCACATGGGCATGTACAGAGAAATCAACAACCGGCTCAAGGGCGGCCCGGAGGGTAAGCTCCAAGGCAAAGAGCGGGATTTCGATGCTGCCATCAAATACGTCAGCAAGGTTCTCAAGAACAAGCGGCTCAAAGGAGAACGCCGCCAGCAGTGGCTCTGCGGGCTGGCGTATGTTTACCGCCAGCGCAACAACGATACCGGCAATGACGACTGGAAGCCCTGTCTCGATGCGCTCAAGGAGGCCGTAGACATCAACCCCGACAACGAATACGGCATCGGTGCCGCCAAATACCACCGCAACCTCGACCGCAACGCCTACTACGTCATCAAGAATGACTTCTACGACTCCGGCGACCAAGTGGTCGGCTACGACAAGGAATGGCGTATCGATGTCTCTCACCACATCAAGGGCCCCGGCATCTACACCTTCACTCTGGAGAAACGCAAAACCGGCCGCATGGATACCAAGGACTTCCGCATCTATGTGAACGGCAAGCAGGTTGGCAAGTGTGATGACCCCACAAAAGTGACCAATACCGCCGACTTCGACCTCACCTCCCTGCCCTCCGGCAAACCGAAGGTAGAAGTACGCCTCCTCTCCCGATGCTACGATGGGTGGTACGCCTGCTCCGGCGTCATCAAAATGGAAAAGAAGAAGTAATTTTTCCCGTCTCCGCGAGCCCCGCAAGGGGCTCGTTTTTTTTACTCAGGCGCAACGAACTTTTCTCACAGGAAGCCGGTCCTGTTGCCGGATAAACGGCACTCACTATTCCACGGCTATTCCGCGCGGAGCGTGCCGTCACTTATTTTGGAGTAGATGTTTTCCAACTCATCAAAGTCATAGTCACCTTCTCTCAGGCTTCTCTTCACCGGTTCCAGCAACTCCACCCGCAACTTCTCCGCCAACGCAGGAATATGCACCAGGTGAGCCGGAGTCAGGCCCTGAATATGATTCATCGGACGTTCGCAAAGAGAATTCATCCTGCCTTCCGTCCTCCCATATTCTTGCATCAGCTCGCCAAGTTTATCGTAATACTTACTCCTCAGAGTTCTTTCCTTTTCATAGTATTCACCCGTAGGATGAGCATAATCCTCTCGCTCTTTCGGAGTCATCCCGACAATCTTCTCTGCCGCCTCACGCACCAGAGCCTGCGCCTCTCGGCGGGTTTCATCCCGCAGATTTCTTAAACGCGTGCCGAAACTCAGCATGTACTCACTGAAGGCCTCCAAATCATTCTGCCGGGCAAACTCCTCATACACCTCCTCAAAGGTCAGAGTTTCTGCCGGTTGCGGTGCTGCTGTTTGCTGCGGCACCGTGGGTTCCGGCTGCGCAACATACCATCCCAGGACAGCAGCAAAAGCCGCGCCGACCACCCACCCGCTCAGCGCCACGGCATGCCGCCGCAGCGCCCGCTTCCACTGCCGGAAGCGCAGAGAGGGCGGAGCTACAGACTCCTGCAGCCACTCCAGCCACTGCCCGGCACTCTGGCATCTATCCTCCGGCAGCAGCCGCAGATTACGCATCACGGACTCCACCATCTCCGGCGCGGGGGCTTTGCCGCGCGGAAACTTCAGCCGGCTCAACAGCCCCTGCAGCGGCACCAAATCATCCTTCAACAGGCGGTTGAGCGCAGGCTCCGGCGCGCTGCCGCTCAGCAGCTCATACCACGTTGCCGCCAGAGAATAAAAATCCGTATACGGACCGGGCTGACCCTTCCCCGTCACCTGCTCCGGCGCGCCGTAACCGTGCGAATACTGCCCCTGCGTAATGGTGGACTCCGACGCACAGTGAACCGCCGCCCCAAAGTCTATAAGCGCAATGTGCCCCTTTTCATCAAATACGATATTGGACGGCTTGATATCACGGTGAATAATCCCCTTGCCATGCAGATACACCAGCCCCTCCAGCAGCTCACGCAGCCACTGCAGAGCCTTCTCCGCATCAGGCAAACGCCCCGCCGCAGCTTCTTCCTCCATGAACTCCGCCAGCGTGCCGCCCTCCATCCAGGGCATCACATAGAACACACCGCCCTGCATCTCAAACGTATCATACACCCGCACAATCCGCTCATGATTCAGCTGTGCCAGCGTGCGGGCCTCCTGCCGCATATCTGCAATAGCCTGCCGGTACAGCGGCTCCAGACGCGGCGCGCGCGGGCGCAGCACACCGGCCTCATCCCGCCGGCACAAATCCACCGGGAAACACTCCTTCAGCACCACCGTGCGCTGCAAATTCGCATCCCACGCCACATACGTGATGCCAAAGCCGCCCTGCCCCAGCACCTTCAGAATCCGGAAGTTGCCGATGTACGTCTGCGGAGGTAATGCTACAATTTCCATATACAAAAAGGGATATATTTACCCTAATCAGCCTATCAGAAGTCCCGCTTTTTGTCAATTTTTCTCCAAGCCAAGATTTTGCCCGCACCATAACCCATTCAAGACAAAAGAACTAAAAGCACATGCGGAAAATCCACAGTAGCACCTTGGATTTTCCGCATGTATTTTACTCGGTTCACACCGGGGAATTACATGTGACCCAAACCTTTTTGAAAAATAGCCTTTATACACTCAAAACAGGCACATTTCTCCCAATATCCCTTGGTCGGGATAGCACGCAGCCTATTCATTGCCGGAAGCTTTCGCTCACATCAGCATCGGCTTAAGCCCACCCTTTCAATTCGTAAATCGTAATTCGTCACTCGTAAATCCAAATATCCCTTGGTCGGGATAAACGAGAGAGGGAGTGGGTGAAATCACTCACCCAGGCGGGGAACCTCATCTGCCAGGAACTCCGCCAGCGTCTTGCCCTGAGCAAAAGCCTTTTTCTCCAGCACCTTGCGGGTGGCGGGGTCCAGGCTGAGCGTCACGCGAGTCTCCTCCGTCACCTGCACACGGGAGGGGAGAGAGAGCGGCAGCTCCTTCATCATTTCCCGGATAATGTGCTCCTTTGCGGCAGGTATCACCTTGCGCGCCATCCAATTGCGCACCGTTGTCTCCGTCACATAGCATTTCTCTGCAAGCCACGCGTAGCTGTAGTTGTTTGCCTTCAACCACAGTTTCACATTCAGCTTCAGTTCGTCCTGATTCTGCGCTTCCACGGTGGCAAGTGTAGCATTATAACCACACTTTTGCAAGCTGATATTCCGACAAAACGAAAAACTCTTGCCAAATCGTTAGAATTTGGTTGACTTAATAGACGTTTTGATATATTTATATGTCTACAAGACGAATTCAGCAACCATGACTATCTCCTTCCTCTGTCCCCACTGTGGCGGTCACCAGCTACAGGAAATACGCCAGGCCATCCACCGCGCCGAGGTGAGGGTAACCGGCACACCCGGCGGCCAATTGGTAGCCACCCCCGTGGGCGCCGTAGAGGAACTGCGCGGGCCGATATTGGGCTACCGCTGCCGCAACTGCCGCTACCCGGACATTCAGAACCACGAGGAGAAGGGTGGTTTCTTCTGGCCCACCCCGGCAGAAGTGCACGCCGCCGGCTGCCTCACCATCACCACAGAGCAGACCACCCCCCACCGCTGTATGATTTGCCACAAAGACGGCCGCATGGAGCCCCTGCTCGTGGCCGCCACCTCCTCCGGCCCCCTCACCGCCGCAGAACGCAGCAAAATCATCTCCCGCCGCGGCCTGCGCGGCGCCGTCCTCCTCTGTGAGACAGACCCCGGCATCGCCGCCTTCGCCTGCACCAACTGGGAAGGCGTGGACACCATGGGGCTGTGAAACCTCATCAATTCCTTTCCAAACTTAACATCAAAACACGACGTTTTACTATTTTTGTATCTTTTATGTTGACAGCTTACACTTTTGTTGCTACCATTAAATTACATTCTATACACAACATGAAAAAACTGGTTACATCTCTCATGACATTGGCTCTTTGCGGAAGCCTTCTCGTCAGCTGTGGTGATAGCGAATGGGAACGGGAACGCAATGCCGCCATACAGGAAATTCAAGCTATCGATAGTGAACTGTACGCGTTGGATCGAGAGAGCAAAGATGTCTACGTCGCCTCCTTTAATGGGGGATGGCAAATGGGCGCCGCCGACAACCTCGGGGAGGCGATAGGCGGTCTCGCTCAGATAGTGGGTAGCGTTAGTAGAGCCGATGATATAGAAAAAAGAGCCAGAGAACTTTTACAAAGGCGCGAGTATCTGGTTGAAAAATACAACCTCGAATAGAGATGAACGCAAAACCGCCCACACCGCCGGACGATCCTCTCACCGACCGAGCAAAAGGTTTTACAAAAGGTATCGGATACCTCATTGCATCAGCATTAGGCATCCTCTTTCTGATATACGCCTTGTCTGCCAATATGCATAGAGGAAGAGGTGGAGCTTACTTTTGGCTTGCTATCATATGCATCAGCGGTCTAATCAAGGGATTCGCCTATATACTAAAGGGCAATCAAAAGGTGCAGGAAGAAGAACAAAAAAAACAACAGCAGGAAGAAGGCGGTTGCAGCAGCGCCTTCATTATCACAATAGTCATTATTTTCATTCTAGCGCTCGCGTGTTGTTTTTTTTGAGTTGTTTGGAGGTTTATCAGCCATCCTTCTTCCTCTCTTCCGCATAATTTCCAAGAATCACACCATTACAATCATGTTCAAGTTCACATTCACCATGCTGGCCGTTTTCCCGTTTTGCAGCACAAACCTCTGCGCGGCAGCCTATCATAACATTGTAGGCACAACATTGGTGCCGGAGGATTCTTCAAAGGGGCAGGCTGCTGGGCATCAAAAATCGCCGTCTCCAAGTACTCAGAAAAACAACAAAAAAAACTAAAACTACAAAGAAGCATAAGAAATCAGCGAAACAGAGGTTACGATACAGCAGGGTACTAATTAAAACTGTCTGTTTATCTTGTCTCATAAAAAACACAAAAAAGAAATGAAACAGTACTACATATGCAAACCCGATTGTACACCGGAGGGCCCTTATCCTGAAGAAATGGTTCGAACCTGCTATGAACAGGGGATTTTTCCTGCTAATACTTTAATTTGGTTCGATGGTACGGAGGAATGGATGCCTATTCAAAATATTTTTACCAAATTACGAACAGCATCCTCAACGTCTTCTGCCTCTTATGCATCTGTTTCATCAGTCGAGCCAGACAAAGCTGCAGTTTCTTCCACACTGATTGAGAATTCCTCTACCAGCCAGGCGACACCTGAGGTTTCTGCTATACCGACACCTCAGACAGCTACACCTGCAGCAGCACCCCTCAGTCCACAGGAAAATGCAATGCCAAAGCAGCTTCAGCGCTGGAACCCCATCACCGCTTATGTCAGCTGCATGAAGAGGTATTTCCAGTTCAGCGGGCGTGCTTCACGATCGGAATACTTTTTCTTCCATCTTGCATGTTTAATACTGCTATTAGTATTGTGCTTCATACTGGCACCTGCTCTTAGTATATTAGGGCGTTTCGGCACAGTTGTAGGCGTGCTGCTGTTCTGCATCATCTTTTACGGTTCCTTAATTCCGAGTATTGCTGTTACCGCTCGCCGTTTCCATGACACCGGGCGAAGCGGCTGGATGATGCTCATTCCCGTTTACTCTAGTGTGATTGTATATCTTCCTAGCAAGAACGACAATAATCCATACGGTTCAGCTCCGCTTCCTCCGGCCTGATTATGCGAGAATACTTCGTAGCAGCACCCGGTGCATCTCACCATGGCCCCTATGCAGAGGCCATGGTGAAACGTGCTTTTGAACATGGCATGTATCCTCACGGTACTAAAGTGTGGTGGGAAGGAGCCGAAAACTGGACTCCCATAGAATTTGTTTTTGGAAACACGGTACCGACTCCTCCACCGCCACCTCGTGCCGACTTCACTAATACTCTCCACTTGGATTCTCCGTCAATGCCCTCAGCAGGCTGGAACGTAATCAACGCTTTCACCAGCAATATGAGACGATATGCTCATTTCGAGGGAAGAAGTTGTAAAGCTGAGTATTGGTACTTTATTCTTGCTCAGTTTGTTATGAGCGTATTTTCACTATGCTTTGGTGAAAACGGATATATCATAGCAAATATCCTGATGGCTCTAGCTTTTTTTATGCCTAATATGGCTATTTGTTTCCGCCGACTACAGGATGCAGGTTACCACGGCACAGCAGGTGCTGTCATAACCGGAATCTTAGAAGGGGTTGGCATGTATACTATTCTAGTAGAGGATTTGCTCGCATGGGATCTATTAGCGCTTGTTTTCTTCATCGTGCTAGGCTGTATGCCAACAAAGAACGTGAACAACCCATATGGTCGAGCGCCGCTTCCCCCCATTTAAGAGATAAATTAATACTACGTTTACACACCTGTCGCCCCCCTCTCTTACCAGGTACATGCCATTTATGGCATACGGCGGTTTCTTAACGTGTGATTAGTCCAAAAAACTAGATTCCTGCCGCAACTCTTTTATCTCTTCTCTCCAGCGCCCCCTGTCAACACCTCCACACCGTTACGTGGATTCGGATTTGCACCGCTTTCCATTCCTCGGTCGAGTCTTCGTACATTTCAGTACTTTTTGACTCTTCGCTATTGGTGAGATTTGAGTGGATGCCCACGCCGGATTTGCTCCTTCCCATCAGGAGTGTTCGTTTTTGTGGTTCTATAGCCTCTGCTGCCTCCCTACAGACGGATTACTCCGCAGAGCTTTCACACTTTAGTAGGGCCGCTCAGGATAGGGCATGCAGCTTTCACACCATGCAAACAGAATTTACCATGCACACTCTTGGCTGTGATGTGAGCGCCGGTTTCTGACCATAAGCGAAAGCTTTTAAGGAATACCTGAAGCCGATGCTTGGAGATATAGTCAGATATCGGCACTCACATCATTCTTTGAAACAACAAGACTTATTCAGAGTTTCCCCGATAAGCCACTACAATATCAAGCAAAGCAGATAAACACCAGCAAGTAGAGAGCGGTGGAAAAGAAGAGGATGAGCAGGAGGAGGTAGGTGAGGAATTGGAGGGCGTACTTCAGGTGGGGGTGGCGGGTCATAGGGCGGGGATGTGTTTGCGGTGAATGCGCATGATTTCATCCACAATGGCGGTGTAGAGTCCGCGCTCGTTGTGGTAATCTATCCAGGCAAACTGTCCGTTCGGGTTGAACTCCAGGAATTGCAGTCCCTGCGCGCTCCTCATGAAATCCAGACGCGCAAAGGAGAGTCCGGTTTCCTGCATCATGGCAATGATGCGCTGCTGCTCATCCCGGCTCAGCTCGCAAGGCTGCCAGGAGTCGGTACCGTTGAAGGTGCGGACGCGGGAGTCTACTGCGCCGGATTGGCAGGGTAATTCGCTGGCAAAAAGCTTGCCCGCCACATACGCCACAGTGACATCTGCTACAGCGTTGCTGACCATCTGCTGGAGAAACCATGGGTACTGTGTGTCGAGTCTGGCAGAATCCACTTTGCTGACGGTGAGGTGCCGCCCCTGCCCCAGCGGTTGGGCTCCGTTGGTCTTGCACACGATGGGAGAGGCCAGCTGCACCGGGCTGCGATGCAGCATCTGCCAGGCCGGCACCGGAAAATATGCCGCCGCCAGCCGCATCTGCCGCATCTTGTACCATGAGCCGTACGGGGAGGGGTGGATGAGCGCCAGTTTTCCCTCATGAAAGGCTAAATCCTTGAGTCCGGACCAGATGAGGCTCACCTCCTCCCGCATCCAAGACTCCGGGCTGCCCTCTGCCGGGATGTCAATGTAGGGCGGGTCAAACATGACCTTGCGTTCATAGACGGCTCCGGTGCTGCTCTCTGTACAGATGCGCCCGGTGGGGTCAGCCAATTCAAAGCCGCCGGGGTGGATATTCCAGCTATAGTCCCTCCAGAGATCGATGTTGAAGCGGAATACCTCTGCCCGCGCGCTCAGGTGCGGCATCAGAGCATCGGTGGTAACATCCCGGCTGTTGGTGAGGAGTAGTATCATAGGGCTATATCAGGCAAGAAAAAGGGGCAACGCCGGAATGTGCCAACGCTGCCCCTGATGGAATATGCGAAATTAAGCCAAGTGCCAGTCATCCACGCACTGAGTCATTGTGCCGGGAATGCAGCTGAAAGAAGCCGTAGCGCCATTGCGGCACTCGTCCTCATCGATGATGCTTTCTGCCTTCTGCTCGGTCCAGCTGTAGGAAGCGGTGGTTTCCTGCGGGATATTGTTCACCTGCTCCTGGGTGTCGGCCACCATGAAAGGAGTCAGCGCGGTAATCGTAAGAGTCGTAATCATAGTTGTGTTATTTATGTTTGTTGTTCCCCCCTGTTGAGTCGCTTTTGTGGCATTTTCTCTATCGGGGCTGGCTCTATTGTATCTCGTTTGCTACTTTTGTCAACTATTTTTAGCAACAGAAGCACATTTTTTTCTACTTTTTTACCTTCGGCGAACTACTTTTCGCTACAAGAGCAACTTTTTTTTCATCTCTTTCAGGCTCCCCCGGCGCACTACAGACAAGCAGATGGTGACACAATGACGCTGCGCAGAGCCTGAACGGCGCCCCGCCTATTGTCCGTAACAACGCCTGCACATAAGGATTCTGCGGCGCGCCGTCCTGTACTGTACTTATCCTGCTCCTTACAGCAGAAAAATCCCCTGCCCGGTTGAACCGGACAGGGGATTTTTGTAACGTGTATGTGTAAAGAGGGAGCTTTACTTCATGGCTTCCTCAATGGCCACAGCCACGGAAACGGTGGCACCGACCATGGGGTTGTTGCCCATGCCGATAAGACCCATCATTTCTACGTGAGCGGGCACGGAGGAGGAGCCGGCGAACTGGGCATCGCTGTGCATGCGGCCCAGGGTGTCGGTCATGCCGTAGGAGGCGGGACCGGCAGCCATGTTGTCCGGGTGCAGGGTACGACCCGTGCCACCGCCGGAGGCCACGGAGAAGTACTTCTTACCGGCCAGCGTGCATTCCTTCTTGTAGGTGCCGGCAACCGGGTGCTGGAAGCGGGTGGGGTTGGTGGAGTTGCCGGTGATGGACACGTCCACACCTTCCAGCCACATGATGGCCACACCTTCGCGCACGTCGTCAGCGCCGTAGCAGTTCACCTTGGCGCGCTCGCCGTCGGAGAAAGCCTTCTTGCTCACCACTTCCACCTTACCGGTGGCGTAGTCGAACTTGGTCTGGCAGTAGGTGAAACCGTTGATACGGGAGATGATGTAAGCGGCGTCCTTGCCCAGACCGTTGAGGATAACGCGCAGCGGCTTCTGGCGCACCTTGTTGGCGGAGCGGGCGATACCGATGGCGCCTTCAGCGGCGGCAAAGGATTCGTGACCGGCCAGGAAGCAGAAGCATTCCGTCTCCTCGCGCAGAAGCATGGCAGCCAGGTTGCCGTGACCCAGACCCACCTTGCGGTCGTCTGCCACGGAGCCGGGGATGCAGAATGCCTGCAGACCTTCACCGATGGCTTCGGCGGCGTCGGCAGCCTTCGTGCAGCCCTTCTTGATGGCGATGGCGGCACCTACGGTGTAGGCCCAGCCGGCGTTCTCGAAGGCAATGTTCTGGATGCCGCGAACGATGGCGCGGACGTCGATACCCTTCTCAAGGCAGACCTGCTCGGCCTCCTCGCAGGAGTTGATACCGTACTGAGCCAGCACGGGCAGAATCTGGTCGATACGACGAGAGTAGGATTCAAAAAGAGGCATAATTGTGTCTTCTATGGGTTAAAGGTTCTTTACTCGTGGCGGGGGTCGATGTACTTGGCGGCACCATCGAAGCGGCCGTAGGAACCGGTGTGCTTCTTGATAGCCTCATTGGCATCCATGCCCTTCTTGATGTCTTCCATCATCGGGCCCATCTTCACGTACTGATAACCCGTGATTTCACCGTCGGCATCCAGGGCCAGCTTGGTGATGTAACCCTCTGCCAGCTCCAGGTAACGAGCGCCCTTGGCCAGAGTGCCGTACAGCGTACCCGTCTGGGAGCGCAGGCCCTTGCCCAGGTCCTCAAGACCGGCACCGATGGGCAGACCGCCCTCAGAGTAGGCGCTCTGGGTGCGGCCGTAAACGATCTGCAGGAAGAGTTCGCGCATGGCGGTGTTGATGGCGTCGCACACCAGGTCGGTGTTCAGAGCCTCAAGCACGGTCTTGCCCGGCAGAATCTCAGAGGCCATAGCGGCAGAGTGGGTCATGCCGGAGCAGCCGATTGTCTCCACCAGAGCTTCCTGAATGATGCCCTGCTTCACGTTGAGCGTGAGCTTGCAGGCACCCTGCTGAGGAGCACACCAACCCACACCGTGGGTCAGACCGGAGATGTCCTCAATCTTCGTGGACTGCGTCCAGGCACCCTCCTGCGGGATGGGTGCAGGGCCGTGATTGCAGCCCTTCTTGACGCAACACATCTGTTCTACTTCGTGTGTGTACTGCATAATATGAGAATTGTTAGCTTTTGGGGGAAAGAGGCCTGCCGCCGTGCAGCAATTCACTTCCTCGTGCGCGCATTATAACTGATTTTTCCCCATCTGGCGACCTAAAAATGCAAAAAAAATCGTCAGAATGTATTTATCTTGAGTTAGTTTTATCTAATTTTATGCCCACAGCGCGTCATTTTTTATTGTTAATCAACAAATAAGAGCGCTTGCAGCCCACTCCCGAGCGGGGAGGGACTGCAAGCGCTGTTATGGCCGGCAACGGGAGAATCAGATGGCGCTGATGCCGTATACGGCGGCATTGCCAAGCTGCTCCTCTATGCGCAGCAACTGGTTGTACTTGGCCAGGCGGTCCACGCGGGAGAGCGAGCCGGTCTTAATCTGCCCGGCATTGGTTGCCACGGCCAGGTCTGCAATGAAGGCGTCTTCCGTCTCTCCACTGCGGTGGGAAATGACGGCGGTGTAGCGGTTAATCATCGCCAGGCGCACGGCTTCAAAGGTCTCTGAGAGCGTACCGATTTGATTCAGCTTCACCAGGATGGAGTTGGCAACACCGGAGCGGATTCCCTTGCGGAGGAAGTCCACGTTGGTCACAAAGAGGTCATCGCCCACCAGCTGGCAGCGGTCACCGAGGGTGTCCGTGAGCAGCTTCCAGCCCTCCCAGTCATTTTCGGCGCAGCCGTCCTCTATGGAGATGACGGGATAGCGGCTGATGAGGCCCTTGTAGTAATCCGTCAGCTCTGCGGCGCTGAGACTGTCGCCCGTACTCTTTTTGAATACGTAACGATTGCTTTCCGGGTCATAGAACTCAGAGCTGGCCACATCCAGCGCCAGGAACACATCCTTGCCGGGCTCATAGCCGGCGTTGGAGATTGCCTGCATGATGCAGTCCAGCGCATCTTCCGTGCCGTTGAGGTTGGGAGCGTAGCCGCCTTCATCCCCCACGGCTGTGCTCAGCCCGCGCTTCCGCAACACGGCAGCCAGCGCATGGAACACCTCTGCCCCGCAGCGCAGCGCCTCGCGGAAGGTGGGCAGACCCTTGGGCATAATCATGAACTCCTGGAAGTCGATGGGAGCATCCGAGTGTGCTCCGCCGTTGATGACGTTCATCATCGGCACGGGGAGGATGTGGGCATTCGGGCCGCCCAGATAGCGGTACAGCGGTTGCCCGGTGGCCTGTGCCGCCGCGCGCGCCGTTGCCAGAGAGACGGACAGCAGCGCATTTGCCCCCAAACGGGATTTGTTCGGCGTGCCGTCCAGCTCCCGCATGCGGGTATCCACCCCTATCTGATCTGTCGCATCCATGCCGCAGAGCGCGGGGGCTATCTCCTCATGCACATGTGCCACGGCTCCGGCAACACCCTTGCCGCAGTAGCGGCTCTTGTCGCCATCCCGCCACTCATGCGCCTCATGCTCACCGGTGGAGGCACCGCTGGGGACGGAAGCGCGACCCATGATGCCGTTGCTCAGCGTCACCTCTGCTTCCATGGTCGGATTCCCGCGCGAATCCAGAATCTCGCGCGCCGTTACCTTGCTGATTGTACTCGTATTCATGACACCGCCGTTTTACCACTTCCCAGCACTTTTTGCAAGCCTTAATTTCACACCACAACTCTTTCTCTAACACATCTTTACCTGTTTTTCTCCTTCTTGTTAGTTATAACTAATTCTTTATGTGTTAGTTTTGTCTAATTTGAACGGAAAAACTTTTTTTGAAAAAAAATCAAAAAAAGTTGCGGATGGGTACCGTTTCCGGATGAATATAGGTAAAAAAAGCGGCAAACGGCAGAAAAAAGCAAAAAAACATTGCCGACCTTACCGCCCTGTTATATAACCTGAGCAGCCACTTACATCCGCACCGCCGGTCACTCTTCCCCCACACACTCATGAACCTTCTCACGTCCAATCATTTCAACGTCAGCCTTCCGCCGGAATACGCGCCGTATGTAAACATCATCATCGGTATACTCATGTTGTATTGCGGGCTGACAGGGTTCAGGAAAGCGAACCGACTCAGCAAAAAAGGCATCAAAACCCAGGGCGTACTGGTACGGATTATTCCCAGAACCACCTTCTCCATCAGCACCGGCTCAAGCCACAGGCACAGCCATAACGACACGATGGATGGCATCTACCGGTACACGGATGAACAGGGCAATGAGCATGAAATCAAAAGCTCTGCTTATGAGTTTTCCGTTATTGGCTCCACCACCACCACGGTACTGTACAACCCGGAGAACCCGAGTGATGCCATAGCAACGGACTCCGGCGTGCCGCAGCTCGTCCCCATGATAATCACCCTTGCCGGCATCGGCTTTGCAGCCTACGGAATTTTTCAATTACCCCTCTGAACAACATGGAAACACTCAAGATAAGCATCGGGCTGCTGATAATAGGCAGCATACTCATAGGGTTCGGACTCAGAAAACAAAAACAACAGCAATATCTGGTAAAACACGGACGGCGCACCACGGGCGTACTGCACGAAGTGAAGCGACAATGCGCCATCTACCGCTTCACCGCAGAATCCACCGGTCACTTATATGAAGCCAAAGGATATTTTACCGATTTTGAGACCATCCCCAACACCATTTACATTACCTACCTGCCGGAAAATCCGTCCAAGAACATGCTGGGCTCTGCGTCCACGGAGTTCTACAGTCTCATTTATCTCATTCTTCCCGGGCTGATGTTCATGGGCATCGGGATTTACCTATTGCCGATGTGACAGCCGCTCAGAACAACTGTTTCACGCCGAGAGCAATCAGCAGAAGACCGGCGAGCGTTTCCAACCAACGGGTGGGCAGCCGGTGCAGCAAGCGCGCCAAATGGAAAGCAGACAGAGAGCAGATGAAAGTGATAAGGCCGATGATACCGGAGGCAAGCAGCACCTGCCCCATGCACAGGCGGCAGCCCACCAAATCGCCTAGTGCCATGCAGGCGCCGACAGCCAACGCATCAATAGCCGTGGCAACACCCACCAGCAGCAAAGCAGCCACCCCCAGCGGAGAGGCAGAAGCTGTCTCCTCCTCCTGCTCTGCCCAGGCGTGACGAATCACCCCTACCCCCAGCAGAACGAACACAACCAGCACAATCCACGGAGCCCAGGCATCCACATAGCCGCGAAGCTCCTGCCCGCCCCAATACCCCAGCAGCGGCATCGCCATCTGGAAGCCTCCCACCGTCAACGCCAACAACAGCGAACTCACCACGCGCCGCGTACGAAGAATCAACCCGTAGGAAAACGAATAGACCGTAGCATCCAGAGCCAGGACAAGAGCTATGACGATGAGTTCTGCGTAGTTCATGTGCGGGGAGAAACATAACAGGAAAGCCGGAAAGAGTCAACCCCGGACGTCCGTTTTTTTACCTCTCTGCATTTTTTAGATTGATTTATGAACGAATTTCATTAACATGTACGCATGTCCGCAAAACGATTTATTCTGAACGAGACCAGCTATCATGGTCATGGAGCCATCAGCGCCATTGTCACCGAGGTGAATGCGCGCGGATTCAAGAAAGCCCTCATCGTGACCGATGCCGACCTCGTTCGCTTCGGGGTGGTGAGCAAGGTGACCGCCCTGCTGGATGAAGCAGGTGCTCCCTACGAGATTTACGACAAGGTGAAAGCCAACCCGAGCGTGGCCGTGGTGAACGGCGGCGTGGAAGCCTTCAAGGCAGCCGGAGCAGATTACATGATTGCCATCGGCGGCGGCTCCCCGCAGGACACCGCCAAGGCCATCGGCATCATCATCAACAACCCCGAGTTCGCCGATGTGGTATCCCTGGAGGGTCTTGCCCCCACCAAGAACAAGGCCGTGCCCATGATTGCCGTGGCCACCACCGCCGGCACCGCCGCAGAAACCACCATCAACTATGTGATTACGGACGAAGCCAACCGCCGCAAGTTCGTCTGCGTTGACCCGCACGACATCCCCGTGGTGGCCGTGGTTGACCCGGATATGATGTCCTCCATGCCCAAGGGCCTGACCGCCGCCACCGGCATGGATGCCCTGACGCACGCTATCGAGGGCTATACCACCCTGGCCGCCTGGGAGCTGGCAGACACCCTCAACATCAAGGCCGTGGAAATCATCGCCCGCAGCCTCCGCAAAGCCGTAGAGAATGATCCGGACGGTCGCGAGGACATGGCTCTGGGTCAGTACATGACCGGCATGGCCTTCTCCAACGTGGGTCTGGGCGTGGTGCACGGCATGGCTCACCCGCTGAGCGCCTTCTACAACACCCCGCACGGTGTGGCCAACGCCGTCCTGCTGCCCTACGTCATGGAATACAACGCCCCCTACACCGGCGAGAAGTTCCGCGAAATCGCCCGCGCCATGGGCGTAAAGGGCGTGGACAGCATGACCCAGGAAGAGTACCGCAAGGCCGCCATTGATGCCGTCAAGCAGCTCTCCATCGATGTGAACATCCCGCAGACACTCGCTGAAATCGGCGTGAAGGAAGAGGACCTCGAAGCCCTTACCGATGCCGCCATGGCAGACGTCTGCACCGGCGGCAACCCCCGCCCCTGCACATGGGAAGAAGTGCTCGGCGTGTACAAGACCGCCTTTGGTAAGTAATATCTTTACCTCAACATCTCCCGAGGGGTGGGAGGCATCAGCCTCCCACCCCGTTTTTCTCCGACCACCCGCCACCGCCATGACCAGAATACTCTTTACTCTCCTCACCGCTCTTTGTTCACTTGCCTTTGCCTCCGAGGATTGGGTGCTCGTTTTTGAAGACAACTTCTCCGGCAAAAAACTCAATACCAAAAAATGGAGTCGTATTGAGTACGAAAAGGCCAACCACTTTCCGGACTGGAAAAAATACCAGTCGCGCGACAAAAAGCTGTTGAAGATGAACGGCACCAGCATCAGCCTCTGGGGCAGATACGGCAAGTTCCGCACCATGAGCAACCAGACCAGGCCGCAGGAAACCATCGCCTGCGCCGGCATCTACACCAAAAACACCTTCACTTTCCAATACGGGCGGGTAGAAGTGCGCGCCCGCTTTGACTGCGTGCAGGGCTGCTGGCCCGCCATCTGGATGCTGCCGCTCAAAGGAGGCTGGCCCGGCGGCGGTGAAATCGATATCCTGGAGCACCTCAACTTTGAGCAGAAAGTCTACCAGACCCTGCACATGAGCGGTGACAACGGCAACCACAAATCCACCGGCGCCCAACCCGTACTACAGGGGGATAAGGAGGCCTTTCACGTCTACACCGTAGAATGGAAACCCGGCAGCATCACCTTCTATCTGGACGGCCAGCAGACCGGGAGCTATAACAGAAGCATCTCTTCCAACTGGCCGTTCGATAATGAGGACCACGAGTTCTACCTACTCATCGACCAACAGGTAGAAGGCGCCTGGGTGGGCAAGGCAGACCGCGATACCCTCCGCAAAAAAGGCGCAGCTCTGGAGGTGGACTACGTCAAAATCTACGCCGATAAAAAATACCGCCGCGCAGAGAAAGACAAGCAAAAGAAATAACGCCCACACACAAAAGTTGCAGTCGAACTCATTTTTTTGCTCGCCAAAACAGCAAACATGCCCCGAAGCGATATGCTACGGGGCATGTTTATATCTTTCAGGAAAAAATACCGATTAATGCGCTTTCAGCATTTCCTTGGCAGCACGGTAATTTCCTAATGACTCCAGGAGTTTCTTTGCCTCTTTCTTATCCTGCTCGCAGCCCCATCCGTAGAGCAGACATTTCGCCAGTGTATATCTCGCTTCCGGCAATGCCATATAGGGATTTGCGAAGTATCCATAACTTCGCTCCACTTTTTTCCCTTCTACGTTCATACTGAATTTTTTTATACCGGTGACGTATGCAATTTCGTCGTAAGCTTTTTTCATGTCCTGCTTCACGCCTTTTCCGTACAGGTAACACTTAGCCAGCTCCGTACGAGCCCGCGCAACGAAATCACCCCCTTCCTTTGACACTTTTTCGTACAATTTAAAAGCCACTTCCTCATTTTTCCCGACACCCCGACCATACATATAACAGTGCGCCAATCGGAATTGAGCTCCGGCTACTCCCTTCTCAGCAGCTTTTCGGTAACACACGAAAGCTTTTCCCCAGCTGTTTGCGACACCAATACCCGCTACCACAGAAGCTGTATTGCTACGATATGTTTCATAACATATCCCCAGATGATACCATGCTTCGCTATCTCCCTGCTCTGCGGCCTTGCGAAACCATGTAAACGCCTGAAACAGATCCTTTTTCACACCATGGCCTTCAAAATAGCATTTTCCGAGTGCGACCTGAGCTTCCGCATTCCCTTGCTCCGCAGCTTGACGGAACCATACAGCTGCGGTTTCCGGTTCATCTCTGAAAAAATAACAATACCCGAGCATTTTCTGTGCTTCGGCATTTCCTTGTTCTGCAGCTTTCCGGTAGTAGGACGCAGACAGCAAGATGTCTCTTTTGTGACCTGATTGATAATAATGCCAACCGAGTTGATTGAGCTTTTCTGTCTCGAGCGGCATATTTTCTAATTCTTCTATAAATTCACCTTCCCATTTGTCACCAACAAAGTATATGGTTGCTAAAATTTCTTCGAGGACTTTAAAGGAGAGTCCAGCACCTCTACTCTCGGGCTTTGAAACTCCTGTCGGTTCATTGGGCTCTACAGACGTTTCTGCCTCGTCCGGTGCAGCTTGCACCTTATCCACGCCTTCATCACTGCTAATCTGCGCTTGTTCCGGAGCTGCAGCATCCGTTGTTGCGAATGTCTGCTCATCAACTTCCGTAGCATAAGCCCCGCTCAGGCATCCCAAAAGGCTACCGACCAATATTATATTTTTTGTTATTTTCATAGTAAATAATGTTGTTGAAATTCCGTTTCTTTTGAAATTATAAAACTTAGTCTAAAATTTATATACCCTTAGGCATTGTCCCTTTGACCCTTCCTCTACGCCTTTTAGGAGTTCTCATTTCTTCCAATTTCTCACGAGCTGGAGCATATCCTTGTTCTGCGGCTTTCTCGTACCATTCAATGGCTTTCTCTCGGTCTTGTTCAACTCCAATTCCTTGTGCATAACAACACCCGAGATTATACTGAGCCAAAGCGTATCCCTGTTCTGCAGACACCTTATACCAATCCACAGCAGCTTTATCGTTTCTCTCCAAGGAGATTCCAAACATAAGGCTTTCAAATCCTTTTAAATGATAAGCTGCTATCTCATTCTGAGCCTGGGCATGCCCTTTTTTGGCTGCTTTCATATACCACTTTACGGCCATCTCCTCATTCTGTCTTAATCCGCCAATTCCGCGATGATAATAATACCCGAGCATAAACTGAGCATCAGCATATCCTTGTTCTGCGGCTTTCGTGAACCACTTTATAGCCCTCCTATCGTCCTGTTCAACGCCGTGTCCATAACGATAAAAATACCCGAGGTTACTCTGAGCCAAAACATGCCCTTGCTCAGCAGCTTCCTGACACCACTTTGCCGCTTCCTTGTAATCAGGCTCACCGCAATAACCTTCGAAATAATGCTCTGCCAACTTAAACTGGGCATTTGCGTCCTTTTTCGTTACAGCCTTCCACCACAGGTTCTCTAACGCAAGTTTGGTTTGTACAGTCCGTAGTCTCTTCATGGCCGTATCATATCCCCCCTCTGCGAGAACACGATAACACTCCTCAGCCTTCAGCAAATACCCCTTAGCCGCACCTATATTCTTTTCTTCCACGTAACTACTCTGCTCGGCGAGTTCTTCAAAATACATGCCTATACAGAAAAGTTTATCCTTTACGAAATCCCTGTACGAGCCTTGATATGCCTTGATATACCACTCCGCAGCTTTTTCCATATCCTTTCTTTCTTTATAATAATCACCAAGTTCTTTTTGAGACCATGCAGCACCACATTCCGCGGCTCTACTAAGCCAATGGATTCGTTCAGAAGAGGATTCGGCACGGCGGGCCAAATCATCCATGGCTGCGATATTACCTCGTTCCGCGCGGAGTTTCTGTTTTTCTATATATATCCCCATATCATGTTCCTTAAAAAAACAGTCATCATCTACGGCTATATCACATATAATGCCACTAAAGGCTTCATAAAAACGTAGATTCGACAACTTCATCATCCTGGGAATGAGCAGGCAGCCGACAACCAACAGGAGCAGCTTCAATCCTTTCTTGAAAAAAGATAGTATTTTCATGATGTAAAAAATTAATTGTAGGAGAACCCACCGAGAACAGGCAGGGAGTTGATTACTCAATAACTACCCTGATATTGGGATATTTATACCGCGTCCACCACATATCCGTCACGTTTGCGAGCTTGAAGATTTCCTTACACGTTTTTTCGTATTCTTTGTACAGGTTTTCGAATTTGGTATCATTCAAAAGCCCATCCAGCTCTCGGGGGACGATGTAGCCCTGGGAGCCAACAGAAAAGTTTATCTTCTCACTCAACAGGAGTTTGGAAGAAATGACTCCCGTGATATCCAAACCGGCCTTTCCTGCAAAGTGCTGTTCAAAGGCCTCCAAATATGTGGTTCCTGTTTCACCTATTACGGCCTGGCCCTTCAGCAATCCCATCTCCATATGCGCCGTCAGCAGCAGCATAGAATCCGTGTAGATATCTTCAAAATAGCTCTCCGTGAACACCTGTCCAAATTCTTCATTTCTTTGCAATGCGCACGCTTCCGTCTCATCAATGGTACTTCCGAATGAGGACATCAGAAGCTTTGTCTCTTCGTCCAGAAAAGACTTCACATCATGGTTAATCTCTACATACTCGCTCGGACTCAAAATCTGGTACGCAATTCCGGGCTTATCACGGCATTCTACATGGTAGTGCAGGAAGGTAGCCACCTCGCTCATGACGGCACGAGCTTCCACGGCATTGACACATGCTTTGTATTGTTGCTGCAAAGTTTGAATCAACTTGGCATTTTCGTCATTTTTTTCCAGATTTTTCAGAATGATATCACGAATATATGTATACAGACAAATAAGTGGCTTTTGGCTGTAATCAAACGCGTGCATCATTTCATGCCCGGTTGTCTTGGTGATAACGCGGTCTGCAATGTTTCCGTTCACAGATCCGCGGATAAAACCTTCGTTAATCGTCACGGTAATTGTCAGCATATCATCGATGCACACTTCCCGCCCGCCTTCCGAGGTTTCCAGAGTTGCACACGCGCCGGCTTTCGGCGTTGTCACACCGAGACTGCGATTTCCCACGGGAATGGAGACCTCGATGGAGCTTTGTTCCGGTTCGGGTGAATAGAGATAGTGACACATTTGGTTTTTCATAAATATGATGATTATTAGGTTTAAGTTATAATTCTCAGCAAGTACGGCATACCATTACGAATCCAAGTGCTGCATCATGGCAGCACCTCTGCGCAACGCCCTACGTTTACACCAGGGCTTGCGTACCCATTCATCGCCGATGAAGATACCCACGCCCATCACGGCGCACACGATTTCGTTGGCAGACAATACTCCATAGGTAACGATGTAGCCGTAGTACTCATTACACAATCCATATACAGTGGATACCAGCCCCGCCGCAATCAGGATGCAAGAGATAACAAGCGCAAGGCGGGATATCTTGATTATCGAATCAGGGGCGAGACGTTCCAATTCATCATACTGTAAACCGGCGTCCCAATCTCCTTTATCTGCGGCGCGGCTATAGCAATCCAGAGCCTTGGCGTAACACATACCGCGCTCTGTAAGAGACAGCTCGGATTTATCATCCAACCATTGCTGCCGATAAGCATCCCCTTGCACGCACAAGGAAGTACGCGTGCGAGACTTTGTTGTTCCCCGGGTTCCGGTCATTCCGCCCACGGTTTCACTTACCGATTGCTCTCGACTGCGGAAAAGGTCAATGAAGGACTCCCAGAATCCCTCAACGGTCGATTCTCCATCCGAAAGGTTTCCATTGTTTTTTGCGCTCCGGTATGGCTTTAAAACCCACTTATTGCCCAGGAAGAAGCCTACACCGAGCACGACATACCCCAGAATGGATGAAACGGAAAATGCGATTAGCGGGTCATAACAGATAGAATAATATAGGGTGTAGAAAGTGGAAAGAACCCCGCTCAGCGTCAGGCCGCCTGCAACGAGTGCCGGCAGAAGCGCAATTTTTCCGACAGAATCAGAGGTATCAGTATCTGCATCGGAATACATCGAATAAGCATCAGACGAACGCGTAGATGCCTTTCTCCTTGACCGTTTCTTCTCCGTTCTCATTGACGAAGTTGATTCTTCCGGAGAATACGGTGCGTCGTCCTCTACGGCAGCTGTTGGCTTTTTCCCGGCGCTTCGACTTCGGTCGCTTTTTTCGGTGGCCCTCGACCTTGTTCGACGGGCGCTTTGCGGCATCGTATCGTTATCTGCATCCTCCGGTGTATCTACCGGCAGAAGCGCGATTTCTTCGGCAGAATCAGCAGAATCCGTCTCTTCTTCGGAATATATCGGACGTGCAGCAGATGAACGCGCAGTCGCCGCGTCCCTTGACCGTTTTTTCTCCGAACTTGTTGGGGAAGTTGATTCTTCAGGAGAATATGGTGCGTCTTCCTCTACGGCAGCTGTTTGACTTTTTTCTGCCACTCCGGCGCCTGTCGTTTTTTCGGTTGCCCTCGACCTTGTTCGACGGGCGCTTTGCGGCATCGTATCGTTATCTGCATCCTCCGATGTGTTAGCCGGGGTGAATGAAACTTCCCCCGGCACAGGGAGGGAAAGTTTACCGGGCAGACTGCTCAGCAGCGGCTTAATGGCGGTAAAGACGTGCTTAATCAGCCCGGGTGTTGAAAGAGTCTTGCGTGTGGCGGGGGTCATGGGGAGCTGTTGCAACGTATCCATGCTGAAACTTGCTTCCCCGGTTGCCATATCATAGATATAGCTCATGATAGAGGAAAGCGCCACATCATCCGACAATAATTGCGCCAGAGGAGCCTGCAGTGCAGACGGACATTTTTTCAACAAATAGGGAGAAGCCTGAGACTGAAGCAGTTTGATGAGCATCTTTTTTATTTCTGCTC
Organism: Akkermansia sp.; assembly: GCA_045635265.1. Classification (GTDB taxonomy): domain Bacteria; phylum Verrucomicrobiota; class Verrucomicrobiia; order Verrucomicrobiales; family Akkermansiaceae; genus Akkermansia. Next base: position 39,349 of record JAZRBU010000007.1, read on the forward strand.
CAAACCGCGAAGACGAAGACAGCTTGATGGGCAATTTGGACACCAGAGAAGGTACAACATAATTCAACAGCTCCGAATTGCTGCCGGATGATATCGGCAGAAAATCAAGTTCTTTCAGGTTGAAACTTTTATTACCGGAGACTACATCGTAAAGGTATGTCACCAAGGAGGAAATCGCCTGCTCATTTGCCAGCAATTCCGCAAGACGAGGCTGTAGGGACGCCGGACAGTGTGCTGTCAGGAAAGGAGCTGCTTGTTTCTGAATGGCTTTGATAGCCATTTTCTTTGCAAAGTCCAACATAATTTCAGAGCGTATGGTAAGAGTTAGAGTACACCGGCTTGCGTCTCACAGACTACATCTTTCCGAAAGATTACCCCTTTTCTTGCCTGTAACTTTTTGATAATTTGGAAGCTCTCAAAAGAGGGCGTAAAGAGAAACGTTCCGCACAACTATTGACGCAGTGCCTGCTCCATTGTATTGTACTGCATTAAATTCCGTTTCCCATAGTTGAATTTTTCTTGACTCATCTTTCGGAATACTGACCCCACCTACCACAAACAGACATGAAAACAGCAAAGAAACTTATTGAGGAATTACCATTGGATATCCGGGACACGGCACGCTTAATATTGGAGACATACGAGGAGCTGGGGACAAGAGCGGAGGGGTTGACAAAGAAAGGCCTCATCCACCTGCTGCGGCGCGTGATGCGTTTGGGAATCGATGAGATGGAAAAACAGGAACGAACCGTTTCTTTTGAGACGGCAGTGTGGGCAAGCGTGGAAGCACGGGCAGGCTTGCGAGCAACGACAAGGCGGGATTTACGACACTATGCCCGGCGGTTACTGCGAGTGGAGGGTGCCGGGAAGCGGCCTCTGCGGGCGATGACGTGCCGAGAGTGTAGAGAGCTATTACAGCGGGCGTTCGGCGGAAGCAGCAGCAGTTTTGTAAAGGGGCGGGCAATGCTTCACAGTGTGTTTGCCTACGGGATGCGACAGGAGTGGTGTGCTGAGAACCCCGTAGCACGGGTGGAGATACCGCGTGTGCAGGAGCGGGAAATTGTTCCGCTGCGGCGGGAGGAGGTGGAGCGGCTGGAAAATGCCGCCAAACGGCCGGAACACCGCGCCATGCGTTTTTCTCTGCATTTGTTGCTGTATTGCGGGTTACGACCGAAAGAGGTGGCGCGTTTACGCCCGCAGCATGTGCAATGGGAGAAAGGGGTTGTGGTGGTATCCGCTCAATGCAGCAAAACAGGCGGAGGGCGTGTGGTGCCGCTGAGAAAAAAAACGCAGTTACACGGTGTGAGCTTGCGAATTCCACGTAATTGGGAAAGGCGGTGGCTGCGGCTGCGCCGCGCGGCAGGATTTGCCGCCGAGGAATGGGTCCCGGATGTGTGTCGGCACACGTTTGCAAGTTACCACGCCGCAAGGTTCAGGGATTTGGGCGCGCTGCAGCTGGAGATGGGACACCGCAGTGCGGATTTGCTGCGCTCTCGTTATCTGAACTTACCTCGAGTGGAGGAGGCAAGCGGATTCTGGGCAAACCGCTAAAGGCCGCACAGAATAATTATCCGCCCACCCGTTCCCTAAATCAGATAAGCCCCACGCGCTACACGATGTCCCGGAAGGGCGGCCGGTTACAGGAAACGAATCCAAAGATATACTCCGGAAATGAGAATGGAGAGCAGCATGAGCGGGAAGGCCAGCTTCATGAAGCCGAAGAAGGTGAAAGTGACATTGTGCTTGCGGGCCAGGGCCAGAGCCACCACATTGGCACTGGCACCGATGACCGAACCGTTACCACCCAGACAGGCTCCCAGAGAAAGGGCCCACCACAGCGGCTCCAAATCACCGTAGCCCATGGCGCCCATATCCTTCACCAGCGGAATCATGGTGGCCACAAAGGGGATGTTATCCACAAAAGAGGACATGACGGCACTGAGCCCCAGCACAGAGAAGGTGGTGAGTGCGGCATCCCCCTGAGTCAATGCCATGGTCTGCACGGCCATCCAATTGATGATACCGTTGACCTCCAGACCGCCGACAAGAACGAAAAGGCCGACAAAGAAGAAGATGGTAGTCCACTCTACGCGGGCAAAAATCTGCTCCAAAACACGCTCACGTTCCGGCATGGTGGTGAGCAGCAGCAGAGAGGCACCGGTCACGGCAATGGTACCGCTCTCCAAATGCCAGCCCGGTATCTGCCCGTGAGAGCAGAAGAGTGCCAGCGTGATACCCAGGCAGATGAGACAGCGGATAAGCAGTCCCTTACTGCGGATGAGCCCCTTGGTCTTGATTTTCTGCACACGCTGCAAGTGCTTGGAGCTGGAGCGGAAATCCTTGCGAAAAATCAGCAGAATCACCGCAATGGTTATCACAAAGCTGATGAGACACGGCAGGGTGAGATTGAGCATGAAATCATTGAAGCTCAGCTCCTTCACCGCACTGGCAATCATGATATTGGGCGGGTCACCGATCATGGTGCAGGTGCCGCCGATATTGGAGGCAAAAATCTGAGCAAAAATGAACGGTTTGGCGGAAATCTTCAAATCACGGGCAAGCGTAAACGTGATGGGCACGGTCAGCAGCACCGTTGTCACATTATCCAGAAACGCAGAACAGATTGCCACCAGGACGGAAAGTGCAATCAGCAGTGCCACGGGGTTGCCCTTGGTCTTCTGGGCAGCCCAGACGGCCAGAAAGCGGAACAGACCGGTCTTGCTGAGCACGAGCACCTGAATCATCATGCCGATAAGCAGTGCCAGCGTGTTGAAATCAATATGACGGATAGCCGTCTCCTGGTCAATCACCCCCATCAGCACCATGAGCATGGCACCGGAAAGGGCTGCAATGGTCCTATGTACTTTCTCCGATATGATGAAAGCGTAGGAAATGAGGAAAACGGACAGAGCTGCGCAGACGTAATAAGACATGAGTAAAAAACACCGCTCCCGGCGGATTATCCGAGGGAGAGGGTGCGGCATACTACGCCTCTGCCTCTGTTTTTTCAAGCTTTTTCCCACTTAACAAGCAAAAAAAGAGCAAAATCGGCACAAAGGGCGGGATTTTGCTTCACAAGGAAGAAAACTTCAGGTAATATAACTAGGACGCTATGGCTATTCTCATGCAAAAAACTCTCGGTAAGTGTGCCTCCATTGAAGGCACGTCTCTGCACACGGGCAATCCCGTCAAGCTGACCATCAAGCCGGCTGATGTGAACACCGGGTTGAAGTTCCGCCGTATCGACCTGCCGGACAAGCCCTTCATTGATGCATCCGCCGCCAAGGTACAGACAGTTGAGCGAGCCACCACACTGGCAGAAGGCTCCGTCAAGGTACACACCGTGGAGCACATCCTCTCTGCCCTCACCGGCATGGGCGTAGACAACGCCATCATCGAAATGGACTCCAATGAGCCGCCCATTGGTGACGGTTCCGCCCAGCCGTATGTTGACCTCATCAAGCAGGCCGGCATAGTGGAGCAGGACACCCCCTGCCAGGTTTGGGAAATCCGTGAGCCCATCTCCGTAGAGAACAAGAACGGCTCTCAGATTATCATCATGCCGGACCGCAAGTTCCGCGTCTCCGTAACAGCCGTGGGTCCGAACGGCCGTGTGACCCAGTACTTCCACGCAGAAATCACCCCCGAAAACTACGAGAAAGAGCTGGCCAACTCCCGCACCTTCTGCTTCTATGAAGACATCCAGCCGCTGCTGGAAAAGGGGCTTATTCAGGGCGGCACGCTGGACAACGCCATCGTCATCAAGGGAGATGAGTACATTTGCGCCGGCGGCCTGCGCCACCACAATGAGTGCGCCCGCCACAAGGCCATGGACATGATTGGTGACCTTATCCTGAACGGTCGCCGCATTCTGGGCCACGTCATCGCCGTCATGCCCGGCCACGGCATCAATACCCAGATGGCCGCCAAGCTGCAGCAGAAGTTTGAGAGCATGGAAGCCATGCGCCCGAAGCCCGTCATCCTGCCGGTGGGTACCTCTGTGCTGGAGACACCGGAGGTGATGAACCTGCTGCCGCACCGTTATCCCTTCATGCTGGTGGACCGTATCCTCGGCTTTGAGGGAGACAACAAGTGCGTGGGTCAGAAGAATCTGACCATGAACGAACTGTTCTTCCAGGGGCACTTCCCCGGGCGTCCCGTCATGCCCGGCGTGCTCCAGCTGGAAGCCATGGCTCAGGTGGCTTCCATCCTCATGCTCCGCATCCCGGAGAACCAAGGCAAGATCGGCTACTTCATGAGTGCCGACAAGGTGAAGTGGCGCAAACCGGTGGTGCCGGGAGATGTTCTCATCATCGAAACCGAGCTCACCAAGATGCGCGGGGCAATTGGTCTGGCAGCCGCCCGTTGCACCGTCAACGGAGAGGTTACCTGCGAAGCCGAGCTCAAATTTATGGTGGCAGATGCCTGATTTTCGGGCAACAAAATGAAAAAAAACAACATCGGTGCTTGACATGCGCTGATTTTGGAGTATCATAGCCGCCCGGCCGTTTATTCCCGGTCGACTAACCACTTCACAAATAACAGGAGAAATTAACTATGAGCAAGAGAACATACCAGCCTTCCAAGCGCTGCCGCAAGCGCCAGTTCGGTTTCCGCGCCCGTATGGCTTCCAAGAACGGCCGCGCCATCCTCGCCCGTCGTCGCGCCAAGGGTCGCAAGCGTCTTCTGCCCAAGGGTGCAGAGGTGCACTACAAGCGCCACATCATTCAGCACGGCTAAAGAACTGTTCCGCTGCAGGCTTGCTCAGTAGGGATTTCCCTGCACCGCGTTGCCTGACGGAGGAAAATAACGCCCTGTTTACGATGAAGCTGACACGGCGCCAGACCATGAAACGAGCCTCAGAGTTCGCCATGGTACGCGCCGAAGGCTCATCCGCAGCAGGGCGTTTTCTTGTTCTGAGTTCTGCCCCTCTGCAAGGGGACAATGCCGGCACGGCGGAATCCCGCTTCGGCATCATCACCACCCGCAGGCTGGGGCATGCCGTTGTGCGAAACCTGTTGCGGCGCCGCGTGCGCGAGATAGTGCGTGCACATGGAGCCCCCCTTTCCTGCGGGCGCTATGTGGTCATCATCCCCCGAATACACGCAGCAACAGCCTCCTACGAACAGCTGGAGCGCGATTTCATCAAACAGATGAACAGATTGCTGCGCAACGCCTCCAAAACATGCTGAAACAACTACTCATTCTCCCGGTGCGTTTCTACCAACGCTTCATCAGCAGGCCGCTGCATTTCCTCTGCGGTCCCATGAGCGGTTGTCGTTTCACACCCAGTTGTTCCGCATACTTCATTCAGGCCGTAGAGACCCACGGTGCTTTCAAAGGCGCAGCGTTGGGGATATGGCGAATTCTACGCTGTAACCCCTGGGGAGGCTGCGGACATGACCCGGTTCCACCCCGCAAAGGCTCATCCTGAGCAGAATATTTTCCCTTAACCCCCGACACTAAGAAATATGGACAAAAAAGCATGGATTGTCGTGACAATCTGCATGATTCTCCTGGGCGTGCAGTTCTACATGAACGAGACGCAGGAGAAAGCAGCACCTGCTGCCCCGGCTGCACAGACAGCCGCACAGCAGCCCGCAGCCACAGCGGCGGATTCTCAGGCAGCTGCAACGGCAGCCACCCCTGCCGCTGAAGCTCAGCCCGCAGCAGCCCCGCAGCAGCCGGCCGCAGAGGCAGCCACCATTGCCACCCTCGTCGGCAAGACGTCCGACGGCAAGGAAGTAGCCCGCTACAGCTTCCGAAACATCGGCGGCAGCGTCAGCAGCGTGGAGATGATTGACAAGGTCATCAACACCACCCGCCCGGAACTGAGCAAGACCAACGTCCTCATCAACGCGAACCCCAACCAGGGTATCGGCACGCTGATGTTCGGGCTCAACGCCGCCTCCGCTCCCACCTTTGACAACACGGTCTACAGCGTCATTGCCGCCCAGACCAATGACAAACAGGTGGTGCTCGTCGGCCAGCGGGATGGGCTCATCATCCGCAAAATCTACACCCTCAAGCCCCTGAACGTGGGTGAAGACGTTATCGACGGCAATGCCTATGCTCTTGACCTCAAGATTGACGTTCAGAACACCTCCGGGCAGACCATGGAGGTCCGCAACTGGGGCATCTATGCCGGCGGCATGAACCGCATCTCCACGGATGAAGCAGCCTACTACACCTACTTTGTGACGCTGGATGACGGTGACTTTGACAAGTACGACTCCGGCGAGTTCAACCCCTGGTTCGGCAAGAAAAAGGAGCGCATCCTCTTCACAGACGGCGAACAGCTGGAGTGGGCAGGCGTGATGAACCAGTACTACGCCAGCCTGATTAAGCCCGGCAACGGCTCCGGCAACAATACCTTCTACGCAGCCCCCACTTCCTTCCCCCTGCAGGTCAAGGGAGAAGCCGCTGAGGGCGTAGAACTGGCTCTGGGCATTCCCGAGTTCTCTCTGAGCCCCAAGACCGCAGAGATGCAGGGCGGCCAGAAAAACCTGAGCTTCAGCATCTTCACGGGCCCGAAACTCAACCTCATGCTGGACGGCATGACGGACGAGTTCCGCATGCTCGACCGCATCATGGACTATGGCATTTTCCACCCCATCAGCTACTCCATGAACTGGCTCATCAACATCTTCCACCGCTGGTTCGGCAACTGGGGCTGGTCCATCGTGGCCATGACCTTCGTGGTACGTCTCCTCATCTGGCCGCTCTACCGCAAGAGCTATATCAGCATGAAGCGCATGAGCCTGCTGCAGCCCCACATGAAGGAGCTCAAGGAGAAATACCCGAACGATCCGCAGAAGGTCAACGCCGGCATGATGAAGCTCTACCAGGAGTACGGCATCTCTCCGCTGGGCGGCTGTCTGCCCATGCTGCTGCAGATTCCCATCTTCTTCTCCTTCTTCTACGTGCTGCAGACCGCTGCCGAATTCCGCGGAGCGGAGTGGTGCGGCTGGGTCACGGACCTCTCCCAGATGGACACGGTCTTTGCCTTCACCATCATGGGCATGGAGATTCCGGTGAACGTGCTGCCCATTCTGATGGCTGCCACCATGATTATCCAGATGCACATGACACCCGCCACGGGTGACCCCACGCAGGTGAAAATCATGCGCTGGATGCCCCTGCTCTTCTTCGTGTTCTGTTACACGTACCCGAGCGCTCTGGCCCTCTACTGGACCACCACCAACATCATCTCCATCATCCAGACGCTCATCATCAAGCGCCTTCCCATTCCGGAGCTCACCAAGGCAGCACCGAAGAAGGGCGGCAAGAAAGGCTTCTTCCAGCGCATGCTGGAAGCCCAGCAGGCCGCTCTGGCCGAGCAGCAGCGCCAACAGCAGCGCAATGCACAGAATGACGCTATGCGCCGCCGCTGATACAGCACCCTGATGCTCTGAAACATTTCACCCGGTTCTGCTTGAGGCAGAGCCGGGTTTTTCTTTATACCTCCGGCGTGAGGTAAACCATCAGACAAAGGAAGTGACGCATTTAGCGCAGTTTAGGCTTTAACGAGCGCACTTGTTAGTGTATAATGCGCCGCGTTATGTTACAGGCAGGTATTGTAGGACTTCCGAATGTGGGCAAATCCACGCTTTTTAACGCGGTTACCCGCTCCCGCAAGGCTGAGGCGGCAAACTATCCCTTCTGCACCATTGACCCGAATGTGGGCATGGTGGAGGTACCGGACCCCCGTCTGAAAGTACTGGGAGAGTTGAGCAAAACGGAGCGAATTGTCCCCGCAGCCATTGAGTTTGTGGACATTGCCGGTCTGGTTAAGGGCGCAGCAGAGGGTGCGGGTCTGGGAAACAAGTTCCTTTCCAATATCCGTGAGACAGACGCCATCGTTCAGGTGGTGCGCTGCTTTGAGAATGATGATATTATCCATGAGCTGGGCTCCGTGGACCCGGTGCGTGATATCGAAATCATCAACGCCGAACTGATTCTGGCTGACTTGGCCGCCATGGAAAAACGCAAAGAGAGCCGCATCAAAAAAGCCCGCGGCGGCGATAAGGAAGCCAAGGCTGAGGTAGAGCTCATCGAAAAACTGCTGCCGCATCTGGATGCCGGGCATCCGGCCATTACGCTGGAGCTGAGCGAAGATGAGCGCAAACTTTTGCACAGCTTCTTCCTGCTGTCCAACAAGAAGAGCATTTTTGCCTGCAATGTGAGCGAGGATGAATTGGCGGAAACGCTCCGCAACCCGGACGCCAATCCCTTTGTGGCGGCTGTGCGGCAGTACGTGGCAGAACACCACAACGCAGAGGCCATTGTTATCTCCGCCCGAATTGAGGAAGAACTCTCTGAGCTTGACCCGGAAGAGGCCCGGGAATACCTGCACGATATCGGTGTGGAGGATTCCGGCGTGAGCGACCTCATCCGCGCCGTATACCACCTGCTGGGTCTGCGCACCTATATCACCACCGGCGTTAAGGAAACACGCGCTTGGACCATTCCCGCCGGCGCCAAGGCCCCGCAGGCAGCCGGTGTGATCCATACGGATTTTGAACGCGGTTTCATTGCGGCTCAGGTGGTGGCGTATGAAGATCTGGTGGCTTGCGGCAGCCTGCAGAAAGCCAAGGAAAACGCCAAGCTGCGCATCGAAGGCAAGGACTATGTGGTCAAGGACGGCGATGTTGTGGAATTCCGCTTCAACGTCTCCAAATAAACGCTGACACAGCATCTTTTCCACCCCCTGCAGCAATGTCCTGCAGGGGGTATTGTTTTTCTATAAACAATCAGAGCGATAAAGCAGAAGATTTTTATTGATTTTTCACCCATTTTTAATCTTTGAAACGGCGCAGCTCCTTGCCGCTGATGACGGGAAGATACACAGGCTTGGGAGACCGATTGTAATAACGGGTAGAGGGAAGGTGTACTTTCTTAGTCTTGCTCGCAATACGTTTCTTTTCCGTTCGACGGTTGGATGCACGTTGCTCCTGCACTCGGCGAGCCTTCAGGCGGCGGGGCTTCATCCGCTGCACACCCGCAGCCATCACACACACTTCTTCCGTCACCGTCTCACCAAAGCGATAGTCCGCAGTCTGTACAGTATCCGCAGCGGCGCTTCCGGCAAAACCACCGGCCATGGTAACAATAAGCAGCAAAAGTGTATGGATTTGGTGTTTCATCTTTTTATTTCTGATTTGATTTGTTCCTTGATTCAGCTCTTACACTCACTAAGCGGAACAGCCTCTTATTTTTATTTAGAAATGTACTGTTTTTTTCAAATAAATGGGTGAGAAACCGCAGCTCGCGGTTCCTCACCCTCCTGATTTCTGCACTCAACGAAAATTAGTGGCAATGACGGTGGCGGTGATGCACGCCATGGCGGCGGCGGTGCATATCATAACGGTGGCAGTGGCGGTCCCGGCCATATCGATCATGGCAACGGGCATGACCGCGCCGGTTCATCACCAGATTTTCTGAGATGCTGCTCATTTGGCTGAGTTGCACCCCTGCTTCAGAGGCAACTACAGCGGCCTGAGACTGGCTACCCGCGCAGAATGCAAGAGCTGCAACGGCCATCATGACGGAAAGAACGATTTTCTTCATCTTTATCTGTTTTCTATTGTTTAGTTGTTTATAAGAGTCAGAGCAGATGCTCTACACCCATATAAGCGAACAGAAAAGAT
>JAZRBU010000008.1:0-66602 GCA_045635265.1 Akkermansia sp.
GCGGTTTTGGAGACCGCTGCTCTACCAATTGAGCTATTACCCTATAACCTTGCTCTGTATTTCCGGTCCGGTCAGGAAAGGGTGCCCTTTTCCGGGCACCCTTCCCCGGGCCGAGGTCTCATTCCATTATCGGAATGTAACCCGATTTAATTTGGAGATTTTCTCCCAGGATTAGTCCTGGATCTTGGCAACCTTACCGGCGCCCACGGTACGACCGCCTTCACGGATAGCGAAGCGCATACCCTCTTCCATAGCCACCGGGGTGATAAGCTCAACCGTGATGGTGATGTTGTCGCCGGGCATTACCATTTCCGTACCCTCGGGGAGAGTCACGGTACCGGTCACGTCCGTCGTACGGAAGTAGAACTGGGGACGATAGTTGTTGAAGAACGGGGTGTGACGGCCACCTTCTTCCTTGGTCAGCACGTAAACGGCTGCCTCGAACTTGGTGTGGGGAGTCACAGAACCCGGCTTAGCGATAACCTGACCGCGAACGATGTCTTCCTTCTTGATACCGCGAAGAAGAACACCCACGTTGTCACCGGCTTCACCCTTGTCGAGAAGCTTACGGAACATTTCGATGTCGGTCACGGAAGTCTTCTGAGTGGGACGGATACCCACGATTTCAACTTCCTCCATCTTGTTGATGATACCGCGCTCGATACGACCGGTAGCCACCGTACCACGACCGGAGATGGAGAACACGTCTTCCACAGGCATCAGGAAGGGCTTCTCAGTCGGACGCTCGGGGGTCGGGATGTATTCGTCAACGGCATCCATGAGCTCCATGATAGCAGCGGCAGCGTCAGCGTCGCCTTCAAGAGCCTTCACGGCGGAACCCTTCACGATGGGCAGGTCATCACCGGGGAAGTCGTAAGAGGAAAGAAGTTCGCGGATTTCCATCTCCACGAGCTCAGCGAGCTCGGGGTCAGCAAGATCCATCTTGTTCATGAACACCACGATGTAGGGAACACCCACCTGACGGGCAAGCAGGATGTGCTCACGAGTCTGCGGCATAGGACCGTCAGCAGCGGAGCAAACGAGGATAGCACCGTCCATCTGGGCAGCACCGGTGATCATGTTCTTCACATAGTCAGCGTGACCGGGGCAGTCAACGTGAGCATAGTGACGGTTAGCGGTCTCATACTCCACGTGTGCAGTGGAGATGGTGATACCACGCTCGCGCTCCTCAGGAGCGCCGTCGATCTGGTCGTAAGCCTTGAACTCTGCCTGACCCTTTTCTGCAAGAACCTTGGTAATTGCAGCGGTGAGGGAAGTTTTGCCATGGTCAACGTGACCGATCGTGCCCACGTTCACGTGGGGCTTGGTGCGCTGGAATGATTCTTTGGCCATAATAGGAATTAATTTTGGGCTGCTTATTCTTGCATGAGTCAGAAGCTTCTGGCGGGATTTGAACCCGCGACCTCATCCTTACCAAGGATGCGCTCTACCCCTGAGCTACAGAAGCATGGACTCTATCATCGCCCCGAGGGGCGTAAAAGCGGGCGAATTATACACGACTTCTTTATCCACGTCAATGATTATTTCTCACTTTTCGCGTTTTTTTTGTTTTTTTTCACTTTTTCGGTCAAATTTCGGCCATTTTTACCCTTTTTTTGGGCAAACAGCTGGAAAGTTAGCTTGAATTCCCGCTTTGGTAGGTGCAAACTGACGGCCTATGAAGACACTGACTATCCTGTCTGTCGCCGCCATGATGGCTCTGCCCACATTTGCAGATGACCACAAGACGGACGCCGCAAAAACAAAAGAATGCGCAGCCGAATGCAAAACCGACTGCAAAGATGCAAAATGCAAAAAGGACCGCCGCCCTCAGCAGTACTGGCTTGATATCGAGACCATCACTATTGAAGCGGAAAACGGAGACCCTCTGGCTCAGTACACCATCGCCTACCTTACTGACCAGGGCGTCAATATTCCCAAGGACCCTGAAAAGGCAAAAGAAATGTACACCAAGGCAGCACCCGGGTTGATGGCCGCCGCCGCCAAGGGGCATCCCGCTGCCTCTTATGCGCTCGCGCACATGTACGCGGAGGGTAAGGGTGTAGAAAAGGATGCAGATAAGGCAGCACGTTATCACAACTGGGCCAAGCAGTGCTGCAAGGAACAGAAGGCCGGCAAGAATTGCTGCACACCCGATAAAAAGGATGATCAGATGAAGGCGGCAGAAGAAGCAGCCACCGCTGTTCCCGCCATCGATCAAAACTAATTAATTACACCCGGTTCACCTGCCAAGCCCGCCCGGCTCCTGCCGGGCGGGCTGTTTTTCGGATACTTATCTAAAAGCGGCAACTCACGTGGTCAGCGCAGCTTTTCGCAGACATAATCCCGTTTTTCACGGGCATCGTTCCCTTTTATAACGCGGTCCATACAGTTTTTCAAAGACCAGCTTTCCTCTTGACCGCTTTTAAAATGATATTCCGTCGGGCAACCTGCTTCCATCATGCAACGCACCAGCGGCAGACCGTTATCCATCATCAGCCCGCAGTGCATCATAAAAATCTTCTGCGTGCGGCTCAAATCGTAATTCTGCGCCGCATAGAGCGCAAACTCGGGATTATTCTCCTCCACACTGAGCGAGCCCAGTGCCTTCACCGCATCCGGCGGCAAATCATCACAACGGCTGAGAAGTTTTTTTACTAATTCCCAACGCTCCTGTAAAGGAGTAAAGGGTGAATCTTCCCGCAAGCGAGCCAACGCAGGCCCATGAATCAGATGCGCCAGCAGACTGATTTCCGGCAGCAAAAGATTACTGCACTCCGGCACCCTGTACAGAGCGGATATATTGCCACCGCCGTACAAATCTTCCACAATACGCAGATAACCACCCACCACCAGCAAGTCGCTGAGACGGGCTTTACGCACCCTGCATTCAGAAAAATCCGCGTCCGTCTTCAGCTCACCCTTCTCCGCCGCAAATTGCACCAGGTCCAGCATGGCAGAAATGTTCACGGCGAGCTCCGCCACACCAGAATCTCTGCCGACCATCCCCGTCTCCCGCAACAAAGCAGCGGCTGTCTCCGCATCATGTCTGAGCAGGTTATCCAGATGCCGCCATTCCTCACGGGATTCCGCGCCCCAACGCTCATGAAACTCCGGGGCAAAGCTACGGCACGTATAGCCGAAGAACCAATACCACAGCAATAAAGCCACTGCTACAAGCACGGCCACACCCCACAGGCATCTGATTAACCATTTTTTCATACGTCGGTATAAATAACCTGTTTCAGATACAAGCCCTCAGCCGGAGCACAATAGCGAGTCTTCGGCAAGTGTGTCTCCTGCAGCATGGCGGCTAGCTCAGACGTAGTCATACACCCGCGCGCCACCCGGTGTGCCGTGCCCACCAGCATGCGCACCATGCGGTACATGAAACCATTTCCGTGAAAACGCAGCCGCAGCATCCCCTGCCCTTCCCGCTGCAACGCGGTTGAATAAATTGTCCGGTCATAAAAGCCGGGCGGCGGCGGCACCGGTTCATTGCCGCGGCTGGCCGCAAAGCGGCGAAAATCGTGCGTGCCGACATAGACCTGCAGCGCCTCCTCCAGTCCCTCTTCAGAAAACTCATGCGGCACATGCCACACCCGCCCCGCCAAAAACGGGCTCAGCACCGGTTCTCGGCAGATAAGGTACTCATACACCTTACCCGCTGCATCAAACCGAGCATGAAACTCCGGTGCCACCACGCGGGCTGACAACATGCGGATGGAAGACGGCAGATGCGCATTCAACGCCGCCACCCAATTCTCCGGGCTCATTCGACAGCTTTCCGGAATATCGGAATGAAATACCTGCGCGTGGGCATGCACCCCGGCATCCGTACGACCGGATGCGGCTATCCTCACACCCTCCCGCAGGATTCGCGACATGGCGTCCTCAATAATATCCTGTACGGTCTCTCCGCCGCGCTGGCTCTGCCAGCCGCGGTAGGAAGCACCGTCATACGCACAGGTAAACAGAATCCGGGGCATATCCCTATCCAGAAAAAGACCGCAGCTCTGCGGATGAGAAGCTGCGGTCCGGAAAAAATGTTGTGAGAAAATCAGATTTCGATATCCAGCATACCGTCATCGCCGCCTTCCTCCTCGCCGGATTCATCCGCCGCGGCATCATCAGAAGAAGTATCTTCCTCAGCGGCATCGCCGGAGTCATCCGTCGTCTCGGTATCGGTTGCATCGATATCCAGGGAAACATCATCAGAATCATCTGCTGCGGGTTCCTCAGAGCTATCGCCGGCATCCGCATCATCAGAGGAGGAATCGTCGGTAGACTCATCAGTGGACTCATCGGAAGAATCATCACCGCTCTCATCAGTAGAAGCCTCATCCGTGCTTTCCTCCTCAGCGGGTTCTTCTTCTGCGGGCTTGCGGTCATCGGCAGGCACGGGAATAGTCACTTCTTCTTCAGCCTCCACGGCGGCAGCCTCGGGGATTTCCGGGCAATCCTCAGGCTTGTCGAAGCGGGTCATGGAGAACTCCTCAATGTTGGCCACATAGCTCAGCGCAGCATCCAGCTTGGAGGAGCCGTAGCAGGGAGCAAAGTTGGGCGGGTTGTTAGCGTTCTGGTCATCTGCATTGTAGATGTACTTGGCACCGGCTTCCACCTGCTCCTGAGGAGTGGCATCTGCGGCGGCACCGCTGTTGGCACCTACAGTACGCACCAGCAGAGAATCCACAATCTCACCTCCGGCGTTAGCTACGGGCTTACTGGCGCGCACACGACCAATCTGGCGGACCAAATCGCACACGGCATCAGAGTAGGCAGCAGCATCACTGCCGGCCAGAGCATTACCACCCATGCTGAACACACGGACACTGGCGTTCTGGAAACGCTTGTTGATGGCTTCCACCTTGGGAGCAGCGGCCTCCGCAGTCTTATAGCTGGTCACAGTCTCCAGCACGGAGGTGAGTTCCGTTGCCAATTCGGTTGCAGTCTTTTCTTCCTTCTGGCAGGAAGTGAGAGCGCCCAGAGCCACCAGGGCACAAGTGGGGATGAAGAGAAAACGTTTCATGGAGGAAATAAGATAATCTACGTTGTAAAAATTAGCAGGATTTTGTCCCGGTGTCAAGGTAAAGTGTGATGTTTGAACTATTTTTTCGGCTCACCCGCACTGAAATAGTGACAAAAGGTAAAAAAAGCAACATTTTGCTCCACAACTCAGGCTTTGGGAGGGTCCGGCAGGATATCCTCATAAATACCGGGAGAAGAGTCTTCAATCACGGTGGCTCCGACACAGCGGGAGTAGAAATCCGCCGGGCCGACCCCGCCGATAACGGCGTACGCGTAGCCGAGGGCACGCATCTGCTCCAGAGCAGTCACCAACAGTGCTTTGCCGATGCCACCCATGCGGGTATCAGGGTCCACCCCCATGGGGCCGATAAAGCCGCGAGCGGTGGCATCATAGCAGACAAAGCCGATGATGCGTTTATCCTGCGTGGCAATGAAACAACCAACAGGTTGGTGACCCATGGCCACCTTACATTCACTCACCCACTTGGGGCTGAACGTGCGACCCACCCAGTCCGCCACAATATGGCGTTCAAAAGGATTGCACAGGCGAATGCGTATACCGTGTTCCCGCAATGAAGCGCGAAGGGGAGCCCCCTCCGGCAGCTTCCACAGCCTCACCAGCATGTCCGTCATATTCAGATTCTCTCTATCAATTGGTTGAAAATAAAAAAGGGGGCGGGAAACCCGTACTGCGAGTTCCCCGCCCCGTTATCAGGATTCTCAGTTCTTCTGGCGATCCTTGGCCGCGTTGTAGTAATACGGCACAAGCTTCTTCACCAGCTCATCCTCTTCGTCAGGATTATACACCGTCTTGAGCAGCTGAGCCATGGCTACCGCATCGCGGAAGTTGGCAGGCGCACCGCCCCAGGTCTTTGCATCCAGAGGAGGCCGCACCGTCTTGGCATAATCCTGCACGCCGGGCATGGCCCAAAGCAGGTTCATGGCGCGCTTCATGGAATCCACAGGCAGCTCGGGAGCCACACCGTGGTGGCTCACGGCGCACTGGCAGAAACGGTCAATGGCATCATTGGCCGTCTTGGCGTTTTCCGCCGTCACGCCGCCCTTCACCTTGGCCTCCAAGGCACATGCGTGGGCATAGCAGAGCCAGCCGTACACCTCTGAGGATATGGATTTGAGCTGTTCCTTGTCAGCCAACACAGCCTCAACCGGGGCAGCATCACCGCCGCCGGCCACGGAAGCCACGATGGGAGCCATCTTGGCCAGCGTCAGGTCATACTCATTGTAGGTGGGGTCCTCTGACGTGATGGCAGCAGCCAGACCGGGCACGGCAGCCCAATCCTTCTGGCGCACGGCAGCCTTGAGCTCATACAAAGCAGCAACAGCGGAGGGGTTGCCGGGAAGCCCGCGGTATTGAGCATACTTCTTGCCAACGGCAGCCAGCTCCTTACGGGCGGCAGCCAAATCATTGGCGCGGAACTCATGCAGAGCCTCCACCAAGTCAACCGGGGACTGCAGCTTGAAGGTCGTGCAGTTCTTCACATCGTCCTCCACCTTGGAATCCACAGCACCCTTGGGGATATACTGGAACTTGTTCTTACCGCCGGCGTTTTCAATAACCAGGAATCCCTTCATCTTACCCTTTACAACGTAAGCACGAAGTTTATCCTGCTTGGGACCCTCTTCCTGAGCCCCCACAAAGGAGGCACAGGAGAGAAGAGCTGCGGCAATTCCGATGATATTCGTTAATTTCATATATCGAGTAAAATGGGGTTAGCTTTGCTTAATCTTTTTCTGGAATTCCTTATTTTCCTTGTCTTCACGCTGCACCCCGGCATCTGCCTTGTAGGTGTTGAGGTCATTCTCCACGGCATTGAAAGCGTCGCGATCCGCCGGGGTGAACTTCTCATCAAGCTTGCTGCGTTTGACGAGGGTGACATACTGCTGACCGGTGTTCCAGGCATTCCAGCGGTCGGAAGGCTTGAAGTTACCCTTGAGGCGGTCACCGGAGGCTGGCGTATTGCGATCCCAGAAGAGCTTCATCATCGCCTGACAGGCCGGAGCCGAGTACTTGATGTAACCCTTATTCTGGTTATAGAGGTTCATGTATGTCTGCAGAGCCTCCTTCACCTTGCCGGACTTGGCATAGGCCTCACCGAGCATCATGAGCATATCCAGGCGGTCATCGTTCTTGGCGCGATTCACGGACAGATAGCGGTTGGCAGACTCTACGGCGGCAACAGCGTCACCGGAGCGCAGATTCAACTTGGTGAGCCCCTTGAGTGCGGGAGCCGCCACCGTTGCGGAATTGGAGCCGGAAATCTGCTTGTAAATCTCTGCGGCTTCTGCCTGCTTGGAAGCATCCTTGGAGAACGCCAGAGCGTTGGCCTTACCCAGCTGAGCCTCACCCTGCATATCGCCCTTGCGGTCAAGCACCTTCTGGAAGTAGGTGGTGGCCTGAGCAATTTCCTCCGTCTTAGAGGACGGATCCGGGAACTCAGAGACGTAACGTACCAGGTAGTCACCCACCTGCACGCAGATGAAGTTCGTGAGGTCATCCGGCTGGAATTCGCGGGTCATCTCACGGAAGGTAGCCTGGATATCAGCCGTCATCTTGTTGCGGGCGGCCTCATCATCCTTGAGCTCCTTCAGCTCTTCGTTCATGGCGCGAATCTGAGCCATGCGGAAGATAGCGCGTGCATACTTGTCTGACGGCTGAATGCCCGGGAAGTTGGTGAAGTGCTGCGTCTTTTCCTCCAGCGTCAGCACCTTGTTCTCATAGCTCTTAGCTCCGGTCACATAGGCCTTCACATAAGCATTGATGGTCTTTTCCAGCTCAGGCTCAGCCTGATTCTTGCCGTGGTTGTAGGTAGCCTCACGACCGATGACGGCGCGGGCGCGCTCCACGGCAGCAGTGTAGCTGTCCTTGTCCTTCATCGTGGCAAGCATCTCGGAAGCCATCTGCAGAGCATAATTACAGCCCTCGAAATCGGCATCCTTCCAGAAGCGGTCCACATAACCCTTCACGCGGGCAGCATGAGCCTCATCGGTCTCACCGTCGTTCTTGATTTCCTTGCCATAGCTGGCAAGCCAGTAGAGGGCATTGGCGGCCGTATTCTTACCGTCTTTCTGCTTCAGGGCGGCTTCCGTAGCACGCTCAAGACCGGCAATGGCAGCCTGCTTCAGAGCCATATCTTCCTTCATGATATTGACACTGGCCGTCAGCAACTCTGCAATGGCGTAGTAGTCGCAATCAGTCCAGTTGTCGATAATCACCTTCAGGTAAGAAAGAGCCTGAGCACGGAGCTTGTCCTGAGCTTCCGTATCTGCGGTGCGCTCAGCCTTCTTGAAGTAGGCGTCCGCCACATTGTAGTGCATGTGGTGCACCATGATATTCTCCTCAATGGAAAGAGAGGGGAAAGTCTTGGCGAACTCCTCAAACACGGAAATGGCCTCATCGTAGAACTTGGCATCCTGACGGGCCTTCTTCATGCAGGCATCAATCAGGAAGTAGTAACCCTGACTGCCGTAAGTGGCGACCTCCTTGGCATTGAGAGCCTCCTTGCCATCACCTACCACGAGAATCTTGCCACCCAACAGTTCCTTGGCAGCGGGGATGAGTTCATCATACATACCCTGCTTGAAGTAGGAAGCAACAATGGAGTACTGAGCCGTGGCGTAGAACTTGTTGGAAGGATTGTCCTTGTATTCCTTCTTCACCTCCTCGGCGGCGGGAATCACCTCTGCCCACTGCTGCTGGCCGAGAATACGGCGCAGCTTGTTGAAAGCCAGGCTCTTGCTCTGAGAACCGCCAAGCTCGGCACCGTCTACACGCTTTTCATACTTGGCACCGCCCTCTTCATCACCCGTTGCATAGCAGAGCTGGGAGAGCTGCATGTAAATCGTGTTGGTCAGCACATTCTGCACAGGCTTGCCGTCCTTCTCCATAGCCTTACCATCCTTGCCCTTCTTGGCACCGGTTGAAAGCTTGGGATAGCGGTCTGCCAGAATCTGGAATGCAGCCTTGCCCATGCGGCTGGAGCCCATGTTGAGCGCAGAGTTACCGGTGTACATGATAGCCAGGCCTTCCAGGTTCTGCTGGTTGCCCATCATCGTCTTGTACAGAGCCAGCGTCTTTTTCTGGCGGGCGGCATTATAAGAAGAACCGGTGTTTACATCTGCAACGGCACCCGTATATTTACCCAGAGATTTGATATTGTCTACCAGATTGACGGAAATCTCACGAACATCCGGCACAAGTCCCATCAGCGCATTGGCAGAACGGAGTGCCTCTGCGGCAATCTCAGGATTCGGGCCCATGTTCTTACCGGCGGCCCCGGTAGCCACCACACCGTAGCTCAGGAACTTGGCGGCATGCGCAGCAGCACGCAGCGGATCCATGCGATAGCTGGCGGGGCTGGACTCAATCACCTTGTACACCCAACCGGCATTCTCAGGATTCTTGGTAGCCACCTGTACAATGGTACCCAGACCGGTCATGGCCAAATCATCCGGTACTTGACCGCGGGACTTGCGGGAAAGCTCCAGATATTCACCGGCTTTCTTGAAGTCCGGCTGCGGCTTGAGCAGGTTGGCCTGCACCAGCAGGAAGCACACCTGACCGTCCAGCTTCATCTGGCGCTCCGTGCGGCTCACCTTGCCGCTCTTCAGGAGCTTGAGGTACTCTTCCAGCAGCGGCACGGCTTCTGCCATCTTGGCGGGATCACCGGGAATCTTGGCTGCGGGATTGCCGGCACCCTGCAGGTAGCGGCAATAACCCATCTGGAAAATGGCGAGCTTCAGGTAGGGGTCATAACCTTCCGGCATCTTTTCTGCCAGCATGCTCCTGGCAGAGGACTGCAGCTTCTTGTCCTGCCAGCGCTTGTTATCACGGAAGGACTTGAAAGCTTCATACGCCTCATCATATCGCTTGGCGTTGCGCAGAATCTCACCCCTCTCATAATCATAGAAAGGCATGAGGTAGGCGAACTGCTTGGCCATGGCACTGGTACCACCGAAACGCTTCAACACCTGATCACAGAGAGCCAGAGCCTCATCAGCCCTACCGGCCTGAGACAGCTTCTTGACCTGACCGAGCGCAGACAGCGGATCCTGAGCCTGACACACCATGGGGGCGGTCAGAGCCAGAGCAGCCATCACTGTTGCTATGGAATAATTGTTCATATACTAAATCTGAAGGTTTTTTTGGAAAACTTGTAAAGAAGGAGAGAAAATCGAACAAAGAAGGGGAGCTTGAGAGCATTTACTGCTGCTCCGTCACTCCCCTTGTATTGTCCGGAGTCCGGTTCGTTTTTACTCCGAAGCGGTGGTATTCAGACCGACTGTGTGGATATCAGCCTCAGCCAGAGCGGCCATCACGTCCACAATGCGCTGATGCGGCGTGCTGGGGTCACCGTTCACCATGACGATGGGCTCGGTATCCACAGCCTGTGCCTGTTCCTTGAGGGTCTTGAGCACCTCTACCAGCTGAGGCAGATTGCGCTGAGCGCGGTAGGCCTCTGTGCCGGCCACGGCAGAGGAGTCATACGGCTCACCCACCGGCATATCATCATTCCAGGTAATGGAACCATTCGCAGCAACCTGGATACGACCGGGCTCCACGGGGGGCGGAGTACCGCCGGAAGCAGGCTTACCGGGAATGCTGACGTCGAGTTTCTTTTCACTCACCAGCGAAGTTGCCACGAGGAAGTAAATAAGCAGCAGGAAGCAGCAGTCAATCATGGATGAAATTTCCATTTCCGGCTCACCCTGCTCCTCTACGGGACGACTTTTGTGTCTTGCCATGTCAGAATAACTGGTTAAAGGTTTAGTTACGCGCCGGCAATGTACCGAACACCATGTTGCTCACACCCGCTGCAGCTGCGCAGCGGATGGCCGCCGCCGTACGCTCCCAGGGCGCATCGATATCACCGCGCAGGTAGATACGAATAGCACTGTCTTCCATATTCTTACCCTTGTAGAATTCCTTCTGCTTGGTAATGAAGTCAGAGAGCAGCTGTGCTTCATCAATCGTAAAGCCCTTCGAAGAATCACCGTCAGAAACACCCCAGATCACGCCGGAGCGCTTGTAGGTCTTCTGATATTTATCAGCGGCAGCAGGGGACATCTTTTCAGGATCTGCAAAAATGTTCACCACGATACAGCCGTTAGCATCCTTCAGCTCAGAGCAGGACACCGCACTGGGCATGTTGATGCTCGGATCCTTTGAAACCGTCAACGCAGTAGCGTTTACCACGAAGAAAATCAGCAAAAGGAAACAGCAGTCAATCATGGGAGACATATTAGGGTTCCCATTGACCTCTTCTACCGGTCTTGATTTTTTCTTACCCATGGTAATGAAAGTTGGTTAGATTATCGCCTGCTCCCGGGATTTCCGCATGACAGCGGATACTCGTTTCGCCGGAGAGCAGGCCCGGACTCATACAGGCTTATGCCTGCTCCTCTTCTTCACCCTCCTCTTCTTCGTATTCCTCTTCCTCGTCCTCTTCACCGTCACCGGAGAGACCTTCGGGAATACGAGCAAGCTGAGCTTCAGCGTTAATCACATTGATGGAGGTGTTAATCATCTCCTCAATAGCGTTCACACACACAGACTCACGGGACTGGGCGGCCTTCTTCAGGAAGAAGAATGCGGGCAGAGCGATAAGGGAAATAATCAGACCCCAGAAGGTGGTAAGAAGTGCCACGGAGATGTCACCTGCGAGCTGGGAGGGGTCTGCCTGACCGGCGGATGCCAGCGTTGCGAAGGCGCCCACCATACCCTGAATCGTACCGAACAGACCGATGGACGGAGCCACGGAACCGGAAAGAGCCAGCATGTCAATGCAGAACATCATACCGGGACGCTCGTTGTTGGTGAAGTCGGCAATGGCGTCCTCAATGGCGTCCTTGCCCAAATCTTCGGGGCGATTGGCATCGATATTGGGCAGAGCGTAGGCTACCAGTCGGCCCAGGTAGGTCGGGCTCTCGGAGGCCAGCTTGATAGCAGACTGAACGCGGCACTCATTCATGAGGGCAATCAGTTCGTCACGCAGAGGAGCGGGGCAGAACTTGTCCTTCTTGAGGGACAGCATGCAGTACACAATAAGGCAGATGGTAATAGCGAGCAGAACGACGAGCGGAATCATGGTCCAGCCACCGTCAATCACCCACGTCTGAAGCATGGTCTTCTGTGAACCACCGCCGGCAGCGGCTTCCTGAGCGAATGCAGTACCGGCAAACATCGCCATAGTCACAAGGGACATGGCCCGAACAGCGAAACGAGTAATCGTTGATTTCATAACTACGAGTATGCAGAATTGACCTCTCCATTTAATCAAATTTTTCCGCTTTTGCAAGAAAGATTTACCGCCCCGCCTTTTTTTTTGCTCAAAAAAGTTTATTTTACACGCACAAAATGCGCATGAATGAATAATTAGCACCCATTGCACCGCTTTCGCCCCTCATGGCACACACGCATTTCAACGCACCGTTTACCGACTGCAAGCATTCAATTTCCCCTAACTTTTCCTTACTATTGTCTCCGGCACGGGGTAAAAAACAACGAACCGCCGGCAAAGGCACCGGCGGTTCGTTTCAAAAAATGAGATCAGACGCAGAGATTTACTTACCCTTAACGTCAAGCACCTTCACAGGAGCCTGGGGGAATTCAATATTGCGGCAGTCCTTCGGGAACGGACGAAGCTTGGGCATGGACTGAGTCTGGCAGCAGCAGGAGCTGACACCCACGGCGCATGCAACAGCGAGAATAAGAGCGGTAAATTTCATATATTCAGAAGTTTGGTTGGCTATTTCCGATAGCCAGTAAAGCAAATTCAAGCGCAAGAGTCAACTCCAAACTGACCCAAAAATACATTTTTCTCTAAAAAAGGGATAAAAACGCAGGATAGATTCGTGCGCGCGCACACGTTTTCACTCTCGGCGGGAAGAAATAAGGCTTGAAAAGGCAGGAAATGGCTGTTATAAGAGCGGGGTACATTATGGCGAGGCGGA
This sequence comes from Akkermansia sp., assembly GCA_045635265.1. Classification (GTDB taxonomy): domain Bacteria; phylum Verrucomicrobiota; class Verrucomicrobiia; order Verrucomicrobiales; family Akkermansiaceae; genus Akkermansia. The sequence goes on from JAZRBU010000008.1 coordinate 13,000, forward strand.
GAAAGAGCGGAGTATTCGGAGAACGGGGCGCAGACAAGGCGCGCCTGTGGCGAAAAGTTATCCTTATTACGCTCGGTTCACTGGCACTTCTGCTCACCGTCGGCATCATTGCTTGGTATCAGTTACTGGCTTATCTTCAGGGAGATACCTTCCGGCGCAACATGTGTCTGCATCTGCAGCAGGCCACCGGGGCAGCACAGGTGGAAATGGCCGACAATCTGCGCATCAACGGTGATAAGGTAGCGGAAAGCGAGCTGCGATTCATCAACATGGGCACCGTGGAATCTGCCGGTGCAGAACGCATCCTGGCGCAAATTGAGCGCGGAAAACTACTGGACAGAAAGCTGCATATCCGCAAACTCACCATGGAAGAGGGCTGGATTATTCTCCGCTCGGCCACGGAACCGCTTCCTGATGCCGATGCAGAATCCGCCGACTCCGAAACGGCTGCACCGCAGCAGCGGAGGCTCACCGATGCAGCGGAAAACAGCACCGACACCACCGCCCGAAAAAGCGACAGCGGCGGTTTTGCGCCACAGAGTCTGCAACTGGACTTTGCCGAGTGCAAGGACGCCAACCTGAGCATATACCGAGGGGCAAAACAATACAGCCTCAGCGGCTGCAACATCACCGCCCGCCCCATGAGCAACGGAAAAAGCTGGGCTGTAGAGCTGGAAAACGGCCGACTGCACACCCCCTATTCCCACCTGCGTGACACCAACGTCAAAACAGCCACCCTGCTCTATCACCCAAAGGGCATTGACCTGACGGAGTGCCGACTCATGCTCACCCCCGGAGAACTGCGAGTGCGCGCTTATTACGACAAAATCAGCAGCAACTGGTCCGCAGAGTTGCAGATGCACAAAGCCAGCGTATCCAGACTGCTCAAAGACGACTGGAAGAAAAAGCTCACCGGTGAGCTTTTCGGCAAATGCATTTTACGAGGAAATGAAACCAGCCTCCGCAAGGCAGAAGGCAACCTGTCCCTGCAACGCGGAAAAATTGAAGGACTACCCTTCCTCTCCGAGCTGAGAATTGATAACACGCAGCCCTACCGCACCATTGAGCTGGAGCGGGCGGACTGCAACATCACCTACCCCTACTCTTCTCCGCAGATGCAGCTGAAAAACGCATGGCTTATCGACCGCATCGACATCTGCTCACGGGGCAACACCCTCATTGTGCGCGGCCATGTCATCATTGCTGATGACGGGGCCTTGGGCGGGCGGCTCACCATCGGCATTCCCCGTCACATTGCAGACCGACTTCCGCTGCCGAGCCCTCAGCTCAGAACCGCCATTTTCAACGGCAAGGGAGAAGAGGGGTACGACTGGGTCAACATTAACCTAAGCGGCACTATTGATTCTCCCGCAGAGGACCTCAGCGTCCGTCTCTCCACCCTTCTCTCACATTCCCTGCCGGGCATGGCCATTGATTCCGCAGGCAACATGCTCCACAAGCTCTTTGAAACAGCGGAAAAAGCCCGCAAGACCGTCATCCCCGAACAAGAGGGCGAATCCGCCCCTGCCGTCATCCCGACTCAGCCGGCGGAAACCATCATCAACGGCGCGACTGATTTACTCAACAAAGGCCTCCAAACCATATTCTGATTTCCCCCATGAGCACCACACTCTATCCCTCACAATTCATCAACGCCATCTGCACCATCCGTGAGCGTTTTGCACCCACGGCGTATCACGCCACCCTGCCCAACGGTAAGGAAACCGTTGCCTTCCTGCAGAAAAAGGAAGCGCATCTGGCAGATATCATCCGCCCCGGAGACCGGGTGGTGGTAACCATCTGCCCGGCAGATTTTGACCGGGCACGCATCCGCTGCATGGCCTGATTTCACCGTTATCTCCCCCCCCCATGAAGAACACCTCCAGACAACCGGAAGTGCTGGCACCGGCCGGCAACTGGGAATGCGTCCGCGCCGCCGTGGCCAATGGCGCAGATGCCATCTATTTCGGGCTGGATCAGTTCAACGCCCGCATGCGCGCGGACAACTTCACCCGCGCAGACCTGCCGGCACTCGTCCCGTTTCTGCATGCGCACGGGGTGCGGGCATACGTCACCATGAACGTCCTTATCTTCCCGGCAGAGTTTGAAGAAGCCACGGAGTATCTGGACGCGCTGGATGCAGCCGGGGTGGACGGGGTAATTGTTCAGGATGCGGGGTTAGCCGCACTCATCTCCCGCTACCGCAAGAGCGGCAAATGGACTCTGGAGCTCCACATCTCCACACAGATGACCATCACCTGCCCGGAAGCCGTGCGCTGGGTAGACGAGCAGTTTGACCCGCAGCAGATTGTACTGGCAAGAGAGCTCTCCCTGCGGGAAATTGAAGCCTGCGCCAAAGCTACAGAAAAACCCATTGAGGTTTTCTGCCACGGTGCACTCTGCGTGGCGTACTCCGGCCAGTGCCTCACCAGTGAGAGTCTGGGGCAGCGCAGCGCGAACCGCGGAGAGTGCGCCCAGGCATGCCGCATGCCCTACCGTCTTGAGGTAGACGGGCGCATGCGCCAACTGGGTGAGCGGCGCTACATTTTCTCTCCGCAGGATCTCTGTGCGCTTGATCTGGTACCGCAGATGATTGCAGCGGGCGTACACAGTTTCAAAATTGAAGGCAGACTCAAGAGCCCGGAATATGTGGCAGCCACAACCCGAGCCTATCGCCACGCCATCGATGCCGCCCTGCAAGCCCGCGGCATAGCCCCCAAACAGAGAGCCGCAGACCTCTATGCCATGCAAATGGCTTTCTCCCGCGGTTTTTCCGCAGGTTGGCTCAACGGCACGGACCACCCCCTGCTTACTCACGGACGTTTCGGTAAAAAACGCGGTGCCCTCGCCGGCCGTATCACCCGCTGCGGTGAAGGATGGGTAGAACTGGAAGGCACACCCGCCATTCCCATCGCCCCGGGCGACGGATTTGTGATAGATGCCGGGCAGGACAGAAACGAGGAACAGGGAGGCCGCATCTGGCGCATGCAGGAAAACAGACTCTACTTCCACGGCAAAGGCAGCAGAATCGACTGGCGAAGCGTACGCCCCGGCAACCTGCTCTGGAAGACGGCCGACCCTGCGCTGGATAAAGCACTGCGCGCCACTTGGAGCAATTTTGCCCGCCATGCAACAGACGCGGCAGAGCCGCTCCGCTTCACCGTCACCGGACGCATGGGCAGCCAGCTTCTGCTGGAGTGCAGAGGCATCACCATCGGCAGCGGCCAGCCCTTGGAACCGGCAGAAAACCGCCCCCTCACCCCGGAGGTACTCCGCACCCAGCTTGGACGCCTGGGCGGCACCGGCTACACACTGGGAGAATGCCGGATAGAACTGGAAGAAGGGCTCATGCTCCCTCTCTCCATCCTGAACCGCATGCGCCGAGAATTGGTAGAAGAGCTGAAGAAGGCCCCGGCAGCAGAAGTCCCCTGCCCACGTCCTACCCAGCCCACGGAAAAGCAAAGACTCTTCCCGCCCATGGCTCCTGCAGAGGGCTACCACCTCTCCGTGCTCTGCAGAGAGGCAGACCAGGCTCTGGCAGCCGCCCGTGCCGGCGTCAGCTGTGTCTACCTCGACCTCAAAAACCTTCGCGAATTAGCCCCCCTTACCGCGCAGCTGCGCAGCGAGTGCCCGCAAACAGAAATCCGGATTGCCACGCTGCGCATCATGAAGCCGCATGAGGCCGGCTACTTCAAATACATACTCGCCGCAGAGCCGGACGGCGTGCTGGTGCGTAACCCGGGAGCCGCTATGTTTTTCCGGCAAAAGGGAATCCCCATGGTGGGAGATTTCTCCCTCAACACCGCCAACCCGCAGAGTGTTGCCCTCTGGCAGCAGTTCGGCATGCAACTCTGCACACCCTCCTATGATTTGAACGCCTCCCAGCTGGCAGACCTGCTGAGCAGCGGCTGCGGCCCCGTGCTGGAGCTCACCCTCCACCAGCACATCCCCATGTTCCATACAGAGCATTGCGTGTTCTGCACCTTCCTCTCACGGGGACACAGCTTCAAGGACTGCGGCCAGCCCTGTGACCACCACAAGGTCCGCGTCATGGACCGCACACACGCCATGCACTACCTGCGCAGCGATGAAGGCTGCCGCAATACCCTTTTCAACGGACGTGCCCAAACCGCCGCACGCTATACCGACGGCATGCGCCGCTGCGGCCTCAACCACTTCCGCCTGGAACTGCTGGATGAAAACGCAGATCAGACAACCAACATCATCAGCCTGTATCGAAAGCTGCTGGACGGAAAACTCGCAGCGGCGGATCTCATGCAGCGGCTCAACCTTCTGGACCGCATCGGCGTTGTTGACCAGGCATGAGCCGACATCTGTTTTGAAATTGTTTTTTTCAAAAAAAAATTGTTTTTTTGGCTTGACGAAAACAGAAGTTTGCGCTATATTCACCTCGTCTACGGGACCGGACGTCAAAACAGGTTCCCGGGCTCGAAAGGGTCCGATTCATAGGGTAGTTGGGCACCCCGGGGCTTCGGCTCCGGGGTGACTTCCTTTTACGGGGCAAGCAATTTTGACTTCTTCCTCAAGCTTGGGAACAACGCCACAAAAAAAAGCTCACAGCCGGAACTGTGAGCCTTTTTGTTACATCCCCACGCGGATTCGAACCGCGGTTCTATGACTGAGAATCATATGTCCTAACCCCTAGACGATGGGGACATGTAGTACGCGAATCGGGACTCGAACCCGAGACCAATAGATTAAAAGTCTACTGCTCTACCAACTGAGCTATTCGCGCACTGTTGCTGCCATGCAGCGGCGGCATGGTACATGAGCTTTCAGGCAAAGTCAAGACAAAAAGTCAATTTCTGCCACAAAAATACTTTTTTTTTACCGAGGAATCACACATCTGAAGGCGGATTCTGGATTTCCGCATCCACTTCATCCAGCCTGTTCTGCCAGAGATAATAGCGCGTCTGCTGAATCAGCACGGGCGTGAGTCCCACCATACATATCAGGTTCGGCAGCGCCATGAGCGCGTTCGCACAGTCGGCAAAGTTCCAGACAATAGAGCTCTTGGGAATCACACAACCCACATACACGGCAATGACCCACAGCACACGATAGGGCGTGATGAGACGGGAACCTCCCAGATAATCCAGAGCCTTCTCACCAAAGTAAGACCAGCCCAGAAGGGTGGAAATCACAAAGGTGGCCAAACTGAATGTCAGCAGGATACCCCCTAAAGCACCAATCGAAGCAAAAACACCGTGTGTCAGCAAATCCCCGCTGCCGGAAGCCACCTCCGGGCGAGCCATAATGGCGGTGGTGAGGGTGATACCGGTCAGATTGCAGATAAGCACCGTATCCCAGACGGGGCCCGTGGAGGCCACCAACGCCTGCTGCACGGCATTGGGCGTATTCACCGGCGCGGAAACGATGGGGGAAGAACCCATACCGGCTTCGTTGGAGAAGAGGCCGCGTTTCACACCGGTCTGCATGGCAATCATGATGGTGGAGCCGATGAAACCGCCGGCGGCTGCCTGATTGGTGAACGCACACTCAACAATGCGGCAGATAGCCGGCCAGACACAGTCTGCATAAGCCCCCAGCACCAGCAAACAGCCAATGATATAGACAATTGACATGGTGGGCACGCAGGCAGAGCAGACACGGGAAATACCTTTAAGCCCGCCCAGCAGCACGGAAGCCACCAACACCACCAAAACACCGCCCGTCACCCATGTAGGCACCTGCAGGGCAGATTCTTCCAGCACGCGGGACACGGCATTCGCCTGTGTGATATTACCGATACCGAAAGCAGCAATCGCCGTGAAAACGGCAAAAAGAACAGCCAGCCACTTGCAGCGCAAGCCGCGCTCCAAGGCATACATGGGCCCCCCCTTCAGGTTACCGGCTGCATCTCGCACTCGGTAGCGAGTGGCCAGCAGACTTTCCGCATAGCGGGAGGCCATACCCAGCACACCCGTAAGCGTGCACCACAGCACGGCACCCGGGCCGCCGGTGCTCACGGCAACCGCCACACCCACAATGTTGCCGGTACCAACATTGGCTGCCAGAGATACCATGAGCGAGGAAAAATGGGAAATTTGTCCGTTACCCTCCGACGGACGGTAGAAATAGTATCTGAGAGCCTTAAAGAAGTACCGCTGCGGGAAACGCAGCACCACGGTCAGATACAGATGCGTGCCCAGAAGGCAGAACAGCAGGATGTAGCCCCACAGAAAACTGCTGGCATCACTCAGAAATTGGTCAATATACTCTAACATGCGCATGACAAGCATACTGGATAGTGGCCCTGCTGTCAAGTTGTACTTTGGCTCACAACGGTTTTTCTAATTTCTTGCCTAACGAGGACAGATACTGCATGCTGAGAGCATGAATGAATCTCCCCTCAACCCATCGCACCGCAGAAGAGGCGCGCAAATGGCACCGGAACACGGTTGGTACATGCCCCGCCACTTCAGCAACCTCATAGATGAATACCACGCAGGGCGGTACAGCTGCGGATTGTTTGACATCTCTTACCTCAGCAAGTTCAGAGTGATGGGAAACGGCGCACTGTCCCGCTTGGAAAGGCTGCTGAGCAACCGTATATCCCGCTGTACGGACGGATTCGGGCAGCACACGTTGCTGATGCGGGACGACGGCAGCATCATTGACCGCCTCATCCTTTTCCGCGAGAGCGCAGGGCGATTTTTGCTGCTGGGGCATGCTGTCATGGAACAAACCGTGCTGAACTGCCTGCAAAAGCTGCGTTTGAACGGTCCGCTGGAGGTGCAGAACCTGACACACACCCGCAGCGGCATGGCTATATGCGGTCCGGACTGCATCCGTATACTGCGCCGCGTGCTGCCCATTCCGGAGCTTCCGCCGCCCATGGGAATTCTGCGCACCATGCTCATGGGAGAAGAGCTGATTCTGACCCACTGCGGGCTCGCCGGAAGCCCCGGTTATGAGTTGTTTTGCCCGGCAGCTGCCGGAATACGATTTTATGAGGATTTTCTCCGCGCCGGGGCCACCCCCTGCGGCTCCGGCACCAGAGAAACGCTGCGACTGGAACACGCCACACCGGATACCGCCTACGATTTACGCAAAGCCAACACGCCGATCAGCGCAGGACTGGAGCAGTACTGTGATCTCACCAAAGAATATCCCGGTGCGGCAGCCTTCCACGCCCAGCGCAAAAGCGGCTCGGTAAAAAGGCTCATATCCCTGCTGTGTGAACCGGGAGAACGCATGCCGCAGCGTGGAGATTCCGTGACGGATGCAGACGGTCACATCATCGGCAGCATTACCAGTGCCGCCTACTCCCCAAACACGGGCGGCAGCGTGGCACTGGCCTGCCTGCTGCGGCGCACCGGGCAGCCCGGCACCGGACTGAGCATCCGCATGCACGGGCGCTCAGTTCCTGCCAGAGTTCGCTATTCAACAGAAGAGTAACTCTTGCCCGCCGGCTCAACTTATGATAGAATCCGCGCATGGCTCTGCCGGATTTCTCTGCATTCCCCCTGTATCTGGCTCCCATGGCGGGAGTAACGGACCCCATCTTCCGCACCCTGTGCAAGGAAGAAGGGGCAGACGTCATGGTGACGGAATTTGTATCTTCCGAAGGTGTGCTGCAGGCGTGGGAACGCAACCGGCGCTATGTGGAGTTTGCAGAGGAGCACCGCCCACTGGGCATACAGATTTTCGGGTCCGTTCCGGAGCACATGGCAAAAGCCGCCCGAATCATCACAGATGCCATGCACCCGGATTTTCTGGACATCAACGCAGGCTGCCCCGTGCCCAAGGTGGTGGGTAAAAACGGCGGCTCTTCCCTGCTGAAGGATTTACCGCTGCTGCAGCGCATCGCCTCAGCCGTGGTGCAGGAGCTCGGCGGGGACTGCCCGGTTACTGTTAAAATCCGTATCGGTTGGGATGCAGAGCACATCTGCGCCACGGAAGCCGCTCAACGGCTCCGGGATGCCGGGGTGCAGGCTCTTGCCATCCATGGCCGCACACGCTCCCAGCAATACGGAGGAAAAGCAGACTGGGATATCATCGATGCCTGTTCCCGCTGCGTGGATATACCGGTCATCGGCAACGGTGATATCTGCACCCCGCAGGATGTGCAGCGGGCAAAGGAAAACACCGGGGTCTCCGGGGTCATGATCGGGCGGGCAGCCATGAATGCGCCGTGGTTGTTCCGGCTGGCCAAGGAATACCTGCGCAGCGGCACCATTCCGGAAGCCCCCACCCCCGCGCAGAAGCTTGCCTTCATGCTGCGCCACACGCGCATGGCCATTGACTCCTCACACTACGGAGACGAGACAGTTACCATGCGCGCCATGCGTGCCCGCCTGCTGGCCTATGCCAAGGGCATACCCGGCACCAAGCCCCTGCGACCGCGACTCTCCCGCGTGGCATCCTACACCGAACTGGTGGATATCCTAGGAGAAACCGGCATCTGTTTCTGAGCGGAAGCTCAGAGAATATCACGGAACTTGGATGCCGTCTCGCGGAACTGCAGGAAGGTAGTCAGGTGTTCATTCTCCAGCAGGGTAACAAATCTGCCCTCCTTCACCAGCGTGCGCAGCCCCTTATCCCCGAAAAGCTGCAGAAAACGAGTCGGCTGCGGAATCCCGCGCTGAGCCAGCTGGGATTGGTAGAATGCCGTGTAGGTGGGTTCATCCAGCGTGCAGCCGAAAGCCACCAGACAGGCCAAATTAGTCTGCTCACGGTTCTCCATGAGGTCAATGGCAGACACCCATGCAGTCCAGGGATGCTGCCGCAGCGCCTCACAGGCCTGCGTGCTCCAGGGAAGCGTCGGCAGCGTGGCCCCGTTAATCTGAGCCTCTGCCAGCTCATGATAATGGCGGATTTTGGCAATGCTGCCATAGTAGGACAGCCCCATCACGCCCACCCAAAGCATCAGCAGGCTCATCAGCACCGTTGTCAGCACACCGCCGGCACTCAGACGTTTATTCCAGGAAAAAAGCTGGGTAAACCAGGAGATGATGTGGAAGAAGAGCAGCAGAATGAAAACGCCAGAGCCCCAGGCAAGCACCTGCACCATCCAAGGCTGCGGAGAGTCCGTCACAAAAGACAGGTAGGTAAAGCCATTGCGCTGCAGAAACATCCAGGCGGCCACCGCACAGATGACGGCAGAGGCCAGCACTATCATTTTGATGACTCCTTTGAAGATAACGTAAAACAGGATAGCAGCCAGGATAACACCCAGCACTATCAGCAGCGCATTGTTCTGTAACAAGTCCATAAAGAGAAAAAATCAGCGTCTGTGCATTTGTTGGTTGAGCAGGCGCAGCGTTTCCGCAGCGGCGGCGTGAGAAGGCTGCAGTTTCAGGGCTTTTTTCAACGCGCGGCGGGCGGCATCCGGCATACCCAGCTCCACCAGCAAAATACCCAGGCGGTACTGCGCTTCCGCGTGCTCGGGATTAGCCTCCGTGCAGGCGAGCATCTGCTGCAAAGCCTCCACGGGGCGGTTCTGCTGTGCCAGGAACACGGCATAATCCATCCGCGCCACAGCAGATGCGGAATCCAGCTCAATGGCGCGGCGATACTGAGCTTCCGCCTCTGCGCGCTTTCCCTCTGCGGCGGCCAGCATAGCCAATTGCATGGCACCGGGCGGCTGGTCACTCTGCAGGAGAGCGGTACTCTTCATCTCTCGGAGCACGTCTTCCGCTCCGGCCATGCGCGTGACATGCGGGAAAAGCAGCCAGCCGACTGCATGCCGGACCACGCGGGCATCATCCCGCAACAGGGGCTGCAGCTCAGACAGAGGAACCAGAGCCGCGGCTGCGGCGCGCACCAGCGGGTCGGGATCAGACAGCGCCGGGCGGGCAATCTCCAACACCTCCGGCGTGCGCGGATACTGCGCCATGAGCCCCAACAGAGTGGCGCGCCAGGCACTCACCTCCTCCGCTCGGTAAGCCTTTACGAGCTGTTCCGCACTGCCCCTGCCCTGCATGGCGGCACCCGCTGCGCGGAAACGCCCGCGGTACTTCTCCATGCGCTTACCATAGCGTGCTTCCAGATACTCTGCAGCCCATTGGTGATTTTTATCGCGGTGGCAGTCCAGACAGGGATCCGGCACACCCAGCTCCATGCTCATGCGCGGATCCGGCCAATGCAGCGCATGGTCGCGGCGGCGGTCGCGACCCATGTAAGTCATCTCCGGCATGTGGCAATCCACACAGCGGTTAGCATGGCCGCCGCAGAGGTGATTGCGATTCACCTGCGGAGCCATCACGCCGTTGACCACCTTTTCCGTGGCGTGACATTGGAGACAGAGCCGGTCATTATCCATGGACTCAGTTAGCCCGCCGGTGTGGGGATTGTGGCAGTCATAACAGGTTACCCCGGTATTCCCCATACGGCTGAGCCGGAAACCCGTCTCACAGTAATCTTCCTCCCGCTGCAGACCGTTGGGGTAAAATACGCCCGGAACAGACGGCAGCTCCAAGCGGAAGTGGTCATCAAAGCGTGCCCCGATGGTGAAACGGTCTGTCAATTCCTCACGGCGGGCATGGCAGGAGGCGCAGTTATCATCATGCTGACGGGGCGTCAACGCACGGTCTGCACGGCTTACCATGCAACCATCCTCCGCCGGTTGTTCCGCCACTCGGTGGCATTGGACACAGGTAACCCCCGGCTCCTTCCAGACGGAGGCGTACTGATTCTTCTCCGCATCATAGTTTTTGCGGAAGCCGCTCATGTGGCACCAGGCGCACTGAGAGTTCCAATTCATCCCCCGTCCCTGCCAGTGCCCCCATTCGCCGGGCTTACGCTCTGCCCCGCCGGAAGCCTGCTGCAATGCGTCATCACGAAAGACGTCAAACCACTCCTTTTTCCGGACATCCCAGGCAGCGCTGGGCGTCTGCAGTCCGCCATCCGGCCAGCGCACCAGATACTGCTCCAACGGCGTGGTACCCACCACGGAATCCACGGCATAGACGCGGCCGGAGCGCACATCGCGAATCTGAGGATTGCCCTGTGCGTCTTTCTCCATGCTTAGTTCCGTACCGTGAGCCACTATCCGCTGACCATTGAACGCCGCCGCATCCTCCGGGCTCAGTTTCCGCCAGGCCCGGGCATGGTGGCTGCCCACCCATTCATCATACTCTTTCCGGTGGCAGGCTGCACACTGCATGGATACGGGGATGGAAGCCTCATCCCAATGGGCGGCACGAGATTCCCGGGCATCATTCGGCACACCGGCAATTCCCACAAATGTGGCTGCCAGACCTACCATCAGCAAAACTATGCCCCATGCGCGCACGGCCGCATTGTATCATATCCGCCCCTCCATGGCAAATGCAAAAAAAGCGGCCTGTCATCCGGTCGGAGGACAGGCCGCAGCGCAAAAATCATTCTCCTGCTCAGGGCATATCAATCATATCCTTGACAATATGCAGACCTTCGCGCAGGACGGGGTCAAGATTGGAGGGATATTCCGGGGTCTCGGTCAATTCATCCTCCGGGTTCTCCACCTCATCCATGAACTCAGTCTTATCCTCCTTGGAGGCAATGGGGAGCGTGGCCAGCTTCACGTCTGCCAGATTCAAGCGGTAAATCACCATGGTCTTGGCATCCTCTGCAGCCATCTTTTCATAACGCTCCTTGCGTTCGGCATCAATGCGCTTCTTGCGGAGCAGCAGCTTCTCATTTTCTTCCTCTCGGACTTTCTTATTGAGGGAAACGCTGTTCTTCTTCTGGCGCTCATCCGCACGGGCGGCATCCTCCTGCATGTACTGCAAATCCGGATCCTTGGCCACACGGGCGGCGCTGCGACCCAGCAGCGCGGGCAGAATGCGGGCAATACGGGAGCTCATCACATAACCGCCGGCACGGGGAATCTCATCATAGGGCATGGCGTAATCCTGCTCACCTTCAGAGATACGAAGTCCGGTGGTGGCCGTGGGCAGCACAATATCGCTGGGCACGCCGCGCAGCTGCGTGGAGGCACCGCCCACTCGGTAGAACTTCTGCGTGGTCACCTTAATCATACCGCAACCCTCACGGGAGGAGAAATAGGGCATGTAATCCGCCAGTCCGCGGGGCACCTGCACCGTGCCCTTACCGTAGGTAGCCTCATCACCCGCCACCACAGCGCGACCGTAGTCCACCATGGCTCCGGCAAAAATCTCAGATGCAGAGGCACTCAGCTTGTTGATGAGCACCACCAGCTCACCACGGAACAGCGGACGGCCACTCACCGTGAGCCGCTCCACATGACCGCGGGAATCCTTTACCTGCACCACGGGACCGGCACCGGTGAAGAAACCGACCATCTTGCGCACCTCATCCAGAGAACCGCCGCCGTTGAAACGGAGGTCCAGCACGATGCCCTCCACGCCTTCCATAATCATGCGGCGCAGAATGCGCTTCACATCCGCAGCGCAGTGCACATCGCCGTCATCCAGGTCCACATAGAAGGACGGCAGAGTCAGTATACCCAGACGATACTTGCGCGGCTGGCCATTGGTATCCGGCGCTGTCATGTGAATGATTCTGCCGCTGGCAAGCTCCTCAGACATGGGGATTTCATCTCGCACGATGGACACCACGCGTTCATTGCCGCCCTCGGCATCCAGCACGCGGAGCTTCACGGCCTGCCCCTTCTTGCCACGGATGAGGTCCACCACCTTATCAATGCTCAGGAACATGATATCAGTCCAGTTCTCATCACCATCCTTGGCAACGGCAACGATACGGTCACCCAGGTTCAGCTGGCCGCACTTGGCAGCGGGACCGCCCTTCACAATACCCTCAATGGACGTTGAGCCATCGTCATCGGACTTGAGGCGTGCGCCGATACCAACGATGGAGGCCTTAATCATGTCCTTGAAACGCTGCTCCTCACGGGCACCCATATAGTCACTGTGCGGGTCATACACGTGAGCCACGGCATTCAGAAGGTGAGACACCATATCCTCACGGTCAGCCTCCTGGATATCATTGCGCATGCGCTTCAGGCGGGAGAGCAATTTCTCAACAATGGGCTTCTCCTTGGCGTTGGGATCCGGCTTACCCTTATCTGCGGCCAGTTTAGCCACGTTTTCACGGCGAATCACCTCTGACAGCAGCATGTCCTCCACCTGGTCGCGCCACACCTGCTCCAGCTCAGCGGCATTGGCTGCACGCGGCAGCTTGCGGCGGGTGCGGGCCGTGGTGCGGTCAGAATCAAACGCAGGCATCTTCTCCGCATAGCTACGCAGCAGTTTCTCCGCAAAGCTGATGCGGGCGAGTGCTCTTTCGCTGTAGTAGGCGTACAGTTCCTCCGCCAGTCTGGCGGTCTGATTGGCCAGCAAATAATCACCGAAACTGGTGGCGTACTGATTCCGCAGATGCTGCACTTCATCCTCACTCAGGAAAAGATGCTGGGCATCCAGCGTCTGCACATAACACTCCAGGAACTTGGCATACTGTTCCTGGGTAAAGCGCTCCCGGGAGAAATGCGCATTCTGCAGCACCAGGGAAAATTGCTTACCGATTAAATCATAATCCGGCTCTGCCTGCACGGGAGCCGGCACCGCCGCTACGGCAGCCAGTGCCAACGCACCGGTTGCATACAGCTTCTTAAACAACTGTCCAAAACCTGTTCTCATAGTAAAATTTTCTTTCGTGTGTATCAACACTGTTTCTGACACACCTTATCAAATTATACGACACTGTCACGCGGATTCTGTCACATACCGTGCTCCATGACACAACATGCGCTCCGAGAGACTCAAAAAAGAATCCCCGAGCGCGCCGTTTCATGCGCACAGGGGATTCTAATTCAGCGGTCAGAGAGTCGCATCAGCCTTTGCGGGAACCGCGCTTGGCGCGCTTCTTCACCAGCTTGCAGCCCATAGCAGTGGACATGGCGGTCACACCCTGCTCCAGAACAGCCAGACGCTCGGTCACGCCTTTGAGCTTATTCTCGGCACGCGTAGCACGCGTCTTGGCACGGCGGAGCTCAACACGCGTCGCGCGGGCATCCTCCTTGAGTGCAGCCTTGGGTTCCACGGACTTGCGACGACCGGGGGTTGCATTCTCAAAGCGCTTCAGAATCGCTTCCTCGGCCTGCTTCTTCCAAAGGGAAATCAGCGTGGGCACGATATTCTTTTCTGCTGCAACTTTCTGAATGGTGTTATCACGACCCTTCTGGAGGATTCGCAATACGATTTCGGTCTTTTCCTGTGCAGTATACGTAGCGTGTTTCTTGGCCATAAAAAACAAATGTATCTGACTTTCCTTTTACTCTATTTTTTCTGAGATTGCAAGCAAGAAACTTATTTTTCATACTTTTTCCTCATTTTTTGCCAATATTTCGTGTCATTTTTTTGAAATAGGTTTATTCCGACATCATTTCAGCATTTTACCTCCCCACTAAATCATTGTAATACAACAACAATTTCTTCGAATCCGGGCAAAACGCCGCCACCCATAGGCTCCGCGAAGCGCGATAAATACGCAGATATATCTCAAAATAACAAATCCAATCATTTATTGATACAAAAACAAAACATAAAACAGAATTCAAACATGTCTAACAATAAGGGGTTATATGTTTTTCTCGCAGATAAAAGAAGCAATAACAAATAAAACATCCGCACCTGTTCCCGCGCAACTACAAAAAAAAACCGCCCACGGTTCGGAAAACCATGGGCGGGACGCAGAGGAAAGCTGTTTTTTACTTTTTACGGATAATAATACGGCCATAGCAGTTGCCGCCGTTTTCCACGCGGACATGCAGCGTAATATCCTTCCCCTTGGGCACGGAAACAGTGTAGACATTATCCTTGTCTTCCTTGGCGGCGCGGGGATTCGGGCGGCGTGCGCCCTTCTTGGGTTCAGCCTCTTCTTTCGGCGGGTACTGCACCACGCAGGCATGTTCATCTGCGTTCACCTTGGTGTTGCCTCTGTGCACCTCCACGGCCAGCACGCGCAAATCCGCACCGCCAGTTTTGACAAAGGTGACCGTATAGCGCCCGGGAGAGCTGATGGGAACACGGCCCACAATCTGCACCAGACCACCGCCGGGCGGCAGGCAAAGCGGCGACCAACCGGTTTCATAGTTAATCTGGCCGCCCCAGAGACGGCCGGCTATCACCGCCGAACGCCCCAGCAGAGAATCCGGATTCAGCTCCTGCATCTTGCGGGTGAGCTCCAGGATTTTGGCGCGTTCCTCATAAGAACCGCCCAGATGAATCTTACCCACCATGATGGCGTACATGGACTGCTTCTGCTCCGGGGTAAAGGCCGGATCCTGCAGCAGCTCTTCCATTGCAGCTATCGTCTCTTCCTTGGTTTTCTCACTATAGGCCTCCGCCTTGGCACTGGGCTCATAGGTCAGTGAGCGAATGGCTCCGGACTTGTCCTGCGGGTCAATGGACTTGATGGTATCCACGATGCGGTCCGGGCGGTGCAGCCCGGGGATACGGCAGGCCTCCAGCAGAAGCTTGGCTTTCTCCACCCCCTGAGCGGCATCTGCCTTTGCCATCACTTCATCACGTTTCTGCTTATTGGCGATAGTTTCCTTAAGTTTAGCAGCCAGCTCCTCCGGCGTACCTTTCTGAACCAATGCACCGTTGATGGTAGCATAGTTCACATTGTTCTTATCATAGAGAATCAGCGCAGGATACGACTCCGCACTGTGCCCGTGGGGCATCCCCAAAGAGCCCCACTTGATATTCTGGTCAGCTTTCTGTTCATCCGTGGGGAATTGGTAGAACGGCACCGTCCACATCACGGCATCTCCGGCAGCCTCTTTCACGGCGGCGGATTCCATGTGCTTTTTGCAAATCTGCAAGCCGGTGGGGTCCCAGTTGGCACCGTAGGCAAAGAGGATGTATCCGTTCTTGCCCACAGCCTGTGAGGCCTCAGCATAATCCTTGACCAGTGTGGCAGCCTGCAGCGGCATCCCCACCAGCAGACCGGCAGCCAATATTGCGGTAAAAAATCTGTTCATGTGATGAAAAATTGAGTTATGTTGAATACCGGACATCATGCTGCGGGACGGCCGTAGACATAGATGGCATTAATCTGAAGCGGAGCATTGCCGCCCTTACGCAGCACGCGGAGGAACTTACACTTGCTCTCCTGGCTGCTGAAATCCGCCCGGCTGATACGCCCGGTACAATCCCCCAGCGGACTGCCTACCGTCTGCCAGGAACCGTCCTTACCACTGTCGGAAACCTGAATAATCATGCCGTTGCGGTTCTGCTGTTTGCCATCCGGGCCAATGATAACCACACCGGAAACAAAGGCATCCTTGGGCAGCATGACACCCACCCAGGCATCTGCCTCTGCTGCGGTTTCAATATTACCTCCACAGCCCTCCAGCACGCCCCAGTGACCGGCCGGGGTATCACTTTCTGCATAGCTTCCGGCAAATACCAACCCGCCCTGGGACATAACAGTACCGGCAATGGGCTCATGTGCCGGCATTTCACCGCTCAACAAGCCCTTGGCATCTGCCATATCACGCCCCATGGACTGGAAAGCATCCATGTTAAATGAGGCTTCCGCAGCCAGCAACATTCTGTTCTGCATCACTTCGCCCTTCGGACCGGAGGGCACATGACCAAAGTGAGCCGTCATCTGCTTCACACGCTCAGAAAGCGCGTGGTTGTGCATGGCATCCAGCTCATTTGCCCAATCCACCACACGGGTGGGCAGCACCGGCTTGGCGGAAACGGCGGAGTAGATGGAGGCAAACAGGTAACAGGCTCTGTCCACATTCAGCTTATCAACCTTCTTGGTCTCCTTCTTTTCTCCTTCACCCACGGTGACAGTCACCTGCGGCTGCACGGCATCCTTCTCCAGCAGGCGCATCTGGCGGTCAGCCATCACGCCCACCTCCCAGCGGGCCGGACCTTCATCATACATCGAGCTCCAGAAGAGATGGATGCACTGCTTAATATCATCCTTAGAGATGGGAGTTTTGGCCAGATTGTCGTACACATGCTTCTGGAGGAATTCTGCGGCCATCTCCGGATAGCGGGAAGCCAGCAGCGTGCAGGCACTATCCTGCAAACGCCGCCAGAGAACGGCATCTCCCGGGTAATTCTCCTGCAGGAACTGCGCGGCGGCACGCCAAGCCGTGTAGTTGAGCGGCTGCGTCTCTACGGCATGGAAGAAGCATTTGAGCGCTTCTTTCTTACGGTTGCGCTCCTGCAGAATGCGACCAAGTGCCAGATAGGTGTACGCCACATTGTTATCCAGTTCATCGGACTCTTCCAGCAGCTCCGTCATCATGTGCAGTGAGGTGTAGCGCCAGTTCTGCGCCCACGGGGTCCAGTGCAGACTGTGCTGCCAGAACACAGAGTATGCAGGCACCCATTCACCGTTGAGTCGCAGCACAAAAGCGCAGTGACCGGGCTCACCCATGGTCAGAGCGGGCACACCGTGTGCGGTGGCAGCATAGGCACCGAAGTGTGAAAGGCCACCGCAAACGCCGCCCACCTCATAGGTGAACTGGTGGTGATTGCTGTCAAACATACCGTTGAAGGGGTTGCGGTAATCCGCGCCGTGTACACTCTGAGCATACGGGTTCCAAAGTTTGTAACCGCAGCGCCAGCAGCAGCCGGTAAAACGCTCTGCCGGAACGCGCACATTATCCTGCACCCACTCAAAACTGGCAGGAAGGCCGGCGGAGGCATTGCCGAAGCCGTCTGAACACTTACTGGCGCAGAGAATACGCCGCTGCCAGAACGGGAGCGTCTCAAAGACGACGTTGAGCTTCTTGTTGCGCCATTTACCGATGTAATAATCCGCGCGATCCATGGCCTTACCGTATTCCCAACACTCGCGGGCAAACTCCAGACCGGTGGCGGTGGCAATATCACGCACCATGCGGGTTTTATACATATCGGGATGGCGCTCTGCCACCCCCTGCATGATGGCCAGTGCCCGACCGGGGTTGATGCATTCTCCGCTGAACACCAGCTGGTACATCCACTCCAAGTCACTGGAAAGCGCCTCCAGCAATTTCTTACTATCCTTGCGCTCGGCAAACTGTGCCAGCGTCCAGGGAAGCTCCTGATGCTTCTGCAGCATTTCCAAATCAGTCTTGATTTCAGCAATCTTCTTTTGCTGTTCCTCACGCTCATCCTTGGGCAAATCTTCCAGGATGGATTCCTGCACCTGCAGGTCCAGGTCACGGTTGCGGTACTTACCGGCCGCCGCGTTCACGGAATTCTGCACGGCTTGGGGGGTAGCACCATGCAGATCACACCAGGCCAGCATCCACTGGGCCAGCAGAAGTCGGTTGGCCGGTTTCTCTACAAAGCGGCGGACATTCTCCGGGTCCGTACCCTTCACTCGCTCGGTAATGGATGCCCCCAGGCGGCGCAGCGTAGCCTCCGGGTTTTTCCAGTTTTCCGACATCTTGCGGTTCACATACTCACCATCGGCAGCAGCGTCTTTCTTCTCTGCTTTCTTTTCAGTTTTTTTATCTGCCTTGGGAGCAGGCTGGTTATCCTGAGCACCACACAGCATGGCGCCGCATACCAGAGCCAGAGCGGCTATATAGGAAAATGGTTGACGAAGTTTCATAGTCACGTTTCGTGTTCCGGTCTAATAAATAAGCGTTACTTTTTACGGCGGGGCTGCGGACTGCGACGGGGAGCCCCCAACTGGTCGGCGGATGTTGCCGTTCCCAATCGAATATTCTTCTCCCGACTCTTACGGATATCATTGTTCATCTTAGAACGCACGGCAAATATGATGATGAGCAGCAGCACCAACACACCGCCGCCATAGGCCATCAGCTCGCCTTCAGACATATTGCCCAGCCCCATCTTCTCCATAAAGGTCTTCTCGCGAGCCTTTTTCTTCTTTTTCTTCTTTTCGGTAGAAGCCACAGGCTTGACTTCCGTGACGGTTTCTGCCTCTGCAGCGGGTTCATCCTCCACCTCCGGCTCAGGTTCATCCTGCTGCACGGTATTGACGGCAATGGAGGTACTTTCCTCATCACCGGCTTCTGCCTTACGCTTGCGGGCAGCTGCCGCCACCTTAGCCAGCTCTGCCTTGTTGGGCGTGAAGAAGATTTTTTCCTCTTCCTCCATCAGCTTGCGGCAGTCCGTCACCGCTTGGGAGGAGGTGAACGAGCTCTGCATGGCTTCGCTCACGGCAATCTCTCGCAGCAATAGACGGCTTTCTTTCGGAGGACGAGGGTATACCGTGATGCGGAGGCATTTACCGGCTGCCGTAGCCTCATAGAAGGCAACCCCCTTGCCCACCTTAACGGCTTTTGCCCCATCCACACCGATTTTGGACATCTTATCCTCCGGAATCTTGGCCCAGGAAATCTTTTCCTTACAGGTCATGATGCGGAGCATTTTCATCGCTTCCTCCTCCGCAATCGGCTTACGGTATTCCATAATCATGCTCAGAAGCGTGCCCTTTTTCGGGTCGAAATCCAGCATGAGTCGGCTGTTGGCATCCGGGCTCCATGTACGGCGGACAGAGCCGTCCTCCAGCACCCGGTAGGTGTAATCGCGGGTCAGGTAATCATCTGCCTCCTGACGGGTCATTTCCGGAGAAAGCACCTCCAGCTCCAGTGCCGGCGCCGGGTTCCCGAGCAGCACTGCCAGCATCGGGAAAATCAGAAATAAGAATTTGGGTACCATGTTGTTCGTATGCTAACACCTATACCATCCAAACTCAAGCATATTTCCTGCTTCGGGAATGTTTTTCAGGACTTTTTGTCCGAGCCTTTTTTTCCGCGTGCGCTGAATGAGCAAAAAAATCCCGCGCACCGTGTGAGCGATGCGCGGGAGAAACTGACTTCCGTTTCAGAGGTGTTACTTATTGCGCCCCATGATATGGATGCGGCGCAGGCGCAGACGGGCAGCCGTCCAATCACGCATGCGGGCAAAGATGGAGTAGAGCGGCGGCACCATGAAGATACCGAACACGGTAGCCAACAGCATTCCGAAGAACGTGGTGACACCGATTTCCACTCGGCTCGCGGCACCGGAACCGGTGGCTACCACCATCGGGAACACACCGAAGAGGAAGGAAATAGCCGTCATGAGCACGGCGCGGAAACGCTGGCGCGCACCATTGATGGCCGCCGTCTGAATGCGGGTGCCGCTCTCGTGGTCTTCCTTACTAAACTCCACCATGAGAATGGCGTTCTTAGCCGCCAGACCGATGAGCATGAGGATACCCAGCTGCACATAGATGGACATGGAGAGGCCGAAAAGCTGCGCACCCATGAGCGCACCCATGGTGGCCACGGTCACGGAGAGCATCACCGGCACCGGGGTGGTCCAGCTTTCATACTGCGCCACCAGGAAGAGATAGGCAAAGATAACGGCCATGGCAATGAGCGGTGCCAGCTTGCCTTCATTCTTGCGCTCCTGGTATGAGAGGTCCTTCCACTCCGCACCCCAGATGAGATCACGCCCGGCTTTGCGTTCCTCTTCGTTGAGCTGCGCGATGGTATCCTCAATGAACTTCATGACCTGACCGGAGCCGATACCGGCCTTACTTTGCACGGTGATGTTGGCACTCATGTACTGGTTGAAGCGTTCATAATAGGCAGGCCCCATGCGGTAGGAGAGCGTGCAGAGAGCGGAAAGCGGCACCATCTCCCCCTTAGTGTTACGCACCATCTGGTTGAGGATATCATCTGCCGTGCGGCGGTCGCGGGTGTTACCCTGAATCATCACTTTGAAGTTGAATCCGTTGAGGGTGAAGTCGTTCACATAGGAGGAAGCCATCACGCTCTGCAGAGTGCTGAAAATGGTGTTAACCGGCACATTTAGCGACTGGGCCTTCTGGCGGTTCACCTCCAGGAACACCTGCGGGTTTTCGGCATTATACTCACTGCGCACCATGGTCACCAAATCGGTGCGAGCCTGCAGGCGGGCCTGCATTTCCTTGACCATGTTGCCCAGCAGCAGCGGCGTGGCATCATCTCCGGAAACAGTCAGCACCAGGGAAATACCGCCCGTAATACCCAAGCCCTGAATAGAGGGCGGGGTAACGGCCATGATGGAGGCCTGGGGAATATCCCCACAGGCTTTGTTGATGGCGGCGGCAATGGCAGTATTGCTCAGCTCCGGCGTGGTACGCTCACTCCAGGGCTTGAGCAGCACAATCATCATACCGTTGCTTTCACCGGAACCGGAGGCAAAGCTGTAGCCACTCTGGGTGGTCACCATTTCAATCCCGGGGATATTCTTAACTTTCTCCTCAATCTGGCGCATCACTTTATCGGTACGCTGTTTGGCAGTTGCCGTACCTTCCATGTTCACCATCACAAAGAGGGCACCCTTGTCCTCCGTGGGGATGAAAGAGCTGTTAATCATCTTCGGGGCAATGAGGGAGAGATAATCCAGTCCCTTATCCTGCTGCTGGCCGGCTTTCATCTTGGCGGCCATGGCAGCTGCGGGGTCTGCGGGGGCGGCGGGAGTCGGGCGGAAAATCTCATTCCACCAAGCAGGAGAACCGGTGAAGTACACATAGTTACCGCCGATGATAAGCAGCACCAGCAGCACCGTGAGCCAGGCGTTGTTCACCAGCACGGAAGCACCCTTCAGATAGATGGCTCGGGATTTCTCCAACACCCAGTTGAACGGCAGGAATATCAGCTCGCTCAGACGGTTCTTCTTCGTCCCGGCCGGGCGCAGAATAAGGGCGCAGAGTGCCGGAGAAAGCGTGAGAGCATTAAGTGTAGAGATGCAGAGCGCCACACACATGGTCACGGAGAACTGGGTATAAATCACACCCACCATACCGCCATAGAAGGCAATGGGCACATACACGGCCAGCGTCACCAGCGTAGTGGCAATAATGGCACCGGTAATCTGCTTCATGCTCTTGATGGTAGCTTCCTTCGGGCTGAGCTTCTCTTCCTGGATGATACGCATCACGTTTTCCACCACCACAATGGCGTCATCCACCAGTGAACCAATCACCAGAATGAGACCGAACATGGTCAGCACGTTGATGGTGTAGCCCAGAGGGTACATAATCATGAACGCACCCAGCAGAGACACGGGAATGGCCAGAGAGGGAATGAGCGTGGCGCGCCAATCCTGCAGGAAGAGATAGGTCACCAGAATCACCAGGAAAAGTGCCAGTCCCAGCGTGATGGCGATTTCCTCCATGGTGGCGGAAATTGCCTGAGTCGGGTCATAGCCCATGCGCCAGTCCATGCCGTCCGGGAAGTTTTTCTCAATCTCCTTCATGCAGTTCTGGAGAGCCCCCACGGTAGCAACGGCGTTGGCATCATTGTTACGGAACACAATCATACCCACGGAATCCTTGCCGTTCACGCGGCTGTAGCCGGAGTTGCGCTCCGCACCCAGCTCAATGGTAGCCACGTCCTTGAGCATGGTCACATGGCCGTCCAAGCCACGCTTGACGATGATATTGCCAAACTCCTCCACGGTCTTGAGGCGTCCGGTAGCAGTCACTTTGAACGTGGCGTAAGACTCTTCGTCTTCCGAGCCCACGGAACCGGCCGCCGCCTGGATATTCTGCTCATTGATGGCCGCTTTGATATCGGCAGGGGTAATGTTCAGCGCACTCATGCGTGTGGTGTTCATCCACACACGCATGGCGTAGTTACGGCTGGGGATAATATCTGCACTGGAAATACCGTCCACCTGGCACACGCGGTCCTTCACGTTCATGCGCACCCAGTTGGACAGCTCCAGAATGCTCATTTTGTTCTCATCGCAACTGAAGTTGACGAAGCAGAGCATATCTCCCGAGCGCTTACGGACGTTGTAACCGGTCTGTTTGATTTCTGCCGGCAGCTTGGATTCCACAGCCTTGATGGCATTGGACACGTTCACCATGGCCATGTCATCATTCGTGCCGGAGGCAAAGATGAGGGTGAGTGAGTAGGAACCGTTGTTGGCACAGGATGAGTAGAAATACTCCAAATCATCCATACCGATGAGTTGTTCCTCCACCGGGGCTGCCACCACCTGCGCCAATTCTTCCGCACTGGCACCGGCGTAAGTCATGCGCACGGAAATGGTGGGCGGAGATACCTCCGGATATTCCGACACCGGCATGAGCGACAGGCAGATGAGACCCGCCAGCATCATCACGATGGAAACAACGAAGGCGAACTTGGGACGATGAATGAAAAATTCAGAAAACATGGTCGGCGTAAAAGGTTATTCGGGTTGAACCGGAGTCCCATCGCTCAGGGATGCCAGGTTGTTGATAATGACTTTCTGACCGGGGGTCAGTCCGTAATGAATGGCGGTGCGACCGTCCTCCGTAGTGCCGCCGCAGATTACCTGCTGACGGCGGGCGCAGCCGTTTTCCTCTACAAAGACGTAGTGTCCTGCGGTATCCACCAGCACGGCGTCTGCCGATACAGAGGGCACACGGAACTCCGGCTTGCGTTTCACGCGTATGGTGACCACACCGCCCGGGCTCAGGCGGCCGTCCTTATTGTCGAAGAATGCCCAGATGTTCTGGGTATCGGTAGCGGTGCGGATGATATTGTCGCAGAAGCTCACATGCCCCTTTTCTCCGTATGTGTTGCCGGAGGCCGTGACCAGCGAAATTTCCGCTTCGTTCATGAGGCGGGTCACATTGCCGAAAGCAGACAGGATGCTGTTCTCACTCATGGAGAAGCGCACATAGATAGGGCTGAGCTGCACCAGGGTGGCCAGCGGGGATTTGCTGTCGGTAATATAGTTACCGCCGGAGAAATTCACTCGACCGATGCGGGCATCCATGCAGGCACTGATGGTACAGCGGGCAAGGTCATCCTCTGCAATGATGAGTTCCGCCAGAGCCGCCTGACGGGCTGCATTCAGCTCATCATAGGTAGCCTGCGCACTCTCCAGGTCATCCTTACTGGTAGCATTGCGCTCCAGCAGATACTTCTGGCGGTTGAGTTTCACCAGAGCATCTTTGATACGAACATCCAGCTGTGCGATTTCAGATTTACGGACATCTACAACAGCCTGGTAGCGAGTGGTATCTATACGGAAAAGCACAGCACCGCTCTTCACCATATCACCTTCCCTGAATTGGGGCTCCTGCAACAGGCCCTGCACCAGAGGCCGCAAATCAACGGTGTTGATGGCCTCAATGCGCGCACCCTGACAGGTGATAACCGTGGGGTCTTCTATCTCGCTCACCGTATCGGTTTTCACGGCAACGGCAGGCTCCTGCTGCTCTTCCTGCGGAGAACCGGTCGTCTTTGCAGCGGCAGACTGCTCTGTATTGACAGGCACAATCGTTGCCCCTACGCGGGTCTTGTGCGCACCGTCCACAATCACCGTCTCCCCGGGCTGCAAGCCCTCATAAACGGACTGCAGGCGCCCCTGAACAGGCCCCACCACCACATTGCGGCGGGCCACCACATTCTGCTCGTCAACGGTATGCACAAACGCACCGTCAGCATCATGCTGCACCGCAGTGAGCGGGACCATGGTCACTTCCTCCGTGTCGGAAAGGGCTATCCGCAGGGCGGCAATGCCTCGGGGGGTCAACACATGGTCCGGGTTGGCAAACTTTGCCCAGAGCGTATAGCTGTCGGTATCTCCGGTCAGGCGGTTGTCCACAATAGATACTTTCCCTTCAGAGGGGTATTCCACACCGTTGGCGGTGACAATCGTCACCTTCGCCACGTCTGCGATTTTGCCGGGACCGCCGAAAATGCTGTTCACATCCGTCTGACTGAGCGGGAAACGCATGTAAATGGGGTCAATCTGGGTGATGGTTGCCAGTTTTTCACCCACGTTGATATAATTTCCCTGTGCAAAATTAAGACGCCCGATGCGCCCGGAGATTTCCGCCTTGATGGTGCAGTCAGACAAATCTTTCTGGGCCTTCACCAGATTGGCCTGAGCCGCCACTCGTTTAGCCTTCAACTCTTCCAGCGTGGCAAGAGCACTTTCCATGTCCTCTCTGGAGGCTGCCTGCTGTTCTGCCAGGCGGGAAAGGCGCATGTAACGGTTACCGGCGTAAATAATCTGCGCCTCCAGCTGAGCCACAGCCGCCCGAGCTTTCTGCTCCGCAGCCTGATAGCGGATAGGATCTATCACCATCAGCACATCCCCGGCCTTGACGATGCTACCTTCCTTGAACTTCACTTCCTTGAGGTAGCCGGCCACAGCCGCAGAGATATTCACCGTACTGATGGACTCTGCATGCGCAATGCTTTTGCGCACGATACAGTCCTTACCTTGAACAGCCCTTTCCACCTGAACGTGAGAGGCCGCACCACCGGGCATCTGCGCTGCCGCAACCCCGGACAACAGAAAAATTGAGAATAAAGCACAACGTGGATACATATCTTCTTTGTCTACGCTTAATGTAACGTAATTCTTTCCATTTAGCAACCATTTTCCCGTGATGTTTTTGGACAAAAAGACCACACAGAACGAAAAAACAATACCTACCGGCGGGCGGTGACCATTTTGGGGTTGCTTTTTCGGCTCATTCTGGCATACTGAGCGGAGCATGGCAGCCATTTATATCACAGACGCAAGCGGTTCTCCCCTGGCCTATGAACTCAACCCTGAGTTCATGTACCTGATAGGCAGCGGTGAGGACTGCGATATCCGTATTGCTGACACGGAAGGTGTGGCAGAACAGCATTGCGAGCTGCAATGGAATGCAGAGCTGAACATGTACATGCTGCTGGGCTGCACACCGGAGCTCATGATTACCGCCGGTGACAGTCAGCACAACTGTGTTGCCCTCGTGGCAGGTGTCGCATACGGCATCGGCTCGGCTCAGCTCTCCTACGCGGAGGAACTGCCGACCGCGGAACAGGTGAATGAAGCCGAAACAGCCGGGGAGGATGAAGAAGAAACAGGCGCAACCAAATTGACCCGTGCGGAAGTTGTGCCCGTGCAGCTCAAGCGCAAGCCCGTAGGCCGCACCCGCAGCCTGCGCAGCAATGCCGCTGCCCACATCCCGGAGATTGAAACTACCCGAGAGAATCCGGTCGTCACTCTCATTAAGCCCATCTATGTGATTGCCGTGCTGGCCGCTGCCTTCCTGGCAGGGCTCACCCTGCACCATTGGCTGACCACGGGAGAGTTCTTCCCCTCCACCATGCTTTGATGCCCGCCGCATGAAGTCCAGTTTAACCCGATTCGCCGTCGGCGCAGCTCTTCTCCTTTGCTCCTGTGCGGAGGAGACTACGCTCAGCAGCGCGGAGCTGGAGCGCAATTTTGAGCTGGATACCCGGCAACTCTGCATTTCCGACGCATGCTTTAACCCGGATTTAAACGTAGCGGTGATACAGCTTCTCGAACCGCCGACTGAACAGTTTGCGGACGCTTTGGTGTCCCGTGGCTGGCAGAAACAGGGAGATATCTACATGAATGAAAAGCTGCGCTGTTATCTGGAATACGAGTCTCAGGAGCTGCAGATTATCATTAAATCCACCCTCTACCTGCCCCTCCGGCAGAACCGAAAGGCTGCAATTCCCGACGCTGAGTGAGACGAAGTTCCGCAACCTGCAGTGTAGTACAAACTTCACCCTTGCGCCGCTGCTGCATAGCTGGTAGGATGGGGGCATGAAGAAAGTTTTCCTCCTGATTCTGCTGATGTCGGGCCTGTTGTCCGGGGTGAGTTCGGCAGCTTCCGATGCCGCCGACAATGCCCGCGAAGCCGCCCGCCGCTACGGCGCGGCCGTGCGCAACTGTGATATGGGCTGGGCGGTGGATTCCATGTACCCGCCGCTGCGCCGCACCTATGCGGACCGGCTCACAGCCTCCGCTCCCGGCGGTGAGGCTGCCCGCGCCCACCGCATCATGGGCATTAACAAGCGCAGCGAAACAAAGGAAGCTGCCCGCGCCCGCATGATTGCCAGTGACCGCGCCCTGCGTGAAAAATATGCCCGTATGGGTAAGGCAATGAAGGACAGCGGCGTGAAGATTGAAAGCTTTACCGTGGGCGCCCCCTACGCTGAGTACGTGGTCACGCCGCCCATGGCTTCCGTGCAGGCCGTGCGCAAAGATACCAAGGGCGTCCGCAAGGTAGAAGAAGTTCAGCAGACAAAAGACCGCAGCCGCATCGTGGTGCTGCCCACCACGCTGATTATCAGCATGCCCAGCCGCAACGGCACCACCCGCATTGAGCGCAGAAGCCATATCTTCGCCGTGCGTGATGAGATTATCACTGATACGGGCATCAGCCGCGGCACGAAACTCAATCAGTGGTATTTCATTGATGGTAATACGGATGTAAACACCCTGCGCACTTTCTTCCCGGATTTGCCGCTTTACATCAAGCTGCCCGCCTCCGGCGATCGTACGCTGTAACAACCGCTCCCCCTGCCGCTGTGGGCCATCTTTACGACCAGACCCTGCAGGATTTTTCAGCCACGGGCATTCTTTCCGGAGCCCGTGGCTTCGAGTTCCGTCCTCAGCAACAGGAAATGGCCGGTGCCGTAGCCCGCGCACTGGAAACGGATACGGCTCTGCTGGCAGAAGCCGGTACAGGTGTAGGCAAATCGCTCGCCTATCTCATACCGGGCATCCGTTTTGCGCTGGAGCATGACCGCAAGGCAGTCATCTCCACCCACACCATCAACCTCCAGGAGCAGCTCTTTCACAAGGATATCCCTACCGTTGCCCGTGCGCTGGACTGTGAGTTCACCGCCGCTCTGCTCAAAGGACGCGCCAATTACCTCTGCAAAACAAGACTCCGCCGCGCGCTGGAGCAAGCCACCGACCTCTTTAACCAGGCAGAAACCAAGCAGCTGCATGACCTGCAGCTCTGGTTCAACAGCGGGGCTGCAGGTGAGGGCTCTCTGGCAGAGCTGCCCGCAGAGCTGAACATTTCTCCCAAGGTGTGGGCTCAAGTCTGCAGTGAAAACCACGTCTGCACCCCGCGCAACTGCGGTCCGGACTGCCCCTACCAAGCCGCCCGCCGCCGTGTGCAGGAAGCACGCGTGGTGGTGCTCAACCACACCCTCTTTTTCGGGTTACTGGCACTGGCAGAAGAAATGGCGGCAGAAGATGAAGAAGCCCCGCAGGGATTCATCTTCCCCGGAGACTTCGTGATTCTGGATGAGGCGCATACCATAGAGACCGTTGCCGCCCACCAGCTGGGGCTCAATCTCAGTGAGGCAGAACTCACCTACGACCTGCTGAGGCTCTACAACCCGCACACACACAAAGGCACCATGCGCCGCAATGCCACCCCAAACCTACTGCGTCTCATTGAGGAAGCACAGGTGGCCACGGAAGAGTTCTTCCGCGCCGCGCGGGCAGACTGCCAGTTGGATGCCCACCACGGCACGGTGCGCCTGCGCTCTCCGGAATGGACGGAAGACCTCCTCTCTCCCGCCCTGCAGGAGCTCTACAAGGAAGTACGGGAGATGGCCTCCGTAGAGGAAAACACGCTCACCCGAGATGAGCTGCTGGACACGGCCTCCCGTCTGCTGGCCTGGTGTGCCGCCACAAAAGAGCTGGTGCAGCTCACACAAAGCGAAACATCCGTCTACTGGGCAGAAAGCAGCGGCACGGAAGGTCGCTACATGAGCATCCGCTCCGCACTCATCGATGTAGCACCCGTTCTGCGCGAAAAACTCTTTGAATCCGGTCGCGCATGCATCTGCACCAGTGCCACCCTCTCCACGGGAGAACGGAGCATGGACTACTTTACCGGGCGCATCGGCGCGGAGTCTGCCGCCACCCTCAAAATAGGCAGCCCGTTCAACTTTGCAGAGCAGATGCGCGTCATTGTGGCGCGCAGCATGCCCCCTCCGCCGCCCGCATCTGAGGAAGACGTGTACCAACCTGCTCTCACCGACTGGATCATGCGTGCGTTGGATGAATCTCAGGGACGCGCTTTTGTTCTCTTTACCAGTTACAACCTCATGCGAGCCCAAGCCGCCCGCCTGCGTCCCTTCTGTGAAGAGCGAGGATGGCCCCTGCTGGTGCAGGGTGATTCCCTCACCCGCTCCCAAATGCTGCAAAGCTTCAAAAACCACATCGGCAGCGTCCTCTTCGGTACGGACAGCTTCTGGACCGGCGTGGATGTCCCGGGTGAGGCACTTTCCAACGTCATCGTCACCCGCATCCCCTTTGAATCTCCCGGCAACCCGCTGGTGGAAGCCCGCTCAGAGGCCATACTGGCACGCGGCGGCAATCCCTTCCGCGACTACAGCCTCCCGGAAGCAGTCCTCAAATTCCGACAGGGCATCGGCCGTCTCATCCGTTCCCACACAGACCACGGCATCATCACACTGCTGGATTCCCGCATCACCGGCAAATACTACGGCCAACGCTTCATGTACGCCATTCCCGCCGCTGCCAAACGGGAATTCCTCTGACTACTTTCCCCACCCACCCCAAAAAAAGCACCCAAAAACCGAAAAAAAAGACTATTTCTCCAAAAAATTAGCATTTTTACAAAAAAAAGCTTGCAATCCCTCCTCACTCTGCGTATAATTTGCCCGCACCCACCGCAAGGAGGGAGCAACAAAGGCAAGGAGCGGTAGCTCAGTTTGGTTAGAGCGCAGCCCTGTCACGGCTGAGGTCGCGGGTTCGAGCCCCGTCCGCTTCGTGTACAACAAAAAAGGATGTCCCATCGGGGCATCCTTTTTTGTTGTCTACGCAGCAGCGGCTCTTCACCCACAACCTCGACAAGTGACCCTGCCCCCCCAGGCGTCACGGATGAGGCTGAAAAGCCCGGTGGGCTTTTCAGACCCCGGCGGCGCAGACACCTCTGCGCCGTTTACCCCGGCTCTGCCGGGGCCGGGGGGTCGGACGCGGGTTCTTGTCTGCCCGGCACCGGGCAGACACCCTTCTAGCCCACACCGCCCGACCCATTAGGACGAACGCCCCCCACCTTCAACCAATCGTTAAACTGCCAATAGAAGACCGCAATCGTTCCGCCAAGGACGTCAACGCGATAATTCCCCCGATAATTTCAACTCCGTCTTCCACACGCAGCGGAGCATTATCATCCGGATGGCAAATGATATTCACAAAATCACGAGGCTTCCACTCCTCCGCCAGATCTCCCTCTGCTTCTTCACAGATGTCCGGGAGAAAAAAATCATGGTCACGCTCCTTTATCGCCAATTTCAGGCTAAGCAACACTTCTTCTCGCCCGGCATCGTCAAAACGCATACAGATTCCACCCTCCCCCACATTGAACAGAACCGATAACATTTATCTGTTTTTAAGTTTAGAATTTTTCCCACCTTTCCCTGTCCGCCAAAAGACACATAAAGCACCTATACTGAGCGGAATCATGATAAATCCAACCGCCCACATTCCTATCCCCGGGCATTTACTGACGCTCGGTTCATCCGGCAAGTAGAGCACTCTCACCAATGCGCCGTCAGCAGGCAGAGATTCACCAAACACATACCACCTCGGCATAGATTCGTACAACTTTCCATCCTCTGCCCGAAAACTGACGCGAGCATCCGTTTGAACAATAAGAGCGAGACAAAAACGATTTTGCCATCGGTTACGGCGATACCCGGCCTCATGATGATGCCGCAGTGAATCCGATTCCATGAGCACCCCTTCCGTCTCCACTCCGCGGAGGAGCAATCTCACGTTATTCGTGTAATCTACAGCCGTAATCGACAACAAAAGCAGCGCAGCCTGCAAACAAACCAGCCGCATGGGAATAACACCGAAACGGCTACAATGAGCGCTCCGCTCATCTACCAGAAGCCAAAACAGCCCAACGGCAAACGTTGCGCTCAGCAACAAAGCTATTTCATACACAACGGCAAGAACCAGCTGTTCACTCATCGTGTATATTCCGGTATTCCAAACCTGATATAAGCGCCAACACTGCCACACGACAACACAGAAAAACGCCGTCGAAAAAAACTCCCACCCCCAACAGAACGAGCGGGTGCGGCGTGTATGACGTCTCACGAAAAAGGTCTTTATCTTTGCCGGAGTACCCCATACACAAACTTACTCCCTGCAGCAGGAATACAGGAACAGTACTACAGCAGCAAGCACATACATCACCATGGAACCCATAGGCAACAAGCCATCAGACATAACAGAGCCGCTGATGAGAAAGGCAGCAAAAATAATGGAAAGAGGTAACCGCTTCATAGTGTGATGCGGATAAGCTAACACATAACCATACCGGAGTCAAGCCGAAGCTGCCGTTCTCCTTATTTTCTCAACAACTTATACCCCCTCGCTGATACGCGCCAACACTTGCAACTCTTCCTCAAACTCAATCAGAGAATCTCGGCAGCTGCGGTTGGTCTCTATGGTCACCATGGAACCGGCGGGGAGAACGGAGGGAATGTAGCGGGAAAAATCCAGCCGCCCCTTGCCAAGGGCCGTGTGGTCATCTATCAACATAGAAATATCCATCATATCCGCCAAATGATACATGGCAGGCCGGAGCGCGCAGAACTCCCGCAACAGAGCATCATGCGAAACACCGTGATAATTCGCAGCACAAAGGGCATGGGGTATATCCAGACAGAACCCGCAGGCGGACGCTTCCATCACCTCGCGGATTTCCGCTGCCGTAGCCCCTCGGCACTCCAGGATGTTCCCCTCGTTACGTGTAATAGCAGGCTTGTTCTCGATGAGAGCGCGGGATTCCCCCAACGCTGCCAGTTGACGAGCTGTTTCTTCAATACAGCCAAAAGTTCCTCCGTGAAAAATAATATAGCGCGCCTCCAAAGCATCTGCAAAGCGACGCATTTCATCGTAGATGCGCCTGTTTTCCGCAGCACTCTCTGCCAACGCCAGGTTGAAACCATGCTTGAAATGAGCCGCATGAATAACGGCAGGAATACGCAACTCCTGCCAGAGGGGAATAGTATCAACCGTACCGGGCACGGCGTATAACTCCAGATAATCGTATGCACCCTGCTCATACAGGCGAAGAGCCTCCCGCCGCCAGGCTCCGCTGTTCACGGACCACAGCTTCAGACCTATCTCAAATACCCTTCCACAGCTCATGCAGCCCATGCTACTCCTTTCCGGCACACGATGCAAGCCTTTTCACAACGCAGCTTCATGACAGCCGCTTTAGCACGCCCGCATTATAAATTGCTTCATTTTGTACGCAGTACACTTTTCCTATTTAACAGGATGATAACTAACGCAACAATTGTCAACAACACCCAACAAACACCTTGTACGATGCCTATAACCGTATTGAACAAAGACTCCTGATACGTTACCGCGTATGCATCCGCTGGATTATTTTTCTTATAATGCACCCCCACTTTATCCCCTACTTCCATATCACCATTACTTCGATATACGGTCTCATGGAGCTGATGCTGCCGGTCTTGATAACGAATCACATGATAATAATTGCTGCGCGCCGATTTAAGTCCTCTCCGTTCTCTTTTAGTGAGGTGGTACACATAACCTTCGGTTTGAACACCGTTTACAACATACTCCTGATATAAAGCGAGATTCCCGGAATATAGATTGAGGCTATAGCAAGAACAAAATACTGCTGTAATCAGAAAAAGATATTTTTTTCTATTAAGCCAGCTTCCGAAACCATACCTTCTCTGTATCCATGCCCTGATAGCAAAGAAAACAGAACAGACTGCCACTGTAACCAGAACAGCAGTACCGAAAAAATCAAGATAATGGTCAAAGGACATACGTTATCGAATACCCCTACAATGTTCACATTTCCAATGTACCAAATGCTCGCTGCTTTCGTCAATAAAAATCATCATATCTTGCTCGATGATTTATTGAGCACGTGGTAATTCCAGATTGTGTATGCAATAAACCATATCAACGCTGTAGGAAGATAAAGAGCATTCAGGTATATGCCGGGCATGATAAAATAGAACTCCGGATTAGTAAAAATCGTGTCTTTCATGCAATCTGTCGCTAATACATTCCCCCAAAGCACATCACAGAATGCTAACGCTCCCACATATAATAAAGCTATGGTATGCGCCACTTCCAAGAGAGAAAACAAATAAATTGTTCTCTGCTTAAAAACTGGGGTTTTACAAGACACCTTTTTACTCGTGGCGCGCAACAATATCGTATTGCCTCAAAATAAAATCGAACTAAAATTGAACCCAGCGAAAAAAAATCTTATGTATGACAAAGTCGATTCTTGAATTTCACGCAATTAGAAGTATCTGTACAAGATATCTATAAATAATATTTGCATGCATCCCTTTACTTTCAATAAAATTCAAGAGATTTTTACTTCTCCCATAAAAATAGAAAAATTATTTGCGGGAGTTATAGAGAAACACATTGAAGGCAAGACTCATAATTACAATTTCACTCTAGACGTTTCACGCGAGAAAATTATTTCCATGCAATTTTCTCTGGAAGAGTTGGAAATATCTGCCGTTATAAAAACAAGAAGATGGGTATTAGTGACTTCGCATGGAAACAGACTCCCGCATGGGGAAGGCGTTTTTTATTGTAATGAGACTCCTATAGCTAAATATCGCGATGGAAACGTTTTTTTTGATTCCAATGAATTACCTCCTATTTATATCGTAGAAGATAATTTTACCAAACGATATTTATGGGCGAGGCATAATAACCAAGGAATCGCAACATCCTTTGCCTATGCTTCACGAAGAAAGTACATTATTGATTCACCAAATTTTTCCTTAGCTTCCTTTTGCGGAGACGCCGGAAGAACGTGTTTTTTAAATTCCGAAGATTTAAAAATTGTGGCTCAGTTAGATATCAAACAGCAAATCTCGATACTTATTATGTGCTATCTTTGGAATATTTGTGCACCACATTCAGAAGCATTTACTATCACGGAACAAACTTACGCTGTTCAGGGAGGCAGGATATGCGATATCCCTTCCCTCAGAGCCAATTCTTGTCAATTAAAAACTTCTTTTCGAGTTTTGGACAGGTTACTTTGCTTTATTGTGGAGGGTGGATGGCTAATTTTTTTAGCTCTTTTCCTTTGTTATGCAATCGTATTAGAATTTTTCGCCTTACTACGGAAAGGTGTCTATCCCTCAATCTTCTACCTTATTATATTTTCCGGAGTTTTGGTTGTCATAATGCTACTGATTTTTCAAAAATCGCCATTTAAGGTTTTTTCCAAGAAAATCTGACACGCTGAAAGAGGTTCGCGAATTGACAGGGCTCTCAATCTCGCTATAGCAGAAATGTATCTGCAGGGAGTTTCTACCCGCAAAGTCGCCAAGGTGATGAATGAGATTTGTGGGGCAACGGCGTCTCTGCCACTTATGTAAGCCAATGCTGCGCTCAACTTGATACCCTATTTGAGAACAGACAACTCAAACGCAGAACAAACGTTATCTCCATCTTCCCCTCTGAAGCATCTTTGCTCAGAATTGTAACCGGACCACTCCGACGAATGGGAGGGTATTTGCGCTAAGGCTTACATTTCCCCGGAGAAGCTTCAACTCGCGGCAGATGCGCTGCAGGCAGCCTCGTCTCAGCCTCAAAATCCCGCTGCTTAACCTAAACCGCAAACGAACTTTGCACCAATGACTGGGATTTTACAGAAAAAAACTTGCGCCGCCTACAGGTCGTCCGAGCGAGTCGTAAGTATAGGCTCGAGATGCTACGCAAGTATTGCTTCGATTATAAAGCTGACTGATAAGCAAGTCACGCTTCTCTTCGTAGCTCTGCGTCAGGCTCATTATGTTGATAGAAAAGAACAGCGCAGTGACCACATATTGCCCACATTTTTGGATGTCAAATTTTTCTTGCGTCCATTTTGTTCCTATTTTAGACCTGGCTAAAGTCTATCTCAAAGGAATATCTGCCATTATTTTCGTTAAGCAGTCTTAATAGCTCCAACAAAAAATGAACATTGGATTGTGCTGGTATCCACTTTAAAGAAAAATCGATTTTATCTTGGTTTGATATTAACGTTCTCAAGATATGTTTCGATTTCTGAAAATCAGAAACAAACGTTTTACTTTCTTTGTCCCGCCAAGCTATGTGGGTTGGATGTATTGATATGCCCATTGATTCCGGTCCTAGATGAGCAGGTTTTATTGTTTGGTATATATCTTTTTCGGCAATAGATATAACAATTGGAATTTCCATTAAAGAAGAAAGGACAATAGCTTCTCGCAAAGCATCTAAATTTTTTCTAAATATGTTAATATCCGGCGAATCACAAATTGCAATGATATGTATGTTATGAAAATTTTTTTTACATGCTTGTAAAGATAGAATCAGATTTATCAATTCTTTTCTTGATTGCGGCCAAGCATGAGAAAAGGCTTCTCCATTCCATATACTGTTGCAAACTTCCGTTGTATAATGTTCTTCTAAGGATGCCTCATCTCTGTATACCGGACATATTGTCATATAATCGCCATCATGCATGTCAGTTTCAGGGAGAACTGCCGTTTCTCCTACAGAAAAATTAAACAGGGAAACTATGATAAGTAATGCAATAGAAAAATTGATTTTCATAGAAGAAATCGTTCATTTATGAGTAAACTGGCACCCTTCTTTCGACACTTATTCAACTTGTGTTATCGTTGAGCCCTCTTTTCCTCAGTCAGCTGGGCAACTTCCGCCACCAAGGCGTTTTGCAACTCGAGTTCAGCAGTGCGTTCGGCAGCTTCACGTCGGCGAATGCTGAAAAGTCTGTACTGTTCCTGAGCGAACTCTCGAGCTTCAGTCATAGAGCGGGAGCCTTTCCCTTGCAACACATTCCGACCGGTCAATGTAAGCAATCCATCGATTGCCTTTTCCCAATCATTCATGAACACCTGCCTGCGTTGCTTGGCTTGGTCTTCCACAAAATCCAGGCACATAGAGGTGAGGCGGTTGAAGGATTCTATCTCCTGTTCATTCAGGTAATTTTTGGCAGTAGCTACGTCCGTAGATAACACACGCTCCCGTTGCCAAGACGTAAGTCCCATGTTGGGCTCGGTTGAGTCAGCCCGGAGCATAATCAGCTCTGCTGCTGTGTGGCCATGAATGGCGTAGTGCAATTTATTCTGAATAGCACTGAAAAAGATATTCGTCTGCTTATTGTCGGGTTCATAATCTGCCGACAGCGCAAAGATATCGCGAATGCGCAGGTACATGCGACGCTCACTGGCGCGTATATCGCGTATCTGCTCCAGCAGGTCATCAAAATAATCCGGCAGTGCTGATGCTCCTTTAATGGGCGGATTTTTCAGCCTTTCCTTATCCAACACAAAGCCTTTACGCATCAGTTCGCTCAGCTGCTGCGTGGCCCAGATGCGGAATTGGGTACCACGTACGCTGTTTACACGATAACCCACGGAG
Organism: Akkermansia sp.; assembly: GCA_045635265.1. Classification (GTDB taxonomy): domain Bacteria; phylum Verrucomicrobiota; class Verrucomicrobiia; order Verrucomicrobiales; family Akkermansiaceae; genus Akkermansia. The sequence continues at coordinate 49,167 of JAZRBU010000008.1, forward strand.
ATAATCCAATCCAAGTTGTAAAACACAACCTTTCTCTGAACTTGTCTGTTGCCTTCTTTTCGAACTGTCAAGTTTTCCTTGATAGTTCCTGTCTCTTGTAGCTCACCGCATTGCGTGATATTAGCTATATGAAGACTGATATTCTGCTTGGTTGTCTGAAAGAGCTCTGCCATCATCTGCTGAGACATCCAGATGGTTTCATTCTCCACACGAATCTCCATTTTCACCTTACCATCTTTGGAAGTGTAGAAAAGGAGCTCTCCTTGCGGAAAATCTGCGGGCGTCAGTTCATCAGCCATATATGCGAAAAGATTGGGGAATTATTGTAGCAAATGTTATATTCTGCCACAAGCAAAAACCTCCGACACTTGCGTATCGAAGGTTTTTAATAGCAGGGAGGTGATTTGAACACCCGACCAAAGGCTTATGAGTCCTCTGCTCTACCACTGAGCTACCCTGCCTTTTATTTATGCGCCCCGTAGGAGTGCAAGAGGATTATAGACAATTCTAAAGCAGAATGCAAGCCTAAAATGACTTTTTTTGTGATTTTTTTTTTACAAATTGGAGAAAAATAATGATATCAACTGCCGGATAGATGGGGTAGATGGCAGTTTTCCATACAAATGAGAGAGCAGAATGACGGGCAGGATGGCCGGGGAGAAGCGCAAATGAGCGGAAAAGGCACTGAGAGGCTGCAGAAACGGGGAATAGAACGTAGAGGCATCATTCCCCTGCCCTGCGCACTGAAAAGGACGCAGGAGAGCGCAGAAAGGCTCGAAGATGGCGCCAGGCGAAAACAGCCGGACAGGAGAAAGCAGAAAGCTCCGTTGGGGTGAGCCAACGGAGCTTAAAGAGGGGAAGTGAATTGACTTCAACAAATACCCTTCCTCTGCGTATGGATCAGAGCACCTCGGGGGCGAGGGAGACGATCTTCATGAAGCCTTTTTCACGAAGCTCGCGAGCCACCGGCCCGAAGATACGGGTGCCCTTCGGGTTGTTGTCCTTGTCGATGACCACAACAGCGTTGGTGTCGAAACGGAGGACGGAGCCGTCATCGCGGCGGATGGGGGCGGCGGTGCGGACCACCACAGCCTTCACCACGGAACCCTTCTTCACCGAAGCGGTGGGGATGGATTCACGGATGTGGCAGGTGATGATGTCGCCGATGTGAGCCTGGTCGGTGCCGGACTTGCCGATAACGCCAATCATCTTGGCGGTACGGGCGCCGGTGTTGTCAGCGACCTGGACGAGGGATTCCATCTGAAGCATGGTAAATCAGTTCCTTTCCGTGTTTAGTGTTTGATGATTTCCACCAGCTCCCAGCGCTTGAGTGCGGAGAGGGGGCGGGTTTCGCGGATGCGCACGGTATCGCCCACAGAGGCGGTCTCGTTCTCATCGTGAGCATAGAACTTCTTGCTCTTCTTCACGATTTTCTTGAAAACGGGGTGGGGAACGCGTGCCACATACTCCACAACGATGGTCTTGCTCATCTTGGTGGAGACAACAACGCCGACGCGGGTCTTACGAAGGCCCTGGGGCTTGGTCGTAGTAGTTTCTTCGCTCATTAGATTAAGTCCTTTGGGTTTTCGTATTATTAGTTGGCGTCAGCGGCGCTGCCCTCGCCCTGAACAGTCAGGGCGCAGGCGAGCTCCTTGCGGACGATGCGGATGCGCTGGTTGTTTTCCAGCTGGCCGGTGGCCTGCTGGATGCGCAGGTTGAAGTACTCCTCGCGAAGGCCCTTGATGTGGGCAGCGAGCTCCTTGGCGGGCATACCGCGGAAGTCTTTAGCTTTCTTAACAGGCATAATATCTGTAATGTTGGAATGTTACTGGTTTAAGCCTGGGGCTCGACACCCTGGCGATAGACGAAGCGAGTACGGATACCCAGCTTGTTGGAGGCGAGGCGGAGAGCCTCACGAGCAGCGGACTCGGTCACGCCGCCGACCTCGAACATGATGTTGCCGGGACGGCAGACGGCCACCCAACCTTCAACGGCACCCTTACCCTTACCCATACGGGTATCCGGCGGACGCTTGGTGAAGGACTTCTGCGGGAAGATACGGATGTACACGCGGCCACGACGGCGCAGGTAACGGTTGATGGCGATACGGCAAGCCTCGATCTGATTGTTGGTAACCCAGCCGCGGGTAAGAACCTGCAGACCGAAATCGCCGAAGGCAACATAGTCGCCGCTGGTAGCATTGCCGCCGCTGTTGCCGCGGTGCATCTTGCGGTGGTTACCTTTGATTCGTTTGGGCATTAAAGGCATAGTCTTATTCTCCTATTGGTTTAATGTTTCGGTTAATGGGTTAAAGCATCAGGCATCGCGGCGGGAATCGCGGCGGGGACGCGGGGCGCGGTTCTGACGGCCGTTGTTGTTGGCAGCACCGGGAACTTCCGGGCGCTTGTTGATCCAGCACTTGATACCGATCAGACCGTACAGGGTGTGAGCCTCGGCAAAGCCGTAGTCGATGGGGGCACGCAGCGTCTGCAGCGGCACTTTACCCTCACGGTACTGCTCAGCACGGGCGATATCAGCACCGCCGAGACGACCGGCGCAACGGATACGGATACCCTCTGCACCGAAGTCCATGGCGACCTGCACGGCACGCTTCATGGCACGGCGGAAGGAAACGCGGCGCTCAAGCTGAGTGGCGATGTTCTCTGCCACGAGCTGGGCATCGAGCTCCGGCTGGCGGATTTCCATGATGTCGAGCTTGACCTGAGCACCGCTGCACAGCTTGGTGAGGGCGGTGGTCATGTCCTCGATGTTCTTACCCTTGGGCCCAATGATGAGACCGGGGCGGGCGGTGGAGATGGTCACGCGGACGCTGTTCCAGGCGCGCTCAATGGTGATGCGGGAAATAGCGGGCGTGGCACCCTTGAGATCTTTGTTGAGATCGGCGCAGTAGTCTTTGATGAACTTGCGGATCTTGAGGTCCTCGTGGAGCTTGGTGGCATAGTCCTTGCCGGTAGCATACCACTTGGAGCGCCAGTCCTTGGTCACGGCCAGACGGAAGCCGATAGGATTTACTTTCTGTCCCATAATGTTATGTTCAGTTTAATGTGGTTATGCCTCTTTGCTGGCGAGGATTACGGTGATGTGGGCAGTGCGCTTGCGGATCATGTTGGCAGAACCGCGGGCGCGAGCCATCGTGCGGCGGAACGTGGGGCCTTCGTCGACCATGACGCTCTTGAGGATGAGCTCATCGGCGGAGAGGCCGTTGTTGTTCTCAGCATTGGCCACGGCGGCCTTGAGGGTCTTATTCAGGAGATAAGCGCCCTTCTTGGGGGTGTAGCTGAGCACGTCGGTAGCCTGAGAGACAGACATACCCTGGACGGCGGCAGCCACGTCGCGCATCTTCTTCGCAGAGATGCGAGCGTTTTTGTATTGTGCTTTCACTTCCATTGTTACGGTATTTGTTGAAGAATTAATCGTTTGAGGTCACGGAAACGCGGTCGCCCACGCTGACGGAGAGTGCCGGGTTGAGGTGTTTCTGCACCAGAAGGCCGGAGACACTCTTGCGAACATCTGTCACAACCGCCAAGGCGATAGCCTGGTCACCGCGGGAGATTTCCATGGGCATACCCACTTCCACCTTTGCCCTGCTGCCGGCGTTGATGACGATGAGACCGGATTCTGAGTCAATGCTCAGCACTTTGGCCTCATCCACCGTACCGGTCAGCTCGTCCTGCTTTGCCTGGCGGAGCCCGAGGGCGACATCCAGGTCTGCAAGAGCGGCTTCCAGTGCCTGACGGGCAGCCGCATCATCCACAAGAGCAGCGCGCATATAAACGCTGAGCGCGGATGTGAGGCGAAGGGTGCTCTGGCGGAGTGCTTCCAGCTCGGTGCGTGCGGCCTCGAGCTGTGAGGCGGTCTCAATCAGTTTCTGCTCCCCTTCTCCCAGGGCTGTCCCGCCGATGGCTTCTAACCTGGCGCGTATTTCCCTGAGCTGCCGTCTTGCTTCTGCCGCGTCGCTGCGAGCGAGTGTGTAGCTTTCGCGGAGAGTGGCAATCTGGCGTTCCAGCTGGTTGATTTTGCGTTCCGTGTCACTCTCGCCTGCGCCCGCCGTTCCGGTTACCGCTGCCAGTGCTGCAAAAGCCACGGCAAACAGGCCGGAATGCTGGCGCAGAGCGATCATGTTGATGATTTCTTAGGTCCTATTACTTCTTGCCGATGCCGCCGTGTGCCTTGAAGATTCGCGTCGGAGCGAATTCACCAAGCTTATGGCCCACCATGTTCTCGGTCACATACACTGTGGCAAAGCTCTTGCCGGCATGCACGAGGAAGGTCAGACCGACGAAGTCCGGAATCACCATGGAGGCGCGGCTCCAGGTCTTGATCGGCTTCTTGTCCCCGCTCTGGAGAGCGGCGTCAACCTTGTCGAGAAGAGACTGGCTTACGAAGGGTCCTTTTTTGAGGGAACGTCCCATTGTTCTTAGAAATGTTTGTGGTTAGTATGATTACTTGGACTTGCGGCGCTGCACGATGAACACATCGGAGGGCTTGCGGAGACGGCGAGTCTTCTGGCCCTTGACGTGGCCCCACGGGGACTTCAGGTGCTGACGACCACCACCGGACTTGGACTTACCTTCACCACCACCGTTGGGGTGGTCGACGGGGTTCATACACATACCGCGCACGGTGGGACGGATGCCCATCCAGCGGGTACGACCGGCCTTACCGGAGGATTCGTTCATGTGCTGGGTGTTACCCACCTGACCGATGGTGCAGAAGCACTCCACGCGGAACTTGCGGATTTCGCCGGAGGGCATCTTCACGAGGGCGTACTCACCGTCACGGTTGGAGAGCACAGCCTGCTGGCCGGCGGAGCGGGCAATCTTGCCGCCGGAGCCGGGGCGCACCTCGATGTTGTGAATAGCCGTGCCCAGGGGGACATTCTTGAGGGGCATGGCATTGCCCACCTTGGGGGCAACATTCTCACCGGCCTGCACCTGCATACCGACGGTCAGACCGACGGGGGCAAGGATGTAGCTCTTGGTGCCATCCGTATACTGGATGAGAGCGATGCGGCAGGTACGGTTCGGATCATACTCAATACCGATAACTTTGGCAACGTCCGTGCGGGAGCGACGGAAGTCTACCAGACGGTAGTGCTTCTTGTGACCACCGCCGATGTGGCGGGTGGTGATACGGCCGTTGTTGTTGCGGCCACCGCTCTTGCGGATGGGCTGCAGAAGGCTCTTTTCGGGAGTAGACTTGGTAATCTCGTCGAAAGAGGGCAGAACCTTGTAGCGGTTGGACGGCGTGGTAGGCTTAAATGACTTGAGGGACATGATAGCTTACGTATTTAGGGGTTCTGAATTGTGGTTTACACAAGGTCAAGAGTCTCGCCATCCTTGAGACGCACATAGGCCTTCTTCCAGGCGGGTGCGCTACCGGCATCCTTGGTGCGCTTGCGGCGAACCTTGCCGTCGTAGTTGGCGGTGCGAACGGAAGCGACCTTCTTACCGAAAGCCTTTTCCACGGCCTGCTTGATTTCGATCTTGGTGGCCTTAACCGCCACTTCAAGCGTCAGCACGCCCGTCTCCTCATGCATCACGGTGGCCTTTTCGGACACGCGCGGCTTCTTAATAACGTCGTAAATGTCGTTCATGATTACTTGGTGCGGTTGGCGATTGTTTCCAGAGCGGACTCCACGAGCACCACCTTGTTGGCGTGCAGCAGCTGCTCCACGTTCACTTCGGCGGCGGACATCAGCAGCACTTCAGCCACGTTGCGGCCGGCGCGCTTGGTCATCTCGTCAAAAGAATCAGCGATAATGAGGATCTTCTTGCCCTCAGCGATAGAGGCAACGGCAGAGATGAAGCTCTTCGTCTTGCCATCCTCAACGGAGAAGGAAGGAACGGTCACGACCTTACCACCGGAGATGATGTCACCGAGCACGCGGCGCAGAGCCAGCTTGCGGGTGGACTTGTTCACCTTCTTGGAGTAGTCGCAGGGACGGGGGCCGAACACAACGCCACCACCCACGAAAATGGGGCTCTGGTGGTCACCGTGACGGGCATTACCCGTGCCCTTCTGGCGGTAGATCTTGCGGTTGTTACCAGCCACTTCACCACGGGTCTTCGTGTTAGCGGAGCCCGTGCGACGGTTGGCACGGTAGGCAGTCACCAGGTCATGCACGGCCTGGCTGCCCTTCTCAGCACCCACCGTCACGATATTGGCGGCGTTGGCTGCTTCGATTGTGAATTCTGTAGCGGACATAGATAGGTTCTCCTAGTTCGTATATTTATTTACCGTTCTTCTTCTTAGCCGGACGGACCACCACGTAGGATCCCTTGGCACCGGGAACCGGGCCGGAAACGAGAATCACGTTGTCGTCCTTGCGCACCTGAACAACCTTCAGGTTCTGCACGGTCTTGCGCTCGCTACCCTGGTGGCCGGGCATCTTCTGACCCTTCCACACGCGGGACGGAGTGGCGCAGGCGCCCACACCACCGGTACGACGGTGCATCATGGAGCCGTGCGTCATGGGGGAACCATGGAAGTTATGACGGCGCATAACACCCTGGAAGCCCTTACCCTTGGAGGTGCCGATCACGTCCACCCAGGCGCCCTCTTCAAAGAGTTCGCAACCGGGGTGTGCAGCACCCTCTGCGGGCAGCTCAGCGGCGTCCACGCGGAACTCCTTGAGGAGCTTGGCGGGAGCGATACCGAGCTTCTTGAAATGGCCGGCGACCGGCTTGGAGAGGCGGCTCTCCTTCTGGGCGTCGAACGCCACCTGAACGGCGGTGTAGCCGTCCTTTTCAGCGGTCTTGATCTGGCCGTAAGTGTTGCCGGTCACGTCGATGACAGTGACGGGAATCATGGCGCCGGTTTCCTGATTGAAAACGCGGGTCATGCCAACCTTCTTACCAATAAGTCCTAAAGACATGTTTCTAAAAAATCTGTGTTAAGGTTCGTAATGATTGCTGACAAGACGCAGGATTAGATCTTGATCGTGATGTCCACACCGGCAGGCAGGTTGAGCTTCTTGAGCTCTTCCACCGTGCGGGAGGTCGGCTCGATGATATCGAGCAGGCGCTTGTGGGTACGGATTTCGAACTGATCGGCAGATTTCTTATTAACATGGACCGAGCGGTTCACAGAGAACTTCTCGATACGAGTCGGCAAAGGAATCGGTCCGGCGACTTTTGCACCTGTACGCTTGGCGGTCTCGACGATCTCAGAAGCGGAGCGATCGATAGCGCGGCTGTCAAATGCACGGAGACGGATGCGGATTTTGGGACTTTGCATGAACGTGCGGTTATGTTTAGGTTAATATTGTATGGTTGGTTTAGTTGTTACCACCGCGAGCCTTGACGATCTGAGCGACCAGGTTCGGGGGTACTTGTTCGAAGTGAGAGGGTTCCATGGAGTAGGAGGCCAGACCCTTGGAGAGGGTACGGATGTCGGTGGAGTAACCGAACATTTCAGCCAGCGGCACGGAAGCGGTGAGGATACACTCGCTGCCCTTGTGCTCCATGTTGTTCACCTGGGCGCGGCGGCGGTTAAGGTCGCCCATGATATCGCCCTGGTTTTCAGCGGGGGTGACTACTTCCACGCTCATGATGGGCTCCAGCAGCACGGGGCCGCACTTGGCAAAGGCGTTCTTCATAGCGAAGATAGCAGCCATCTTGAAAGCGTTTTCGTTGGAGTCCACTTCGTGGTAGGAACCGTCGATGACGTCAACCTCCACGTCTTCCACCGGGTAACCGGCAACGGAACCGGAGTTCATTGCCTCATTCAGACCGGCGTACACGGCGTTCATGTACTCCTTGGGAATGGCACCACCAACAATCTTGTTGGCAATCTTGAGGCCCGTACCACGCTCACCGGGGCGCATGGCAATCACCACGTCACCGTACTGACCACGACCACCGGACTGCTTCACGAGCTTGCCCTGCACGCGGTCGGCGGACTTGGTGATGGTTTCACGGTAGGCAATCTGGGGCTTACCGGTGTTGGCCTCTACCTTGAACTCACGCTTGAGGCGGTCCACGATAATGTCGAGGTGCAGCTCACCCATACCGGCAATGATGGTCTGACCGGTTTCCTCGTCGGTCTTGACGCGGAAGGTGGGGTCTTCAGCGGAAAGGCGCTGCAGAGCGTTGGACATCTTCTCCTGGTCACCCTTGGTGAGGGGCTCCACGGCCATGGAAATCACGGTATCCGGGAAGGTCGGGGGCTCGAGCGTGTAGTCGAAGTCATCGGAAGCCAAGGTATCACCCGTGGTGGCGTTCTTCAGACCCACGATAGCGGCGATGTCACCGGAGTACACAGCGTCCACGTCGGTGTGAACATTGGCCTGAATCTGGAGGAGACGGCCCACGCGCTCACGCTTGCGGGTACGGGGATTGTACACGGTGTCGCCCTTGCGGATAACGCCGGTGTACACGCGGATGAACACCAGGGAGCCCACAAACTTGTCAGCCCAGAGCTTGAATGCCAGAGCGACGGGCTTGTCGTCATCGGAGGGGTTGATTTCCTTCACCTCGAAGGTCTCGTAGCCATTTTCGTCGAGACCATTGGAGATGGTGGAGGTCACGGTAGCCTGCTTGGCCTCCAGCGGAGAGGGCAGGTAGTCCACCACGGCGTCCAGAAGGCCCTGCACACCCTTGTTCTTGAAAGCGGAACCACCGGCAACGGGCACGAACTTGTTGGCAATCGTGGCGCGACGGATAGCAGCCTTGAGGGTCTGAGCGTCGATGGGTTCCTCCATGAGGAAGAGCTCGGCGAGCTCATCGTCCACGTCAGCCACACGGCTCTTGAGCTCCTCCAGAGCCATCTCTGCCTCTTCCTTCAGCTCAGCGGGAATCTCCGTCACCTCGATGGTGGAGCCCAGCTTGTCGGAAGAGTTGTACATGATAGCCTTCTGGTTCACCACGTCAATCTGACCGGCGAGGGCGTCCTCAGAACCGATGGGGATAAGCACGGGGGAAGCATTGGCGCCGAGCTTAGTGCGGATGTCGGCCAGCACGTTGTCAAAGTTGGCACCGATACGGTCCATCTTGTTCACAAAGCACAGACGGGGCACGTTGTACTTGGTGGCCTGGCGCCACACCGTCTGCGTCTGGGGCTGCACACCGGCAACACCGCAGAACACCACGATAGCGCCGTCGAGCACGCGCAGGGAGCGCTCCACCTCTGCGGTGAAGTCCACGTGCCCGGGGGTATCAATAACGTTGAGCTGGAAGTTCTCGTTCTCGAAGATCTTGTAGCAGCCCTCAGCGGAGAGCTGTTTCCAGTTGGTCGTAACGGCGGCGGAGGTAATGGTAATACCGCGCTCCTGTTCCTGCTCCATCCAGTCGGTGGTGGCAGAGCCATCGTGCGTCTCACCGAGCTTATGGATCATGCCGGTGTAGAACAGGATACGTTCAGAAAGCGTGGTTTTGCCACCGTCAATGTGAGCGGCAATACCGAAGTTACGGTAGCGCTCCAGCGGGGCCTTGCGGTTGGGGCTGCTTACATTAGCCATAATAAAGTAATATGAAGTTATTTATTGTTCAGAGATTACGAGTAACTTCCGCGGCCGTTTCTTACCAACGGAAGTGAGCGAAGGCACGGTTGGCCTGAGCCATCTTGTGCACATCGTCGCGCTTGCGGACAGCAGCGCCCTGGTTGGCGGCAGCTTCCTTGATTTCGTTGGCCAGAGCCTTGGCCATGGGGATGCCCTTGCGGTTGCGGGCGAAGTTGATAATCCAGCGCATGGCGAGAGCCTCGGAGCGGTCCGGAGCCACTTCCAACGGCACCTGATAGGTAGCACCACCCACGCGGCGGCTCTTCACCTCCACACGGGGCTTAGCATTCTCGATAGCACGCGTCAGAACCTCCAGCGGGCTCACGGTATCGGTACCTTCGTTAGCCAGATCGATGGCCTTGTACACGATGCGCTCTGCAAGAGCACGCTTACCGGCAAGCATCACCTTGCCAATGAGGCGACCCACAAGCACGGAATCGTAGCGGGAGTCGCGACGCTCAATCTTCTTGTAAACACGTTTACGGCGAGACATATCTGTATTTTCTAATCGTTACAGGTTCAATTACTTAGCGCTTCTTAGCAGGAGCGGCGGCGGCACCGGCTTTCGGGCGCTTGGCACCATACTTCGAACGGCCACGGCGGCGCTTGTCAACACCCAGGCAGTCAAGGGCGCCACGAACGATGTGATAACGCACACCGGGCAAGTCCTTCACACGGCCACCGCGCACCAGCACGATGGAGTGCTCCTGCAGGTTGTGGCCCTCACCGCCGATGTAGGCGATTACTTCTTCACCGTTGGTAAGGCGAACCTTAGCAACTTTACGCATAGCGGAGTTCGGCTTCTTCGGCGTACGGGTCATCACCTGGAGGCAGACGCCACGACGCTGCGGGCAGCTATGAAGAGCGCGAGACTTCGACTTCTCTTCCGGTACGGTACGTCCCTTGCGGACGAGCTGATTAATGGTCGGCATGTTTCCTTTTAGTTTGTTGTTTTTCAGGCACTTGCGGAGTTAGTTCACAAGCTCCTCTCCCTTGAGGAAACCTGCCATTTCTCCGGCGGCGCGCCCGATAAAATCCTTCTATGGTGCGTAGTTCTACACACTTAGCGGGTCACAGAGTATAGCCATTTTCCCCTATATTGCAAGCCTTTTCTTTGCATTTTTAACGAATTTCTGCAATTTTTTGCACCTTTTTTCTCATCGCCGCTTTCCCATGCCCCTCACTCACCGAATTTTATTAAATTTTTCTTAAATGACACGATATGTCGCCTTCTCCCCCTATTATATATATAAGGGGATAGCTCTTTTTGTGCCGATTTCCGCGACGAATGAAGCGCCTCTCCCCTGCCCTGCATCTCTCAGGGTGCACTATTGACCGGCAAATTCGGCAAAGTGCGCGCGATATTCTGCGGGCAAAGAATCGACCGGGCGAGAAAATGGTATATCTGCCACCTTACCGCCTTTCCGGAACTCAAGCGTGATATTGCCACGGGTCCGCGATACGGTCAGGCAGGCATCGCTCAGGCGATAAAACAAACGGATATTACCGGAGCGCGATGCGATATCCGGCAAACGGCAAAGTGCATCCAGCTCCCGGTGAACGGATGCCCAATCCACTTTTTCCCGGGACAACAATCGGGCTACCGCTGACTGATGTCGGGACAGGGATACAGCATCTGACATTTCTCGCTCATGCGGAACCACACGACCGATGCTGACGGGCTGCGGACGCGCAGCCAACGCCACCGGCACCGCCAGCAGCTGCCCGCCCCGCAACACACTCAAGTGGACTATATGCCCGGGACGACTGTACCGCATACTGATCAGCAAATCTTCACGGCTGTCAATCGGGTATCCATTCAGCAGCAGCAGCACATCTCCTGCTTTTAATCCCGCTTTCTCTGCCGGACTACCCTGCACAACCCCGCGCACTTTCAAACCCTGCTGCGGCGGCAGCGCATTCCCGATTGACACCCTTTCCGCAGTATTCATGGCAACGACATCAACGCCCAGAAAGATATCCGACACCACTTCCACCGCAGAAACCGCCGGAGCAAGCGTCTGCGGTCTGTCCTCCCCGAACAGGGAACACAGAGTCAGCAGCAGCCCGATTGTCAACCGGCGTTTCATCTTTCCTTTTCCTTTACAATGGTATATTATACACTTCGATATCAAATGCCGCCGGACAAGCTATCCCGCATTCACCTCCACTCTGACTTCGGTACACCATATTCGGCACGCGCCCGCAATCGCCGCTCTCCGGATTTTCCAGCTCGGCCAGCCTCATTTCCCCGGTATATCGGCGCACCGATGCAGAACTCTCCGCTACCCCGGGCACCATCTGTGCATCGTCCCCCGGCAGCAGCAGTCCGGCAGCCACAGCACAGCCCACCAGCACCGCCGCCCACGGCAGCACCGCGCGGAAGTGCCGGCGGCGGAACACCCGGTCAGCTTCCGCATGCAGCACTGCCAGCAAACGCTCGCTCATGGCATCATCCATCTTCCCCCCATCCAGCCGGGCAAGCTCGCGGAGCATCTCCTCCACCTCCCGGGTACTGTATTCTTTTCTGTTCATGATTGATTCATTCTGGTTTTGATTCGTTCCAATGCCGAAGCATAGCGGCGGCGCACAGTAGATTCCGGCACACCCAGCTCCCGCGCTATATCAGCAAAACTCCGTTCATCCCAGATGCGCAGGGTCACCACCATAGCCTCCTCCTCCGGAAGCGCGCGCACCAACTGCCGCAGCTCCAGCAAACGCCCCGCATCTCCGGGCGCAGCACTCATCCGCTCTGCCGCTTCCCGGCAATAGCGGCTCTCTGCATCCCGCCGCCGCGCATGTTTCATCCGAGCACGCCATGCGGCATTCCGCAGCGTTGTCAGGGTATAAGGCATCAGCCCCTCCGCATCCACCCGTTCAGAGCAGAACGCCACCGTCACCCGCTGCATTACCTCCGCCAGCAGCAGCTCCACATCCGTCATGTCATCTGCCTGTTGGCGGGCATACGCCAGCAGGCGGTGTCGGGTTGCGCGAAACCACGCTTCGCACTCCTGCCGAAGCCCGCTTTCGCGTCGCTGGAAAAATCCCGAGAACATGACCTTCTTTATCCTTATTAATACCTCCCACGCCCAAATCCGCCAACTTTTTTGCCGACATGTCAGAAAATCTTCCCCTTTTTACTTTTTTTCAGAAAAAAAACACAAAAAATGGCGGATTTGCGGCTTCGGATGACTTAACTTTTATGTAGGTCAAGGGCAATTTGCCCGTCTACCCCCTCTTTCAACAGACAGAAACAACCAAATCAAGCTTCAGACCATGAATGCCATCCCTCCCTATAAAAAGTGGTTCGATGCCTCCGGCATCGTTCCTGCCGTTGCTGCCTCCACCCTCACAGAGGAAGAGCCCGTCCAACCCGGACAAATCATCACCTTCGGCGGTGATGACCGCAGCCAGGCACCGCCCACCAACGGCGAATCCTTTTCGCTGTCGGCCCAGGTCTTCATCCCCATGGGGGTCAACGAGCAGGGCATGCCCACCCCCATCCATGCCCAACTACAGCTCTCCTACACCGTAGAAGACTGGGGTACTGCCTCCGTGGACGGAAACATGGTCATGAACTTCACCACCGCCACCGCCGCCCCGACCGGCCCCTACGGCGGGCACACAGCATGGGGCGGGTCTCGTTGCGTTCCCGTTTCATCCGGCATGCACAGCCTCGGCTTCACCTATACCAACATCACCATGCCGGATGCAGACATGAACCAAATCGTCTGCGTCTACTCCTATCGGGCTGTGGAGTTGGAACCGGGCGGCAAAAAAGAACCGCAGCCCTGCTCTTCCTGTAACGGTTCCTCCTGCACGGCAGAGGGCGGACAACCACCCGTTACCCGCAGCTCCGGCAATTCTGCCGCCGCCACATCCTCTGCGGGTTCAGCCGTGACAGCGGAGCTGACGGAGGACAGTATGCTCTGGTCCTGCAATGTGGGTACACTGCGCGGGTTGGGTGCTCTGCTCACCGGCAAGGTGCAGCTCTATGCGGATTCCTTCGATTCTTCCCTCACCTCCCCTGCCGCCCTCTTCTTTAATCACCCCATGCTGGCGGTTCTTTCTCTCCCGGAGGGCGGGCTGGTACCCGGCGCCAAGGCTGAAATCCGCATCGGCGACCGCGTCATTGCCCTCCGTTACTATCTGGACGGCTCCATTGCCCCCATCGGCGTAGACTCTGCCGGCAAAGGGCTGGTATCTCTCACTCAGGATTCGGCGGGCAGCGTTACCGCCCTCAAATGGCAGGACAACTCCGGTGCCGCCTGGGTATTTGACGGTACTTCCGGCGCCCTGCTCTCCTACACCTCCCCGGAACAGGTCTCTGTCTCCGATGTATCTGACTATCTCATTGTCAACCGCCATCCGGAGGATGACTCCCTCCGCCAGATCTGGAGTCTCTGGGACGGGCTGCTCAATATCGAGGACATCTCCGATTCCGGTTACGCCATCCGTCTCTACACAGCAGAACATATCACCGGTACGGACGCTTCCGGCTTCTTCATCCCCGAACCGGGCACCGCGTTCAAGACCTTCACCGTCTCCGGCACAGAAAACAGCCTCACCATCGTGGAAAAGACTCCCGGGCGCGAGGATTACGCCTGCACCTGGAGCATGGGCGAGGACGGTGCGTGGAGTCTGGTGCGGGGTGCAGCTGCGGAAGCCGTTACCATCTCACGCGTTCGCACCACGCTGGAACCCGACCCGGAAACGGAGGTCTGGCAGCTGGTCACCACCGTCAGCCGCGGCGGTGTAACCGCCTCCTGCATCTGTGAAGTATACCAGAATTCCCCCATGGGCGCTCTGCTCCTCACCCGCGTGGTGGGCTATGGCACACCGGAGGCACAAACCACCGCCTACGAATATGACGGCGTGGGCAATCTCCTCGTTCAGACCGCTCCCAACGGTCACCGCACGGAGTACCAGTACGACCTCTCAGGGCGTGTTCAGCGCACCATTGAACCCTGGCGCGCCGGTGGCTGCACCCTCATCACGGAATACAGTTATGCGTACTCCTCAGACTCACGCTACTCTGCGGAGCTCGCCTCCGTCACCCGCTGGCTGCGGCAGCCCGGCGCGTCCTCCCTCCTCAAGCTCAGCACGGAGTCTCACACCTACTCCACCTCCGAGGGGCTGCGCCGCGAGACCATTCGCACCACGGCTACGGGCTCCTCGCACACGCACACGGAAATCTCCGAAACCTGGACGGATGCCGCCCCCATTCCGCTCCATCGCGGCCGCCTGCACATGACCCAAAGCAAAGACGGCATTCAGACGCTTTATTCCTACGCCGCCACCTCCGACCACGGCTCTATCTACTCCATCACCACGGAAACGCAGGTGGAGGGCATCCCCGTGCCGGGGCAGTCCCGCCGAACGGTGCGCTTCATCAATGCCGCCGGCAACCCCGTGCGCGAGGAGGTGTACCACCTGCTCTCCTCCGGCACATGGGCAAAGCTCAGCGGCGTGAATCATTCCTACGACACACAGAACCGCCTCTGTGGCAGCGTTCGCGATAACGGCCGCAGCTCTTCGCAGGCTCTCTCCTGCACGGGGGATGTCCTCTGGGAAATTGATGAGGACGGCATCCGCACGGATTATACCTATGACTCTGCCCGCCGCCTCACGGAAATCTCCCGCGCCGCCGTCTATGATGGCGACACCTGCATCACCCCGGAAACCATCACCGAGTTTGTTCGCGATGCCGCAGGCCGCGTCACCTCCACCATCACCCGCACCGGAGCCATGACCGCCACCCGCTCCACGGTCTACGATGCCGCCGGACGCACCATCGCCACCACGGATGAACTGGGGCGCACCACCACCACGTCTTACAGCGCAGACGGACTGACCACCACCGTCACCGCCCCCTCCGGCGCCACGCTCATCACCACCCGCAACACGGACGGCAGCGTTGCCCACGTCTCCGGCACCGGGCAGCGGGAGCTGTATCATGTCTACGATGTCAGCGGCAGCAACCTCCGCGAGACGGTGAAACTGGGGGATAATCAGACTACCTTGTCACAGTCCATCACCAACGGATTCGATGAACTGATTACGGAAGCCGTCGCCTCCGTCTCCGGCTTCATCTATACCCGCAGCGAGTACAACGCCAAGGGGCAACTCACCGAACAATATCAGGATGCAGGATGGAACACAACACCCACCGCAGCCACACTCTTTGAGTACGATACCATGGGCAACGTCTCCAAAAAGACGCTCGCTCTCGCCGAAGCGCCGGATGAAACCAATTCCCCCACAGAGGTCTATGCCTACGGCGCGGAATCCCTGGAGGACGGTATCTACTCCGTCCTCACCCGCACCCGATTCAATGCGGCAGGAGCACCGCTCATCTCTCTGCAAAAGCAGATGATTTCCTCGCTTTCTTCCTCCATTGAAAGCAAATCAATTTCCGTCAGCGAAAGAAACTTGACCTCTGCCCAATGGTCTGTCTATAATGCAGCTACGAAACGAACCCGCTACACCTCCCTGCCCTCCTCCGACATCACCGCCGCCTCGGTGAGCGTGGATGGTTTTGTCGTCTCGCAGTCGGATAATGCCGGGGTCACCACCACCGCCGGGCGCGCCTACACCGCCTCCGGCATGACCATCACCCACACGGATGCCCGCGGCAACACCACCACCACGGTCACGGACATCGCCGGGCGCACACTCACGGTCACGAATGCCGCCGGGAATACCACCTCAACCACCTACGCCCCCGCGCATGATTTACCCGCAACGGTCACGGATGCACAGGGTAACACCTCCTGCTACCGCTACGATGAACGCGGGCGCAAGGTTGCCGAATGGGGCACGGGAATTCAACCCGCCCTCTTCGCTTACGATGCCGCAGACCGCATGACCTCGCTGACGACCTTCCGCGCTTCCACGGAAACAGTCTCAACCGACCCGGTCAACCGCACGGACGGCGATGTTACCACATGGTCTTATCACGATACCTCCGGCATGGAAATCCGCAAGTCCTATACAGACGGCAGTAGTGTCACTAGGACATACGATGCCTACAACCGCGTGCGGACGGAAACAGATGCCCGGGGCAAAGTCAAAACCCATACCTATGAACATGCCCGAGGTCTGCTGCTGGGCACAAGCTACAGCGATAGCACCACCCCCCGTGCCTATACCTACAACCACCTCGGTCAGCTCACGCAGGTAACGGATGCAGCAGGAACACGCACTCTCAGCTATAACTCCTACGGCGAGCAGGAAAGTGACTCACTCACAGCCGACAGCGTCACCCACCTCATCACGGAAAACCGCGATGAGCTGGGGCGCTCCTCCGGCTACACCTACGCCAAAAACGCTTCGGTGCAGCAGACGGTTACCACGGATTACGGCTCAGACGGACGCATTTCCTCCGTCGGATTCATTCACGGCGGGGCGCAGAAGATGTTCGGCTATACCTATCTGCCCGGCACACACCTGCTCAAAACGCTCACCAAACCCAATAACATGTCGCTCACGCTCAGCTATGAGGACAAGCGCGACCTGCTCACCGGCATGTCCTACAAGCGCGGCAACACCGGCGTGGCAAGCCGCACCTATACCTACGATGCTGCGGGGCGCCCGATTACCCGAAACACCGCCAGAAACGGTACAACCGTCAACGACTCCTTCGGCTACAACACCCGCAGCGAGCTTACTGCCGCCACCGTAAATAATGGGGCTTATTCCTACAACTACGATAACATCGGAAATAGGAACACGGCACAGGAAATAACAGAAGAGATCACCAACTACACGGCCAACAACCTCAACCAGTACACGGCTATCGGTGATTTCGCTCCCACCTACGATGCCGCCGGTAACCAGACACTCGTGAAGACTACCACGGGTATCTGGACTGTAGCTTACGATGCCGAAAACCGCCCCGTGAGCTTCACCAA
>JAZRBU010000009.1:0-63584 GCA_045635265.1 Akkermansia sp.
CTACAAGAACCCCGGTAACAAGTACCACCTGTTCCGCACCAACTTCTCCACGCCGAATGAGAAATCCATTCTGGACCTCATTAAGAAGGAGCGTTGCAACCTTGGTGATAAGCTGGAAGTGCCTCAGTATAATCCGGATTCTCTCATCTGGGTGGCTGTACCCTGATGCATCTCATCTGACAATCCTTTATCAGCGCTGTACCGAAAAGGTACAGCGCTTTTTTTTGCCTTATTTTGACACCGGGAGCTCGGGGCCGACTGCTCATGCGGGGTATGGATGATAGGGCAGTGCCGGGCATGCCGGGGTGCGTTGCATTGGGCATGAGCTGCGACCGAACGCAGAACCGTTGACTCCGTTCGGGAAATGGGGCATTGTGTACCCATGGCTATACACATGAAAGAGTGGGGTATGCTTTCATACCCGAATCAGGGCATCCGGGTGCCGCTGCAGGGAATTGCCGGCATGGATGAACCTGCTGCGCGTCTGAGCCGGGTGGTGGAAGGGGCGGCGCAGGTGGCCGCGTCTCTGGCAGACGTGAAGGATCAGGTCACTTCTGCCGGTGAACTGGCGGATTTTGTCGGCAGATTGCAGAATATTGAAACGGATACGCGGGAACTGCTTCGCGGTGAGACGGTGCAGGACTGGGCGTACGCCTGGAATCAGACCAGTGAACCGATGCTCAGGGAGGCTATTCAGGAGCTGCATCCTTCATCCCGTGAGGCGGGAAAACGCCTGGCGGAGCTCTACAATGCCCGTGCCTGCCTTACCGCGCAGCGGGATTTCCAGCTGGAGAGCATAGAACAGGCTCGCGGCCAATGGCAGAACCGAGTTGATGAAGCCGTGGATGCGGGAGATGCGGATGCCGCAGAGCGGTGGATGCACGCGGGCGAAGAATTGTTTGTGCCGGCGGCAGATATGCAGAGCCGGGTGCAGGAGGCGCGCAGCCGCAGTGTGTTGAATCGTTGGCGCGGCGCTCTGCAGCAGTCGCCGGCAGAAGCTTTGGCTCAGTTGAGAAGGGAAGATGCGGAGCTGCCGACGGAGGGCGAGGATTGCGGCGAGCTACTGGAGCTTCAGCAGCTCAAAAAACAGGAGCTCCTGCAGACGCTGGCACAGGAAATGAGCGGGCGGTTGGAAGCAGGGCTGTTGCCGGAGCGGCAAAGCTGTGCAAACGCCGTTGCCGCAGGTTTTCTCACCACGGAGCAGGCTCAGGCGGCGCGCTTACCCGGCGCACCTCTTACAGAGCAGCAATTCTGTGATTGGTTTGCTCGTGTGGATGAATGTTCACCGGGAAATGAGGCCGCTCTTCGTTTGGAAATCGCGTCGGCTCCCGTTCCGGCGGAGCAGCGGCGAATCTTGTTGCAGCGTTTGCGCGGCGTGGAGCAGCTTCCCTATACGCTCCGCCGGGATTGCAGTGCAAAACTCAGGAGTATGTACCTGAGTGGCAGATTCGGCTGCCCGGGAGACCGTGAGGCTGCCCGTCAGATGCTCCGCCTGCAGGAATCTGCTATGGAGCGCCTGTTGCGGGGGGCCCGTGCGGAGGAAACGGAGCGCTGGCTGAGCTCTCTGCCGGGCGCGGAAGAAAAATGGATTTGTTATCAGGCTGTTTAATGATGAAAAACACAACACTCTATGAATACACAAAACGATGAGACATTGCCGACGGAGGTGATACGGGTGGATTGGCAGCAGCCGGAACCCGCCGCACAGACCACGCTCAGAGAACAGCCCGCTACCCGACCGGAGCCCCCTGCTGAGCAAGAAAATGAAGCTCTGCCCACGGAGGTGGCGCCGCTTGCCCCGGCTCCGTCGCCCGCCCCTACATGGGGAGACGTGGAGCGCCGGCAGCATTGGGACAGAATCCTGACCGCAGACCCGGAAACCATTCCGGCGGATATTCAGAAGGCCGCCGTGGGGGCAGATGCCGCCGCAACGCAGGAGGAGCGTGAATACCGCCTTCTGAATACGGTTAATCGTTCCTGGGTGGCGGATACGCTGCAACTGTCGCGGGAAAAGGTGAGTGCCGCTTGGGCGGATATTCGGGCGGATCTGGCTCACCGGCTTGGAGTGAATGATGATGAACGGGAGATTTTTACGGAGCTCTCCCTGCGCCATCAGGATGCCCCGCTGCGTGAGCAGGCGCGCCGCACCTTTGAGCAGGAATACACCCGCTGTCTGGAAGGCCGCTCTGAGACGGATGCCGGGCCGGACGCTGCGCTTTCTTCTCCGCAGAATGACCGCCTGCGGGAAATCCGCAATATGGCTCGAATGACGGCGGAAAATGACCGCGAGGAGAGCCTCCGGCATGCAGAATCTCTGGAGCTGCTCATGCATACCTTTGCCCGTTTGGAGCGCGGTCCGGTAGAACAGGCTCGCGCACTGTGGGACAGCCCGGAGGTGCTGGAAGCTCTGGATGAACTGGCGGCCATGGGACAGGAAAAACGCGCCCGCCTCTACCGTGTGATGCAGGCGGAGTGGCGGCGCAATGCGCCTGAGCCGCAGCCGGAAAGTCTGCCGGTGACCATGCTGCACAGCATGGTGCGCAGCAGCGTCAATCATGGCTTGGAGATGGCTCAGGGGCTGGGAAATGTGGCTGTGGCTCAGATTGAGCAACTGGGCAGGTATCTGGGGAGCGAAAGCCTGCAGAACTTTGCGGGCCGTCAGGATGAACGCCTGAGGGTATGGGAAGAGCTGCGCCGCGTGGCTCAGCAGGAGGTTTTTCCGTTGAATCTGCGCCGGGATGCTTCATTTGCAGAGGAATTACTGGTGGATGCCGCCGGTGCGGTGCCCGGTGTGGGGCTGGCCTTTGCCGGTATTCCGGGTATCTCCGCACTGGCGGTTTCCTCTGCCGGGGCTTCCGTTTCAGAGGCGCGACAGAGGGCTCCGGAGGGAGACCAACGCCTGCAAACGGCTGCCGGATGTCTGGCCGGTGCTGCACAGGCGGCTATTTTCAAGGGAATGAGCAGGCTCGGTCAGCGCCTGATGGGGCGCATGTTCAGCGAATTCAGCGGGAAAACCGGCTCCGGTATCGGCAAATATGCCCTTTCTGCGCTGAAGTCCGCCGCATGGTTCACCCATGAGAATATCAATCTTCTGCTGGCCGGCAAACTGGCGCAGCTCAGTGAAATGGGGCTGCAGGAGCTGGCTGCTCAGGCAGATGATACGGCTTCCCATATTGATTGGAAGCGTTATGGCGATAATCTTACGGATATAGAGACCAACATCCGTGAGGCTGCAAGAAATCTGCCGTTCATTTTGATAGCCGGGGGCAGGGCGGCTTTGCATCATTTCCGCTCGCCGCGTTCTGTCATTGGTGATGGTACTTTGCTGGATGAATGGGGCGTATCTCCCCAACAGAAAGAACGTGTGATGAATTGTTCGGATGTTCAGAGTTGCAACAAATACCTGAGAGAGGCTTTGCGCAGCAGCAAACGATGGTCCGGTGCGGGATTCCTGGAAGAGTTTGCGGGGCGCAGTCTGCGCCTGCTGCACAGCAGAGATTTCCACCTGTTTGACAACGAACGGACGGTGCGCAGGTTCCTGGAGCTGCCTGCAGACTCATCACTGCCGGAGAAAAGTGACGGCATGCCTGCCGCCCCGACTGCGGAGCAGATTCTCCGTTTGCAGATGACGGAGCCGCATGCATCTGCGGATAACCGGGTTAATCCGCGTAAAGTCTCCTGGGTATTCCCGCTCATGTATGAATGGTATGTCAAATCCGGCTTGCAGGCAGAGCGGGGAGGCGGTGCAGAATCTGCAGAAACGCGGGCTCCGCTCCGTTACTTCCGCTCCCTGCCGGAAGAATTGCAGCAGAGGGGCTTTTATCTGCCCGCGGCAGAGCGGGTGCGGCGTGCCTTGCTCACAGAGCTGGTGCGCCAAACGGAGCAGCTCTCGTACCGCTTCCTGTTCAATACCTATACGGCGGAATCTTTGGCGCGGCGTTGTTTTTCGAGGGGGGAAGCCGTCAGCCGCTCGGAAGAGACTCGCCGCCGTATCCCGGCTCTGGTGGCATCCTCTGTGCTGCGCTGTGTTATGAACGGCAGTCACGGCGGCGTCATCGGGTGGCTTCAGGAGAACATGAGCAAATACTATTTGCACCGCCGTTACAACTCTGCCCGTGAATCCTGGCTGAAGGAACTGTCCATTGAGCGCCTGCAGAAATGCGCCATGCTGACAGAGGTTGAGAACATTCCGCCGGAGGTGCGGGAGATGCACCGCCAGTGCATGGAGCTCTCCGGTGTGGTGAAAAACCTGTATACGCTGCTGCCCCACTTGGAAGATTTCCGGACGTTGCTGTCTATTGGTTATTCTCCCCGCCATGCCTATGCTGAGCTGCTGGAACGCGAGTTCGGCAGGAAAACCCTCGGTAAAAACTGGAAACCGGAGGGCTGGATACCCTATGCAGAGGAACATGATACCCCGGATATTCATGAAAACACGGTGCGTAATCAGCGGCAGCTGCAGCTGTATTCTCTGTTGACCGGCTGCGCTCCGGAGCAGGCCGTGCAGGCAGACGGAAAAAGCATCTGGCGCATCCGCAAACCGGATGGTACCTTTACCCGCTGGCATGAATCTGAAGCTCATCTGGCCAATGCCGTGGCGTTCAATTATGAGCTGAATGCGCACCTGCCGTACAATACATCGGAATACCTGGATATGGTGCGCCTGCATGCCGGACGGCACGGTATGCATTTTCCCGGGTTACTGCCGCGGGAGCGGCAGACTTACACCGGGCATGATGCTCTGGGAATTCGCGCGTTGGATGACTTGAGCATGCTCTGGATGTCGGATGCCTCACGCATGCAGATAGGTTTGGATTTTACCAAGCGGAACTTCCCGCGCTTCCATCTGAGCGTGAAGAGCGACGGCGTGGACCCCGTGCTGTATGTGCGTGCCCCGGGCGGTCCGCATCATTTTGGACTGGATATTCGCCGCACCATGCACCCGCTGCACCTGGTGCAGGCCCGCGCGCTGGTATATTGGCGGCGTATGCTGGATTCCGGCTGGGTGGACCTGCATGATGCGGCAGATTTTCTGACGGAGCAGGGGGCTTTGGACCCGGCGGAGAAAGATAAGCTGCTGCAGCGATTGAACTCGCGCCGTCTCCTTATTGATACCAAAGAGGGGAAGCCGTTGTCCCGCCGCCGCCTTTACCGCCGCATCCGCCTCAGACGCGAGCAGCTGGAGCGGGCGGAACGCTCACGCGTGATGCAGAAACTGGCCGACAAAATGGCCTATTTTTCCACAATGCTGCTGGTGGCGGATATGCATAACACCAACCTTCCGATTACCATTCGCGAGTGGGTGGGTATGGCTGCTTTTCGTCCCGCTGCCCGTAACGTATCCCGTCACCGCCCGGAGGAGATTATCCGCCGCACGGACAACCGCCTGCCCGGCAAACGCGCCCGCTATTTCCTTTCCCGCTGGAGCAACGCGCAGGCTTCAGACTTCCTGCGCTCCGGCGGAGAGCAGATTGGCCGCATTCGTGAACAGTTGGCAGATGCCTCTTCACCGCTGGTTACTTCTCCGCTCTACCCCATGGTGCGTGAGCTGTGGAAGCTGCCGGAAGCGCAGCGGCGAGAACAGATGTGGAGCTACCTGCTCTATGGTGAGAACGGTCTTCGCGGTACGGGGCAGCACCATTGGAATCTACTGCGTAAGCCCTTATATGGCTGGTATTTCCTGCCGCAGGAGTGGAAGCTCAATCTGACGCCTGAAATTATCCCGGTGATTCGCCGTTATCCTGCTCCGGGGGTGGACCCGGATGCCAAAACGGCGGTGGAGGAGAGTCTGCTCAGTCTCCAGGCTCTGTTGGAGGAAATGCCGCAACTGCGTGATTACGAAATCAATCTGCTCCGTCCCGGGCATTTCCGAAAACTCATCCCGGATGCGCCGCTTCCCGCGGTAGGGCCGTATGATATCACAGAAGCTTCCCCGGAACGTCTCACCCGCGTAGAGAAGCCGGAGTTCTCTGCCGGCGGCAGGATGGAAGATGCGGAGCTCCCGCCGGAATGGGCGGCAGATGCTCGCGTATTGCCCGCGTTGCATCTCCTTTCGGCGCTGAGATGCCATGTCGCCTCTTCGCCCAGATTGACACCGGAAGGCATCTTCTGGAAAGGTGAGCGTTACGGCGGCATGGATGGTCGCGTGCCCAACCGACTCAGAGACGGCTGGCGGCCCTCCCGCCCTCTGGATGAACTGCTGCGCATGCTGCAGAGCATAGAGGACCGGGCTGCGGGCGGAAGCTACCGTCTTGCGGGAGAAGTGTTCGCTCCGCTCAACACGGAAGTCAGCATGGCACCCTTGCAGCACGCAACTGTATACCGTCATCCCTCTTACCCGGATGTGCAGGTGCGCTTCATGCCGGGGGAAGTGGGGGATACTCTTATCGCTCGGCGTACTCCCCATATCGTGCATTTGTTGGCGGGGGCTCCCCTGACGACGAGAAACGGCTGGCATAAAAAACTCAAATTAAGCAGAATCTACCAGAGTCTGGTGAGGTTTGACAGCGATATGAAACGCTATTCCCACTATGAACAGGGCCACCGCACCGCGGATTTCAGAGACATGATTTTCAATGAGCTTGCCGACCGCCTGTCTGACCCGGAAAAACTGCGGCTCGGTAAGACGGCAGAGCTTTCCAATGCAGAGCTTCTTCTGCATCTGGCGCAGGATACGCAATTCTCCGACTCTCTGCGGGATGTGGATGCCGCAGAGCTGACCCCGGCGGAAGTGCGCGCCGTATTACTGTTCCGCTCGTTGTTGGCCTATGAATACGGGGCGGACCCGTCTGCCGCAGAGGCTGAGCTCATGAAGCTCGGTGAGCGTTTCCGCACTGCCCCCGCGCTTTGGGAGCAACTGCGTGCCACCCTGCGGGAGCCGCGCGAGAAGGTCCTCCGCAAATTCCGCAGTAAATATCCCGGCCGCATCTACGATTGCGTAGAATCCGTACTGCCGCCGCCTCCGAGGCGCAGGGAACGCCCTGTGCGGCCTCGCAGACAGTGGCAGGATGACAGTGAAGCCCGTGAATACATGCGCAATATTTCCAACCCCGGCAAAAAGGCAGCAGATGAAACTACCCTTTAATGAAAAGGAGCTGCGCCGCAGGCTTGCGGACCCGCTCTGGAGGCTCCACCACTTGTACTGGATTGAGGACAAGAAAGGGCATATACGCCGCTTCTGTCCCAACGCGGCTCAGTTGCGGCTTCACCGCGGCATGTGGTATCGCAATTCAGTCCTCAAGGCCCGTCAGCTGGGTATCTCCACCTACGTGGCGCTGCTCATGCTGGACCGTTGCCTGTTTATCCCGAACTTTCACGCCGGTATTATCGACAAGACGCTGCCGGATGCGGAGCAAAAGCTGGCGAAGATTCGCTTTGCCTGGGAGCATCTGGACTATCTGCCGCCCGGTGCCTCTGCGGATGAACAGGCTCTTGCCTGTCTCGGCGGCCTGCTCAAGCAGCATTCCGGCGTCCGGAAAAAAGGCGGGTGGCATCCTGCGGCAGATGCCCGCGGGCGGATGTCCTTTGCCAACGGTAGTGATATCCGCCTGGGCACCACTCTGCGCGGCGGCACGCTCCAGTTGCTGCATGTTTCCGAGCTGGCGCATGTGTCCGTCCACGCCCCCTGGCGGGCGAGGGAAATCCGCACCGGCGCCATCAACACTGTCCCCGCAGAGGGCACCATCATCCTGGAAAGCACCCATGAGGGCGGACGCTACGGCGTGAACTATGAAATGACTCTTCAGGCCATGGAAAACTCGGCTCGGAGCGAACTTTCGCCGCTGGATTTCCGCTTCTTCTTCTTCAGCTGGTTTGATAACCCGGACTATGCCCTGAATGGGCGCGGCAGCTGGAGTGAGTCTCTTGCCGCTTATTATGAGCGGCTGGAGCGGGAGAGCAGTGTGCGGCTTACGCACGCGCAGAAGCTGTGGTACGCTCGCATGGAGCGCACCATGGGGGCTGCCATGCGGCAGGAATACCCCTCTACCCCGGATGAGGCTTTTGCCATGGGCAACGACGGTGCTATTTACGGCTCGCAGATTGCCCTGTTGCGGGAGGCCGGTAAGGTGGGAGCGGATTTTTCCTTCAATGAGCAGGAACCGCTCTACACGGCGTGGGATTTGGGGCTCAGTGACCACACCGCCATCTGGCTTGTGCAGAGTTGGGGCGGGCAGGTCTATTGGCTGGAGCATTATGCGGCCAATCAGTTCCCGCTGGAACACTATGCCGGCAAAATCCGGGAGTGGGAAGCCCGCTACGGGCGTATTTCCGCTCATTTCCTGCCGCATGATGCCGCGCGGAGAGACCCCCATGGTCAATCTTATGTGGAGAGTTTGGCGGCATTGGGTATTCTTGCCGTGCGGGTGGTGCCTCGTACCCCGGATATCTGGCGCGGTATCAATGTGTTGCGCGGTCTGTTGAGCAAGAGCTGGTTTCACCGCAATACCCTCAATTGCCGTATTAATCTGCGCGGGGAAAAGGAGCCGTCCGGCCTTGCTTGCCTGGAGATGTACCGCACGGCTCCGCCGGGAGCTTCCGGTGCGTGCAGAGAGACCCCGCTGCACGATGCCTCGTCTCACAGCGCAGATGCCGCACGCACTTTTGCAGAGGCGCACGCTCACGGCATGGTTGCCCCGGTGATGATTCGCAATAAACCTCGCCGGGCACTCATGTAATCCACTTATCATTAACCATAAATCTATCCTTGATAAAACAAACCCATGAATACAACTGATATGACAAATACCGTACTTGGCAGAAAACTGCAGTCCGGCGGACTCCTTGCCCGCCTGAGCCGTTTGCCCATCGTCAATTTCTTCTCCGCTGCCTCCGCATCGGGGGCTGTGGGGGGGGATTCCGCTCCTCCGGCGCCTGCAGAGCCTCCCCCTGCAGCGGCTCCGGATTCTCGGGCAAATTCCGGTGCCGCCCCACAACCGGAGGAGCCCGCAGGGTATATCTCCCCGCATTTTATCAAAGGCATGAAAGCGGGTGAACTTCTGTTTGCCATAGCCGCGGCCTATGCCTATGCCGGGAAGCGGGGGATAGCGTGTCGCATCCCGTGGGAGTTCAACATGAACACCCGCACTCTTTTCCGCCTTCTTTCCCGCGTCCGTCTGCCCGGCACGAAAGATGGGCTCAATGAGCCCTGTGTGTATCGGGAACCTGAATCCGCTCGCTTTAAGCCTATCCCGGAGGATATTTCTGCGGGGGGGCTTCGGGGCTACTTCCATTCACCCCGTTATTTTGCAGAGATGCAGGGCAGGGTACGCCAATTATTCAGCCCGCTTGCGGCGGATAAAAAAGAGCCGGGCTCCTTTGGTATACATATCAACGTGGGGGAAGGTCTATACGGCCACAGCAAGTTTCGGGTGGCCATGTGTTATTATCTGATACGGGCGGCGGAATACATACCACCGTCGGTGCGGGTGCTGACCGTTTTCAGTGAATCTCCTTCGCTTGCCGTCTCCTTGCTGTCGGATATCCCGGATTATAACAGATTCGCCTTTAAGGTTGAGCATGATAAAGCCCTGAACCTGCTCCGCAGAATGACCGAGATGGAGCACCTTATCCTTTCCAACGATGCTCTCTCCTGGTGGGCGGCATGGCTGGGCAGACCCTCCACGGTCATTACTCCCCAATACTGGGTCGAGCTCAATGGTAACAAATTGCCGGACATCCCCAACTCTGCATGGATGCGGATATGATGCCCTGCGCTCCGTACGTTAATTTTTCTCTGCCAGCGCTGCTCCCACGGCTCGCTGAAAAGCGGGTTGACCCGGGATAAGCGCCGGTAGAAGAAGCCGGGCTTTTTACGCAGAGCCCAACCTTCCGGTTGCGTGCAGGCTGTTCGCTCGGCCTGCCGTTTCCGCCGCTTCATCAGAAGCAAAAGCCGGCAGAACTTTCTTTCTGCCAAAACAGAACGTGCATTAAAAATATGACAACACCCCAAAGAAAACAGTCCCTCACCCCCGGTGAGGAGGAGGTGCAGAAGCCTGCTTCCGCACCTAGCGTACAGCCCCAATCTTCTAATGGCTGTACTCCCGAGGTTGCTTCCGGCAGCCCCGTGTCAACTCTCAGCAATACGTCTGAGAACAAGCCCGAAGGTGTTAACCTTCCTGCCGCAGCTGAAGCCACCGCTTCCGCTGAAGCCGACAACAACAATTCCAACACTATTACAACTATGTCTATAAATAATGACACCCCCGCCAATGGTTCCGTCTCTGACGTGAATGCCGCCGATGTTACCAACATCACTCCCGAAAACGCAGCAGCTATTGCTTCTGCCAACCTTAACTCCGGCACCGATTGTGCCACAACCTCTGATACGACTATGAATATCGATACCAATGACGGCATTGCTCTTGCTAGCAATGAAGCTCGCTCTACTGACCCCAACGCACCTCGAAGCGAAAGCGACAGCTGGTACATTACTGTGCCGGAATGTGAATCCGCGTCCATTAGCGTCGTTCTTGGCGCTGATGACCTAGGCTCTGTTTCTGTTGGCCCGATTTCTCTTGAACTCGGCCCGCGAGGTCAGTATGGTGGCGGTACTTATACTGAGGTTAGTGATTCTGCCTCCATTAACCCCGGCACCTACAAGGTATCCACGACTTACAGCAACATTACGCTTCCTGAGGGTATTCCCAATATTGCCCGTTTCAGATGCGATATCACGCTGAATGTTGATGGTACTGAAATTGTGCCCGAGCCTATTGAAATCACGCCTGTTGATAATGAAGATGAGGGTGAGGACGAAACCTGTCCGCAGACTTGCGATATTCAGAATCCGCAGCCTGATTGTGGTTGCGACAAAGACGAGAACGGTGCAGGCGACAATGGTGAACCCGACTCCGGTGCAGGTTGCGGTGGCAATGCCGGTGCTTCCGGTGGTGCTGAGTCTGCTGTTGCCATGACGGCTGATGCAGAGGGCGAGGCTACTACCGTGACCTCTTCTTCCGGTGCAGGTCGTAAAGTGACGGTGCGCGGTGGTTTGCAGGATATGCTCTGGCGCATGAACTTTGCCACGTTCCGTGGTATGGCAGGTATCCCTGATGGCGCGTTGGAAATTCGCGCTCGTACGTTCACGTCTGAACTTTGTACCCCTGCTGCGCTATCGTTCAAACACCCCTTTGATACGCAGGTGTTGGCCTCCGGCGGTACGTCTGAAAATCCCCTCAATGGTGCGTTCCAGATTCGCAACGGCAGTTCTCGCGTCAACTATTTCTGCTTTGCGGATGGTCTCGTATCTCCGCTGGCTGGTTCTGCTAAGCGCGGCGGTAAAGGTAGCATGCTACGTGCAACAAATGCTGCCCGCAACACCGTTACCCGTAGTTTGAGCTTGCAGGATAAACGTGGCGGCTTTGCTCGCTACGATGCAGATGATAACGGCAATATGGGCATGCTCTCCGCTTATACCACCAAGAGCGGTCGCACTTACGAATCCGCTGATATCTCCTCGACTTTGCAGGTGATTCGTGATGTAGATGGCGCGATAGCCCAGCTGTGGAATGCCTGGGATGGCCTCATGGTGATTGATTCCGTGACCGAGACTGGGTATCGCATGGCTTTCTATCTGCCGCATCAGGTTGGTGTACAGGATACCACGACAAAGCTCTTTGCTGTAAATGGTTCTCCTTGGCGTACTGTTGTTGTGGCAGGTGATATCGAAAATGCAACCTTGCAGATGACCGATACAGTGCTGACTCGTGAACCTCAGGTTTCCCGCTTTATTTGTGGTGCTGACGGTGCATGGAGCACTGAACAGGGTTCAGGCTCTGCGAAAATCTGCCGACATGTAGCTCGTGAACTGGTTGAACAGGAGGACGAAGATGCTCCCGAACAGTATCGCCTTGTGACGACTCTGCATCGTGGTGATACCAATTCTCCCGATGAATGTGTGGCTGAAATCTGGCAGAAAGGTGCTACCGGGCATCTGTGTATTTCCCGCACGCTGGGTTATGGCAGCCCCGGTGCTCTGACCACGCTTTATGGATACGATTCGGAAGGTCGCCGCATCAAGGAGATTTCTCCGAGTGGTTCGGTGAGCTCTTTCACATACGATGACTGCGGTCGTGAGATGGTTCGTATGACTCCCTACCATGGCAACCATACGCTGGCTGTGTATACCTACTACCGTGAGTCGGGTAGTGCAGACCCCGATATCAGCTACCGCCGTGCCGTGCTCAACGAAACGGCAACACAGGTGTGGCGTGAAGACTTCACCTATGAGGAACAGGATGGCTATCGCCGTGTGACCAAATCCACCCAGGCATTGGGTTGCACCGATCCTCGTGTTGAAATCACGGAAACGTGGTTGGACACAGCGGAAGAACCTCTTTGTCGTGGCCGTTTGCGTATGCGACAGGGCGTGGATGGAGTTCAGACGTGGTATAGTTACGAAGCTTGCAGCGATTTCGGTGCTGTTTACAAGGTAACGGCAGAAACCCGCGCAAATGGTGAAGCGGTTTCCGCCCATAGTCGCCGCAATGTGACTTATATTTCTGCCGTAGGTAACAACATGCGCCATGAGGTATATCATCTACTCAGCAATGGTACTTGGGCTTTGTCTGAATCCGAAACCTACGAGTACGACAGCGAAAATAATTGGGTCAAGCGCACTCGTGGCAACGGTCGTGTAACGACGCGCACGATGATGTGTTGTGGCCCGCTTTCAGTAACGGACGAAGATGGTATAACCACCACCTATGGCTATAATGCAGCGCACCAGTTGGAAGAGGTGATTCGCGAGGAAATTCTGGAGGATGGCGTTGTCATCACGCCTGAAACGATTACGACATACACCCGCGATGCCGCTGGTCGCGTGCTAACTGAACGCAAGGATATTGGAGCGATGACCACCATTGCAACCACCCAGTACGACTTGCTCGGGCGCGAAATCTCCCGCACGGATATCCTCAACCGCACCACGACTACCGCATACAGCGAAGATGGACTCACCACCACGATGACCACACCAGCTGGGGCGACATTCATTACAACCCGATATGCAAATCGTTCTCTTGCCGCTGTAGGCGGCTCAGGTCAGCGCGCGATGATGTATGAATACGATGTGCAGGATAACCTACTTTGCACCATGGTGAAGCTGTCAGATGAAGTTGGTACGCTTATCTCGCAGACGCTCGCCAACGGTTTCGGGCAAATGGTGCAACTGGTACAGCCCACCACCACGGGGGTAATACTGAGCACCATCAGCGAGTACAACATCAAGGGGCAACTGGTAAAGCAGTATCAGCAAACACAGGGACTCGCTACCGCAGAGGATGTGGAAGCACCAGAGCCTATCCTTATGGCACCCACACTTTTTGAGTATGATTCCTTCGGGAATGCGGCGAAGCAAACACTAGCATTGGCTGAGGAACCGAGCAGCACGAACTCGCCCATTACGGAGTTTGCCTACGCTTTGGAGTCGACCGATGAGGGCATCTTCTCATGCGCTACGCAGACTCGTTACAATGCAGCAGGACAGCCGCTTTGCAGCATCCAGAAACAGCTTATCTCGCAACTTAGCATAACACTAGAAAATAAAATAATTTCCGTTAACGAACGAGGCTTGACTTCTGTGGATTGGATGGTGTACGATGTTGGCACGAAACGAACACAATACAGCACTATTCCGACATCGAATATCACCGCCGAAACGGTGATGGTGGATGGTCTTGCGCTCTCGCAGAAGGACACCGCAGGTATCATCACCACTACCACACGCGGTTTCACGGCGGATGGTGTGCTACTCACCCGAACAGATGGCCGCGGCAATACCACGACCACGGTGACGGATATCGCAGGGCGCACGCTTTCGGTGATGGACGCAGCGGGCAACGTGACCACCACGGCTTACGATGCCCACCATGATTTGCCCGCGACCATCACCGATGTACAGGGGAACACCACTTGCTATCGCTATGATGTACGCGGACGCAAAGTGGCCGAATGGGGTACAGCTACGCAACCCGCATGTTTCGGCTATGATGAGGCGGATAACCTCGTTTCCCTTAAGACCTTCCGGGCGGGAATAGAAATCATCAGCTCCGACCCCTCCGAGCGCACGGACGGCGATGTGACCACATGGAATTTCGACCCCGCCACCGGCTTAGAAATCAGCAAAACCTACGCCGACAACAGTAGCGTAGTGAAAACCTACGATGCGTTCAAGCGTCTCGCCACTGAAACGGATGCCCGCGGTATTGTCAAAACCCATAGCTACGAAGTGGCTCGTGGTTTGCTGCTGGGGATAAGTTACAGCGACACCACCACCGCTCGCAGCTATACCTACAACCACCTCGGTCAGCTCACACAGGTGACAGATGATGCAGGTGAACGCACTCTCGGTTACAACGTCTACGGTGAGCAGGAGACAGATTCCCTGCTGGCGGGTGATATCACCCACCTCATTACTGAGACGCGGGATGCGATGGGACGCTCCACAGGTTTCACTTATGCTAAGGATGGCACGGTGCAGCATACTGTTACCACTGGATACGGAATGGATGGGCGCATTGCCTCGGCAGGCTTTCTGCATGGCGATACCGAAAAGCAGTTCAGCTACAGCTATCTTTCCGGCTGCAATTTATTGCAGACGCTCACCATGCCCTGTAACATGACGCTCACACAGAGTTACGAAACACAGCGTGACCTGCTCGTCGGTATGGACTACCATCGTGGTAATACTCTCGTGACACAGCGCACCTACAGCTACGACTCGCTCGGTCGCCCGCTCGCCCTCAGTACAGCCCGAAACGGCCAAACGGTGAATGACAGCTTCGTGTACAACTCCCGCTCCGAGTTGGCAAGTGCTACGGTCAACGGTGCTAACTATGGCTATGATTACGATAACATCGGTAATCGCCGCATGGCAATGGAGGCAAGCGATTACACGTTATACGAAGCCAATGAGTTGAATCAGTACACCTCCATTCAAGAGAACGAGGACGAGTCTTTTGTCCCAACCTTCGATGAAAATGGCAACCAAACCTTGGTCAAAAACTCCACGGGTATCTGGTCAGTTGTCTACAATGCCGAGAGCCGTCCGACTTCATTCACTAATGCAGATAGTGGCACCATTGTGGAATGCACATATGACTACATGGGCCGCAGAGCGTCCAAGAAGGTGACTGTCAATGGAAGTGTGGCGCTACACCAGCGATTCCTGTATCGTGGCTATCTCCAGATAGCCTGCTGCGATTTGACTCGCAGTGGTCACCCCTGCCTGTGGCTTCTCACATGGGATCCCACGCAGAATATAGCCACACGCCCGCTGGCCATCCAGCTCAACGGCACTTGGTACGCATACGGCTGGGATCTTACGAAGAACATCTGCGAAGTCTATGGTCAGCACGGTTACATTCGCACCGCCTACACATACTCCCCCTACGGAGAAGTCTCGTTCAGCGGTGATGTAGCTCAGCCCATCCAATGGAGTAGCGAATTCTATGATAGTGAAACGGGCTTGGCCTATTACAACTATCGTCACTATAATCCGACAACAGGCCGATGGTTGAGTAGAGATAATCTGGGTGAAAAAGCCGATTCTAATCTATATATATTTGTACGCAATAACGGTATATCCAACGTTGACCAATTAGGTGAGTACTTGTGGCTCGTTGTTGTTGTTGCGGTTGGTGTTGCTGGTGTAGCATATACAGCGTATGAAATATACAATGATTTGGCTGATATTGCCGAGGAAATTCCCGACTGTAAAGGCAATGGTGATATTCAAGAAATTCTAGACTGTAAAAGCCGAATGCTAAAAGTATGTAAAAAAGCCCCCCAGTTAATTCAAGACGTGCCAGGCACTACGGTTACAGGCCCAGCGAATTCTCCAACTCCAAATGACCCTATTGATTATGTTGAAATCGGTGTGGACATTGTGGATGCTATAAAGAAATAACACCCTCCATGGCTCTTCCTTGAGATACAAACATGTTTACTGATGTAAAAAGCGAGGTTCAAGGAAGAGCCTTTTATTGATTAAGCCTAATTCGAATATTTATGAAAACACAATTCAATAAAACACTTGTTGCTTCGTATATTAGTAGAGCGTTAATGTTTTTTTTGTGCGCATCTTTTTTTATATATCTTATTTATTGTTGGCATAGTGATACCCTAGATTGGCGACAGATAGAAAAAATTAGATTCTCTGACAAAAGTGACATCTATTTAATATTAGTAGTTATTGAGATGTTGACTTTTATCATGATGATAAAACAAAAGGCGTCGAATAATTTGTTGTACATAAAAGAAACTATCGAAACTTTAGTTGTTATTTTGTTACTCATAACGCACGTTTATGATATAATTCAAACAGCTATCGGTCTATATACGGAGGCTATTATGTGTACCCTATTCTGTTTGGTGAACTTTGGCGTGATTTTTATATCGTCGAGTAAATGTGATACTTCCCGCCTATAAAGGTACTACCCTACGTTTGGCAAAAGAATAGACAGATGTGTACAGCCAGATAAAAAAAGAAAGTAGTACCTCTGTTTACTAGCCGCGGGTATTCTTGATGATGTGTTCAAAAGACGAATATCCCCTAAATATGTCAAATATGGTGCCTACTATGGTTCATACGGTCACTTAATGTTAACGTGCTTTGTAAAACATTGACAACAAGCCTTTTCTAAAACTTCCCACAACCCGTTATGAGTTGAGGCGAATTTCGGGGCAATTTTCAGCAAATGACTCTAATTTTTACAAGTTGTTATATACAATATTTTAGAGTTGCTAAAATTCACAGTCACAAAAAGGCTATTATGGGAGCGGTCGTAACCAAGACAAAATGGTAACGACCGCTCCTTTTTTGTGCCTTGATTTCAGCGGGTTATAAAAACGCAACTCATAACGAAAAACGGACTTCTTGGGCTGATTATGCATCCATTTTGCCCCCGTTTTGCAGCCAAAAGGACTCGCTTAGACTCGTGCGGTTCCAGTCACATTTCCGGGATGTCAAAAGTATAAGCCGTTGAGACTTGAACGGATGATGGCTATATCTTAGACTCATCACCATATTACCAGAATACGCACATGTATCGCAGAAACAGCACGCAATAGAAATAAATGGGAAAATATGCATTGTCATCCAATAGAGCGGCCGTAAACATAGAATTTTCTTTACTAAGTCATTGGAAAAGCAGACCTCGCATTTAGCTGCACCAAAAATAAGTTTAGGATTTTTGCCCATGTATCGTGAGCTTACTGCTCGCGCTCCATTGGATGACAATGAAAAAAATGACATAATCATTGCTATTTGGTATCATAACCCTATGATTAGGCCACGTTCTACTGCTTTTCTCTGTGTTTCTTGTATTATAGTTCATTTTATTTGTTGTTCATGTACTCAATCTCAGAATGAGGGGGCATGTGATGATTCCAGATATCAAGAGACAAGACCTCCACAATATGATATGTCCGAAGTGTTGAATCAATATCCCGATTGTAAAGAGGGATTGATAACAAGGGGCTTAAATCAGGGTAAAGGAAGATAATATCGGCAGTAGATTTGAGCAGGAAGAAATAACGGAGCAGCTGCTATGTACGAGGCGAATAACCTAAAACAGCCCCCCCCCCTGTGGTGCTCCTTTCGCGTCGCTCTAAAAGAGACGCTCTGTTAAAGTT
Organism: Akkermansia sp.; assembly: GCA_045635265.1. Taxonomy (GTDB): domain Bacteria; phylum Verrucomicrobiota; class Verrucomicrobiia; order Verrucomicrobiales; family Akkermansiaceae; genus Akkermansia. The sequence continues at coordinate 17,635 of JAZRBU010000009.1, forward strand.
TTTAGTTGATAAAGCGTCCATAGAAAAAGCCCATCCTAGGATGGGCTTCTTTATTTCCTTGACTTTGATTTATCATAATCGTATCATGAACGAGTCATGCACATTTTCAATATTTCAGATTTTATATACTTAGGAGGAAACACAGACACCATTGAAAAAACTTCCAATGGATATAGAATAATTGCTCAATCATATAAAAGCGCACATTACACAGATGGTATTGCTGTGATTACCTTTGAATTTACTTATAATTCGCATTTAGCAATTGCTGTGAATAACGCAATGGCCAAAAGTATGGATGTGTATAGAGAGATTAAATTAGACGTTTATGAACACAATATGATTGGTGTTATATCTGACAAAGATATAACACGTATTCAATCATCATTCTCAATTGATACAAAAACCGGAATTGGTTGTAAATGGAGTGCTTTCTCTCCAGTTATCCAAGGAGGGCAGCCCCAGATTTAATAAATGCTCGTTCATTTCGTTTTCTGTCCATGACCTATTTGTAATATTTGGAAAACGAAATGCACGAATAGTATTACCATCTCCATCGAGGGTGTTATAAATTTCACATTTATATTCTTTGTCTCCACATCTAACAAACACATAATCGGTAGACCAGTCGAAATCTGAACATTCTTTGGTTTTAGAGTTTTCTCTCATATCTCATATTTACCTCACTTATCATTCAGGGAGGTGGGATATGTGCTATCTCCGACAAATCTCACAAGGTTTTTTAAGAACTCTTATTAAATAATCCATAATCGAGTAGGGGGCGAAAGCCCCCTACTCGATTGCCTTGATTTCAGCAACTTATAAAACGGGTCAATAGCAAAAAGTATAAGCCGTTGAGACTTGAACGGATGATGGCTATATGCTAGAATCCTCCCGCTTTTCCGCCACCACTCGTCTGGTGGGTGTCTGCGTACACCGTCAGCGGAGAGTAAGCAGTCCTTTCCGCTGCGGAACGTAGCCATTTACAGTTACGGAAAACAGTTGAATTGACTGGCGGAAAACCATGTAAGATGTCAGTGACAACATGGATCGAGCTGATAGTGCTCATCGTACAGATAGTGATATTTGTCGTGAAACTCTAAAGGCTCAGCGCAGGTGGGCTCGCCCCCCATCTGCGCACTTCGTGTTATAGCTGATTTTTTCTAATGTTTTTCAAAAAAGCTTGACAGCGGAATTGTTTTTAGTATCATTTCCTTAGAAGTCCATTCACTGACACATTGGCTTTCCAATTTTGGAGCTTTCCCAATAGGCGTAACGGGAAAGCTCCACTTCTTTTACCCCCTTGAGAACTTGTTCATGAATCCCCGGCTTGACTTACCGCTCCTTTTTCATTATGCTCCCAGCATCTGCATGAGGATTATCAGCTGGAATGCGCAGGGTAAGTTCCGCGAGAAGTTTCCGGAAATCCGGAAGCTTTCGGGCGATATCTATATCATCCAGGAATGTGAGAATCCCTTGCATTGTCGTAACAGGGAGTACCGAGATTTCGCTACAGGCGGGTTATGGTGGGGAGATAACAAGAATACGGGCTTGGGCATTTTTGTAGCACCTCATGTCAGCATTACAGATAACGCATGGGAACCTCTTTGTCTTAGACAATTTGCATGCGTGCGCGTGAATGACAGGACGCAACAAAAAGTTTCGCTTCGCTTTTATTCAGCGCTTCCATAAATTAAAAAAATGTCATACTATGAACATCATGCTTAATAAACTATTAATCATTATGATAATGACTTTTGCGATGAATGTCCACGCTGCCGTCATAACATTTACAACGCAAATAAGTGAATCACAGGGGGGGCTGCCTCTTCCTGCTGATGAGGGGGGACATGAAGTTGTTTTGCAGATAATCGAAAAGCCTATTTATTCCACAACAAAAAATGATATTGACGCACTTATAAAGTCACAGAATATATTTACTCCCATAGAAATAAATGTTAAAGAAAAGGATGGCAGATATTCGGTTCTTGGAATAGTTCAACGGCCAGCAAGCATTGAACTTGATAATTCCTTGGCGTGTTTCTTCCTCTTTCGCGATAACCAACTTGTAGCCACATCATTTGCATTGATTTCATTAAGAGCCCATCAGACCATGCGTTTTGTAACGATGTATGGGGAAGAATGGACTGATTGGGATATAAAGTATCGAGAAGTTCCCAAAACAAGAAAGTACGCTACATGGAACAGCTGGCTAACTTCTATTTGTGAGCAATTGGGAAGAATCAATAAATTAAAACGGAAGAAAATTCTCCAATTATTCCGGATTAAGAATGCCGAAATTGAAATCAGTCGAGCGCCTAGTGGCTATACGGTTTATACTTGCATTAATGTAGAAGACGAAACTTCCCCAAAAACATATTTCTTTCAGACGTATCCATATGTGAGAAGGGGTATACTAGTGTTCAGAAATGGGTCTTTGATTTCTGTATCTAATTGCCTAGAAATTGCAGCATCCGTACTACCAGAGGATGGTTCTACTGACCCATTGAATATGGAATCATATATTTTAATAGCCGGGGATAGCACTCCCTCCTCGAGATAGTAGAATAATCACAGTGTGAAAAGTCATACCACACGCCGAGGCGCGTTACCCCCCCCACCACCTGGGGCGACAAGTTCACCTGAATGCAACACGTTTATCCCTAAATCGACTCAATGTGAATGCGAATAGGTAATGTGAACGTATTTTGCAAAACTCTGAAAATTAGCGTTTTCCGAATCTGCCTGCAACCGTTATGAGTCAAGCCGAATTTCGGGGTAATTTTCAGAAAATAGCACCAATTTTCACAAGTTGTTTATATACAACCCTTTAGAGTTGCTAAAAATCACAGTCACAAAAAGGCTATTAAAAACCTCCGATACGCAAGTGTCGGAGGTTTTTGCTTGTGTCAGAATATAACATTTGCTACAATAATTCCCCAATCTTTTCGCATATATGGCTGATGAACTGACGCCCGCAGATTTTCCGCAAGGAGAGCTCCTTTTCTACACTTCCAAAGATGGTAAGGTGAAAATGGAGATTCGTGTAGAGTGCGAAACCATCTGGATGTCGCAGCAGATGATGGCTGAACTTTTCCAAACTTCTAAACAGAATGTAGCAAAACATTTGAAGCGCATTTTTGAACAAGGAGAGCTGCAAGAAGAATCAGTTGTCAACCAATGGTTGACAACTGCGGCTGATGGCAAGAATTATTCTGTGGCTTATTATAATCTGGATGCCATTATCTCTGTGGGCCATCGAGTCAATAGTATACGCGGCACCCAATTCCGCATCTGGGCCACGCAGCAGCTGAGCGAACTAATGCGTAAAGGGTTTGTATTGGACAAGGAACGACTGAAGAATCCACCCATCAAGGGAGCAACAGCGTTGCCGGATCATTTCGATGACTTGTTGGAACAGATACGCGATATCCGCGCCAGTGAGCGTCGCATGTACCTGCGCATGGCGGCGCAAGTTTTTTTCTGTAAAATCCCAGTCATTGGTGCAAAGTTCGTTTGCGGTTTAGGTTAAGCAGCGGGATTTTGAGGCTGAGACGAGTCTGCCTGCAGCGCATCTGCCGCGAGTTGAAGCTTTTCCGAGGAAATGTAAGCCTTAGAGCAAATACCCTCCCATTCGTCGGAGAGGTCCGGTTACAATTCTGAGCAAAGATGCTTCAGAGGGGAAGATGGAGATAACGATTGTTCTGCGTTTGAGTTGTCTGTTAATGCTTTCCATGATGTTGGGCGTTCTGAGCCGTCGCTGTACCTCGGGTGGGCAATCAATGACGGTAAGGCATTCTTCGATGTTTTCTTCGACCCAATCGGCCAGCTTGTATTGCTTATCTGCCCTAAAGTTAGGCCTGTTCATCCCTCTCATCATTAGGCTTTGAATGAAGGCAGCCCAGTGCTCAGCTGCTTCGGAAAGCCCGACGGAAACACCCAGCACCATACGCCGACCTGTTTCCGCATCAATACCAACGGCAACAAATACAGCACAATCACTTTTATGAGCAAACAAACAATGCAGCAATTGACCGAACACTTCAAGTTTTCATCCAGACATGGCGATGTAAAGGCATCGTTCAGCCGGCGTCCCATCCTGCGCAGGCCTCGCCCCTCGGGGCTCGACCAGCGCAGGATGGGGGCTGTAGATGAAAACATAGTGCTCATTTGATTTTACAGAAAGACGTTTACACTAGCTATGAAAACGTGTCTTGACTTTAAGAATAAAAATGTTACTATCTGTCAACGATATATGGAGTAAGTTTACCCTTTTTTGAGAATGATTTTGAGGTTTTATAGATTTTTACTGTATAGTGCCATAGGGGTAGCTTCCCTTGCTCCCGAACTGATGGCCTGGCAGGAGCCGGAGCCAATTTCGGGGATTACGCAAACCCGAGAAGGAGAAACTTCTCTCATAACAGTAGAAGAAATAATTGAAAAACAACGCGGATATATATTGCATGCCGGTATTAAATATCATCTCTTAATAGGAGATATAACAAAGGGGGAGATTGTTCTGGGTAATTTGTGCGAAATGCTTTATCTTAGCAATACGCCTTTTCAATCATATTTTTATCGAGGTATACCGGAAGATGTAAAATGTATAACGGTGCAAAATGTGCTTTGCGTTGACGGTGCAAACATGACGGCATACAAGCAGATAGCCGTGTGTTTTGATAAAGTAACGGGAGCGTTTAGGTCCGTAAAGACTGTTTCGCCTGTTGCCGTACAGGCTCGGAAATGCGTATACATATCCAAGTCTCACTTGTATTTGTATGACTATTTTTGTGATATGGCGCGCATGACAAATCCGAGCCTTCATTGGATTGATGCGGGCTCTAAGATAAAGTATCAGGTTATACCTTGACACTGCGACTGAATGATGATATAAATTGCTTGCCTTAAAATCTGTAGATAAACTTAGCGACTGACCTTATGATGCCATGAGAACCCCGACTGCCATAACATTGCGGGATGATGAAGAAATCATCTGGCAGGGTAGGGCTCAATTTTCAGCGCCGAGCCTGCGAGAGTATATGCCGCTGCTCATCCCGCTGATTCTTCTGGTGAACAGTATATGGCTGCTGTACCCGGCGGAGCCGTTCATCATGCTTCATGACTTCTGCTCCGGCAGTTTCATACCCGGGCTACTCATTCTGTTTACCATAGCATTTGCCGTCGCTCCCCAATTCAAGCGTTGGCTTTTATCTAAACAGACATACCTTTTCACCAATCGCCGGGCAATCTGCTACACCACATCTACCGGGTGCATTGTTCACACTCTCCCGGCAGATGATATTCAGCATTGTATCATCCAACGGCACGGTTCAGAGCTCATCAGCATCCTGACTATCGAGCAAACGGGGGGAGAAAGCTCTGCCACGCTGCTTTTTGCACGTATTCCGGCGGCAGTTCTTTCTCACTACGAAGCAAAGGACAAAATGCGGAGCTTTGACTGAAATTTCAATCCCGGCAGTATTTATGTTTGCCCGTACAAAGAGAAGCCTGTTTGTTATCACAGCCGTTCTGTGCAGCTCCTGCACGTTGACTCAGGAAAAGACTTTTGAGCACGTGGTTTCATGCTATTATGAATCCGGTGGCAAACTGTTCGGTGCATACAGAACGTTTTACTGCGGTAGTGATTCCGAGTTCGATTACTATACCTGTACAAGTTTTCCCACGCGTCATTTTAAGGTTAAAACAACGCCGCATTTGTTCTACCCGGCACCTATTCCCTTTAAAGGGTGGTTGATGAGCGATAAGTACTACTTCTCTATGTACAGAGGGAGAATTATGCTCAAGTCAATGGACCAACATCTTCAATTGGAACGTTACCGAAATCGCCCGGGGAATCGTTCACGTGCAACCGCTCGGCAGGAGCTGGAGGAAATGAATGCGTGGTGTCTCAAAAATTGGGGCAGTGAGAGATTGCGAGTGCCTGATGCGACCAGCGGTTATGCACAGCCGGAGTGGAGCTATTTGCGGGAAAATACAAAATATCCATACACTCCAACAAGAATAGACTTGTTCAGTTATGACGATCCTCGATTCTGAGTGCTGCGGGCCGATTGACATGGAGAATTCCGCTCTGTATCATTTCCGTATGAAAACTACCATGACTGATGCTACGCTGACCTTGGTCTCCCGTTTTGATGGAGTGTGGTTGCAGGGAGAATCTGTGCTGCCGAAGCGTGCGTGGGATTGCCGCGCCTTTGTTTGGGAAGGTAAAGAGTTGCTGCTGAGGAGGGCGAATAAGTGGTGGGATACGTTTCTCGGCAGATTGGTGTGGCAGGTGGAGACTGCTGACGGAACGGTGCTGGGGCGGATGGTTTTCTCCGGCTGCCGGCGTGTGAGCGTTTCTCTGCCCGGCATGGTTGGGGCGGCGAGGTTGATGTGGTGGCCTTTTTCTTACAGAAAACAGTTTTGCCTTGGTTCCACCTGCTATTCCTGGGGACTTCATGATGCACTGCATTGCCGGAATGAGAACGGAGTGTCGTTGTATGACCTGATGGTAGGGGCTAGCATTCTGCACCGCTGCAAGTGCATCCGCTATAGTTCTGATGGTGCCGGCAGTGATGGCGATGACGGCGGAGACGGCGATGGTGATTGACAACCTGTGATTTATCTCTATAATGGGAGTGTGCGATATTTCGGAATCTCTGCTTTGTTGTTTTTGTGTGCTGCTTCTGCTCCGGCTCTGACGGTGGAAACCCGGCAGACTCACGGTATATTCTATGCAGGTCTGGAGAATCAGGCGCTCATGCAGATTAGGGTGAGCGGTGAGCCCGGCGAGCAGATTCGCGGGATGCGTTTCAGCCTGGGAGATACGGATAATGAGTCGGATATCAAGCGGGCGCGACTGTTCTCCTCCGGGGCGAATCCCGGTTTTGCTCCGAATGCTCAGGGCGGGAATAAAGCTACAGAGCTGGATAAGGCCAAGATTGAGAAAGGAAAGTTCCGTTTTGACCGCACGATCAGCCTGGAAAACGGTACTACTTATCTGTGGTTGGCGTATGATATTGCACCGAGCGCCGGAGCCAACAATAAGATAGATGCCGTCTGTGAACTGGTGAAAGCGGGAGAATCCGAAGTGGTGCCGGAGCAAAAATGCGGCGATGCGGTGAAGAAGCCCCGAGCCGCCCGAGTATACCCCTTTACGCATCGTATCGTGCCCTATTACCGCCCCCGCTGGGTCAAGGGCTGGGGCAATGCCGCAGAGCCCGTACACCTCACTCCGGAGCATTTCAAGAGCTTCACCGATATTGTGCATTTTGCCTACACGGTGAACCATGCGGGAGAAGTGACCCTGCAGTGGGTAGGGGAAGGAGCAGATGCCGCAACAGTGGTGGATGATGCGCTTGCGAGCATGAAACGCCTGAAGGGCAAGAGCGGCTCCCGTCTTATAGCCGGTTTCGGCCACATGGATGAGCCGATGACGGCGGTGGTGGCCAACCCGGAAACAAGGCGCACACTGGCGCGCAACATGGCGGCCTGGGTGCTGGAGAGAGGCTACAGAGGCGTGGATATTGACTGGGAATATCCGGATACGCCGGAGCAATGGCAGAATTTCGGCGCGTTTCTGGCAGAGCTGCGGGAGGAGCTGGCCGGCTCTGCCACCTCTATCAGCATGGCGGCATCCGTTACCTATAAAATCCCCACCATTTACACGACGGATCAGCTGGATTTTCTCATGACCATGTCGTACGATGATTTGGGGGCAGAGCATTCCTCCATGTGGCGTTTTCAGAACGATGCCAACAAGTGCCTCAACGACTTCAAGATGCCCAAGCAGCGCATTGTCGTGGGCCTGCCGTTCTACAGCAATGAAAAAGGCACCTTGACCGTTCAGTACGGTTATTCGCAGATTCGCTCCTGGTATCCGAACCTGCCGCCCACGGCTAATCACTTCATTTCTAAAAAAGAAGACGGCTCCAACGGGCCGGAACACAGCTTCAACGGCCCCGCGCTCATTAAAGAGAAGTGCAATTGGCTCAAAAAGAACCGTTTTGGCGGCGTGATGATATGGGCCTATGATACGGATGTGAAGCTCTCCCACAAGGCCTCACTGGCCCGTGCCATGTATTCCGTCCTTAAACAGAAAAAACGCAGCGGCGGCAAAAAGGGAAAGGCAGACTGAGCCTTGTCCCATGCCGCAGTGTAAATGAAAACGCCCGCTTGTTCAGCGGGCGTTTGTTTTAGGCTTCGGGAGCCCATTCTATCCGGTTCTCCGGCTTCCAGAACTCTTCAAGATTGTAGAAGTCGCGCACTTCATCGGCCATGACGTGAACCATGACATCAATGTAGTCCAGAACGGACCAGAGGGCATTGGGCGTGCGCTCTGCATAGATGGGCTCCAGGTTGTACTGCTCACCGATTTCCTTATCCACATCGCGCAGGACGGCGCGGAGGTGGGGAACGGAGGTGGCGGTGCACACGATAGCGAAATCGGTGATGGAGGAAGTGCCGCGCAGGTCATACACGGCGATGGCGGTGGCTTTGGCATCATCTGCAGCCTTGGCGCAGGCGAATGCGAGTTCCTTGCTGGTCATGTTGAGTCAGAGGTGTGTGGTTGAATTACGCTTGTTTATCATCCTCCGGAGCAGGGGAGTCTGCAGGAGGTTCATCGTCGGGAGTCTGGAGGTCCGTGGGAGCATCCGGCTCTGCGGGGATTTCCGGGGGGAGCTGGCGCAGGGGCGGATCTGTCATCTCACCTGTTTCCAGCAGTTCTTTCACCTGCTTGCCGCTGAGCGTCTCGAACTCAATGAGCTTGTCTGCAATGAGCAGGAGTCGCTCCTTGTTCTCCGTGAGGATGCTCATGGCTCTGTTGTAGTTTTCCGTGACGATGCGGTGGATTTCCTCATCAATGACACGGGCTGTATGCTCGGAGAAGTTGCGGGTGCTCTGGGAGATATCACGCGCAAGGAATACCTCACTGTGGTTGGAGCCGTATTCCACGGGGCCGAGCTTATCGCTCATGCCGTAGACGCAGACCATCTTGCGGGCCACGGAAGTGGCTTGGTGGATATCGCCTCGGGCACCGCCGGAGTAATCTCCGAAGACGACCTGCTCTGCACAGCGACCGCCCATGGTGACTACGATGTAGTCAAGCATCTCACTGCGGAATTCGCTGTGCTGGTCTTCCTCCGGCAGCATCATGGTGACGCCCAGAGCCGGACCGCGGGGAATGATGGTGACTTTGTGAAGCGGCAGCGTCTTGGAGAGGTCTGTCTTGAGCAGGCAGATGGCGTGGCCCGCCTCATGCACGGCGGTGTTGTACTTCTCCTTATCGGTGATTTCCAGGGAGCGGCGTTCACGGCCCCAACGCACTTTCTCTCGGGCTTCCTCCAAATCTGCCTGCTGCACGGTCTGCTGGTTGCGGCGGGCGGCGATGAGCGCAGCCTCATTCACCACATTGGCCAGCTCTGCGCCGGAGAATCCGGTGGTGGCGCGGGCAATGGGGCCCAGGTCCACGGTGGGGTCAAGCTTGACCTTGCGGGCATGCACGCGGAGAATCTGCTCACGGCCGGCGGCGTCCGGCAGGTTGACGGTGACCTGGCGGTCAAAGCGGCCCGGGCGGAGCAGGGCGGGGTCAAGCACGTCCACACGGTTGGTGGCGGCAATGACAATGACATTTTCATTGGCCGTGAAACCGTCCATTTCCACCAGCAGGGCATTGAGCGTCTGCTCACGTTCATCGTGACCGCCGCCTACACCGTGACCGCGGTGGCGGCCTACGGCATCAATCTCATCAATAAAGATAAGGCAGGGAGAGTGTTTCTTGGCCTCCGCAAACATATCACGCACGCGGCTGGCACCCACACCCACGAACATTTCCACGAAATCGGAGCCGGAAATGGTGTAGAAAGGCACATCTGCCTCACCTGCAATGGCGCGTGCCAGCAGGGTCTTACCCGTGCCGGGGGGGCCTACCATCAGCACGCCCTTGGGAATGGTGCCGCCGAGGTTGCGGAACTTCTTGGGGTTGCGGAGGAACTCCACGATTTCCCATACCTCCTCCTTGGCTTCAGAGATGCCGGCCACGTCCTTGAAGGTAACTTTGTTCTTGGAGGGGTCCAGCAGGCGGGCACGGCTGCGGGCAAACTTCATGGCGCTGCCCGGACCACCGCTCTGGGCGCGGAAGATGAAGAAGAGGATGAGGAAAACAAGCGCAACGGGCAACACATTGATAAGAATAGTGGACCAAGTGTTGCTCTCTACGGAGTAGACGGCGCGGTTCCCCAGCAGATTGCGCACCTTGTCGCCCTGGAAAATGCGGCTGAACTCTACCCGAACGGCCTCCACGTCCTTGTGCGTGAGCGCGGCTGTGGGCGTTTTGCGGTATTCACCCACAATGACACCCTGATTGCCGTTTTCATAGATGACGGGACCGGCTTCTCCCACGATGATGCGCCCCTCTTCACCGAGGCGGGCAAAATCGTCTGTGGAGCGGACTCTCTCAGCATCCGTGAGGGTGGGTGCAGAGGCATCCATGCGGGTGGTCAGCGTGATGCCGAAGCGGTTGCAGAGCGTGCGAATCTCTTCCGACCCGGTGAAGGGCAGATAGAAGCGACCTACTGCAAACTTGGGAGCCTTGCGGTAGAGGTAGGCCGTGAGAATGCTGTTGCTGGAGGAATCATTGGAGATAACCTCAATGGGGAACTGCTTGGGATCAGAGGTGACCACCATGCCTTTGCGGTAATCGCGCTCAAAATCATCTAGAGAAATGGTACGAGCCGGGCTGCTCATGTTTCCGTCAAACGCAAAGGCGATAATCAGGATGCCTGCAATGACGGTCATGAGTATCATGAGCCCCCAGTTCGGGCCGGAACCCGGGGTGGGAGTGGGCGGTGTTTTCTTATCGTTATCAGATGACATGAAAGGGTGTGTTTTCGTTTATTGTACCTTGCAACGCTGTTCCTGCAATGTTCTTTTAAGACATACGGACCTAAAAGTTACATTCTTTCGCAGCCGCTGCGGCGGCGTCAGATGAGGTGTCCCATGCGGTCACGCTTGGTCTCGAGATAATGGCGGTTGTCGTCGTGAGCCGGGATATTGATGGGAAGCTGTTCTACGATGTCGAGCCCATGCCCGGCCAGCCCTACGATTTTGCGCGGGTTGTTGGTGAGGAGCCGCAGGTGGCGTACGCCCAAATCCCGCAGCATCTGGGCACCGACTCCGTAGTCTCGTAAATCCGGTGCAAAGCCGAGCTTGACGTTGGCATCCACGGTGTCTAAGCCCTGTTCCTGGAGTTTGTAGGCGTGCAGCTTGGCCGCGAGCCCGATACCACGCCCCTCCTGACGGAGGTAGAGGATGACACCTCCCTCCTGTGCCACGCGGCGCATGGCGGCGTGCAGCTGGCTGCCGCAGTCACAGCGGCGGCTGGCAAAGACGTCTCCCGTAAGGCATTCACTGTGCACGCGGCAGAGAACGGGTTTGCTCGGGTCAATCTCTCCGTGCACCAGAGCCAGATGTGTCTGGCCGTCCACGGCGGAATGATAGGCATGGCAGGTGAACTCACCGAAGTCTGTGGGGAGTTTGACGGTTTCCTCCCTCGTGACCAGCTTTTCCGTGTGCTGGCGGTGGGCAATAATCTGGTCCAGGGAGCAGGCTTTCAGGTTGTACTTCTTTTGGAAGCAACCCAGCTCTCCGAGTCTGGCCATGGTGCCGTCGTCCTTCATGATTTCACAGCACACACCCACCGGCTCCATGCCGGCAATGCGCATGAGGTCCACGGTGGCTTCCGTGTGGCCGGCGCGGCGGAGAACACCGCCTTCTCTGGCGCGCAGGGGAAAACAGTGGCCGGGTTGTACAAAGTCATCCAGCGTGCAGTGAGGGTCCGCCAGTTTCATGGTGGTGATGGAACGCTCAAAAGCGCTGATGCCGGTGGTGGTGCCTTCCTTGGCATCCACACTCACGGTAAAAGCCGTATAGAGTTTTTCCGTGTTGTGCTGGGTCTGCATGGGCAGCCCCAGAGCATCAACGCGCTCCGGTGCCATGGGCACGCAGATGAGCCCGCGGGCATGCGTGGCCATGAAATTGATGTTCTGCGGGGTGGCAAACTGCCCGGCGCAGACCAAGTCTGCCTCATTTTCACGGTTGGGGTCGTCCGTCACCAGAATCATGCGGCCCATGCGCAGCTCTTCGATGACTTCCTCCAGCGGGGAATAGGTGATAGGGTCACATCCGCAGGCCACGGGTACGGTTTCCGTGCAGCGGGGCTGCGCCTGTTCCAGGACCTCTGCCACGGGTTCCGCCGGGGCCGGGGGAACCGGCGCGGCTTCTTCCGCAGGCTCCGGGGCGGGCTCGCCCATGGCGGCGGCATCACACTGGTTGATGAAGTCGCTGATGTTGAAAACGCCGTTTTTGGAGGTAAACTCTACCGGTTTCATGGTGAGATGATAATCACTTGTTCATTTTTGCCCAGGAATCCCGCAGGCTGACGGCACGGTTGAATACGGGATGCTCTGCGCTGTGGTCATAGCGGTCTGCCACAAAGTAGCCCGTGCGCTCAAACTGGCACAGGAACTCATTCGGGGCGGCGGCCAGAGCCGGCTCTACCACGGCATCGCGGATGACTGTGAGAGATTCTGCATTCAGAGAGGCGAGGAAACCCTCCGGATTGGCATCCGGGGCTTCATCTCGGAAGAGGCGGTCATAGAGACGAACCTCTGCCTTGACACCGTATTTGACGGACACCCAGTGGATGGCGCCCTTGCATTTGATACCTTCCGGCGGGTTGGTGCCGATGGTGCCGGGGATGATTTCCGCGCGCACCTCGGTCACGTTGCCGTCTGCATCTGCCTCGTAGCCGGTGCAAATCATGCAGTAGCCGCCGCGCAGTCGTACGCAGGCACCGGGGCTCAGGCGCTTGTACTTCTTGGGCGGGTCAATCATGAAGTCATCGCGGTCAATCCATACCTCACGGGTGAGGATAAGGCTGCGGTTGCCCAGTTCCGGCTTTTCCGGGTTGATGACAACTTCCACTTCTTCCTCAAAGTCTGCGGGGACATTGGTGAGCACAAGCTTGAGGGGCTTGAGAACGGCCATGCGGCGTTCGGCATTGGCGTTGAGCTCTCCGCGTACGGCATTTTCCAGTCGGGCCACATCCGTGTTGCCGTTGAACTTGGTGATGCCCACACCCTCACAGAACTCCACAATGGCTTTTGCGGGATAACCGCGGCGGCGCATACCGCAAATCGTGGGCATGCGGGGGTCATCCCATCCGGCCACATAGCCTTCCTCTACCATCTGGCGCAGCTTACGCTTGCTCATGACGGTGTAGGTGATGTTGAGGCGGGAGAACTCACGCTGCTTGGGGCGTGCCGGAACGGGGCAGTTGTCAATGACCCATTCATAGAGCGGGCGGTGGTTCTCAAACTCAAGCGTGCAGAGTGAGTGGGTGATGTGTTCCCATGCGTCTTCCAGCGGGTGTGCGAAGTCGTACATGGGGTAGATGCACCACTTGTTGCCGGTGTTGTGGTGGTGGTCGTAGGAAATGCGGTAAATGACAGGGTCACGCATGTTCATGTTGCTGCTGGCCATGTCAATTTTTGCACGGAGCACAGCGGCACCTTCGGCAAACTTGCCTTCTTTCATGGCCTCAAACAGAGCGAGGTTTTCCTCCACGGAGCGGTCACGATACGGGGAGTGGATGCCCGGGGTGCGGAGATCGCCGCGCTGGAGTCGCATGGTTTCGCGGTCCTGCTCATCCACATAGGCCAAGCCGTTCTTAATCAGGTGAACGGCGCAGTCATAGTAGAAATCGAAAATGTTGGAAGCCCAGTACAGATGCTCACCCCAATCAAAGCCCAGCCAGCGGATATCCTCCTGAATGGAGTTGACGAACTCGATATCTTCCTTGCAGGGGTTGGTGTCATCAAAACGCAGGTGGCAGACTGCCCCGAGATGGGCGTATTCCCGGGCCAGACCGAAATCCAGACAGATGGCCTTCGCATGGCCGATATGCAGATAGCCGTTAGGCTCCGGGGGGAAGCGCGTGATGGGGACTGTGCAGTAGCCTTCTGCCAAATCCTTCGCCACGATATCGCGGATGAAGTCTCTCTTGGTTTCCTCGTTCGTCATGCGCGAGATTTTACTTGCCGGAGCGTCCTAAATCAAGCGTTTTCGGGTAAATGACGCACTTTCGGCCTCTCGGAATGCGGAAATGAGATGGTAAGTATGTTGGTCTTTTTTATCTTGGTGTTTGAATTTAGGTTTCCGATTCGGAGGTAACGTATATCACCGTGCCTTGATTTGATGCTTCTGCTTTGGTTGGTCAGGCATGCAGTGTAATTTGTGCTCCGGATAAGTTCATTGATTGTTGACAATAACATAGAGTATGCTATAATACCGATGTTATGGCAACTGTACGCATTTGCGGGGCAGAGGAACGCTGCGCCCAACCGTCAATTTATATTCCGAATCGCCTGGATGTTCAGGCCTTGCAGGCTGTTATCAAGGTGATGGGGGGAGCGGAGAACCTCGCTTTCCTGGTGGAGGATTCTTTCCTGCCGCAGGAGCCTTTGATGAAGAAGATTAAGGCTACGGGCAGTGAGGTTCTGAGTTTTAATTTCCGCAAGAGTGACAGTCGCACGCTGCGTGAGCGCCTGCTGGAGGTGATGCAGCGCGGGCTGGATATTCTGTATGTGCCGGGGCGTCCGAATCAGGCCATGGGCTGCCTTTCGGATGTACCCATGCCGTTCATGATGCATCTGGCGGCGTTGCATATTGCCCCTGTGCCGATTTTTGTGGGCTTCTATCGCGATGATGTTCGTCAGACCTTTACATCTGAAAGCAATTATGACCGTGCCGTGGTGCGAATCCTGCCCAAATTGGCTTCCGGTCCGCAGACGGGTGAGCGCCTGCTGCAGGCATGGATGGAGGCCTCCTGTGATGCTTTTGCAGAACTGCCGCTGCTGAATAAATCTCTTACCCGACTGATTGTGGAGGGCTTGAGAAAGTACTCCGACATTGAGCTGGTGGACGGTCTGGATGAGACCACGCTGCCGTACGGCAAGCTGCTGGGTGTGGCCATGGCCTTTGCTCGCTGGTTGAAGAAGAATGTGACGGAGCCGCGGGTGGGTGTCATCCTGCCGCCGGGTAAGGGCGGCGTGTTGACCAATTATGCCTGTTTGCTGGCGGGGATTGTGCCGGTGAATATCAACTACACTTCATCTGACGCTGCCTTTGCTGCGATTGTGCGTCAGAGCGGTATCAATCAGTTCATCACGGCCCGCGCCTTCATGAGCAAACTGCCGCAGTTCCCCTGGCCGAAGAATGACCGCATTATTCATTTGGACAAGACGCTCAAAGGCATTGGTATGGCCAAGATTGCCTACTGGGTG
Organism: Akkermansia sp.; assembly: GCA_045635265.1. Lineage (GTDB taxonomy): Bacteria > Verrucomicrobiota > Verrucomicrobiia > Verrucomicrobiales > Akkermansiaceae > Akkermansia. The sequence continues at coordinate 32,982 of JAZRBU010000009.1, forward strand.
GGTGTGGCAAAGGTTGCTCCCATGCCGCTGATAGCCAAGATGTTTGATATTGATAAGCGTAAGGGGGATGATGAGGCTGCCCTGCTGTTCACCTCCGGCTCTTCCGGCGAACCCAAGGGTGTGAGCATGACTCACCGCATGCTGGTGGCTAATATGGCTCAGTTGCTCAGTAAGGTGAATCCGCCGGTTGGCTCCGCATTCCTGGCCAGTCTGCCCATTTTCCACAGTTTCGGTCTGAATGTGACCACGATGCTGCCCCCGGTGTACGGCTACGGCATGGTTACCTATCCTTCTCCCTTGGATGCCAAGAGACTCAATGAGTTGATTGAGAAGTACAAGTGTTCGCTCGTGGTGACGACTCCCACCTTCGCCCGCGGCATGCTGCGCCGTGCTACGCCCAACAACTATGACAGCGTACAGTACTTTGTGACCGGGGCAGAGAAGCTGCAGCAGTGCTTGGTGGATGAATTCATGTCCAAGTGCAACACTCGCGTTTCCGAAGGTTACGGCCTCACAGAGACGGCTCCCGTCTGCGGGGCCAACCTTGATGATGTGGGACCCACTCCGGAGCAGCCTTGGTATGTGTCCAGCTATCTGCCGGGCTCTATTGGTCATGTGTTGCCCGGTCTGGCAGTAAAGATTACCGACCCGGATGATGACAATAAGGAACTGCCGCTTTCCGAGCGAGGTATGATTTGGTTCAAGGGTGCCAACGTGTTCAAGGGCTATATCGGACGCGATGATCTGAACGCTGAAATCTTCCGTGACGGATGGTTCAAGACGGGCGACCTGGGCAGCGTGAATTTGAATTGCTTCCTGACTCTGGGCGGACGTCGTTCCCGCTTCTCTAAGGTGGCCGGTGAAATGGTGCCGCATGAAGTGGTGGAGCAGGCCATTGAGGAATTTGTCACCGTGCCGGAAGGATTTTCCGGGCGTGCGGTAGCGGTGATGGGCGTGCCGGATGCACAGAAGGGTGAAGCCCTTGTGCTGCTGTCCGCTGTTCATCAGTCCAAGCTTTCCGATGCTCTGGATGCCATTCGTGCCCACATGGTGGAGCAGGGCCTGCCGCGCTTGTGGTGTCCGCGTGAGATTATTCCGGTGGAAGCCATTCCGGTGTTGCCCACCGGTAAGATGGACTTGCGAGGATGCCAGATGTTGGCGTATGAGGCGTTGAATATCAAGGTGGACTGATACATGGCGTCAAAAGGTCGTTTGGTGAATGTTCGCCGCCCTGAGGTAATGGCTCAGGTGCGGGAGGATGTGCAGCGCTATCAGAGTGAACTGGTGGACCAAATCCGCGCTGATGGCGGGGTTCTTGAGCTGCCGGGGCTGCATCTGCGGCTGGCTTCTGCTTTCGGGTTCTGTGATGGCGTGAAACGCGCCATTGAGATAGCATACGCCACCTGTCGTATGTTCCCGGAGCGCCGTATCTGGCTCATCGGGGAAATCATCCATAATCCGGAGGTGAATGCCCGGCTCGATGAAATGGGGCTGCGGCATCTCCCCTGGCGTTTGGATGCGCCTGAGTACGCGGCTCTTGAGCCGGAGGACGTGGTGATTATGCCTGCGTTTGGTGTGTCTGTTCCCATGCGGAAACTTCTTGATGAAAAAGGAGTTGTACTTGTGGACAGTACTTGCGGAAACGTGATAAAAGTCTGGCAGCGGGTGCGAACCTATGCCGCAGCCGGTATTACCAGCATCATCCACGGTAAGGCAAGACATGAAGAAAGCCTTGCCACTGCATCTCAATCACGCGGAGCGGATGAAAAAGGCAATTTCCTGGTAGTGTTTGATGAATCGGACGCCCGTGTGGTGGCATCTTATATTCAGGGCAGTGGAGACAGGGCGGCTTTTCTGGAGCATTTTGCTCATGCCTGCTCTCCCGGTTTTGAGCCGGACGTGCACTTGAAGACTATAGGCATTGCCAATCAGACCACCATGCTCAAGAGTGAAACAGCCCATATTCAGGAAATTCTGCGTGCCGCAATTGTGGCGAGGGATGGAAATGATGAGCATTTTCACATGTTTGACACTATTTGCGGCGCAACGCAGGACCGCCAGAATGCTTTGTTTGAGCTGTTGGAGGATCCCTTGGATCTCATGTTGATTATTGGTGGCTACAACAGCTCTAATACCACGCATTTGGCTCATATTGCCGCCCGCAAGGTGCCCACATTTTTTGTGAAATCTGCGGATTGCCTGGAGAGCCTTTCCAGTGTTCGCTGTTTTGACATGAAACAGAAACAGGAAGTGCGTCAGCCTTTGCCGGAGGCGGTAAGTGATGCGCAGCGCACACTGCGGGTCGGCGTGACGGCAGGCGCATCCTGTCCGGCAAATGTGATAGAAGATGTCATTTGCAGACTTATTGAGGTGAGAAACTGTCTGCAACTGTAATTGGCTTATCAAACAAGACTTTAACGGAGAGGAAGGTGCATCTTTCCTCTCTCTTTTTTTGGGGGGGGCGTGGCGAAGGAGTTCGGGTGAAGGCGGATGCCGGACAGATAAAAAAGGAGGGATGCTGCTGGGCATCCCTCCTGAAGAATCTTATGACCGTGAATCGCTTTAGAAAGCGGGGCTGAGGATGAGATAATTGGGGGAAGTATCCTCACCCGTGGACGGAATCTGCGGGAAGAGGCTGTCGTCTGCATCCTTACCGGCGAAGACACCCACGTTCTCGTTACCCGGCTTGACGGTAGGAGTGATGGTGGTCACATCACCGCCGGCACCGAGGGCATATACCTCACCGCCGAAGGAAACCAAATCAAAATCAATGGCGTTACCAGCGTAGGCTGTAGCACTGGGGTACACACCACAGAAGGCAAGGGGAGCGGTCTGGTTCACCACGGGCAGCTTGCGCTCGGGTTCATCCGGGTTCTTGCGCATCACGTAAGCCATGGCGTTTTCCTTGGCCTCAAGAGCACGCCCCTTGGCAATGCGGTTGTCACCTTCCTTGTTCATGGTGAGCTTATCGCTGCCAAGCTTGGCAAAGAAGGGCTTTTCGGACTGGTTCTTGTTGGTGTCGTAGAACACCTGACGGAGGTAGTCGTTGGCGGTGTTGCCGGTAATGGGACCGAAGTTGAGATTGCCGTCGTTCTTCTCGGTAATTTCGTCTGCAGTGTCATCGCAGGGATAGTTGCCGTGGTCAATCTTGAACTGCTGCAGGATGGTGTGTACGGACTTGAGGTTGGACTTGGCCATCTGCTTGTCACCGTCTTTCAGGTGAGACAGAACGGCTGTGCCGCCGATAGCGCCCAGAGCAGCAAGAATGGCAATCACCACCATGAGCTCAATCAGGGTGAAACCACCCTTACGGTTTTTCTGGAGTGCGGATACTTTCATGAGTATGTCTAAAGTTTATTGACTCTTTCAGTATACCATCTTGCATCGAGGCATGCAAGCAGCAAATGCGAGCGAGTATAAAAAAAGTGCTGAATAATCTTTAATTAAGGTATTCTGCCAGTCCCGGTGCGTATAAATCCGGTTCCAGAAGGAAAGAATCGTGGCCTTTTTCGGAATGGATTCGAATGTGGCTGGAGGAAACACCGTTTTGAATCAGCTTGCTGTTGAGTCCTTCAATGGCGTCTGCCGTGAAGCAGAAGTCAGTATCGATAGAGAAGAGAAGGAAGCGGATGCCGTGCTCTGCATACAGGCGGAAGGCGCTGTCCGTGTCCGGCAGCCCCGTGAAGGCCGGTAAGTTAAATCCGGCCCACATGTTGACAACGCGGATGTAAGCGTTGGCGTCGAATCTGCGTGCAAATTTGGTTCCCTGGTGGAGCATGTAGCTCTCCGTGTTGCGTGTGGGACGATACCAGGCAAGCATGCCTTTACTGTCGCAGATTCCGCTGCGGGCACGTTTTTCCAGGCCTGTCTGGTTGACAAACAGCTTGTGGCTGATGATTCGGGCAAGAGCCAGCCCTCTGAGGGGGGGCGCACTCAATTCGTAGCGCCCGGCGCAGAAGGCGGGATCCAGCTCAATGGCCAGAATCTGCTCAAAGATTTCCAGTTTGTGGCGGATGGTAGGCTCGTGTGCCGCGCCTATGATGACCATGCTACGTACTTTCTCCGGATAAAGTGCTGCCAGTGTGAGAGCCAGCATGCCGCCCAGACTGGGAGCTACGATAGAGAAACGCTCGATGCCGAAATGCTCCAGCAGCAGGACCTGAGCGCGTGCCTGGTCATTACCGTTGACCATGGGGAATCTGCTGCCCCAGGGCTTGCCGTCCGGTGCCGTCTGGGTGGGACCGCTGCTGCCGTAGCAGCTTCCCAGATAGTTGGCGCATATAATGAAGAAGCGGTCCGTATCCAGCGGTTTGCCCGGCCCAATCATGCGGTTCCACCAGCCTTCGTGGTTTTCCGGCTGCCAAAACTCCCCTGCTTCCGGCAGAGAATCATTGAATCCGTGGGCGTGGTGGCTTCCTGTCAGTGCGTGGAAGAGCAGAATGGCATTGCTCTTGTCGGCATTAAGCGTGCCGTATGTCTCATACGACAAACAAATGTCCGGAAGCGTTTCTCCCGAGTGAAAGGGAAAGTCGCCGATGTGGAACGTATGGCTGCGAGTGGTAGGCTGCATGGTAAGATAACGAAAAAAAAGACCGGGGTGAAAGAACACCGGTCTCCTTTCTCATATTGCCCGGCGAACGGGCAAGTGAAATATTACTTGACGCCCTTCTTGCTGAGGCGCGTGCCGGCAGTGGCACCCTGACGAGCCTTGAACTTGGGGTTGCTCTTGCAGATGACATAGAGCGTGCCCTTGCGCTTCACGATCTGGCAGTCAGCGTGGCGGCGCTTCACGGATGCGAGTGAGGAAAGAACTTTCATGTTGCTGTGTTAATGTTAAATGTTGTTGAGAAGCTTTTACGCGTCGGGGCACGCATTATAGCGGCTAAAAATCATTTGTAAAGACAAATTTGCGTTTGATGTCGATTTTTTGTTTCTTAAAAGGGTCTGAGTTTTCCGTAGAAGCCGTTATGCAGGGCTCGGAACAGGTTGTAGACGCGGCGTGGCTGGAGTTCGCCGGATTTTAGCATGGCGTTGAGTGCAAGGATGATGTAACACCCGCACAGGGCAAGTCGAATGTGTGGCTTTTTCGGGTGCCGCAGCCGCAGAATCCAAGCCCAGTTGCGAATTTTGCAGTATTGCAGGGCAGGGGGTAACCCGATTTCATAGAAGAAGGACCTGCCGCCGATTTTGAAATGAATCAGCTCAGCTGCGAAGGACGGGTGGTACAGGACGGCTGCCGGAATCACGGAAAAGCGGAAGTCTGCCCGGCGTGCTTTCCATGGGTATTCATCGTTGTTGTTTTGCAGGAATGTATCTGCGGTCGGAGAACCTATTTTTTTCCATGCGGCGCGGGGGTAAAGGGCGCCAAGCCATGCCCCGCGAACCGGAATTTCCGGAGCGGGTGGTAAATCGCTTGTCTTCAAATGGTTTTTCCAGGGCGAAAAAAGATTTTCCGCTGATTCGACGGCGAGAGGGCGGCTCAGTTCATCGCCTCTTACTGCTGCTTTCAGCAGTCCGGCGCGAATGGTGCCGGGGGCATTCGGTCGGTCGAGAATCTGTTGCAACGCATCCGGTGCGGCTTCCGTATCCGTGTCCAGAATCCAGACATAGTCTGCATTCAGCGAGCGGAAGGCTGTATCAAAGCCTTCCCGGTATCCGCTTGCTGCGTCTCTGTGGCAGAGACAGAGCCCGATGGCGGCGAAATCACGCTTCAGCTGGGCTTCTTCTTCCGGTGAAAGCTGTCGTTCCGTATACAGGAGGGTGTGTTCCGGGCGCCTTGTTTGTTTCTGCAGACTCAGCAGGCTTTGACTGATGTCGGCGGTTTCTTTCGAATCGACAAGGATGGCACAAATGACGGTCATGCGACTATTATGATGAAATACGGTATTTTTTCAAGAAGAAAGCCTGTTATGCCACGTACCTCACCGCGGGGCTGCGCTCTTTTGCGGGATATGTGCTTCAAAGTCTTGCATGAGGAATGCTCCTCTGGTAATATGGAGCGCATGGAACAGCGTGTGACGGCAAAACGATTGACTGAGTCGTGGATGGGCAAGGTGTGCGGTTGGCTGTTGGGGCTCGTGTGGATTGTTGCCATGGCAGCAACGGATAGTAATGCGTACAGTCTCTGGCCTTTCCTTATAGCGTTGGCTGTTGTGGCTCTGCTGGCTGTGTCCTGTATGATATCCGGTGCCAAAACGGTGAGAATACCCGTGCTGGGGTGGGCGTCTTTAGGTTTGTGCATGTATTTTCTTGTTCGCTGCCTTTGCAGTTATTCTCTGGTGGAATCATGGCTGGAGAGTGGGTTGATTGTTTCTGCGGGGATATTTTATGTAGCGGGTATCTATGCTGCGCAGAATCGGAGTGACAGGGGCGTGGTGGCGGTGTTGGCGCTGGCCGTGTTGCTGAATGTGCTGTTTCTCGCCGTGAAACCGGGAGATATCAATATGCTGTGGACGGGACGTCCGGCCGTTGGGTTTACCGGTGAAAACACCTCGCCGATGACCCTGTTTGTTTACAAAAATTTTGCGTCTTCATTTCTGATGATTGGCGGTTTTGCGTTGGTGGGAAGCAGTTTGTGGCTTCCATGGAGCGGCAGCGCAAGAGGTGTTTGTGCCGTTTGTGGTATATTAGGGGTGGCGATGTCGCTGTTGTGTGAGTCTCGTTCTGTGGTTTTGCTGGCTCCCATTCTGATGGTAGCTATGAGTGTACTGCACTTGGTGGTGAAACTTTATACGGAGGGGCGGGTTACTAAAGGCGGCGTGATTGCCTGTATCCTGACCGGTTCTCTGATTCTTGTGGAGCTGGGTAGTCTTTTTCTGGGGGATGGACTGCAGGAAATTGCGGGAATTGATACTCACCTGCGATATGATATCTGGCAATGCGTTTTCCCGGTGGCATTGAAGGCGCCTTTGTGGGGCTATGGCACCATGGCTTCTCATTGGGAAATTATCGGGGTGTTCAATGAATGGAGTACGCCTAACATGGCGCATAATGAATACCTGCAGGTCTGGGCGGACTATGGGCTTATCGGCTTGGTCGGAGTGCTTCTTTTTCTTGTTTTTCATACCCTGAACGGCTTGCGTGCTTTGGCTGCGGATGCTCCGGATGCCGGACGGCGTGCCCGCGTGGCGGTTTCGTTGCTGATTGTCTGGGGGATAGCTGCCGTGTCCGTTTCGGATTTTCCATGCCATTCCTTCTCTCTTATGGGTATGGCGGCGTTTTGCTGCGGTATTCTGGCCTCTCCTTTTCCACATCCTCCATTTTCCCTTTTTTCACGTCGTAAGTGGATGAGAGGTCGCGGACCGTCGGATGTGCCGGTGATGGCACAGGGCGCCTTTGGTAAGGCGATGGTGGCGTTGGTGGCTCTGGGGATAGTTGGATTTGCTGTGTGGCATTATCCGCATCTGCACGCTGCGTGGGTGGCACAGTGGAGGTTTGATGCGCTTTCCCGCCCGGGTGCGGATCCATACGTCAAGGAGCGCCATGCCATGATGGAGAAGATAATGGATATTTACCCGGATTCCGCTATAGCTGACTACTATTTCCTGCTTCCGCAATACGGCGGTGTGCGTCCCGGTGCGGAGGGAGTTTTGCGGAAGGCTTTGGCGGCTAATCCCCGCCAGGGATATACCGTGACCATGCTGGCGAATATCTTGGGGCGGCAGGGGCGATATGAGGAAGCGGAAATTCTGATGCGTCGTTATTATCCGCAGGAGGGCTTGCCCTGGAGACGTACCTGTAATTGGCCTTTTTATTACTATTACAACCTGCTGAGATGGAGTCACCTCTGTATGGTGAGCGGACAACAGGAAGTAGGCATGTCTATGGCTGAATATGCGCTGAATATGGGGCGGCGAGCTTCTTTTAGTAAGTCTCCGGAACTTTTTTACCGTGCAAAAAAGCCTTGGACTGCAACGGGGGGGGTACACCCTGCAAGGGAGGTAACGGGCGTGGAATCCGTCGTGGCGGGCAAGCTCCGCGTGTTGCGAAAGCTCGGCGTGCAGAAAGATGATTCCTGGATGCAACCGATGGAGCATGGCGGGAAAAGTGCCCTTTATCCTGAGTGGGGACTGCTGAAGGAGAAAGATGCCCCCAAAAAGCAAAAAAGCTGATTTTACAGTTTTTCTGTGAAAAAAATGGGCGTATATGTGTTTTCCGCTTGCAAAAGTAAAAAAAAAGTGCAATATAAGAGGAAATCCGCAATGCGGTTGCAGACTTTACTGACCTGATGTTATGAGCACACCTCCCGTACCTCCCACGGCTCCGCGCCCCGTTCCCCCGGCGGCTCCTCGTCCTGTACCCCCGGCAGCTCCGCGTCCCGGTGCTCCCATGCCCCCGCGTCCCGCTGCTCCCGGTGCCCCGGTTCTCCCCACGGCTCCGCGTCCCGCTGCTCCCATGCCGCCGCGTCCCGTAGCACCCGGTGCTCCTGCCGCTCCCGTGCCGCCGACGGCTCCGCGTCCCGTGGCACCTGCCGCTCCCGGTACTGCCCGTACAGCCGTAACCGTACCGCTGGGTGCTCCGCCTAAGCGTCCCGGTGCTCCCGTGGCACCTGCCGCTCCCGTAGCTCCTTCCGCTCCTGCTGCCCCCGTGGCACCTGTAGCTCCTGCTGCACCTGCCGTTCCCGCCAAGCCGGTTGCTCCGGACTTGCCCGCTGCAACGGTTGAGGTTGCCAAGCCGGAGGCTCCCGCCAAGCCTGCACCCACCAAGCCCGGTGCCGGCAAGCCGAAGGCCAAGGCCGGCTTCACCAAGCCTGCCGGTAATGCAAAGAAAGCGGCTGTGGCTCAGGAACTTGAGGAAGAGGAAGATAAGCCCACACATCCTTCCATTCTGGTTTGTGCCGGTGCTGCCGTGCTGGCTATGCTTGTGGTGCTGTACTTCCAGTACAACATCGACCAGAATATGTCCCGCCAGTCCGAACCCGTGCTGGGTTGGCCCACTTCCGGTGATGAAGCTGCTGCTGAGGAATCCGGAGAAGAGGAGCCCGCAGAGGAAGAAGAATCCGAAGAAGAATAATAAATTTTTCAACGAAAAAAGCAGTTTTTGCGTCTGATTCAATAATATGGCTATTCAGATTACAGAAAGCAATTTCGAGGAGGAAGTCCTGAAGTCCCCCGTTCCCGTGCTTGTGGACTTTTGGGCAACTTGGTGTGGTCCCTGCAAGATGGTGATGCCCATCGTAGAGCAGATTGGTACAGAGATGGCCGGTTCTGCTAAGGTGTGCAAGGCCAATGTAGAGGAAGGCGGCAACCAGAATCTGGCCACCCGCTACAACATCCGCTCCGTTCCCACGCTTCTGTTCTTCAAGAACGGTGAGCTTGTGGATACCATCGTGGGTGCTACCTCCAAGGACAACATTCTGGCTCACCTGCGTGCCTGCATGTAAGCCGGAAAGCGAGTGATAATCCTTTCCATCCCCGATCGCTTCACTGCGGTCGGGGATTTTCTGTTTTTACTGGAAAAGAATGCCGTTTTTTCAAGGGAATACAGCGTAAATATATCTCAGTTCTGAATATGATACAGATAGTAATTTTGAGGCAGAGGTTCTGCAGTCACCGGTGCCGGTGCTGTTGGATTTCTGGGGGCCGGCCTGCGGTGTCAGCAAAATGATGATGCCTATTGTGGAGCAGATTGCCGAGGAAACCGCCGTATGGGCAAAGGTGTGCAAGGTGGATGTGCAGGAAGGGGATAATATGAAGTTGGCCATGCGTTACAAGGTCAGCTGTCTCCCCACTCTGTTGCTTTTTTAAATGGAGAAGTAGTGCAGGCTATGACGGGAACCTGTGCCAAGTCTGCTGTCTTGTCGGGGCTGAACGCCTGCAGATAACGGCGGAGTACTTATTGCGTATATCTATCTCCCTCGGTTGGCTTGTGCCGCCAGGGGGGGGATTCTTTGCGCTTGTCAAGCGCCGGGGGTATGATACAATGGGGGCATGGCAGCCGCGCGTGTTAATCTCAGGGAAAAATGGCGCACCACACCTCACCGCCCGGGAGTCTATCTCATGAAGGGTGAGGGTGGTGGTGTTATTTACGTCGGTAAAGCCAAGGATTTGCACCGCAGGTTGGCTAATTATTTTTCCCCCTCACGGGCCACGCTGGAAAACAGCAAAACCCGCGCTCTTATTGCGGCTATAGCGGACTTTGATTACTATGAGGTGCGCAATGAGCAGGAGTCTCTCATTCTGGAGCAGAAGCTCATTAAGGAATATCGCCCGCATTACAATGTTCAGTTAAGGGATGATAAACGCTATCTTCTGTTGCGTGCCAGCCGCCAGGATGCCTTCCCGCGGTTTTCCATGGTGCGACTCCGTAAGGATGACGGGGCTCGCTATCTGGGACCGTTTGTGCATTCCACAGCGTTGCGTGAGACGGTAGAGTGGTTGAATCAGCGGTTTCGTTTGCGTACCTGCACCTGTCGGCATCCCGGTGAGGAGCAGTACCGCCATTGCCACGATGATGAAATACGCAGTTGTTCGGCCCCTTGCATCGGACGTATCTCTCCGGAGGCCTATCGGGAGCAGTTTGATATGGCGCTCGGCCTGCTGGAGGGCAGGGGACGCAAGGAGCATCTGGATGCGCTCACGGCTGAGATGACGGCGGCGGCTGAGGCTCTCGACTTCGAGAAGGCTGCCCGGCTCCGTGATGTGCGGGAGAATATTCTCAAAACGCTGGAACCGGCGCGCCGTTTTGCCCGCGGCATGGCGGATTTGCCCGGTACGGTGAATCCGGATGAGGATTTGGCAGAACTGGCAGAAGCTCTGGGCATGGACGAACCGCCGGCGGTGATGGAATGTTTTGATATTTCCAACCTGTCGGATAACCACATTGTGGCATCCATGGTGCGGTTTAGTAACGGTCGCCCGGATAACAGCGCCTATCGGCGTTACCGGATTCGCGGAGTGGATGGGCAAAATGATTTTGCCTCAATGCTTGAAGTGGTGCGGCGGCGCTATTCCCGTATCGTGAATGAGAGCAGTCTTTTGTATGATAAACCATCTGATACGGATACCTACACATGGCTGAGGCGGCTCAGCAAGCAGGGAAAAGCCCCCATTACGGTGCCGCATCTGGTTGTGGTGGATGGCGGTAAGGGTCAACTTGCCGTTGCCTGCGAGGTGTTGAAGGAAATCGGCCTGGAAAATATGCCTGTGGTGGGGTTGGCAAAGCGGGATGAGGAGGTTTTTCAGCCGGGTGAGTCAGAGCCCGTGGTGCTGAGCCATGATTCCGGGGCGTTGCGTCTGTTGCAGCGTCTCAGAGATGAGGCTCACCGTTTTGCCAATAACTACAATGAGCTGTTAGTGCGCAGACGGGTTCGGGAGAGTAGGCTGGATGCCTTCAGCGGGATGACGGAAAGACGCAAGGAGCTTCTGCTGAAACGTTTCCATACGGTGGCAAGGCTCAAGGCCTGTTCTCCTGCGGAAATTGCAGAAATCCCCGGTATTTCTCGCGCCTGGGCAGACCGTTTTTGTGCTTGGCTGGCAGAAAACTGATGCTTCTTATTCCGGCAGGCTGTCCGTGAGTGCATCCCAGCGGATTTTTGCTTCCAGAATCTCCTCTGTGGAAATGGAAGATGAAATCTCCCATGTCAGCGGCATATTTTTGCGGAAGAAAGCGGGGATTAAACGGTCAAAGTCAACACATCCGCCCCGGAAGGGGACTCTGTGGTCTCTTGCCGGCCAGCGTACATCGTTCACATGCGCTCCGTACAAGTGCGGCCGGAGTTTTTTGAGATATTGTTCATGGTCCAGCATTAAAAGATTGTGTTTTCTTTGGATGTGACCGAAATCATGCCAATAGACCACATGCGGGTTATCCCGGAACTCTTCCAGAAGCGGGAGCATTTCCCATTCTCCGGGCACTTGTTCGAAATGGCTTCTTCCTTCTACTGCCAGTACCAGATTCAGGCGCGCCGCTTCCTCCGTGAGCGCGTGCAGTGCCTCCCGGGCTCTTTCCATATACAGAGGCCCCAGTTTCCGGCGTTTTCTAACCAGTTTTCCCTTGAGTTCTGCGTATTCTTTCGTGTCCCGTAACCCGTGTCGTACCATGCGTTCCAGCTGACGCGTAGCGCTGCGGTCCTGCATGAGTGATACGCTGCCCATGTGCAGGACAACATATTGAGCCTTGAGCCGCGCAGCCATGAGAAGGGTTTCCCGGGTTAACCTCTGTGCTCTTGCGCGGTCTTCCGTGCGGTGAGATGTGAATTGGTACACATCCGGTGAGTCAGAAAGTACCTCAATGGGGGAAGGGCAGAAATTGTGTACCCCGGCAACCCGTATGCTGCCCTTATCAACAGCTCGGATGATGCCGCTCACCTGGGACACGGACAATCCGTGAGAGGCCTCGATGTATTCGAAGCCCAGAGCCCGAATTTCATCACACATGGCTTCACCGCATGTGTGGCGTGAGCTGTTCCAGCATGTGGAGAATACGTTCATCCGGATTCCGGTGGAATGTTGATGTATCAGTATTCCTGCGCCGGGACAAACTTGCAGCAGAATATCTCTGAGCCGTTTTCCAGCAGGTGGATATCGATGCAACCGGGGCGGTGGCAGATGGTGTAGGCATCATGCTGCTCCGGCGGACGGGGGGAGAATCGGTATGCCCGCTCCGGAGCCAGCACGGCTTCCCTGAGCACGCTTATCAGTCGGCGGTTACTCATGTTCTGCATCTGTCCGTAATCATTGGTCGGCAGAGTAAGCTGAGGTATGCGGGAATGGCTCATCGCGCGCACTATATACACTTTTTTCTGCAAAAGTCAAGGCTATTCGTTGCTCTTCCGTATGCTTTTCCGATTGACAGACAGGGATTTTGCCGCTATCATACAGTTCATGGAAGAAAAAAATCCCTCTACTCCTACCCGTTTTCAGCGTCAGGCATGTTGGATGGCCTTGACCGGTCTGGCGTTGCTGATTATAGTGTTGTTGATTGTGTCGTTGTTATTCGGCTTCGGGGCATTGTTTGTACTGCTTGAGCCTGTTTTGCTGCCTGTTGTGCTGGCCGGTATTCTTGCCTACCTGTTATCTCCCTGTGTTCATCTGGTGCAGCGTTGGGTTAAACCGCGTCTTGCTGCCGTGTTGATAGTGATGCTTGGCTGCGGGTTGATTCTCACCGGCTTTGGCTTCACCATTGTTCCGCCCCTGGTGGAACAGACCGGGGAATTGGTCAGTAAGCGTGAGCAGATTCAGAACAGTGCGGTCGAAACGGGTAATTACTATCTGGAGAATAATCGCCTGGTCCAGAAGGGGGTGGATATGCTCTACGGTAAAGTGTTGAAAGATGCTCGGCAGGCCGACTTACCGGAAGAAGAATACCGACAGCTTTCTCAGGAGAAAACGTATGCCGGTAAATTAACGGCTATTCTGGAGTTTCATTCCAGTTACCTGACAGAGCGTCTGGTGGAGTGGCTGACTGCCGGTTCACGCGCACTTTCCGGCATGGGTATGTTTGTTATCGGAACCATCATGGTGCCGGTATTTCTCTTTTATTTCCTGCTGGAGAGCAAGAAGATTGCCGATAACTGGCACAGCATACTGCCGCTCCAGAAATCCGCTTTCCGTGAGGAATTGGTGCAGACTCTGCAGGAAATCAACAGCTATATCATCTCCTTCATTCGGGGGCAGATGCTGGTCAGTGTGGTGGATGCCATTATTCTTGCCATTGCTCTCAAAATCCTCGGGCTTCCCTATGCCATTACCATTGCTGCGGTGGCGGCGGTGTTGGGCATTATCCCCTATATCGGCATGATTAGTACTTGGATACCGGCCATGCTCATTGCCTGGTTTAATTGGCATGATGTTACTCATCTTGTCATTGTTACGGCTATTTTTGCCTGCGTGAGCCAGTTTGACGGCTGGGTGCTGCAGCCCAAGATTGTGGGTAGCCGCGTCCGCATGCATGACCTCACGGTCATGTTCTCCGTGCTCTTCTGGAGTTTCGTTATCGGCGGTGTGGTCGGTGCGTTGCTTGCCGTGCCGCTTACTGCCGCCATCAAGGTGATTTTTGTTCGCTACGTTTGGTCTTCCTATGGGACTCCTGCTGCAGATGTGAAAGACGGTTCGGTGCACAGGGAATGAAGAAAATGAACTCTGCGTGTCATTTTTATGTAAGTCTTTTGCGCAGACTTGCCAAAGAACACGGCTTGTGATACAATGCCGCACCCCCTCAGTGACTGCGGGGGCGCCCGTGGCGTGTAGTTAACAATTTTCCAGCATTATGATTAAGTGGATTCTGAATAAGATCGTGGGTTCCAAGAACCAGCGCGAGGTGCGAAAGCTCAAGCCTGTCGTGCGCCGAATTCTTGATATTGAGAAATCTTGGGAGGATAAGGATCAGGAATTCCTTATCGGCAAAACCCGCGAGTGGCAGAAGTATCTGCACCGTTTCACCCCGTTGGAGCTTCCTACCCGCGGCGTCATTCTTTCTGCCTCTGCTCAGTTGCTGCAGCAGGTGGCGGACAAGATGAATGAGCGTTTCTCTTCCCTCAGCAAGGAGTTTCCCAAGCTCCCCACGGTAGAGCCGACTCCTGAGTCCATTGAAATCGGTAAGAAGGCATGGGCCGAGATTGAGCCCAAGTTTGATCGCATGCGCTCTCGCTATTTGGAGGAGATTCTGCCGGAGGCCTTTGCCGCTGTGAAGTCCGGTGCCAAACTCCTTTGCGGCAAGGATGTGGATGTGTGCGGCACCCCGATTCGCTGGGATATGGTACACTTTGAGGTGCAGCTGCTGGGCGGCATTGCCCTGCATCGCGGGTTCATTGCAGAAATGGCTACCGGTGAGGGTAAGACTCTGGTGGCAACTCTGCCGGTATTCCTCAATGCTCTGACCGGCATGGGCGTGCATGTGGTAACGGTGAATGACTACCTGGCTCGCCGTGACTCCATGTGGATGGGGGCTCTTTTCACTTTCCTGGGACTGACCGTGGGTTGCATCCAGAGCATGATGCCCAGTGATGTGCGCCGCCGTCAGTACCAGTGCGATATCACCTACGGCACCAATTCTGAGTTCGGTTTCGACTACCTGCGCGACAACGGTATGGCCACCAGCCGCGAGGCTCAGGTGCAGCGCGGACATTACTTCGCCATCATTGATGAGGTGGACTCCATTCTTATTGACGAGGCCCGTACTCCGCTTATTATTTCCGGTCCGGCAGTCATCGAGCGTGAGCAGCAGTATGATACGCTCAAGCCCCTGATTGAAAAAGTGGTCCGCAAACAGAATGAACTTTGTACCTCTCTGATGGACAAGGCCAATGAACTGGCCAAAGCGGGGGATACGGAGGGAGCGGGCCGCTGCCTGTACAAGGTGAAGCTGGGTCAGCCGCGCAACCGTGCGTACATGCGCTCTCAGCAGGATCCGGAATTCCGCCGCATGGTGGAGAAATATGAGCTTTTCCTCTATCAGGACCCGCGTAAAATTGAGCTCTTCCGCCTCAAGGAGGAACTCTACTTTACCGTGGATGAGAAAACTCATGATGCCGACCTCATGGAGAAGGGGCGTGAAATTATCAGCCCCGGACACCCGGAGGCCTTCGTGCTGCCGGATATCGGTACCGAGTTTGTCAATATCGATGAGAATGAAAGCCTTACCGAGCGTGAGAAGGAAGCCCGCAAGACGGCTCTCCTCAAGCGCCTGGATGAGACGGGCGCCCGCCTGCATACCACCAGTCAGCTGCTCAAGGCCTACACCATTTACGAAAAGGATGTTGAGTACGTGGTGAAGGACGATAAGGTGGTTATCATTGACCAGAATACCGGTCGTGAAATGCCCGGCCGCCGCTGGAGTGACGGCCTGCATCAGGCTGTGGAGGCCAAGGAAGGCGTTGAGGTGGAGGCTGAGAACATGACCTACGCCACCATCACCATTCAGAACTACTTCCGCCTGTACCGCCGCCTGGCCGGTATGACCGGTACGGCAGAGACGGAGGCTGCAGAGTTCCATGATATTTATAAGCTGGACGTGCTGCCCATTCCCACGAACCGTCCCTGCATCCGTGAGGATGCCAATGACTTCATCTTCCGCAGCCGCCGAGAGAAGTATAATGCCGTGGTTGGCAAGATTGTGGAGCTGCACAAGAAGGGGCAGCCCGTGCTTATCGGTACGGCCAGTGTGGATGCCTCTGAGACGCTTTCCCGCATGCTCAAGTATGCCCGAGTGCCGCATGAGGTGCTGAATGCCAAGAACCACCAGCGTGAAGCAGAAATCATTGCCCGCGCCGGTCAGCGTGGTGCCGTGACGGTTTCTACCAACATGGCAGGCCGTGGTACGGATATTAAGCTGGGTGCCGGCGTGGCAGACCTGGGCGGTCTCTTTGTACTGGGCACGGAGCGTTATGAATCCCGCCGTATTGACCGACAGCTGCGCGGCCGCTGCTCCCGACAGGGTGACCCCGGTGCGTCTCAGTTCTTCCTGTCTTTTGAAGACGACTTGATGCGCAATTTCGGCGGCAGCGAGCGCATGACCAAGATGATGGACCGCTTCGGCATGCAGGAGGGTGAGGCTGTGGAAAACCGTCTCATGAACCACATCATCGAAGGTGCTCAGAAGCGAGTCGAGCAGCGCAACTATATGTGGCGTAAGCATGTGCTGGACTATGATGACGTCATGAACCAGCAACGCCTTATCGTGTACGCCATGCGTAACGATGCCCTGCTGTGCGAGGAACCCCGCCAGATGCTGTACGAATCTCTCGTGGAAGGTGTAAACGCCAAGTGCGAGGCCTACCTCAATGAGGATGATACGGGTACGGTGCGTTACACGGACCTCCTCCAATGGATTAACTCCACATTCCCCATGGGGTGGAGCGAAAAGGAGGCAGACCTCAAGGGCAAGCAGCCGGAAGCTGTGGCAGAGACAATCATCGCCAAGGTGCGTGAAATGTATGAGAAGAAGATTGATGGCGAACGCGCAGACCGCGTAGAGCAGATGGAGCGTTCCATCATGCTGCAGGCCATTGATAAGCTCTGGCAGCAGCACCTCACGGATATGGATGCCCTGCGTGAAGGTGTGCGCCTGCGTGCTCAGGGCCAGCGTGACCCGCTGGTGGAATACAAGCGAGAGGCCTATGAGATTTTCGAAACCCTGATGAACAACATCAATTTCGAAATCCTCAACGGTATGTTCCGCTCCACCACCAACCTTTCCGCATTCGAGGATTTCCTGGCCTCTCTTCCCGCCAGCAATGCAGATGAGGAAGATGCAGATGTGATGGATATCCTTGGAAATGGTGACCTCCTTTCCGCCCTGCGTGAGCGTCTTGCCGGTCTTGCCGGTGCCGCTGCAGAGCCGGATGAACTGCCGGATTTCCCGGAATCCGTCACCGAATCCATGCCGCAGATGCCGGAGCTTCCCGTCATGGGTGAATCTCTCAGCGGTGCCATGGTGGATTCCGTGCCCCGTAGTGATAAAAAGATGGTGCTTCCTAAAAAGAAGAAGACTTTCATCAACATCAAACGTCCGGAAGGTTCCGGTGATTTGGTGATGGTGTCTCCGGAGACCATGCCTGCAGAGGATGACGGTGTGACCATAGGTTCCATCGATTCCGGGCACATGCCTGTGGCAGAGGAGGATGAAGCTCCCCAAGCCTGATAGTTCCTGTCAGACAAGCATCCCATGAACGTTCGCTCCGCATTGGAATATGTGCCGTATTTCCGCGGGCGATTGTTCGTGGTGCATGTCTCTGCCGCCCTGCTGGGGGCATCCGAACTGGTGGATGCCCTGTTGGATGCAGATGCCCTCCATGAAATCGGCGTGCGCCTTGTGCTTGTGGCAGAGGGCGCGGACGCTTCTGCGCTCGCGCTGAGGGCAGGTGAGTGCGAGATGCATGCCGCGCTTGCGGAAGCTGCCCTTTCTGAGGGAGATGCTGCCTTTGCCCGTGTGGCAGAGATTGTGGAGCGCCGACAGGTGGCTATTGTGCCCTCCGGCGTGTGCGGACGGTATGATGAGGGCAGTGTGAGACTGGCCGTTGCTTTGGGGGCGGATAAATACATCTGTCTGATGGAGTCCGGCGTGCCCCAGCTGGATGGACAGCCCATTTTCGCCATACCGGAGCGTGACGTGGAGTCCCGTGCAGACGGATGTTCCTCTCCGGATGAATTGCGGGCGGCTGCGGCCGTTTGCCGCCGCGGTATTCCCCGCGTGCATCTGTTGGATGGCTTGCGGCGCGGGGTGTTGTTGGATGAACTGTTCTCTGAGGAAGGTGTGGGCACTATGGTGCATACGGACTCCTACCGGGAAATCCGCCCCCTGCGGGAGGAAGATATCCCGGAACTGCTCTCCATGATTGCCCGCTGCATGGTGGACTCCAAACTTGTCCACCGCTCTTATGAGAACATCCGTGACAACCTTGACAGCTATTATGTCTATACCCTGGATGGCACTATCGTTGGCTGCGTGGCTCTGTATCCATACCCGCAGCACCGTTGTGCTGAGCTGGGGTGCCTTTTTATCAAGAAAAACTATGAGGGGCACGGCTATGGCAAGGCCATGTGCCGTTTTGTAGAGACTCTGGCACGCCGGCAGGGCTTTGACAGCATCTTTGCCATCTCCCAGAGTGCTGTTGCCTATTTCCGAGATCGTCTCCATTATGCGCCCATGTCCCGCGAATCTCTACCCCCGGAGCGCCGCGCTGTCTTGGAAGCCAGCGGTCGCGCTTCAGAGGTCTTTGGTTGCCCCCTGTGATGCTTTTTTGTTGTAGAAAATAAAAAGTTATTAAAAAATAAACAAAAATCCGTTTTCCGTGCGCTTATTGGGTAGAAGGGCATGAAGCCCGATACAAGCAATATGAAAAACGGAATCATGAAATACGTACTGGCGGCATGCGTGGCATGCTGTGTGTTTGGCGGAGCAAAATCCGAGGCCGCAAGCCTGAGCCTGCATGTTGGCAATGGAGTCAATCTCCGTCTGTGTGACCACCGCCATGTGGTGAAGAAGCACCATAATGAGGTACACCGGCATTGCAGAAAGAATGATGCCCATGCAGACCGTCACCACAACAAGCGCGTAGCCGCGCATAGAAAGGATCGCCGCGAGCACCGCCGCTGATGAACGAAGGTACAGAAAGCGAACCATCCACCCGCCCTTGGGTGAACTCCTGATGAAGAACCGTTGCGGTATTCATCAGGAGTTTTTTTTCTGAACACAAAATTACAAGTTGAAAAATGAACGGCAAACTGCTAGACTGTAAGCATGATTAAGAAATGCATTGCATTGTTGGTGTTGGTGTCTGCTCTGTTGATGACCGGTTGCCGGCATACTCTGGAGTCTGAGAGTGGGCTTTACAATGTTAAGCTGGAGAGAAATATCAAGGTCGGAGCGGATGGCTGCTGGCTTTGGGGTAAAGGCAATCCTTATGCGCATCAGCGGGTCGGCCGTATTTATATAGCCCCCATGAATGTATCTCTTGTGAAGGACGTAAGCCCGCATCTGCTGCAGCTCATGCGCCAGCAGATGTTCAGCAACATGGTCACCTGCATCGGTACTTCTCTGCGGGATGCGAATCGCAAGAACGGTACGGATTGGCGGGTGACGGATAATCTCTCAGAAGCCTGCGTGCGTGTGGACACTGCCCTGGTGCACTTCAAACCGCAGCGTCCCGGTCTGCGTATATTCAGCTCCATTGCCTCTATCTTTTCTCCCGTCCCCGGGGTGGGTACAGCCGCTGCAATGTTTGCAGAGGGTGATATTTGTCTGGAATGCACGGTCCGCGATGTGCGTACGGGGCAGCTTCTGCTTGCATTTAAGGATTCCAACCGTAAGAAAACCCGCCTGTACAAGGCAGATGCCTACTCTGCTACCGGCAATGCAGATGTGAATCTGCGTGAATGGTCTGAGCGTCTTGCCCGTGTATTCCGCGCATGCGCATTCGATAAGTTGGGCAACAATACCCTCAGGAAGCGTATTGAGGAACGCTCCGTTATCGATACCATCCGCGTTCACATGTAAGGAGAGCGAATGGAGGAAGACTTGCAGCAACTGCTGGAGCAATATCTGACAGCTCCCGGATACGAGCCGCAGGATGTGTCGGCTCTGGCGCGAGGAATGGGAATAGATTCCCGCCGTCGCAAGGAACTGAGAGAGCTGCTTCAGCAGTGGCTGGTGCAGGGGAAACTCCTGAAGCTCAGCAAGGCGCGTTATGCCTTGAGGAAACCTTCCGGCGGCAGCGTGCAGGGGCGCATCGTCCGCCGGGACAACGGGCGTTTGTTGTTCGTGCCGGATGAACATGCGGCAGAGGTTATACGAGCTCTCAGCCCTGCATACGATGGCGGGGCTCTTTCGCTTCCTGAGCAGAAAGCTCTCGGCGCGATGGATGGTGACCGCGTGAGGGCCGCTGTGCGCCTGCATCATCAACGCAGAGGTCGCGGCCCCCGTCGCCCGGATATGCGTGAGCTGGAGCTTCAGGTCCGGGTAGAGGAAATCCTGGAGCGCGGCCACAGTCGCTGGGTGGGGATATATAAATCAGACGGCCGCTATGGCTATATGGCGGGAGACGGAAAGACGGCTCCGGAGCGGGTGCGGCTCACCACGCCGCCGCCGCCGGAATTGCTGCCGTTCATGAGCATTGTGGTAGAACCGCTCACGCATCCCATCGCTCGAACTGAGGCTACCGGCCGCATTATTTCCGTATTGGGGTGGCCGAATGATGCCGGGGTGCAGATTACTACCATTATTCATACCTATGACTTGCCGGACAGCTTCCCGCAGGAGGTGCTGGATGAATCCGCCGCCATACCGGATACCCTTTGCCCGGAAGATTTGGACGGTCGTGATGATTGGCGACAACGCTGTGTTATCACCATAGACCCCGCAACGGCGCGGGATTTTGATGATGCCATTGCCGTGCGCCGCCTTTCGGATGGTTGGGAACTGGCAGTACATATTGCTGATGTCAGTCACTATGTGAAACCCGGTTCTGCGTTGGATAAGGAAGCCGCGAAACGGGGCAATTCCACTTATTTGCCCGATCGTGTTCTGCCCATGCTGCCGCCGAGACTTTGTGACGGTATCTGCTCTCTGCGCCAGGGAGAGGACCGTCTCACCCGCCTGTGTCTCATGCGTATCAATGACTCCGGAGAGACCGTGCATGCAGAGTTCCGTGATGCCGTGATCCGTTCCCGCTTGCGGATGAGTTATCCGGAAGCGTTGGCTGTGCTGGAGCAGCGGGGCAGTACCGGAGATGCGGAGGTGGATGCCATGCTGGCAGAAGCTCATAAACTGGCGCAGCTCCTGCGGACCACACGGTTCCGCCGCGGTGCCCTGAATCTGGATATGCCGGAAATCCATGTGGTGACGGATGATTTTGGTGTGCCGTCTGACGTGGAGCAGGAGGAAAGTGATATCTCCCACCAGCTCATTGAGGAATTCATGTTAGCGGCAAATGAAGCTGTTGCACGGGCTCTCAATGCCCGCTGTATTCCGACTGTTTATCGTGTTCATGAGGCGCCGGATTCAGCGAAACTCCGTGAGTTTTCCAATCAATTGAAAGAATATGGTATCTACGCGGGGGATTTGTCCACCCGCGAGGCATTGGCGGAAGTGATGGAGAGTATCCGAGGCCATGCGGATGAGCCTTTGCTCAAAGTGGCTCTTTTGCGGTGCATGATGAGAGCCTGCTATTCCTCCAAGGCCTTGGGGCATTACGGTCTGGCAAAGGGTGATTATTGCCATTTTACCAGCCCCATTCGCCGCTACGCGGATTTGCTGGTACACCGCGGATTCTGCAGGCTCACACGCCAACACCGGCCGCAGCAGCCGCCCCTGCTGCTGGGCAACAGGCTGGACGATATGGCCCGCCACCTTTCCGAAACGGAGCGCAACTCTGCTTCTGCAGAGTCTGAGGCAGAGCAGAAAATGCTGCTGCTGTACATGGAAAAACAGTGTGAAGCAGCGCAGCCCCGTGTGTGGGAAGCGGTCATCACTGCGGCATGGGGGCAGGGCCTGGTAGTGGAATTGCCGGTGCTGCGTCTGCGCGGCTTTGTTTCCGGGGCAGAATTACCCGGTTCCGCTTCCTGGTATCATGAGCGGCATGCCGGCTGTTGGCGTTCCTTTGCCGGTGAAACGCTCAAACCGGGGGACGTCATTCGCGTTATCCCGGTCAATTTGGATGCCGCTACCGGTTTCCTGGATTTCCGCCCTGTCGGGTCTTGATGTCCTCCAGCTTGCGGAGCAGCGCGCGGACAAGCTCCGGCTGCTGTGCCGCCAGATTCTGCTTCTCTCCTGGGTCCGTGCTCAGATTGTAGAGCTGGGCATTTTTCCCGGTTATGAGCTTCATCTGTCCGCTGCGCAGAGCCAGTTGAGCCCCGCCGAATGATTGGGTTACCAGTTCGCTTCGCGCTTCCTGAGTCTCTCCCAACAGAGCAGGAAGATGGTTCTCACTGTCCGTCATGGAGCCTTGCGGTATTTTCTGTCCCACCAGTGCGGCCAGTGTGCGTCCCAAATCCACCTGACACATCAGCGCAGAACTCTGTCCGGGGGATACTCTGCCGGGCCACCAGACGATGAAAGGTACGCGTGTGCCGCCTTCCAGCAGCTTGTATTTGCCGCCGCTGAAAGGTGCTGCCGGGCGGTGGTTGCGGCATGCCACCGCAGAGCCGTCCAGATAGCCGTCACGGATGACCGGCCCGTTGTCACTACTGAAGATGATGAGTGTTTCTTCCGGTGCGTAGCCGTTGTCGCTCAGCGCGCGTTGCAGCCTGCCCAGACAGTCGTCCATCTGAATTGTAGCATCACCGCGGATACCGAGTTTGCTCTTGCCCCGGAATCTGGGGTGCGGGTCGCGGGGAACGTGGATGTCATTTGTCCCGAAGTACACGAAAATGGGCTTTCCGGCGTTGCGGGAAATGAAACCGATGGCTTCCTCTGTGAGCCTGTCTGCAATATCCTGGTCCTTCCATCTGGCGGCGTGACCGCCGGTCATGTAGCCAATGCGGGAGATGCCGTCGATGATAGTTTTATCATGTTGCTTGTCCGCTGAGCGGCCCCAGGGCTTCAGCATTTCCGGGTGCTCGTGTCCCAGGTATTCCCCGGGGTAGCGGGTGCCGGGAACGTAACTCACGGTAATGGGGTCTGCCGGGTCCAGCCCGTCTACGGAACCGTCTCTCACAAAGACGCAGGGTACGCGGTCACCGGTGGCTGCCAGAATGAAGGAAAAATCAAATCCCACTTCGCGAGGTCCGGGGATGATGGGTTTGTTCCAGTCAATGGGGGCTTTACCTCTTCCCAACCCCAAGTGCCACTTGCCGATGGCTGCCGTGCGGTAGCCTGCCTGCTGCATCATGGCAGGCAGTGTCAGTTCCTCGCCCTTGATGGGGAGTATCAGCTTGGCATCACCCGGCAGAATGTGTGTGCCCTCCCGCCGCCAGGCGTACTGCCCGGTGAACATAGAGTAGCGTGACGGTGTACAGACGGACGCTGTGCTGTGCGCATCCGTAAACGTGAGCCCCTCATCAGCCAGCCGATTCAGGTTGGGGCAGGGGACTTCTCGGCATCCGGTGACAGACGTGTCATTGTACCCAAGGTCATCTACATAAAACAGCAGAATGGCGCGCGGCTTCTCTGCTGCCAGTAGCGGCAGAGCACTCAGCAAAGTCAGAATGAGGGCTTTCATCATAATTCCGGTAAGGCGATTGTCTGGCGCTTGTCAGACTCGTTTGCGTGTCCATCTCAAGCCGTTGAGCATACGGTTGAGCAGCACATATTCCACGGCCATATCAACCGTAATCAACAGCCAGATGCCGGCCAGTGTGATGCTCTCCGGCCAGAAATTGTTCCATATTACCATGCAGATAAAGCGGAAAAAGCCCATGCACCCGAAGGATACCAGCATGACGCGGCGGGTATAGCCGGCGCCCCGCAGGCACATCTTGATGATGAGCATGGCTGCGTAGAATGGCTCTGCTATCAGAAATATCTGCACTACCGGCACGACTGCATCCAGCAATTCCCGCGAATTTCCCGCAAAGATACCGCCGAAAAATTCCGGAAACAGGAAAAAGACCGCACCCATGGCACCCATGAAGATGACGCTGTATAGAATGCATTTCTTTACCGTAGCCAGTGCCATGCGTGCGCTGCCGGTGCCCAGGTATTGTCCCACCAGGGTTGCGCCGGCCATGCCGATGGCAAAGCCCGGCAGGAAACTCAGCGACTCAATACGGATGGCGATATTGTGCGCTCCCACGGCGGCATCTCCCAGAGAGGAAATGACTCTCAGCACATATATCTGGATGAGCCAGATGCCGCCCACCTCCAAGGCTTGGGGCAGTCCGATGCTGAGGATTCGGTACATTTCCCGGAAATCCGGCAGCATGGATTTCAGATTCAGAAACAGCGGCGGGATGTAATCGGTGCCTTGCTCGGCAGCGTACTCATCCAGCTCCTTACCCTGCATGTCGCGGTGCATGCGTTTGGCCTTTTTCGCCAGTATGCAGACCAACACGGCGGCGGCTATGACCATGCCGCCTATCATACCCAGTGCAAGTCCTTCCACAAAGAGCCCGCATCCGTATACCAATATCAGGCTGAGCAGTATGTTGCAACCATCCACCAACAGCATGATGATGAAGGGTGTGCGTGTGTCTCCGGAGCCGCGTAAGGCCGCATTCACCGCAAAGACTATGCCGGAGAATACTGCTACCCAGCAGCCGGTGTGCATGTAACGCAGCGCAACTTCTCTCGCAAAATCGCTCAGCTGCAGTACTGTAGTGACCAGAAAATCTGCCGTGGCATACATCAGCACGGCAGACAGCAAACCGGCCAGCAAGCCCAGCGTTGCTGCCTGATTTGCCGTGTAGTTGGCTGCGCCGAACTTTCTCGCCCCGGTCATGCGGCTCACAATGGCGGTGGCTCCCATGCCCACAGCCCCTTGCATCAGGAATCCCAGCCAGAGTATGTAGCCGGTGATGCCGATGCCGGATGCTATCTGAGTGGTCATGTGCTCATTTTCTCCCATGCCGGTGGCCAGCACCAGAGAGGTGGAAGCGCAGATAAAACTCAGCACCTGTTCCAGTAAGGGCCAGAGAGCAATGGTGACAATCTGCCGGGGCAAACTCATCCCCGCAAGCTTACCGCCAAGCTTGCCTTTCACCATTCCTGCGCGGACTTTTCCTTCTCTTCCGTCCCCTATACTCATGACCTGTCTTTATTAAAGCACAAATTAACTCAGATGAAAAGCTATCTCTTTGAAAAAACTCCGCAGAATGACCCATATCATTTCTGCGGAGTTGAAAATCATTGGTTTAACCAAGTTTTAGCGACGAGCCGGACCCCCGGGGCGACCGCTCTGAGGTTTCGGCGCGGAAGGTTTTGGGGCAGCAGAACCGGGCTTCGGCGCTGCAGAATGACCGGGCTTCGGTGCAGCGGAATGACCGGGCTTCGGTGCAGCGGAATGGCCGGGTTTCGGCGCAGCAGAATGACCGGGTTTCGGCGCACTGTGGTGACCGGGCTTCGGCGCTACAGACGGGGCGGGTTTGCCATGGTGGTGAGACGGAGCTCCGTGATGGTGAGGTGCGGGAGCACCATGATACCCCGGATGTCCGTGACCTCCGTAATTATGGGCAGCAACTGCCAGATGCCCGTGGTGGCAGGCGGCTCCTGTCAACGCCACGGCAATCGTGAGAATGGTGAGCTTTTTCATACCCCTCATGTTTACCACGTTTGGCTTATGCGGGTCAAGCAAAATGTATAAAAACTTAACAATTTGGAAATTTTGGCACTGAGTCAAAAAAGTCCAGATGCCCGTGGTGGTTTTCACCAGCGTCTGGTTGCCGTCGGCATCGAATGTGGGAGTGAAATCACCCACGGCGGTGTACTGGTTCAGCTCATTGGCAGTGTATTCTGTGCGGCTTGCCACGCCGGAGCTGTCTTCGACAGCGGCGGCGCGGTTGCCGATGTTGTTGTACTCGTAGCCGTAGGTGGCACCGTTTACTGTAGCGCTGGAGAGCTCGGAGCGGGAGTTGTGTACGAAGCTATCATTCACGGTTTGCCCATTGCGGGCGGTGCTGCGGGTGAGCGGGCGACCGTGGGTGTCGTAACTGCATTCGATGACGGTGTTGCTTTCGTTGTTGGTAAAGCTCACCGCCCGGTTTTACATCGAACAGACTTACATAATCATACTTAATCATCGTGAGCAGGGGGATGAAATCCCCCTACTCCAATATTTGGCGATTTTATTTATTATGCAAAGTTGTTCTGCTAAATTCATTGTTATATATCCATTTTTCTCTAACTATTAAAGGAATATTTAATCCAACTGTCTTCAGTATATAGTTTATAATGTTCCCATATTTGTATTCGTAAAATCTTTCGCCATAAAAATTTATTGGGTATATGATTCGATCAAAAAAATTAACTCTAAATTCTAAATTTATTTTTAGCTTTTTATCTATTTTCTGAAGCAAATTGTTTATGCGTTCTATATTATCTTTTGTTACAGTAATATCATAATATTCTGTTGCGAAAAAAAATAAAATATGCTGATTGCTTTCAATATCTAAGCAATCTTGTTCCCAGAGCTCGACTACAAATCTAATATCGCTGATTTTTTCGTTTATCATTATCGAAACTTCTATATTTTGTTAAAAGGATGCTACTTTTGAGAAATATCTTCTTTCTCGTCAGAGCATATTAAATTTACTACCACTTCTCCTGCAGCGGATCCAAGAAATCCTCCGATTAATAAACCTGCAGCTACCCCCACGGGTGTGAAGGAATAGCCTCCCATTAGTGCACCTGCTGCCATCCCTCCAAGGATGCCACCTCCAAATCTGCCACCCGCTTGGGCCGTGACTTTCATTTTTCACCGTGCCCTGGCGGGAGGTGTTGCGGGCGGTCGGACGACCGAGGGTGTCATAGCTGTACTGGCGGTTGGCTACCAAAGTGGTGCCGCGATGGTAGGCTATTCCGGTGAGCAAATCGCGTTGGATTTCGTAGCTCTGTGTCAGCGTCATATTGTTCGGCATGGTAAGCTTCTCAAGCAGATGCGTGCCTGCCAGATACTCGTAGCTGAACTGCTTTGCCGTGCCACCGTGGAGGAAGCCTGCGCTGGCGATGCGCCCGTCTGAACCGTAGCCCGTGGTGACGGTATGCTGCACCGTACCGTTCTTGGCATAGGTAAAGCCCGTGGAGCGGCCTTTATCATCGCGGGTTTCCGTGATGAGGTAGAAAAACTTTATCTGGCAGTTTTGTGTTAGAAGATTGACGAACACAAGGAAAAAATAAGTAGGTGTTTGTGTTTATCCCAAAGGAGGCAATATGTTCTGCCTTCTTGGCTATCCATGACGGAGTACATACCTTCATAACCACAAAGTGTGTGATGTCCGATTTGGAAGCTGTGCTCTTGTGTTAATTTATTCCATTTTTTGAATTGGGATGAATTAAAACGAACTTTTTCGAAATCTTCTTTGGAAATTTCTAAAAATATTGCGTAGTCTCCATTTATGGCTCTTTCGTAGTGTGTGATTTTGATATTGTTCCCCCGAAGGGGAACAATATCGTGCAATCTACATTGCATAGATTGAAGAGAGGGAAGCTTTATCCATATTATGATGCTTACTATTATTGATATGGAAATAATTAACCAAGCCGTTTTTCTTAATGAGTACAATATGGGATTCATATTTCACTTTTGCGCGCGTGCTGTTTTACTCTTAAAGACATCGTTTCTGTTATTTCTCCTTCAATGTTAAAATTTTGTGTTTTATTCGTGTTATTGCGGCTATCCGTTCGGGTGTGAATCATCCCGTTGGCCGTGTAGCTGCGTTCATTGGTGGTGGTCACCCCGGCGTTATCCGTCTGTGAGAGAGTAAAGCCATCCACCGTCACGGCTTCTGCGGTGATGTTGCTGGTGGGCAGGGTGTTGTAGGACTTGCGTTTCGTTCCGTTATGATACTCTACCCATTGCGTGGAAGTCAAGTTCCTTTCGTTAATTGTTAGATTTATTTTCTTGACAGGCACTTACATTAACCTTAACATCGGGGAGACTTGATACATATAAATTCTTATGCAGACTATAAAATACTTTATTGTTGCATTCCTTCTTCCATTCATAGCAATATTCGCTCATGCTAAGACTTCGGATTTCTCTGATGGTCTTAGTATCTCACTCACTCAACTATCAGAGATGGAATTTGAAGTAAAAATAACAAACTCTTCGCAGATTGTTATACCAATTGTTGAACCGCTATATGGCCTGGCAACCTCATCGCTTTATTTTATTCTGGAAGATTCAAGTGGTGCGCAAATGGTTTTCCTTAATAAAGATAATACACCTGTGCCGCAGAGAGAACGGACGAGAGGTTTACAGAGTACTCTCATCAAAACAGTTATTTTACAGCCTGGTAAAAGTTATGAAACAAAAGTCAATTTAGATTCTGAATACTGGCACTGGCCTGCCACATTCTCCCTTGATTCTATTTTGAAAATAAGAGTTTGCTACAATTATCCCAAAACGAAATCCGGATATTGGTGGAGTGGTCGCATATCCAGCCCTCTCATTAAATGGGACTTACCAATAGAATTCTATACCGCACATATCATGCACCTTTACGATTAATTCGATACAGAAATTAAATGGGCACTACGTCAAAAAAGTATATCATTAATTTATTTCAATATAAAATCTCTTAAAACTCGTTCAAGGAGGATAGCTAATCAATGATGAATAGGTAATAGATTTTGAAACTCCGAGACACAACGGAAGTTATACTTCAGGCTTGAGAAACTCATTTTACTGTTTAAAGCCATTTGTACTGAAAAAGACCGTTCAACAAGTATGTGATTCTTTAGAATGCGCAAAATTGCACACAGCAGTTTAAACATCCTCAACGGTATTGTAACTCATTAACACAACACTTTCGTTAAGTCAGAACTATTACACGTGAAAATTTCATATTGAACATTTTTATCGCTGAAACTCGTTACATATTTGATGAATCCCTGATTTTTTTGCAATGTCAGAAGCTTTCTTTCCGCATTTGTCAACAAGGTTAAGGTTGGAACCATTGCGAATGAGTATCTTTACAGCTTCGATGTGACCTTGGGAGGCAGCAATCATGAGTGGGGTTCTATACCGTCATTATTTTGCGAATTTACAGCTTCTTTTGTCCCACAGAGCAAAGATATGATTGCTGAATGCCCTCCGAATGCTGCGTGATGTAAAGCATTATTTCCGTTTTTATCAGTTTGCATTACTGAGAATCCTTTCTCGAGTAATTTCTGGGCCAATTTTACGTTTCCACCCCACGCCGCATACATCAAAACATTTATACCCTCGTTTGTTGTATCGTATAAATTGCACCCGTGCTTCTCTAAAAAAACTATGCAGTTATAATCACCTTTGTTTCCCGCAGCTATAAGGGGCGATACTCCATTATTGCCAGGTTCTGTGATATCCAGACCTTTATCTTTCAAGTATTTCAAACATTCCACGCTGCCACCAAAAGCGGCGTATACATGGATGCCCTGTCCCATATTGTCCTTATCATGAAGGTTGGGGTTCTTTTCCATATACTCTTTCAGGATTTCTATATGTCCACCCCACGCTGCATACATAACAAGACTAGCTCCCGTTTCTGTGCGCTGTTCCTCCGATGCTCCCTTTTCTGTCAGCCATTTTATAGCATCCCTATCTCCAAGTAGGGCAGCAAAATGAAGAGCTGTGATACCGGTTTCATCAGTCATCTTGATATCTGCACCAGCAGCGTACAATTCCTTGAGAACTGGTAAAACATCTATTTTACTACCATCCATGGCAACAAGAGCCATGAAACCTCCTACATACGGATAATCATGGATTGACTCCTTTCCAATTTGGTATGCGCGATAGTGAGAATTCAATAGCTGCACCAATGCTGAGGTAGTGGAACTATGCGGAGCAGATTCGATATACTGAATAAACAAAGGTAAATGTTGACTTGTCTCATTCTTATTTTGCTCACATGCAAAGCACATCAGAAATAAAAGAGTCACTAACAATTTGTATAATTGCACCATGAGTTATTATGCAATACAGAAAATAAATAAAGAAAATATAGAGTGAAATTGCCCGTACATATCATACATGGCATCAGTAATTACGTCAACCCTTTATTTGCATTGAGAATCTAAAATCACCACATGCGCACATGTGTCCCCCGTGGCGATACGGTTGTAGGCATCGTAGGCCTTGGTGACAGAGGTATTATCCGCGTATGTCTTGCTGAGCTCAGCGCCTGTTTGCGGATGAAACGCGTGCTAAGTAACCGTTAAAATGTTTTTAATTTAAAAATTTCGCGATCTTTAAGAATGTAAGCTCTGGTAATAAGGGCGCGCGCATCACTGCAAGTCCATTTGCTCAGTTTTTCTATTTGCTTCGTTGCTTCGATAAAGTCTTCTCTATTATTTTTTGATTTCGCGATTGAGAGGTTATAGTAAGCTAAGGTGTACTCAGCATCGCAATAGGAGCGATTGTTCTTAATGTATTCTTTTATTTCTTTGAGATCACTTTCCTTAATATCGTCATAGTTGGCTTTAATCCGAAATATGTATATTATTGAATTTTCTTTAAGTGTATTTTTTATATTTTTGCATATATCCTTAAGGGTAGAATCGGGATTATAGTAACCTTGCTCATCTAAG
>JAZRBU010000010.1:0-82252 GCA_045635265.1 Akkermansia sp.
CATGCAAATGGAATCCTCTGAGCTTTTGCTGTTCTTTTTGCCGGGGTAAATGACTATTCCGCGCTCTCTGTCGGCCCTGCGGGACTCCTTTTTATTATCATACGATTTCCGGAGGTTACGCTGCCGGTGCAGCTCCACCCCCGGCTACTTTCTGTCGTCCTGCGGACTCTGAATTTCGCTCGCTACGCTCGCCGAGTCTTCAACAAATCTCATTATCCGAAAAAAGGGGCTTCCTTTAAAATCGGATTCATCCTTCAATGTCTCACGAAATCTTTGGGACACATGTGCAATTTAATTTACCCGTAAAACATAACAATTGCCAACACGGAAGCATTATGATATAATGGGCGCATGGCACACACGTCATTCACAGCACAGATGGCAGCCACAACCGGGCTGGACGAGAAGTACATCATCCCCTACGGGCTGGATAAGGCCAAGGTCAGTCTGAAGGCTCTCAAGAGTACCGACAAGCGCGGCAAGCTCATTCTGGTGAGCGCGCTGACCCCCACTCCCGCCGGAGAGGGCAAGACCACCGTCTCCATCGGCCTGGCACAGGGCATGAAGGCTATCGGCAAGAAGGTGTGTCTGGCTCTGCGTGAGCCTTCCATGGGCCCGGTGTTCGGCCGCAAGGGCGGTGCTACGGGCGGCGGTGCCTCCAGCATCACCCCCGGAGAGAGCATCAACCTTTGCTTCAACGGAGATTTCCCTGCCATCACCGCCGCCAACAATCTGCTGGCCGCCGTGATTGACAACGCTCTTTTCTACAAAACCACACGTCTGGACCAGAACAAGGTGACCTGGAAGCGCGTGATGGACATGAACGACCGCTCTCTGCGCAACATTGTGGTGGGTCTGAACCGCAACGGCGTACCCCGTGAAGACGGCTTCAACATCACCCCGGCCTCCGAAATCATGGCCTGCTTCTGCCTGGCAGAAGATATGGATGACCTGCGCCGCCGTATTGACAACATCGTCATCGGTTTCACTGCAGAGGATGAGGCCGTCTACGCCCGCGAGCTGGGTGTGACGGATGCCCTGCTGGCCATTCTGAGAGAAGCCATCAACCCCAACCTGGTGCAGAGTCTGGAAGGCGTGCCCGCCTTTGTGCACGGCGGTCCCTTCGCCAACATCGCCCACGGCTGCAACTCCGTCATTGCCACCAAGATGGCACTCACCTGCGCCGATTACGCCGTGACAGAAGCCGGTTTCGCCTTTGATTTGGGCGCAGAGAAGTTCCTGGACATCAAGTGCCGCCAGAGTGGGCTCGCCCCGGATGCCATCGTCATCGTGGCCACCATCCGCGCCCTCAAGATGCACGGCGGTGTTGCCAAAACGGAGCTGGATGCCCCGAACGCAGAAGCCGTGCGCCGCGGTCTGGACAACCTGGCCGCTCACATTGAAAGCGCCAAGCTGTACAAACGCCCGGTGACCGTAGCTATCAACCTCTTTGCCGCCACGGATACAGAAGAGGAAATTGCCGCCGTGAAGGAGCTGTGCGCCTCCATGGGTGTGCGCTGCGCCGTGGCAGACGTGTTCGGCAAGGGCGGCGCAGGTGCCACGGAACTGGCTCAGCTGGTTACGGAAAGCATCTCCGCAGATACACCTGCCCCCTTTGAGTGCCTCTACAGCCTGGATATCCCGGTAGAGGAACGCATGGCCGCCATCGCACGCAAAATTTACGGTGCAGACGGCGTGGTGCTCACCAACCCCGCCCGAAAGAAGCTGGCCCTCATGGAGAAGAACGGCCTGACCGCCCTGCCCATCTGCATGGCCAAGACGCAGAATTCCCTCTCCGACAACGCCGCTCTCACCGGGCGTCCCAAAGGCTTCACCATCACGGTGCGTGACTTTGAGATTGCCAACGGCGCCGGTTTCCTGGTGGCACTCTGCGGTGATATCCTGCGCATGCCCGCCCTGCCGAAGGTTCCCTCCGCCTGTGACATCCGCGTGGATGCAGACGGCAACATCTCCGGCATGAAGGGCTGATTTGAAGCACCAGGGCCCAGTTAGAATCCTTATCTGTATGCAAGAACGCCTTATCATCTCTCTGGAAGAGTTCCCCGAAGAAGGTCTCCGCCTGCGCGGAGAGCTGGATGGCTCCGTGTTTGATATCGACACGGATGCCATCCGCAGCATCGGCCCGCTGGTGTACGACCTGGAGGTCCAGCTCTATGACACCGAGCTGATGCTCCGCGGCACACTCAGCGCAGAGTTCTCTCTGCGCTGCGACCGCTGCCTCCGCTGCTTCGACTACGACGTGGTGGTGGAGGACTTCACCCTCTCCGAAGAAGTGAAAGGCAAAACCGCATTCGATGCCACCGAATTTGTCCGCGAAGACATCGTTCTGGCCCTCCCGGCCTACCCAAAATGCGAACTTGCAGACACAGAATGTGAAATAAATGACAATTTTGGTGATTTTAGACTGGACAAAGACCCCACTTTGGGTGTAGACTCTGCCACCCCGAGTGGCAACAGCGTCTGGGATGCACTGGATCAGTTTCCCGCTAAGTAAGCGCAAGGCACCACTCTATATCACCTAGAAAACTCTTAAACCAGTATAGAATTATGGCAGCTCCGAAACGCAGAACGTCCAAGATGAAGCAGCGCTCCCGCCTGGCCGCACAGGCCTGGAAGGCTCCCAAGCTCGGCAAGTGCCCCAAGTGTGGCGCAGCCGTCCCCGGTCACACCGCCTGCCCGCAGTGCGGCACCTACAAGACCCAGAGCGGTGCTGAGGTTATCGTGAAGATTGTGGACTAATCCCCTCTTTTTTCACCTCAATGCTTTTTCAACCGCCTGTACTTCCGGTACAGGCGGTTTTGTTGTTGACATTGCGACGTCTTTTTGCTAGAGTATGCTAAAGTTTTTTTTACGGCTAATCGTTCAATAATAATCCACTTTCATGAAGCTCGCACTGGATGCCATGGGCGGCGATTTTGCGCCGCAACCCAATATTGACGGGGCAAAACTTGCCCTGCAGAAGGTTGATTCTCTGAAAAAACTCTGCATGGTGGGAGATGAAGCCACACTGCGGCCGCTGTGTGACGCAGCCGGATTCGGCGGCGACCCGCGACTGGAAATTGTGCACGCACCGGAGGTGGTGGGCATGGAGGAAAACGGCATTGTTGCCGTCCGCAAGAAAAAGAACTCCTCCATGAGCATCTCCGTGGACCTGGTGAAAGACGGCACCTGTGATGCCGTGCTCTCCGCCGGCAACACCGGTGCTGCCGTGGCCGCCAGCACTATCAAACTGCGGCTCCTGCCCGGCGTAGAGCGCGCCGGCATTGTCTCCCCCTTGCCGTCCTCCCGCGGTTATGTGCTGGTGAGCGACACCGGTGCCAATCCGGATGCCAAACCCAGCCACCTGGTAGGCTATGCCGTGATGACCGCCCTCATGTCCCGCTACATCTACAACATCCAGAACCCGAACGTGGGCGTGATGAGCAACGGCACAGAAGACTGCAAGGGCAGTGAGTTCTCCAAGAGCACCTACAAGCTTCTGCGCCGCCTGGCAGATGAAGGCGTACTGCCTTTCAACTTCATCGGCAACTGTGAAGGGCATGACCTCTTTGACAGCGAGCTCAACGTAGATGTGGCCATTACCGACGGTTTTGTGGGCAACATCCTCCTCAAGAGCGTAGAAGCCACAGCCAAATTCTTCTCCGGCCGCATCAAGCAAGCCGTGAAGCAGAACCCCCTCACCATTCTGGGCGCTCTGCTCATGAAATCCGCTTTCGGCAGCCTGCGCAGGCAGATGAGCGCAGATACCATCGGCGGTTGCCCGCTCATGGGCGTCGGCGGCGTCTCCATCATCTCCCACGGCTCCGCCAGTGCCACCGCCATCTACAACGCCATCCGCATGGCAGACGGCATGTGCCGCAACAGCGTCAACGAGCGCATCATCGAGGCCATGGCCAAAATCAACCCCATCCTCAAAACGATGGAAGCCTGATTCCCTCTCCTTTCTCCTCACCTATCAAGAAGCCGTTGTTCATCAGAACAACGGCTTCTTTTTCTATTGTCGGCTCTTCGTTATAAAGCGTGGGCATGCCCCATTCTCGACAGTCGCATGCGGACAAGTACAGATGCAAGCAATTTGCAGGGCATCAAAAACAACCGATAATGAGTGCCAGTTGTACACCACCAGCCAACAGATAGCGGAAAGCAGACCACCACGGTTTCGCCGTACTGAAACGCCTGGCTGCAATGGCTCCCACTGCCGGCCAACAAAAAATCAAGCCGCACAACAGGGTACTGCTCAATAAAGAAAGCGCCCTACCCGGTCCCTCAGCAATCGCCTTCCCCATACCAAAAACCATGTAAGGGAAATGCCAGTAACTCACCGCCAGCAGCAGCGTGATATTCTGCCAACACACACTCCACGACTCACGCGTGAACAGAAACCGTGCTACCCCACTCACAATCAAAGTCACCACAAATACCGCACAACACAGACAAGCCTTCACATCCCACGGCACCGGCGGCATCCCCCGCTGACTCCAAAACAAAACGCTGAGCGGCAAACATGTACCAAAAAACACAGCACTCAGCAGAGTGTAAAATGGCAATCGGGTTAGCATGGGGTCATGCTAACATACCGCACCGTCTTTTACAAGGTTAAAACGGCGCTTCGTTATAAAGCAGGAGCATAAGCAAAAAAAAGCGCCAACCATGAAGGTTGACGCTTTCGACTAGGGCTACAGGGACTCGAACCCCGAATAGCGGTGCCAGAAACCGATGTGTTGCCAATTACACCATAGCCCTGTGTTACTTGGAACGGCGGCAATATACACCTCCGCGCGCCGGATGTCAAGCTTTATTCTGCCATTTTTTGAAAAAAGATGATTTTTTCTTCACTGCCCGGCATTTCCAGGGCGCCGCTCACACCATCAAGCCGCATTACTGAGAAAAAGCACCCGCGATGCAGGCGGGACGGCGGGTAAGGCATTCATTTGACTTGACCGCGGGGGATAAGGGGCGTATAGTCTTGCGCGAACATCATGAAAGAACGGATAGCAAGCGTACAAGCAGAGGCCCTGGAGCGCATCGCCGGCATTGCCGACATGAAGGCTCTGGAGGATGCCCGTGTGGGTATTCTCGGTAAAAAGGGAAGTCTGACCCAGGTGCAGCAGGGGATGCGCGATGTGCCGAAGGAGGAGAAGCCCGCCGTGGGCGCTCTGCTCAATGAGGCCCGCGCCGCCATAACCGCTGCGCTGGAAAACCGCCGCAGCGAGCTGCAACAGCAGCTGGATGCCGCCG
Organism: Akkermansia sp.; assembly: GCA_045635265.1. GTDB lineage: Bacteria > Verrucomicrobiota > Verrucomicrobiia > Verrucomicrobiales > Akkermansiaceae > Akkermansia. The sequence continues at coordinate 5,260 of JAZRBU010000010.1, forward strand.
CAGTGGCCGGCGTGGACTTTACCATGCCCGGTGCCACCCTGCCCACGGGCGGGTTGCACCCCATCTCCATTGTGCGCGATGAAGCGGTGCGTATCCTGCGCCGCATGGGATTCACGCTGTCCGACGGTCCGGAGATTGAGGACGAGTGGCACTGCTTTGATGCTCTCAACACGCCGGATGATCATCCTGCCCGCAATGAGAAGGACACCTTCTATTTTGACAGCGGCAAGCTGCTGCGCACACAGACCAGCACCGTGCAGGCCCGCACCATGGAGAAGCAGGCGCCCCCCGTGCGCATCATCTGCCCCGGTTCCGCCTTCCGCCGTGACGCCATTGACGCCACGCACCTCTCCGCCTTCAATCAGATTGAGGGTCTGTATGTGGATAAGAACGTGAGCGTGGGCGACCTGAAAGGCACGCTGGAATACATGCTCAAAGCCCTCTTCGGCAGCGACACCGCCGTGCGTTTCCGCCCGCATTTCTTCCCCTTCACGGAGCCGAGCTTTGAGATTGACGTGCTGCTGCAGGCAGCCGGTCAGGCTCCGCGCTGGATTGAGATTGCCGGCTGCGGCATGGTAAACCCCGCCGTATTTGAAGCCATTGACCGCGAGACCGGCAAGCAGCTCTACACCGGCTGCACCGGCTTTGCCTTCGGTATCGGTCTGGAGCGTCTGGCCATGATTCGCTGGGGCATCCGAGATATCCGCCTGCTCATCGAGAATGATGTCCGCTTCCTCGCTCAGTTCCAATAAACCTCTAACTCTCATTACACAGCAATGAACGTTTCTCTTAATTGGCTTTCAAGCTACATCGACCTGGAGGGCCTCGGCACACAGGAGATGGCCGATATGCTCACCTTTGCCGGTATTGAGGTGGAGGGCATCCAGGAGCGCGGCGTAACCACCGACCTCGTGGTCGTGGCTCAGGTCATGGAAAAGACGCCCGTGGAGGGCAGTGACCACCTCAACGTCTGCATGGTAGACGCCGGAGAGGGGGCTCTGCGCCAGATTGTCTGCGGCGCACAGAACTACAAGGTGGGGGACAAAGTACCCTGCGCTCTGCCCGGGGCAGTGCTGCCCGGTGGCTGGGAAATCAAGGACGGCAAACTGCGCGGCGTAGAGAGCCGCGGCATGCTCTGCTCCGCTTCCGAGCTGGGCCTGCCGGACAAGGAACACGGTCTGTGGCTTCTGCCGCAGGAGTACGCCGTGGGTACCCCCGTGCGCACTTTCGTCCCCACGGATACCATTTTCGAGCTGGAAATCACGCCTAACCGCCCCGACCTGCTGAGCCACTGGGGCATGGCCCGTGAGCTTGCCGGCATTACCGGCCGCACCCTCAAGCAGGACCCCGCAGAGCAGCCCGCCGCTGCCATTCAGACCTGCCCCGCAGGTGATTACATCACGCTTTCCGCACCGGAAATCTGCCCGCTCTACACCGCCACCCGCATCAGCGGCGTCAAGATTGGTCCTTCCCCGGCCTGGCTGGCAGACCGTCTGGTATCCATCGGCCTGCGCCCCATCAACAACGTGGTAGACATCACCAACTACTGCCTCTTTGAGCTGGGCCACCCGCTGCATGCCTTTGATGCCGCCAAGCTCACAGGCGGGCTCAACATCCGCCGTGCTGCCGAGGGTGAATCTTTCACCAGCCTCATGAATGAGCAGTACAGCCTCACTACGGAAGACATCGTCATTTCCGATGCCTCCGGTGCCGCTCTGGCACTGGGCGGTGTGATGGGCGGTCTGGATTCCGGCGTGACGGAAAGCACCACGGACATTGTGCTGGAATCCGCCTGGTTCCTGCGCAGCAACATCCGCTTCACCGGCCGCCGTCTGGGTCTGGGTTCGGATTCCTCTTACCGTTTCGAGCGCGGTACTTCCCCCTGGAATGTGCTGCGTGCTGCAGCCCGCGCCGTTGAGCTGATTCTGGAATGCGCCGGCGGCACGGCTGAGCCGGTGCTGGTGGGTGGTCAGGCCCCCTGCCTGGTGCCGGAGGAGAACGCCACCAACGCCACCGTGCTGGAACAGGGCACAGAGGGTAAGATTTACTACGCTCTCGACCAAGTGCAGCTGGATTGGAAGGAGCTGGATGTCATGACCAACGCCTCCATCCCCCATCTGGAAGCCGCCCGCATCCTGCGCCAGCTCGGCCTGCGTGAGATTGACGGCAAGGGCACTTGGGATTGCCCGCCCTGGCGTCTGGATCTCAAGCGCAGCTGTGACCTGCTGGAGGAAGTGGTGCGCGTGTACGGTATTGATAACATCCCCGCCACCAATACCTCCATCTATGTGGAGGAGAGTGCCCACGACCGCGCCAGCGATTACCGCATGGCTCTCTCCCGCAAGCTGGCCGGTGCCGGTTTCTGGGAGGCTCAAACCTTCAAGCTCATTGCAGCAGAGAGCATTGACCCCACCATTGCCAGTGTGGAGCATGCGCTGCCCATCAAGCCGCTCATGGAGGGTGATATCATCCGCGTTTCCCTTCCCATCTCTGAGGACCACTCCACCCTGCGTCCCTCTCTGGCGCCCGGCCTTATCTCCGTGGCTGCCCGCAACATGAACCAGGGGCTGGAGGTGCTGCGCTTCTTTGAGTGCGGCCGTGTGTTCCGTAACACCGGCGGCGGCAAGGGTAAGGACATTGAAAACGAGGTGCTGGGCATCTTCATGGCAGGCAAGCTCAACCCCGCCAGCTGGGCAGATACCAAGCCGGGTGAGGCTCACTTTGAGCACCTGCGCGCCGTGCTGGACATCCTGGTACCCAAGGCAGAAATCACGCTGGTGCCCGCCAAGCAGGCCCGCAAGTCCGCTGCCGTGGGTGCAGATATCCAGATTAACAACCAGGCCTGCGGCTATGTGGCCCGCATCGCGCTGGCAACCTGCCGTGCTCTGGGTCTGCCCATGGAGTCCTACTACGCAGAGCTGGACCTCCGCAAGCTGCAGCAGGTGGCTACAGCCCCCTTCAAGGCGGCAGATCTGCCCCAGTTCCCCGGCTCCGGTCGTGATGCTTCTCTGGATGTGCCCGCCGACACCCGCAATGCCGACATTGTGAAGGCCATTCAGGCTGCCAAACAGAAGCTGTTGGTCTCATACCAGCTCAAGGACGTGTTCTGCGACCCCTCCGGTGAAAAGCTCGCCGCAGACCGCAAGGCCATGACCTACACCTTCCTCTACCGCGATGCGAAGAAGACCCTCACCGCACCGGAAGTCGACGCCGCCCACAAGCAGGTGCTCGACACCCTCTCTGCCAAGGTGAAGGACCTCAAGTTCCGTTAATCCGGCACTTCATTCCCATTTTACCGCCCGACCGCGCCTCACCGCCGGTCGGGCGGTTTTTTCTTACCGAATTATTAAAACATTGGTAATACAAGAGTCAAGGCAGATGATTTGCAAATAATTCTGGTCAGGGCTGCGAAAATGTGTTAGGATACGGGCATGATGAAACTATCCGATACGGATTTGAGCCGAGAGGCGCGGGAGGCTGTGGAGTCCGGTATGAAGCCAGGGGAGGAATTGGTGCGGGTGGATACGCCGCAGGTGCCGTTTCTGGTGGATTTATCCGGCGGTAATATAGGATATGTGGTAGTACTCGTCATGTTAGCGTTTATGGGGGTGGTGCTGTGGCAGGGGGAAAAGGAACCGGACTTGCTAGCGATTTTATCAGCAGTAGCTGCGGTGGGGCTGGGGATTCAGCTGCGAATGCAGGCGCTGCGGAGGGGCGCGCGTTATCTGCTGACAACGCAGCGAGCCATCATCTGCAGACAGGGATTTTTTGGCGGGGTGAAGTTGCAGGTATTCGGACTTCACCCGGGAATGACGGAAGAAGTGCAGCAGGATCGTCTCGGGCGGGGGCATCTGGTGTTTGATTACACGGACTATGCCGTGAACGGTGAGCATCTTCCCATCGGCTTTCTGTGGCTGCGGGATGTGAATGCCACGCTGGAGGTGCTCAACGGGCTGCTGGAGACAGTCTCACCGGAGCAGACCATCGAACACGCAGAGGAAGAAGACCTCCCACAGCAAAGCAACCGATTTTGGCAGAAAATGATAGTAGTCATCGTCTGCTTTGCCGTTGGAGTATTCTCCCTCATCCGAGGCATTGTGCATGCTCTGGCGCTGCAACAGAATGCAGATGCGGAGCGATGGCTTGGGGCACTCTTGCCTTCTATTGTGGGGCTGATCTTTGTGGGCGGCGGGATTGCGGGTGTCTGCTCCCGCAAATAATCACATTTCTTGTGTCGACGCACTGCGAGCCTGTTCCGAAATCACGCACAGCAGCAGCGGAAGCACGGTGTCGATGCGTGGCAGTCTTTCCAGAGTCAGCCGATTGGTCTCTACGCGGATGCTGCCGGAAACCGTGATTCTGATTTCCCGTAAACACAGCCCGGAAAGGGAATAAAACTCTGCCGGGCAGTCAGCAGATACCTCCCCCAGAGATTGCTCCGTCAGGAAATAGTAGCGGAGGCTTTCCCGGTAATGAATATAAAATAGCCCTATCAGGACTCCCCATCCCATGGCAAACATGATGAAGGTGGAGGTACGAGGCATCATACCCTGTACCAGCGTACAGACCACGGCCAGGGTAAACACCGCCATGAAGGCAGAGAACAGATAACGCAACCATACCGGAAGCCATACACTCGGTCGGTCTGCCCACAGCAGCCTATCGCCCGGTGCCATGGATTCCCTGAGGCGTGCCCGCACTCTGAGCGGCAGCCGCTCATCCGCATGCGTGAGGTCGCGGTGAGCCGGAATTATCGGGGCCGGAGGAATGTTTGCCGTTGCATATTGGAGGAGGCTCGCCACTCTGTCTGCATCTGCCAGACAGAAGAGTCCCTCCTTTTCCGCATGTCCGCGGAGGATGATATCACCGCTGCCATCCTTGCGTATTTTCAGATTTTGGATGATATCATCATTCAGGGGCGTTGCTTTCAATATGTTGTTTTCATACCGCAGCAGGAAACGGGAGCTGACGGCGTAATACCGGGCTTTACTCCCGAATAACAGTTTCCGCCAGATATGGATAAACCAACAGGTAATCAGAATGAAGGGCAACCCCATCAACAATGTTGCCATCTTCTCTGCCGGTGAATCATCCGAGCATAACTCCGTGATGACGAAAAACACCGTCATGGCACACCAGGTAATGGAAAAAGGCATAAAAAACACCAGACCGCTCACCCCCTCTATGTTCAGAAAATTTCTCTTCATCCCGGGTAAGGCAGAGCCTGCCCACAGAATCTCCTCCCCGGGCAGCAGCACCTGCTCCATGCGTTCGCGCACCTCGCGCGGGAAATCAGTGTCACTCAGTTTCATCTGCTATACTCCGGGTGTTTAATTGATTGCGAAGATAAAAGAACTCCTGCAGCAGTCCGGTATGTCGGCAGGGATAATCGATGCATTGTTTTTCTGTTTCCAGAGTGCCTATTTCCCGGGACTCAATGGTGATTTGTTTGAATCCGCATTCGGAAAGCGGGGTAAGCCGGGGGGCGTGTCCGGGAGTGAAGAATCCCAGAGAACAATTGGTGAAAATCCAGTAATTTTTGCGGGAAAAGTAGTGCAAGTGGAGGATTAATCCGACAATCGCCAGGATAAGCAGGCAGATGATGTAAACACCCCAAACAAATCCGGCAATGGTGATGCCATGATAATAATCATGCAACATGGCGCCGGTGTATACCAACATCAACAGCACAAAACACCAGGATTTCAGGGGGAACCCATCCCTCGGTTCAGGTGATATCCAGAGGATGCTTTCGTCTTCTGCCAAATGTTGTTGCAGCTGCACTCTGTCGCGCTCCGGCAACATATCCCTGATGCCTGGCTCTATCTGCTGACGCTTGGGTGCTGCGTAAGGGTGATGTTCCGCCGCAGCGCGGTCGAGTATCACAGCGGCGGCGCGGACATCCGGCAGGAAGAACATGCCGTCTCGTTCCTTGTCCGACTTCAGGAAGATATGCCCTTGCCCCTGTGCATAGATTTCTGTTTTGAGAATCATATCCGGCTTGATAGGACGGGCTTGCAGCTTATTCTTCACATCCATCAGCAGGAAGTGATGGGTAATGGCATAGCAAGAGGTGTTTCCACGGAATATCGCTCGGCACCAGGTGCGGATGAGCGCAACAGCTATGCCCACAAAGGGAAGCAGAAACATGGCCATGGTCCATACAAGAGAAAGCGGCTCTTCTCCGTTTATCAGCAGTTTTCCGATGACATACAGGAAAACGGATAGAATGCCGCACCATACCAGAGTGAACAGCAGCATGAAAGGAGCGTTGGTGCTGCCTCCGATTTCATGCAGCCGGCTGTCCCAACCGGGAATGGGGCGTGCCGCCCACAGAATCTCATCCCCGGGCAGCAGCACCTGCTCCATGCGCTCGCGCACCTCGCGCGGGAAATCAGTGTCGCTCAGCTTCATAGGTCACGGCCAGTCTGGCACAAAACAAAGCGAGTGTCAATCAAATTGCGCTTGCTGAGCAAGCCGATCTGTGATAACATGCTCACGGATGAACAACTGCCTGAGAAAGAAAGAGATTCCGCACACCGCCGGGGATGCATTCCTGAATCTGGCCATGGTGATGGTGCCTCTGGGTATTGCCCTGGGGGTGGCGTGGGGCGCAATTGAGCTCATGCCGCAACTGACGCTGCTGAATCTTATTACAGGCATACCGCTGCTGGCGGGATACGCCGGAATAAGAATACTGCAGGGAATCATTCCCTGGTTATTTTTATACTTTTTGCTGTGCCGTATCTGCGATAGACTGGCAGCCGGGGGCATACCGCTTTCCCTCCTGCGGTGGGTAATGCTGTTGGGGGCCGCCGGAGTGGGCACAGTGTGCACGGGATACTGCAACGGGCTCTGGATGGAGTATGCCGGCGTCTCCACCCGCGTGGCGGCAGGCATGGCCACCCTGCTGCTGATGCTGCCTGCCATGCGCGGGCGCGGCACCATCTGCAACGCATTAGTCCTCAAATCCATCTACATCGGCACGTTGATATTCAGCGTAGTGGTGATGGTGCAGGCCATGCTGTACCGGCCGACTGATTACTCGGGAAAAGACAGCGTCTTTACAAGCCAGGTACCGCTGCTACCCACGGGTAAGAGCTCGTATTGCCCGGGAGTCTCTTATGCGGTCGATATGGACATGTTCTGTAAGGTAACGGGAAAAACGCTGCCGGAGGGAGTCCTGCCCTTCCGCTGCGGGTACTACAACACGGGGGCTATGCTGCGGGCAGAGATGAACGATGAACAATACCACGAGTTTTGCCGCGGTTATGAGTGGCAAACGGTCGCACCGGGAACCTGTTTCCGCGTGAGAAAATGGCTGGAACTGTCGACCCCGCAGGATTTCAGCGGACAGGTGGTACCCCTGAAACGCAGCTTCTTCGGAGCAGAGCAGCATTTCCTTTTGCGGGATGATACCCGGAAGCGGGTTCTGCTGCTGATACTGCCGTGAGATTCTGCTTGACATTTACTGCCTGCGGGCGTATGAATGAACCAACACTATTTGTTACCAGTTATGTATAATCGTGACGAAAAGACATTGATTCTGTTTAAGCCGGACTGCGTGCGCAAAAATCTCTCCGGTGTGATTCTGCAGCGTCTCCTCAGCGAAGGTTTCCGCCTGCGCGGCATGAAAATGATGCAGCTCAACGATGAGATCCTCCGTGAGCACTATGGCCACATCATTGATTTGGTGATTGACGGCAAGCCCCTGTTCCCCACGCTCAATGCATTCATGCAGAGCAGCCCCGTGGTGGCTCTGGTGCTCTCCGGTCCCGGCGTCATCACCCGCGTACGCTCCATCCTGGGGCCCACCAACTCCATGAAGGCTGATAAGGGCACCATTCGCGGCGACTTCGGCACCAACAGCATGCTCAACATCTGCCACGCTTCCGATTCTCCGGAAAGCGCAGAGGTGGAAATCAAGCGTTTCTTCTCTGAGAGCGAACTTTTTGACAACGTGGACTGAAGCCCCGCTTCTTCCCGCACATAAAAAAACAGCCGCCATTGCAGATGTTGCGATGGCGGCTGTTTTGCTGAAAGTTTTTTTATTATTTCCGGTTGCGGCGGGTGGCCGGTTTGCTGCGCTGAGCAGGCTTGCGGCGGCGGGGCGTGCTCTTTTTCTTTGCAGGGGGTTCCGCTTTCTTTTTGGGAGGCTCCACTTTAACGGGCTCCGGAGGCGGGGGCGGGGGCGGCGGCAAGGCCTTGAGTTGGTTCTCCGGGTTCATGGTAGCGGAGAAGACGGAAATACCGTCCGCCAGCGCAGTCACCAGCAGATTACGGTATTCATCACTGTTAAGAGCTTGCGCTTCTTTGGTATTGGTGGCATACCCAAGCTCCACATGTGCCGCAGGGCACTTGACAGAGCTCAGAAGGCTGTAATGCACCCGGCGGCAGCCGCCATCCTGCGCTTTCGTCTTGTCCAGCAGAGAAGCCTGCAGTGAGACAGCCAACGCCGTATTCATGGCGTCAAACTCATTGGCAGGGCGTCCATCCTTGCCGGGAGCAGAGGGTTGCAGCGTGTAGGTCTGAATACCGCTCACGTCACTCCGACCGCTGTTGAGGTGCAGGCTGATGAAAATGGCATCCTCTGCATCACCGATGGAATCCACACGCGCCTGCTCCGACAGATACCGGTTGATTTCACGAGTCAGTTTAACCTGAAAACCGCGCTTCTTCAGCTCATTGGCAAGATTGCCCGCCAACAGGAGCACCGCATCGGCTTCCCGCACATGCTCCGTGACCGTACCGGCATCATGCCCACCGTGCCCGGGGTCCAGAATCACAGTCTTGACCGCCCGACGGTTCGGAATATAGGTAGGGCGGAGCACGGGGTCAATCAGCTTCACCAAATCCGTCTTAGATACCAACAGCTCCCCTTTCTCATCCGTTCGGACTGGGTGAGTCAGCGTAAAACGCAGCCCGTGTATCTTCAAATCACGGGGATTGGGGCCGAACTCCAGCGTGAGCGCACCGTTGCCCACGGAGCGGGTGGCACTGCCACGCTGCCGCGGCAGCGGCATGAGCTTATAAAAACTGCGTATTTCCTCCAGAGTGACAAATCCGGCATCTTCCGCATCCGCAGCCTGCCACATGGCACCGTCTGTCGTAACCGCTACGGCCGGCACCAGGGTGCTCAGACAGACAAAACCCAGAATGGCTGTCTTCATCCGCGCTTTTTACCTTTCTTGTTGCGGGCTCCGATGGTGCCTTTGCCAACCTTGGAACCGGGAATGCTCGTGCGACCCCGGTTGGATTTACCGGTGGAGGCCAGGCGGGTTTTCCCGCTCGGGCGCTTGCTGCACACCACCGCACTGTAGCCCAGAATCCCCTCACAGATGCTCTTGGCCAAAGTGTCCTGATACTTGGAGGTTGAAATCTTGCTGCCTTCCGTCGGGTTGGAAACAAAACCGCCTTCAAAGAGAATGGCCGGGCGCTCAATGGTGCAAAGCACGGAGAAACGGGCACGCTGGATACCGCGGTCAATAGCCTTCGTGCTCTTGATGGCGCGGCTGTGAACAGCGGTTGCCAGCGCGATATTCTCACTATCCTGGTCATTGCCGGCCAAATCCGCCATGCGGCGGCTGCGGGCAAAGGGAGATGTGGTACCGTGGGGAGCCAGAGTAAAGGTCTCTATACCCTCTGCCGCACGGCGACCGGAATTGTGGTGAATACTCACAAAGATGGAATCCGGGCAGCGGTTGGCAATCTCCACACGCTGCTTGAGCGTGAGGAACACATCCCTATCACGGGTCATGACCACATGGTATCCGCGCTCGCGCAGCAGGGCGCGCAGTTTCAGCGCCACCGCCAGATTGCAGTCCTTCTCCCGTGCATAGGGGCTCACGGCACCGGCATCATGCCCGCCGTGCCCGGCATCAATGACAATTGTACGCAGCGTACCGGCACGCTGGGAAAAACGAGGACGCAGCACCGGATCCACCAGCTTGCTCACATCCGTGCTGGATATCATGGTATATCCCGCATAGGTGCGAATAGGGTAGGAAAGCACATAGCGGTAGTTGTTCACATAAAAATCCTGCTTATTGTTGCGCAGGCTGATGCGGTGACTGCCCTTGTAGGTTATCATCCCTCCCTGCCCCGTCGTGGGTGTCAGCGCGTACTTGCGGCAAACGTCAGAAAGACGCACATACTCCACGCCGTCAATGGATTCTGTATTCCACACCTCCTGTGCAACCACACGACCGCACAGACACACCAGCAGAACCGGTATGCATACCAAAATTTGCTTCATTCTCTGCAGAACCATAGATTATTCTCAGTCTACCATTTTCAAATCCGTGGCACAAGCGGAAAATCTGCAATGACGAAAGAAAAAACATCTCCAAAATTAACAGTAAATCACCCCATCCAAAAAGAAAGCCCCTTGCCGTGTATGGCAGGGGCCGATTGAGCGGAGAGAGTGGGATTCGAACCCACGGTGACATCTCTGCCACGCTCGATTTCGAGTCGAGTGCCTTAGACCAACTCAGCCATCTCTCCTTGAGGTATTGCCGATTGAACGGCGGGCAAATTGTGCCCGTTTCCCGTGCATCTGTCAAGCAATTTCTGGTGTATGAACTGATTTCTATGATGTTTACGGGGCGTAAGAACGGATAAAGATTGCCAAGGGAGATAAAAAGTGATACAATCCCGCCGCGCTGTGACTTATTCGCCGCGCGCATGATATCGCGTATCACCATAAAGAATTATCCATGAGTATCCCGTTTTTCAGCAAACTGCGTAACCGCAAGGCCCACCTTCAGACCGTTAAAACGGAGCTGCAGAAGGTGCGCGATGCCATCGAATCGCAGACCGAGCATTTTTCTCCGCACATGCGGGACTACATGCGCCGGGTGTGCCGCAGTCGCGGAAAAATGATTCGCCCGGGTCTGGTACTGCTGACGGCAGCAGCTACGGGCGGCATCAAGGATGAGCATATCACCTTTGCAGCCCTGCTGGAAATGCTGCACATGGCTTCCCTCATTCATGATGATGTGCTGGATAAGGCCGAGACAAGACGAGACGAACCCACCCCCAACGCTCTGTGGGGTAATGAATTGGCAGTATTGCTCGGGGATTCTCTGCTGGCACAGGCCATGGTGATGGGTGCGGATATCGGAGATTCCCGCTTTATTCGCCGCATGGCGGTGGCAGTACGTGACCTCTGTGAGGGTGAGGTGGAGCAGTCTACCCGACTCTGGGACATGGAAATGAGCCGCGCGGATTATTATGAGCTGATTCGCAAGAAAACAGCCACGCTTTTTGCCATGGCCATGAGTGGTGCCGGATACCTTCAGAAGCTTGATGATGAGATGATTGGTCATCTCAACCGCATGGGCACTCTGCTGGGGATTTCCTACCAGATTTACGACGACTGTCTGGATATGACCGGTACGAATGATTCCGCCGGCAAGACACTGGGCACGGATGCCGAAAAGGGCAAGCTCACGCTGCCGGTGTTCTTCCTCATGGAATCCAGCAGTGAGGATGTGGCAGAGTACGTCCGCAGCGCCGTGGAGAGGCACGAGGAGATTGACTACTCCCGTCTGCGCTGCACGGATGCCTTTGCAGAGGCAATACGTCTTTCCGTGGATGAGGGGCTTTCCCGCAATGAGGAGGCGCGCGAGGTACTGTGGATGCTGCCGGAATCTCCCGCCCGTGAGGCTCTGACGGAGATGACCTACCGTCTGGATGAGATGCTGCGCGACTGCCTTGTCTGATATTACTCCCCCCCGTTACCACCCATGAGCATACGCCCGGAAAAGATGGTGCCGGAGGTTCCCGGTCTTGCAGAGACAATCTGGCAGGAGGTGTACGCCGCCGCCCGGCAGGCCTCTGAGAGTGAGCCTAAACTGGCCGGTATGCTGGATGATGTTATCCTGAGCCGCACCTCTCTGAGCAACGCCGTAGCCGTACGCCTGGCCCGCAAGCTTTCCCGCCGCGATATGGAGCGCGACAATCTGGAGCCGCTCATCCGCACGCTGCTGAAGCAGAACCCGGTGGTAGTGGAGTGCATGGCAGCGGATTTGCAGGCAGTGGTGGAGCGCGATGCCGCCTGCCACAATGCGCTGGAGCCGCTGTTGTTTTTCAAGGGTTTTCATGCATTGGCCACCTACCGGGTGGCGCATCTTCTCTGGCAGCAGGAGCGCTATATGATGGCACTGTTGTTCCAGAGCATGAGCAGTGAGGTGTTCGGCGTAGATATTCACCCGGCCGCCCGGATTGGCTGCGGCATCCTGCTGGACCACGGTACCGGATTTGTGGTAGGCGAAACCGCTATTATTGAAAACAACGTCTCCATGCTGCATGAGGTCACCCTAGGCGGTACCGGCAAGGAAAAAGGCGGAGCCCGCCATCCCATCGTCCGCAGCGGTGTCCTCATCGGTGCCGGTGCCAAGGTGCTGGGCCGCGTAGAAATAGGCGAGAGTGCCAAGATTGCCGCCTCTTCGGTGGTGCTGGATGATGTAAGACCGTACACCACCGTAGCGGGTGTGCCCGCCGTGGTAGTGGGCTGCAACTGTGAGGCCGCCCCCGCCCTCTGCATGCAACAGAGCCTTGACCCGTCATGATTACCGAGCTGGACATCCACCTACCGCTGCGTAAGGCGTTGAAAGAGGAAGCCCGCCGCAAGGCCGTGGCGCAGAAGCTGGGCATCTCTCCCTACCGTGTGCAGGGTATGCGGCTGCTCAAAGACAGCATTGATGCCCGCCGCCGCCCCATTTCCCGCCAGCTGCGTTTTCTGGTGGCGGTGGATGAGCCCCTGCCGGAAGCCCCGCTGCCGGTGCGCCACTACGCCCCGCTGCCGGAGTCTGCCAAGCGCGTCATCATCGTAGGCAGCGGTCCCGGCGGTCTTTTTGCCGCCCTGCGTTGCCTGGAGCTTGGGCTGCGCCCCATTGTACTGGAACGCGGTAAAGATGTCTCTGCCCGCCGTTTTGACCTGCGCCCCATCAACTGCGACGGCTACGTTGTGGAGGATTCCAACTACTGCTTCGGAGAGGGCGGTGCCGGCACGTTCTCAGACGGAAAACTCTTTACCCGTGCCACCAAGCGCGGCCCGGTCATGGAGGTGTATGAGACTTTTGTGGCACACGGTGCCTCCACGGATATCCTGACGGATGCCCACCCCCACATCGGCTCCAACAAGCTGCCGGACATCATCAAAGCCATGCGCGGCAGCATCCTCAACGCCGGGGGTGAGGTGCATTTCCAATCGCGTGTGTGTGCCCTGCTGCGTTCCCTCGACGGGCGGCGCATCCGCGGCGTGCGCACGGCAGACGGGCATGAGTACACGGGAGATGCCGTCATCCTGGCCACCGGGCACAGCGCACGAGATGTGTACCGCATGCTGCATGCAGACGGTCTGCTGCTGGAGCGCAAGCCCTTTGCCGTGGGAGTCCGCATTGAGCATCCTCAGGCACTTATCGATGCCGCCCAATACCACCTGCGACGCGGAGAAAAACGCCCGGAGGGGCTTCCTGCCGCGCGCTATACCCTGGCCACCAAGATTGCCGACCGCGGGGTGCACTCATTCTGCATGTGCCCCGGCGGCTTCATTGTCCCCTCCGCCACAGAGAATGATGAGGTGGTAGTCAACGGCATGTCCCTTTCCCGACGGGATTCTCCCTTTGCCAACTCCGGCTTTGTCGTGACCGTGGAACCGGAAGATACGGATGCCTACCTGGCAGAGCACGGCGTACTATCCGGCATTGCCTACCAGAAAGCACTGGAGATAGCTACCTCTCAGGCAGGCGGAGGCATGCAGAAAGCCCCGGCGCAGCGGGTGCAGGATTTCCTGGCGGGGCAAGTCTCTGCCACGCTGCCGGAGACCACCTATCATCCCGGCATTACCTCATGGGATTTGCGCGCCCTGCTGCCGCAGAGCGTCAGCTCCCGCATGCTGGAGGGTCTGCGCTTCTTTGATACCAAGCTGCGCGGCTTTGCGGGCTCGGATGCCCTGCTCATTGGCTGCGAGACACGCACCAGCTCCCCCGTGCGTATCCCGAGAGATCCCGCCACCCTGCAGCATCCCCAGCTGGAGCATCTTTTCCCCTGCGGTGAAGGTGCCGGCTATGCCGGCGGCATCGTTTCCGCCGCACTGGACGGTCGCCGCTGCGCCGAAGCCGTAGATGCCGCCCTGCGCGGGTGATTTTCCGCGGAGTGCAGCAACGTTTTTTCTCCATCCGTAACAGATTTCACCATCTATCATCTCGACATCTCACGGGAGGCATGATACAATGAGCACAAGTTCCATGTACGACACACTTCTTTCCCGCATCCGGCAATACCGGCACATCGGCATCATCTCCCACTTCCGCCCGGACGGAGATGCCATCGGCTCCACTCTGGCTCTGGGACTGGCTCTGGAAAACATGGGTAAGGAGGTCACTATGTGGAATGAGGACTCACTACCGGCACGCTACGCTTTTCTGGAAGGCGCAGAAAAAATAAAACCACTCCCGGAAGCTCCTGTCAGCGGAACAGAGCTGCTCATCTGCGTGGACACCGGGGATTGGAAACGCCTGGGTGACCGCGCCACGGAAATTTTTGCCGGGTTCCCGCATATCATCAACATAGACCACCACGGCACAAACTCCTGCTACGGGCATGACAACCTGGTGGAGGGCGGTTCTGCCGCCTGCGGATTCATCATCTACAAAATGCTGCGCGCCTGGGGCTGCACCATCACCCCGGCCATAGCCTCCGCACTGTACACCGCCATCAGCACAGATACCGGTTCTTTCCAGTATTCCTCCACCACACCGGAGGTCATGCAGGCCGCCGGTGAGCTGCTGGCCGCCGGCGTGGATGTAGGCGACATCAACCGCCGCATCTACCAGGAAATTCCTCTCTCCACCCTCATGGTCAACCGAGAAGTGCTTAATAACATGGTAGTGGAATGCCACGGTGAGCTCTCCCACTACACCATGCCCGCCGGACGCAAGACGGAGCTGGGTATCAATCTGGAAGACACCAAGGATTTGGTGGATATCATCCGCACCGTGCAGGGGGTTCGCGTCGCCATCATCTTCGAGGATCTGGAAGACGGCCGCATCCGCATGTCCCTCCGCTCCAAAGACCCGAACGTAAGCGTATCTGAAATAGCCACGGAGTTCGGCGGCGGCGGCCATGCCATGGCGGCCGGGATTCGCATGAAAGGAGAGCTGGAAGACGTCAGAACACGGGTACTGAACGCCATCCGCAAACGATTGAACACCACAGCATAACCGCCCCCCATGACAACGGATTCTCCCAGCGGCGTTTTACTCGTTGATAAAGACCCCGGCTTCACCTCCCACAATGCCGTGGCCCTCTGCCGCCGGATTCTGCAGACCAAAAAGGTGGGACACTGCGGCACGCTTGACCCCATGGCCACAGGCATGCTCATTGTCGTCATCGGCAAAGCCACCAAAATGCAGGACATGCTCATGTGTGAAGACAAGGTGTACACCGCCACCATGAAACTGGGCATTGAAACCAACAGTCAGGATGCCGACGGTGAGGTGGTGGCGGAAAAATCCACAGCAGGCATTACAGAGGCAGATATACGCGCCGCATTTGAGCATTTCCACGGAGAGTTTGACCAGGTACCGCCCATGTACTCTGCCGTGAAAATCAACGGTGTACCCTGTTACAAGCTGGCACGCAAGGGTAAGGAGGTGGAACGCAAGGCCCGCCATGTGCAGGTGCTGGACTACAGCATCACCCGCATCGACACCGACGCTGCGGAAGTGGATTTCACCGTACATTGCTCCAAAGGCTTTTATGTGCGCACCTACGCGCACGACATCGGGCAGCGTCTGGGCTGCGGCGCGCACCTCACCGCACTGCGCCGCATCCGCTCCGGGCATTTTGATATTTCCCAAGCCGTGGATGTCCCCACCCTGAAGGCTGCCGGACGTGAAGAGCTGCTGGCGCGGCTGCTTTCCCCCGAACAGGTTCTTTCCGACCGCAACTGCTGATTTTTCTCTCTCCCGCACATGAAAATTCTCTCCTCCATCGATGAACTGAAAACCCTGGATACACCCGTACACTGGGCCTTAGGCTTTTTCGATGGCGTCCACCGCGGACACCGCCGCGTGATAGAATCCGCAGATACGCCGGGGGCTCTGCGCGGCGTGTTCACCTTTGCAGAGCATCCGCTGGCTCTGCTCTGGCCGGAAATTCAGCCCAAACTGCTCACTCCGGATGCACAGCGGAAAGCCGGACTCATGCAGGAGCTGGGCACGGACATCCTGCTCCGACTTCCCTTCACCCGCAAAATAGCAGCACTGGCTCCGGAGAAGTTTCTGGACATGCTGCGGGAGGCCTGCCCCATAGCAGGTATTTCCGTGGGCAATAACTGGAGATTCGGGCGGGACGGTGCCGGTGATGCAGAGCTGGTGCAGGCATACGCTGCCCGCCACGGCATCCGCACCTGCATCCAACCCCTTCTGCAGCAGGATGGTGATACCGTCTGCTCCAGCCGCATCCGCTCCGTCCTGACCGCCGGCAGACTGGATGAAGCCGCCGCCATGCTCGGATACTCATTCCGCGTATGCGGCACCGTTGAGCACGGGCAGCACCTGGCACGCACCATCGGCTACCCCACGGCCAACATCACCCTCCCCCCGCATGCCGCGCTGCCGCCCTTCGGCGTCTACGCCGTCACCTGCAAGCTCGGGGATACCGTACTGCGCGGCATGGCCAACATCGGCCTGCGCCCCACCATTGACGAAGAGGAAAAACCTATCCGCATGGAGACTCATTTCGTGAACTGGAGCGGGGATTTATACGGGCAGCGTCTGGAGGTGGAGCTCACCCGCTACATCCGCCCGGAGCTGCGTTTTGCCGGGATAAATGAGCTCAAGGCTCAAATCACCCGCGATCTATCCGTTCTGTGACAGATTGCGGACAACATTAGACCTTGACTTGCAAGCCCGGTATGCGGTACTATGGCGGGCATATCATGAACATGTCTTCCCGTTTTTCCGCATGTCTGGGTGCCATTGGCTGCACCCTCATACCGCTCCTGCCTGCGGTAGTGGCTCTTGCGCCTGCTCATGCAGCCCGGCAGGATGCGGTTGAAAAAGCTCAGCAAAACCTGCTGGATGCCGTAAAACGGGGAGAAGGCTCCGCCATTGATGCCGCTATCCGCAAGGGTGCCAATCCCAATGCTCACACAGCCGCCGGGCAGACCCCGCTCATCATCGCCGTCCGGGACGGACAGGCAGAAAGCGTCCGCCGCCTGCTCGCAGCAGGGGCAGACCCCAACACCAAAGCACACACCGGCGGTACACCGCTCATGTTTGCCGCCTACGCCAATAAACCGGAGCTGGCCAAGCTCCTTCTGGAAAAGGGGGCAGATCCCAACACCACCGGTGCCAATGACGGCACGGCACTCATCGTTGCCTCACAGTTCGGGCGACTGGAAGTTGTCAAAATTCTGCTGGAAAAAGGAGCAGCCATTGATGCCCAAGCCACTGTGGGCGGCACGGCCCTGCTCTACGCCATCCGCGGCGGGCATGAAGAATTGGCCCGCCACCTGCTACAGAAAGGTGCTTCTGTGGAAGCCTGCAATGAAAACGGCCGCTCTGCCCTTTTCGTTGCGGTGCAGGCAGGACACGCAGGCATCGTAGAAGCCTTGCTCCAACACGGTGCCAACGCAGATTCCCGCGCCTCCACCGGCGGCACCCCGCTCATGTTTGCCGCCTATGCCGGCAATGTTGGCGTTGTCCGGGCTCTCTTGGCCAATGGCGCAGACATAGACGCCCTGGGGCGCAACGGCGGCACGGCGCTCATCAACGCCTGCCACACCGGGCGCAGAGAAGTTGTCCGAGTCCTGCTGGATGCCGGTGCCAATCCCCTGGTCAAGGGCGGTGACGGCAGAACTGCGCGAGATATTACAGATTCCAAGGGCTTTAAGGAACTTTCCTCCATGCTGGAGAAAGCAGAGAAAAATCCCATCGCGAAAAAGACACCGCAACCCAAGCCGCAGCCCGTTGCTCAGCAAGAGCCCAAACCCGAGCCGCAGCCTGTCGCTCAGCAGGAACCCAAGCCCGAGCCGCAGCCTGTCGCACAGCAGGAACCCAAGCCCGAGCCGCAGCCCATTGCTCAGCAGGAACCCAAGCCGGAGCCGCAGCCCGTTGCTCAGCAGGAACCCCAGCCCGAGCCGCAGCCTGTCGCTCAGCAGGAACCCAAGCCCGAGCCGCAGGCCGTTGCACAGCAGGAACCCAAGCCTGAGCCGCAGCCCGTTGCTCAGCAAGAGCCCAAGCCCGAGCCGCAGGCCGTGGCAGCCGCAGCAGCACTGAAACAGGCCGTAAAGGACGGTAATGCCCTCAAAGCCCGTGAGGCCCTACAGGCCGCTGCCAATCCGGATGAAACGCTGGACAACGGCATGCCCTTGCTGGCATGGGCAGCCTACCGCGGTCACGGAGAAATGGTGCAGCTTTTGCTGGCTGCCGGTGCTTCCGTAGACAAGAGTGATGCCAAATCCTGGACACCGCTCATGATTGCCGCACGCTATGACCACATGGAAGTGGTGCACCTGCTGCTGGCCGCCGGCGCCAATCCTGACAACTGCACGGAAAACGGTTCCACACCCCTGCAAACCGCTGCCCGTAAGGGCAAAACGGGACTGGTACACACACTCCTCTCTGCCAAGGCCAAGGTTGACACACCGAACAAGGATGGCTGGACTCCCCTCATGCTCGCCGCCTATCACGGCCACGACGCTGCCGTGCGCCGGCTTCTGGCAGCCGGAGCAAACCCCAATGCAGAAGCCAACAACGGCTCTACGCCCCTGCGCTGCGCCGCTCTCAACGGCAGTGCGGACTCCGTACGCCGGCTCCTGAAAGCCGGTGCCCGTCTCAATTACTTCGTCCTGCAGGCTGCGCGCAAGAGCAAACGCGAATCTGCAGAAAAAATCCGTATTATCAACGCCGCCCGCGCAGGTAAATAAACCATTTTGCGCTCTAATACGCATTTTGGGCTTGCCAGTGCCGCGCCGTTGTGGTAAAAATCCCCCCGCAGCCTGCTTGACAGGATGCACTGTGTGGTCTCGTGGTGTAATGGTAGCACTAGGGATTTTGATTCCCTCTGTCTAGGTTCGAATCCTGGCGAGACTACTCATCTTCGATTAAGCTTCATCCCATGGATGAAGCTTTTTTGTCTCTACGGCTCAATCAAGAATATCTCGTTTGTTACTGCCATTCTTATCATTACAAAAATCATTCCGCGTTTCAGAAGCACTTCATTTTTCAAAATTATCATGACATTTAATATTTTAGGCTTGCCATATCATTTTTTTGTGGTAGAATCACCGCAACCCCGCGGCCTATTCTTGGTCGATGGGGAACTTCAAACATCAAAACTAGTCAAGATAATTATGAAGACCATCGCTATTCTCGCCCTTACGGCCGCCGCTTTCGTGTCCTGCCAGCAGCAGCAGCCCACGCCCACCGCTCCTCAGGAGCCCGTGACCGTTGCTCCCATCAAGAAGTAAGGCCACAGGGAAGTTAAATCTTCCAAGAACCATTCTTGCGTGTCCGACTCCGGTCGGACACGTTTTTTTGTTTCACAATCCGCTGTTTACAGCGTTACCAACGGTGCAGAAAGCCTTGAAACTCGCAGGATTTCCACCATTCATCCAAAAAAAACGCCCCCGTATAAACAATTTGGGTGGAACCGCCTTAGCGATTCCACCCGAAAATGTTTACCAACGGGGCACATGTCCGTGGCGACCGCCACCGGGACGCGCAGGCCCTCTGCCCGGATAATGGGAAGGACGCCCACTGCCGGGATATCTGCCGCCTTGGGATCCCCAACCGCCGCCGGAACGGCGTGGTCCGTAGTCACACTGCAGCTCAGCTGCTACCCCGGCGGCAAACCCATCATTAAGGAAAGGTGCCGCCGCCATCCCAACAACACCATTCTCCAGTGTCTCCGCAGCCAAGCCTGCACCGGCCGTCAGAGAAAACGCAAGAGCCAACACTGAAAGGAATAAAGGTTTCATGACTGTTCTACGTGGTTTGGGGGTTATTAATGATACATCTTACACTCATTAAAGCGCACCGGAAGGATTTTTTTGTTTATTTTTCTCACTGAGAGAAAAAAACGTGCGGAATTTACCACCGGAAGCAAATTCCGCACGCGGAGAGGGTTAAATGAGTTACTTGATAATACCCAGCTCACGACCGGACTGGGCAAAGGCCTCGATGGCGCGATCCAGCTGCTCAATGGTATGGGCGGCGGAAATCTGGGTGCGGATACGAGCCTGCTCCTTGGGCACCACAGGATAGAAGAAGCCCATGGCGTAGACGCCGAGCTCCAGAAGGCGGGCGCTCATGCGCTGAGAAAGAGCGGCATCACCAATCATGACGGGCACGATGGCGTGGCCGGCACCGGCAAGATTGAAGCCGCACTGCTCCATACCCTTGCGGAAGTAGGCAGCGTTGCTCTGCACGCGCTCCGTCAGCTCAGTGGAGGCCTCCAGCATGTCCAGCACCTTGATGGTGGTGGCGGCGATGGCGGGCATCACGCTGTTGGAGAAGAGGTAGGGACGGGATTTCTGGCGCAGCATGTCCACCACTTCCTTACGGGCGGAAACGTAACCGCCGGAAGCACCGCCCAGAGCCTTACCAAAGGTACCGGTGGTGATATCAATCTTACCGAAAAGACCGCAATGCTCATGCGTACCGCGACCGCGGGCACCCAGCACGCCCGTGGCGTGAGACTCGTCAAAGTGCACAAGCGCACCGTACTTCTCTGCCAGCTCGTGAATCTTGTCCAGGCTGGCCACGATGCCGTCCATGGAGAACACACCGTCCGTGGAGATGAGGATGGTGCGGGCACCGTTTGCCTTGGCTTCCTGCAGCTTGGCTTCCAGGTCTGCCATATCATTGTTGGCATAGCGGTAACGGGCGGCCTTGCAGAGGCGCACGCCGTCAATGATGGAAGCGTGGTTCAGAGAGTCGGAAACGATGGCATCTTCCTTGGTAAGCAGAGCCTCAAAGAGACCGCCGTTGGCATCAAAGCAGGAACCGAAGAGAATGGTATCCTCCGTGCCGAGGAAGGCACTGAGGCGTTCCTCCAGCTGCTGGTGCAGCGTCTGAGTACCGCAGATGAAACGCACGGAAGCCATACCGAAGCCCCAGCGGTCGATAGCCTCCTTAGCGGCTTTCTCCAGGTCGGGGTGGTTGGCAAGGCCAAGGTAGTTGTTGGCGCACATGTTGATGACCTTGCTGCCATCCTTCAGACCCACCTCAGAGAACTGGGGGGTGTTGATGTAGCGCTCCTGCTTGAAGAGACCGGCCTCCTTGAGGGCGGCAAGGTCACTTACCAGACGGTTCTTAAAATCTGTGTTGTACATAAGATGAATAAAGCTGCAATGAGCCGCTGAGATTTTACTCCCGACACCCCGTTCTGTCAATGTTCTATCGGGTCCGCTATCAGGCTTTTTTTATTTTTTTATATTTTTTTTGAACAAAATGAGAGTGTACTGCATCACAACTTCATCAGTCAATAAAACCCGGCGGGAAGTGAAGGAGAGAGCACGCCCCCGCCACTAAATGGGAGAGGCTGAGTTTCATAAGGTAGTAAGTAGAATGCGGGCGACCTGTTGGGTCGCCCGCGTTTTCTTTGCACCTGCGCGCATGGTGCCAGATTTTTCCCTTGCGGCGCGGTCATGAATCAGGTAGAATGGCGGGCGTGAGTTATCAGGTCTTTGCCAGAAAATATCGCCCGCGCACGTTCAAGGATGTGCTGGGGCAGGATCATGTGGTGCGCACGCTCTGCAATGCCATTGAGCAGAAGCGTCTGGCGCATGCTTATCTTTTTGTGGGCCCACGCGGCACGGGCAAGACCTCAACCGCCCGAATCTTTGCCAAGGCTCTCAACTGCAGCGGCGGTCCCAAGGTAGATTTTGACCCGGATGAGGATGTGTGTCTGGAGATTGCAGAGGGCCGCAGTCTGGATGTGCTGGAAATTGACGGTGCCTCCAACCGCGGCATTGACAATATCCGTGATTTGCGGGACAACGTGCAGTTTGCACCCACCCGCGGGCAGTACCGCATCATTTACATTGATGAGGTGCACATGCTCACCAAGGAATCATTCAACGCGCTGCTCAAGACGCTGGAGGAACCGCCGGCGCATGTGATGTTCATTTTTGCCACAACGGAGCCGCACAAGATTCTGCCCACCATTCTGTCCCGCTGCCAGCGCTTTGACCTGCGCCCGATTCCGGCAGATATCATTGCCCGCCATCTGGTCAACATCGGCGCCAATGAAGGCGTGGAAGTGTCTGAGGCAGCAGCATTTGCCATTGCCCGCGTGGCAGACGGCGGCATGCGTGATGCACAGTCCATGCTGGATCAGCTCGTCTCCTTCTGCGGCAACAAAATTGAGGAGCGGGATGTGAATGACATCTTCGGCGTGACGAGCCGTGAAACCGTGGCACGCGCGCTGGCCTACATTCTGGACCGGCAGCTGCCGAGCCTGCTGCACCTGGTGCACGAGCAGGCGGAAACCGGGCGCGACATGGGCCAACTTCTCTCTGAAATCATGGGAGCCGTGCGTGAGCTGCTCATCACCAAAGTAGCACCGGAAGAAGCTACCATGTCTCTGCCGGAGCAATGGCGGGAGACGCTGTCTGCCCTGCTTAACCGCACGCCGGCAGATAAGATTGTGCGACTCATGGAGGTGCTCTCTGCAGCAGAAGAGCACATGCGCTGGAGCACCAACAAGCGACTCCACCTGGAAATGGGGCTCATTCAGGCCGTGCATTCTCTGGCTGAGGCCAATATCAGTGATATCATCCGCGCCCTCAACGGTGCCCCCCTGCCGGAGACCCCCATTGCCACCACCACCCTTCCCGCCGTTCCTCCCATGCCCGTGCCGCAGGAAACCCCTGCACCTGTGCCGCAGCCCGCGCGCATGCCGGAAGCACCCGCTCCTGCACCTGCACCGATTCCTGAACCGGAGCCTGAACCTGAGCCGGAGCCGGTTCCCATGCCCCCGGGGCTGGAACCCATTGATGACGCTCCGCCTTTGTTCGGAGACATGCCGGCGGAATCCCCTGCGCAGGCACCTACCGCCACCGGCCCCATGACTCCGGAAATGTGGAACGCGCTGGTGGAAGAGCTGCAGAACCGCGCCCCGCTCAAGGCGGGTATGATTGGGCAAACCCTCTTTGCCGGAGATGAAGACGGACTGGTCACCGTCGGCATTCATCCCGCAGATACGGATACCAGAGACGCCCTGCTGGAGGATGACCTGCGCGAGCTTATCCGCGAGCTGGCCCCCCAAATCTGCGGTCACACCATCACCCTGAGACTGGTCACGGATGACAGCGTGCCGCCGCCCGTGGTGGAAGCCCCGCCGCCTCCGCCCCCCCTGCCGGAACCGGCTCCGCGCCCGAAACCGCAGCCCAAGCCCGCACCTGCCCCCGCAGCACCGAAACCGGAGGCTCCGCCCTCTCTGCGCCCCACTGATGAAGAGTTCTACCATGACCCCCTAGTTGAACTGGCGCTCAAGGAGTTCCATGCCTCCATCATTAAACAGTAATCTTCAACATCATCCATTCCGAATATGAACATCCAGAAACTCATGAAGCAGGCCCAGGCCATGCAGGCCAATATGGCTAACGCCCAAGCCAGACTGGCGGATAAAGAATTCACCGCAGAAGCCGCCGGCGGCAAAATCAAGGTCACGGCTAACGGCACCGGCATGGTCACCGCCCTGAGCATCGATCCCTCCATCGTGGACCCGGATGATGCCGAATTCCTGCAGAGTCTCGTACTCAAGGCCGTACAGGACGCCCTCAACGGCTCCAAGGATATGGCAGAAAAAGAAATGCGCAAGGTGACCGGCGGGTTCGGTTTCCCCATGTAAACGGGAGCAATTGGACATGCAAAGCGGAATAAGAGGCTGGTTTACCGCCGGCATCCTGCTGTCCGGTTCCGTGCAGGCCGCGGAGCAGGTGCAGGTGGCTACCCTGCCGGCCAAGATTGTGCCGGAGCAAATAGCTGCTCTTCCGCTGGAACGGGGCACGGTGAGCGATTTGGCACCTGCCGGAGACCGCCTGAAGCGCGGCGCGGTCCTGGCCATACTCAACAAGGAGCAGATGGCCCAGGAGCGGGAGGAAATGGAGCTCAAACTCGCACGCGACCGCATGGCGCGCAAGGATGAAATCCGCAAGCTGGAAGCCCAACGCCGCAAAATCACATTCTATCTGAACCTCTCCCGCGGTGAGCGCCGCTATGCACAGTCCACCGGCGGGGCAGATGAACCGCCCCCCTCGGAAGAGAGCCTGACGGATATTAATGAACGCATTGCGCTGCTGCGCAGAGAGGTGGAGAGCATGGCCCGCATCCGCCACAATGAGCTGGAGAGAAAGCATGCCCGCAACACGCTCCGCATGCCCTTTGACGGGCGGGTGCAGTATCATTTCACCCTCCCGGAGAACCCCGCTCAGCCCTTTGAGTACAGCTCCGCCGGCTCCATGCCCTTTGCCACGGTGTGTGATGATTCTGCCTTCTACATCACGGTGAACATGGCCCGCGCAGAGCTCACCCAACTGCCGGAAAAGAATTTTGAGGTGGTGCTGGAACTGCCGGAGGGGCAGGAGCTGCGCGGCAGCTATTCCCACCGCCGTGTGGAACAGAACGGCAACAGCGATATGCTGGTGTACTTCTTCCGCCTGCCGCAGCAGGAGCATGCCCGTGCCTTCTCCATGCTGGGCAGCAATGCCCGGGTGCGCTTGCTCTACTCTGCCCCGGAGGGCACCATGCTGCTCAACAAGGGAGAGCTGGCCCGCCACCCGAAAGCGGCGGAGTGCAGCAACTGGGAGGAGCTCCTCCGCAAGCTTTACCCGGAGTACAATACGGTTATCATCGGCGAAAAAGATATCATCATCTGCCCGAAACAGCCATGAACCTCACCTGCCACCAAGTCTGCTTCGGGTACCAGCGCAACACCCCGGTGCTGAAGGATTTTTCCCACACGTTCCGACCGGGTATCACTATCCTGAAAGGCTATTCCGGCTCCGGCAAGACCACGCTGCTCAAACTGCTGGCAGGCTACCTCACGGCGCGCTCCGGCCGCATTGAGACCCCCACCGGTAACAAGGTGACCAGCCGTATCTACCGGCGGCGGGATGTGGCCTACATGTTTCAGGGCATCAACCTGCTGCCGCTCATGACAGTAGAGCGCAACCTGCAGCTGGCGGCAGAGATGGCCACGCTCCCGGGCAAACGCTGGAAACCCCGCTGTGAAGCCCTGCTCCGTGACCTGGGACTGAATGATTTGCGTAAACGCCGCGCAGACAAGCTCTCCGGCGGTCAGGCGCAGCGTGCCGCTCTGGCGCGCACCCTGATGAAGGATGCACCCACAGTGCTGCTGGATGAACCCACCTCCGGTCTGGATGACGCCAACACAGATATTATCCGCAAGTTGATTATGCAGGATGCCGCCAGCCGCATCTGCATCATCAGCACTCATGACAGCCGCTTGTTCGACCTGGCAGATGATCTCATTGATTTTGACAACCCTGTATCTTGCTAAGGATACGGTAAACCGCTGGTTTTCGCGGATATCCAGCCCGCTGGCGCGCGTACTGGTAGTATTCTTTCTGTCTCTCTGCGCCCTGTTTTTCCTGGGCACCTACGTCATCTCCGTCAAAGTGGTGCGCGAGCGCATCCGCCTGGAAGGCGGCGACCTGGTGCATGCCATCATCTCCCCGGAGCGCGGAGAAAGCTGCCATATTCCCGGCCGCAACGAGCTGCAGGAATGGATACAGGCAGACTCCTGGGTGCTGCTGAATGTGGGCAGTGTGCGCACGGATGAACGCCGCACCGTTCCGGTCTGCACCGTAGAGTTCGGGCGGCAGGCGCAAATTCTGCCGCTCATGGCAGAAGGCGGAGCCCCCACGCTGGTGTACCCGGCCGGTGAGCAGCCAAACCCCGGCGAAGGATTGGCAGATATCATTCCCCCCGGGCGCTACAGCACACCGCAGAGCGTGGCAGTAAGGCCCCTGCCGGCAGGGCATCCGCTGGCCCGGATGGTCCGCAACGGGGCACTCCTGCTGCTGCCGGATACAGCGGCAGAGCAGCTGGGGGAGGAACGCCTGCGGAACGCCACCCGCCAGGTACTGCTGCAGGTGCAGGAGCTCAACAGCTCACGGGATATCCGCCGCGTGGAAAACTACCTCCAGAATCTCATCCGGCTGGAAGGAGCGCACGCCTCTGTCAATTCCGTGGTGGGGCTGCTGGAGCAGATGGATGTGATTCTGAGCAACCAGATGCAGTGCCGCGCCGCTTTCTGCCTGGGTATCGTGCTCATTGTCGGCATTCTGCTCACCTCACTCGCCGGCATGGAATACCGCCAAAATGAGTACATTTACACACTCATGAAGAGCTTTGGCATTCATCCTATACTGCTGGTACTTAACTTTCTGGCAGAAAATCTCCTGCTGGTGGGCATCTCTTTCGCCGCCGCGCTGGCCGTCTTCATGCACAGCCAGGAAATCATTCTCACTCAGTTCTTCAAGCTCGGAGAATTCCGCATCGGGGCAGCAGAAATCATGCCGGAAATCCGGCTCATCTGCGCCGCATTGCTTCTCTGCGTAACAGTGTCTGCCCTGCCCATATTTGTGGCAGCCAACAGAGAAATCGGCAGGGTATTGAAATAACAAAAACCGCTTTTTTTGTCAGCTTCCCATTGCTGATGCAATTTTAGCTTGAATCCTGAAACTTTTGTGATAGATATAGCATATCTTTTCCCGTAACAGGGCTTTTTAACATCACCTAATTAACCAATATAAATATCATGGATATCCAAGTTGCAGTCCTTTGCGACTACGCTGCCGATTATCAGGGCAAGCTCTGCGTGCAGGGCGCTTTTGATACTCTCTTCGCTCGCCAGTTCCCCGTTGTGCATCCTGCTTGCGCCCTGGCTCTCCGTCTCTGCATGACCCCCGAGGACGCCGGTGACCACAAGCTCGGCATCGCTATCGTGGACGAGGACGGCACCCCCCTTGACAAGGAGCGCATGCCCATCGTCGGCGACCTGAAGGTAGCTCTTCCCGAAGGTGCTGCTTTCCTGACCCGCAACCTCATCATGAACTTCCAGGGCCTTCGCTTCGAGAAGACCGGCAACTACAGCATCGACATCACGCTCGATGGTGAGCTTGTCCAGCGCACTCCCCTGCGCCTCGTTCAGGTGACCCAGCCCGACCAGCAGTAATCCCTACTGCCGTTCCAACCAAATTTAAGAGAGAGGAGCTCCGGCTCCTCTCTTTTTTTTATCAATCCGTTACAAAAAACTCAGCGGCGGCGGCGGGCCAGAGTCAACAGAGCGGAGTAGGCACGTTTTTCCCCGCAGGCAGCCGCCTTGCGGTACCAGTATGCCGCCAGTTCCGTGCTGCGGGGCGCACCCAGCCCGCGGTCAAAACAATCTCCCAATTTCAGGGCAGCGGCCGCATGACCACGGCCCGCAGCCGTCTCCAGACAGCTTACCCCGCCCGCAGGGTCACGGCGGCAGCCCAGGCCTTTCAGGTAACACTTGCCCAGCCAGTACAGGGCATCCGTATCCCCGGCACGGGCAGCAGAATCAAACCACTCCACCGCCTCCTCAAAATTGCGTCCCTCGCCCCTGCCGCGGATGAGACGCTTGGCCAGCTGCATGCAGGCCGCCACATCTCCCTCTGCCGCGCGCTGTCGCAGTTCTGCCATCATATCAAAACTCCTTGCGCCCGAATATCCACGTGGCTGTCACCAGATGCAGCAGGAAATACCCCAGAGCCACAAGCCCCAGCATCCCCAGTGTATCCCAGCTCAACAGCACCCCGGCAGATGCCGTATCCGCCACCGCAAAAATGCTGAAATCCGGCAGCAGCACGCTGCATGCCGTCTCCGCAAAACGCATGGCGGGAGAAGTGCCCTGCCCGCTGAAAAACGTGGTAAACAGGCTGCTCTGAAACATGCCGACAAAATAGCCGCCCAGCCCGAAAATGATACTCACGATACTTCCGCTGGTGAAACAGGAAATCAACAGGGTAAAACCGGTCAGCACGGCATAGCCCAGGAAAGACGCCAGAATACCGCGCTGCAGGTTCCAGCTGTTTCCGGCATCCCGCACCTGCTCCAGATAGGGGCGCATCTCCTCTGCCGTATAGCCGTGCGCCGTAAATGTGGCCGTGAGCTGTGAGGCAATATCCATGCTGCGCAGCTCCAGCAACAGACACAGCAAACCGTCCATCAGCCCCAGCATGATCCCCAACAGCGTGATGACGCCAAGTGCCTTGCCCAGCAGATAATCAAAACGCGGAACGGGCTTGCAGAGAATGGTATACAGAATACGGTCCTCTGTATCACGGGGAATGAGCAACGCCGTGGCGGCCACGCAGAAGATAAGCCCGAAGAGGTGCATGCACCCCAGGCACACATCCTTGAGGAACTGCAGCTGTGCCACGCCCTGGTACTCCATGCTGATGTTCTCCTGATACGGGAGAAACTGCAACCCCAGAAACAATACCGCTATGACGGCGGGCACAAGAAAAAGGCGCATGCGTACCAGCTGCGTGAGGGTCACTCCGGCCACGGCTGCCACTCGGGCAGGCATCCGCAACACCCCTGCAAGCACACCGGACATGCGCCTTGAGAAACTTTAACAACGGCTTACTGCTTGCGTGCAGCCTGCTCACCGTCATCAATCAACTGCCAGAACGAACGGGAATTACCCAGAGAAACGTCCTCCGAATCTCCGCCCATACCCGAGCGGAAGAGGAAATCCTTGAGAGAATCCGCATGCAGCACTCGCTGCACCACCACCGTCTCCTCATTCTCTACCGTGAAGTAAATACGATAGTCCTGAGAACGGAAACGGTAAATTTTGCGACCGTTACGCTCTACCACGCCGAAACGGGAATCGGCGGGATTATCCTTCAGGCAATCGGTGTCTACCTGGAACCCATTGAACAGCTGCAACAGCTCCATGGCGGGAATAGCAGACACCTCTGCCGCACTGATTTCATTAAAAGCGATTTGATGCACGGGGGGAGTTTAATCTAATATCTTACATTTAGCAAGCAAAATGTGTTGCAGTCTCCATCATGTGCCCGGAACGGTTCGCATATTCTCCCCGTCAGTCAACGCGTAATTTTCAACGCAAAACAGAGCCGGCAACACACAATTCATCCGTCACTTACCGCTGAGTCATCAGAACTCAAACACCCCCTGAAGCTGCATGACAACCGCATGCTCTCGGGATTCCGCATGCACCGGGTTGAAAATGTACTGAATGTCCGGCTGCAGGTAGAACGTGGGCGTGAGCTGCACCACAGCCGTGAGTTCCAGACCATACTCATCCTTATGAGCATAGGGCCGCTCACTGCCGCCGGCACGCTGCCAGAAAAAGCCCAGTCCCACCTGGTCATTATTGCTGCGGCTTCCCCATCCGGAAGAGGTGAAGGGCGCCTGAAGCACCAGACCGGTTGTCGCAGCAGCGCGCACCCCCGTTACCGTAGCGGCATCATTATCCATGTAGCCGCACCGGGTAAAGAACCCAAGGCGGGAGTTGCGCCCCAGCTGCTGCTGCACATTGCAGCCCACCCCATCTCCGCTGCCGGCCTCATTGCGAGTCATTGAATACTGCAGGCGGTATGTACCGGCACCCATGCCCGCCACGTCATCAAAAATAAAACCAAACTCACCCACATGCACCCAGAAATCACTGCTGATGGATTGGAAAGGATTCTGATTGATTCCGCCATTGCAGCCCGTGGTAGCATACATGGCATAAAAATGCTCCGTCGGCTGCCAGGCAGACATATAGCCCCAGTTGCCCCACTCCAGCGGCAGACAGGGATTGCTGCCGAAGGAAGAATTGGTGAGATTGCCATGCCAGGACCCCGCATAGGCATTCTGGTCCAGATAATTAGAGACATCCAGCGTACCAATCATACCCACCCATTTGCCGTCAAACATGCTGACACCCAATGCCAATTCCGGCAAAAACACCCCATTACCGCCGCGCAGGCTGCTCTGCGGCTGACTGAGCGTGCCCAGGCTGTGCTGCACACCGCCGCCGCGCTGGCTGAAGTTTACCCCCACCCCCCAATCTGCCTCAAAGGAAAGGAAAACGCTGTTGGCATTATCCCGAGTCTTCGCCAGAAACCACTTACCCGCAGCCTGCAGATTGAAAGCAGAAAAATTATTCCGCCGGCCATGCAGGGAAGGCGCAATACGAGCATAGTTGAAAGAAGCCACAGCACTGTACTGCAAACCGTAATCCGACAGCAGTTTCTTGAGCCGCTGCGCGCTCGTAGAGACAGGGTCACAGGACACAAAGGCACAGGGCTCCGCACAGGTATTACCCGGCACAAACACACCATCCAGATACGGCATGAAACGCGGAGCGGATGCCGGGAAAAACTGCCAACGGCCCCGGGTATTCGGCTCAGATGCGGCCGCATGCCGGTTCCTGCCCTGCTCCAGCAACGGAGCGGAAGTAGGCACACCTCCATGCCGCCGCGCCTGCTGGTGCTCTGCGTTCATTCCCTGCCGCAGACTGCCCGGCACCGCGTGCTCAGGCATCTCACCCGGCAGCCAGCCAAAAGCTGTATCAAGATACTCAGAAAGAGGCTCCTGCGCCATTGCCGCAGCAGCTGTCGCCAACAAAACACTAATAATTCCGGTCTTCATGGTAGCTCTGCGACACCGCACACGAGCCTAACCATGAATAACAACCGAAAACAGGTAGCCCCCATCGGACAGCAGCAGAGCAGACAAAAAAGCCCCGCCGCAAGGCGGGGCTGATGAAAAAAAACTCAGCAGATACCGCAGCGCTTCAGCAGGGCTTCGGGATCCGGGTCACGGTGCATGAAATCGCGGAACAGCTCTGCAGCGGGGCGAGAGTTGCCCTGCGAGAGGATACAGCGGCGGAAATCACGCCCGGTGGAGGGGTTGAAAATACCTTCCTTCGCAAAGCGGGAGAAGGCGTCTGCCTCCAGCATCTCTGCCCATTTGTAAGAGTAGTAGCCGGCCTCATAACCGCCGTCGAAGATATGGGAGAAGGCCCTCAGCATGCTGAAGGTCTGCTCCGTTACGGGTACACGGTAGTCGGCCAGAATTTCACGGTCCACTTCCTCAATGTTACGGTTAAGGTAAGCGGCGGTGTTGGTGTGAAGCTCCAAATCAAGCTTGCCGAAGCAGAGCTGGCGCATGAAGAAAGAGGCTGCACCATAGTTGCGGGCAGACAGCATCTTGGATTTCAGCTCTGCGGGCATGAGCTCACCGCTCTGCCAGTGGCGGGCGTAGCGGTCAATGGCCTCACTCTCCCAAGTCCAGTTCTCGTTAATCTGGCTGGGCAGCTCCACAAAGTCCCAGGCCACATTGCAGCCGGAGAGGCTCTTTACCTCCACATTGCTGAGCACCTGGTGCAGCAGGTGGCCGAATTCATGGAAGACAGTCTCCACCT
The DNA here is from genome assembly GCA_045635265.1 of Akkermansia sp. Taxonomy (GTDB): domain Bacteria; phylum Verrucomicrobiota; class Verrucomicrobiia; order Verrucomicrobiales; family Akkermansiaceae; genus Akkermansia. The sequence goes on from JAZRBU010000010.1 coordinate 36,715, forward strand.
CATAATGACTGAGCAGTGCAGGTTTATCACCCACAGGGCGGCTCATGTTGCCGCACATGAGGGCCAGATGCGGCACGCGGGCGGCGCCGTTCATGGGCGGCAGGCCGATGGAAAGACAGTTCATCCAGGCGCCGGCACGCTTGGATTCCCGCGGATACCAATCGGCATAGAAAGAGCCGAGATGCTCGCCGCTCTCCTCATCATACACCTCATAGAAGAGCACCTCCGGGTGCCACACTTCCACCGCGCCCTCCGGCAGGGGCTCACCCTCTGCCACACAAGCAGTGGCACGGGGAACAAAACGGATGCCGTAGAGCCCGGCGTAGATGGAGAACATGCCGTCCAACACGCTCTGCATGGAGTAGTAGGGACGCAGCTCCTCCGTATCAAAATCATAGAGTGCCTTGCGGCGTTTTTCGCTCCAATAGGAAATGTCCCAGGGCTTCATGACGGGGATGTCCGTACCGGTCTGCTCCTCTGCATAACGGCGGATGGCCTCCTGCTCCTCCGCAAAGGCGGATTTCACGCGGGCGTGCAGGTCATTGATGAAGTTCAACGCCGTGGTGCCGCTGCCGGCCATGCGGCGGGAGGTCACATAATCAGAATAACGCTCATAGCCCAGCAGAGCGGCTTTTTCCACCCGCAACGTCAGAATCTTGTTGATAAGCTCTGCATTATCATATTCACCCGTACCTTTGGCACCCATGGCACGCCAAACACGCTCACGCAGGGATTCGCAGTCTGCAAAGGTCATCACCGGCTGAACGGAGGTGAACTGCAGCGTAAAGCGCCACTGCGGGGCTTCCTCCGTGCCGTGACCCTTGGCCAGAGCATCCAGACGGGCTGTCTCCCGTGCGCTCTCCGGCAGCCCGGCAATTTCTGCGGGGTCTGCGGTCACATACTCCCAGGCGTTAGTGGAGTCCAGCACGTTCTCACCGAACTTCTGAGAGAGCTGCGCCAGCTCCGTAGACAGCTCTGCATAGCGGACTTTGGCTTCATCCGGCAAATCCGCACCGCTCTCACGGAAATCTGCCAGAGTTTCCTGAATGAAGCGCTGTTTTACCGGGGAAAGTTCCTGCACCCAGGGCTGAGCGGCAGCCTTCTTCAGCACGGCGTAGAGACGGGGATTGAGGGTGACGCTGCTGGAGAACATGACCACCTCCGGCATCAGCTCATTCATCACCTCACGGCAGGCGGGAGAATCCATGACGGACTGCAGGTGGGAGAGACGCTGCCACCCGCGCATGAGGGCGGCGCTGCTTTCCTCCAAAGCGGCAAAGGTGTTGTCCCAAGTGGGCTCCTGCACGGTGCAGATGGCCTCCACGGCAGCTTTTGCCTGCTCAATGGCCTGCGGTATTTCCGTGCGGGCGCGTTCCGGGGTCAGACGACTCCAGGCCGGCAGAAAGGTATCATCCGTAAAAGGGGTATCTGTCATATCTGTGTTGAATTACAATGGCTAACGAACGAATAGAAAATCAGTCACGGCAGTGGCACTCACCTCCGCAGTCACAGTCACCGCCGCAGGAGCAGTCCTGTCCGTGGTCATGCCCGCAGGAGCAATGGTGATGCTGTCCGTTATCGCCCTCCGGGTCCAGGTCTGCATCCTCAATCTCCGGCGGCAGCGGGGTATCATCCTCCGGGTGGTAGGGGGGCTCCAATTTGGCGGCCAGAGAGGGGGTGGCTGCCACCTCTGCCGCAAAGCGTCCGTGGACATTGCGGGTGCGCAGGTTGGCACCGGCCGCCAACAGACGGTCTACAATCGATTCATAGCCATAATGCGCTGCCAAATGAAGCGGCGGCTGACCGTAGGCATTGCGTGCATTCACATCTGCCCCCACAGCCAGCAGGAGAGTGATAAGCTCTTCATCCGGCTCCACGCCCATGGCTGCCAGATCCGGGGAGAGGTCAATTTCATCCTGCAGCAGGAGGGTAGCTGCCTGTTTCAGCTCCTCGGGATTGCAGCCGTTCACCAATTCTGCCAAAAATTCCTGCACCGGTTCATCAAAATCATCCGGATCCAGGTCTGCTGCCATTTCGCGCAGCTCCTCAGCTTCAATGCGCGGTTTTTCCTCTTCACCGATTGTGATGCTATTCCATTGCAGATCGCTCATGCGGCTATACTACCGCAAAGATACCGCAAACGCAACGTCAAAGCACTGCATACCGCCGGGAGAACGGAATAAAAGCGTCAGTTTCTCATCTGCACCCCGTCCCGGCATACCAAGACCGCCCCGCAGGCCGGGCAGTCGGAAACCCTCGGAGATAACTGTTCTCTCCGAGGGTTCCGATAATTAAAAATCAATGATAGGGCGCAGGAATCAGGCCTGCATGCCCTTGAGGGTTTCCACGGCAGCCTGAAGAGTGGCCACATCTTCAATGGAAATGACGGTGGCTTCCTTGCAGATGCGGGCCATCATGCCGGCCAGCGTCTTGCCGGGTCCCATCTCAATGAAAAGGCGCTCACCCTTGTCCGTGAGGTCTTTCATGCAGGCAGCCCAGCGCACGGAACCGCACACCTGCTCACCCAGCATGGCGCGCACATCTTCCGGGCCGGTCACGGGGCGGGCCTCATAGTTGCAGTACACCGGCACAGCGGGAGTCTGCATGGGGGTGGCCTCCAGCTCCGGGCGCAGAGCCTCCTGGGCGCTCTTCATGAAACGGCTGTGGTATGCACCGGCCACGTTGAGCTTCTTGGCAATCTTAAACCCGGCAGCCTTGGCACCGGCCACGGCCTTGTCCACACCCTCCACGGAGCCGGACACAACAGTCTGACCGGGGCAGTTGTAGTTGGCCACATCGATATCGCACTCAGCGGCAAGAGCGGCCACAGCCTCGTCACTGCCGCCGATCATGGCAGCCATGGTGCTGGGGGCGGCGTTGCAGGCATCCTCCATAAACGCACCGCGCTTCTGCACCAGTTTAAGACCGTCCTCCATGCTGAAGGTGCCGGCAGCGGCATGTGCCGTAAACTCACCAAGAGAAAGCCCAGCGGCGGCCACAGGCTCAATATCCACCATACTGCTGAGCATTTTGTAGAGTGCCAGACCGTGCAGGTACAGAGCGGGCTGGCAGTTGCAGGTGCGGGTCAGCTCTGCATCCGGCCCCTCAAACATCACCTGTGTAAGGGAATAACCCAGTGCGGTATCCGCTGCCTCCATCATGGCGCGAGCCTCTGGGTACGTATCATACAAATCCTTGCCCATGCCCACTTTCTGGGCACCTTGTCCGGGGAACAGTAAAACAGCTTTCATATCTCTTGATGCAGCTTGGCTGCTTGCCTCAATCCTAACGAACTCCTACACTCAAGTCAAGAGAAAATGACTCCTGCCCACCTTAAAGTTGGAGAACACTCTAACCTTTCCCGTTTTAGGTAAAATTTCTTATCGATTCCAAACTTTAGGATTGCCAAAACAGGTTTTGAGGTGTAGAATATCGCGCTTTTTTGTCGCAAAAAAGTAATTCAACCTAAATAAACCAAATCAGACAATGGACCCCAATACATTATTCTGGATCGTTCCCGTTGCCTCTCTGCTGGTTCTGGCCTGCGCGGCCAAGTTCTTCTTCGACATGAAGAAGGCAGATGAGGGTACGGATCGCATGAAGGAGATTGCGGGCTACGTGCGCGAAGGCGCCATGGCCTACCTGAAGCAGCAGTACAAGGTTGTTTCCGTCTTCTTCATCATCATCGCCGTTATCTTCGGCGTCATGGCCTACTTCGGCCTGCAGAACAAGATTGTACCCATCGCCTTCCTGACCGGCGGTTTCTTCTCCGGTCTTGCCGGTTTCATCGGCATGAAGACGGCCACCTACGCTTCCGGTCGTGTGGCTCAGGCCTGCCGTGACGCACAGGACGGTCTGAACAAGGGTCTGCAGCTTGCTTTCCGTTCCGGCGCCGTGCTGGGTCTGACGGTGGTAGGCTTTGGTCTGCTGGATATTTCCGGTTGGTATCTTCTGCTCGACAACTGCTCCTGGATGGTGGCAGGTGAGGGTGTAGACAAGCTGGTGACCATCACCACCATCATGCTGACCTTCGGTATGGGTGCCTCTCTGCAGGCTCTCTTCGCCCGTGTGGGCGGCGGTATCTACACCAAGGCCGCTGACGTAGGCGCTGACCTGGTGGGTAAGACAGAGTACCACTTCAATGAGGACGATCCCCGCAACCCCGCTACGATTGCTGACAACGTGGGTGACAACGTGGGCGACGTGGCCGGCATGGGTGCTGACCTGTACGAGTCCTACGCCGGTTCCATTCTGGCTACTGCCGCTCTGGGTGCTGCCGCAGCCGCCGGCGCCGGTTGGGCATACGAGCAGGGTCTGCAGCTCGTCATGGCTCCGATGATTATCGGCGCTGTGGGTGCTATCCTTTCCATTCTGGGCGTGTTCATGGTGCGCACCAAGCCCGGTGCCAACCAGACGCAGCTCATGGCTGCCCTGAACAAGGGTATTAACTTCTCCGGCGTGCTTATCGCCATTCTTTCCGCCGGTATCCTCTACATGCTGGGCATTAACAACTGGCTCGGCATCTGGGGTTCCATCGTCATCGGTCTCGTGGTGGGTATCGCCATCGGTAAGGTGACGGAGTACTACACCTCCTTCGAGTTCAAGCCCGTGAAGTTCATTGCCGAGAACGCCACCACCGGCCCGGCAACCGTCATCATCTCCGGTATCGGCGTGGGTATGATTTCCACCTGCTGGCCGGTTATCTTCATCGTTCTGGGTACCATCGGTGCCTACCTCTGCGCTGCCGGTGAGTTCACTTTCTCCGCAGATAATATGGCCATGGGCCTCTACGGCATCGGTATCGCTGCTGTGGGTATGCTCTCCACGCTGGGTCTGACCCTGGCAACGGACGCCTACGGTCCCATTTCCGACAACGCCGGCGGTAACGCCGAGATGAGCGCTCTGGGTGATGACGTGCGCAGCCGCACGGACGCTCTGGACGCACTGGGCAACACCACCGCCGCTACCGGTAAGGGTTTCGCCATCGGTTCCGCCGCTCTGACCGCCCTTGCCCTTCTTGCCTCCTACATTGAGGAGCTCAAGATTGCCGCTCTCAACTACGGTGAGACTTTCAAGACCAGCTACTTCGGCGACACTGTGCTCAACAGCGCTGAGGTTGCCAAGATGAACATCGCTCAGTTCATGACCGCGTTCGACGTGACGCTCATGAACCCGAAGGTGCTGCTGGGTATCTTCATCGGTGCCATGCTTTCCTTCCTGTTCTGCGGTCTGACCATGAACGCCGTGGGCCGTGCTGCCAAGAGCATGGTGGAAGAAGTACGCCGCCAGCTGAGCGACAAGGACGTGTTCGAGGGCCGCAAGAAGGCTGACTACGCCCGCTGCGTGGGTATCTCCACCCAGGGTGCTCAGCGTGAGATGATTGTTCCCTCTCTCATCGCCGTGGTGGTTCCCGTGGCTACGGGTCTCATCATGGGTGTTCCCGGCGTGTTCGGCCTGCTGGCCGGCGGTCTTGCCGGTGGTTTCGTGCTGGCCGTATTCATGGCCAACTCCGGCGGTGCCTGGGATAACGCCAAGAAGTACATTGAGACGGGTGATGCCTCTTTCTGCGGCAAGCACACGCCCATCCACGACGCCTCCGTTGTGGGTGACACCGTGGGCGACCCCTTCAAGGATACTTCCGGCCCGTCCCTGAACATCCTGATCAAGCTCATGAGCATGGTCTCCATCGTGACGGCCGGTCTCAACATCGCCTTCTCTCTGCTGTAAAGCAAGATTGTTAACCATTTATTAAAACCGCCGCTCTGCATCCCGCAGAGCGGCTTTTTTTATACCCAAAATCCGCTCCGATTCAGAAGTATTTCAGACAAAATACAGCCATTTCTTTCTTTTTCGGTTGATTTTACACCCAAGCAGGTGTAGTATACTCCAAGTGAAGCTCTGCTTCCCTCGTGGGGGTACTGTCTCCACATATCACCTGATTTTAAACATTCACTATTTATATAGCACATGAACACTACATACAGCACCATTGATGCCAATGAGGCCGTGGCCTCCGTGGCATACCGTTGTTCGGAAGTGGCCGCTATCTACCCCATCACCCCGTCCTCTCCGATGGGTGAATCGGCAGAGACGTGGACCGCGGTAGATCGCAAGAACCTCTGGGGAACGGTCCCCAGCATCGTGGAAATGGAAAGTGAGGCCGGTGCCGCCGGTGCCGTACACGGTGCCCTGCAGACAGGTTCCCTCGCTACCACGTTCACGGCATCTCAGGGTCTGCTGCTGATGATTCCGAATATGTTCAAGATTGCCGGCGAGCTGACTCCCTGCGTCTTCCACATCGCCGCCCGTGCTCTGGCTGCTCAGGGTCTTTCCATCTTCGGTGACCACAGTGACGTGATGTCTGCCCGTTCCACCGGCTTTGCCATGCTCTGCGGTGCCAGCACGCAGGAAGCCCCGGATATGGCCGCCATTGCCCACGCCGCCACGCTGGAAAGCCGTGTACCCTTCATGAATTTCTTTGACGGCTTCCGTACCTCTCACGAGGTGGGCAAGATTGCCGACATTTCCGACGACACCCTGCGCGCCCTCATCGACCAGAAGCTGGTGGATGAGTTCCACGCCCGCGGCCTGAACCCGGACGCCCCGGTCATCCGCGGCACCGCCCAGAACCCGGACGTGTACTTCCAGGGCCGTGAAACGGTGAACAAGTACTACACCGCCGTGCCCGGCATTGTGAAGGCCACCATGAAGAAGTTCGGTGACCTCACCGGCCGCTACTATGACTTGGTGGAATACATCGGCTCTCCGGAGGCCACCCGCGTTATCATCATGATGGGCTCCGGCGCAGAGGCCGCGCTGGAGGCCGTACAGGCCATGGGTGAGGACGTCGGCGTGCTGAAGGTGCGCCTGTACCGCCCCTTCCCCGCAGAGGATATGATTGCCGCTCTGCCCAAGACGGTGAAGAAGATTGCCGTACTCGACCGCACCAAGGAACCGGGCAGCCAGGGCGAACCCCTGCTGCAGGACGTGGTGCAGGCTCTGGCAGATGCCCTGGTAGCAGGCACGCTTCCCTACGCCATGCCGAAGGTGGTAGGCGGCCGCTACGGTCTGGGCTCCAAGGAGTTCACCCCCGCCATGGTCAAGGGCGTGTTTGATGAACTCAAGAAGGATGAGCCGATGACCGGCTTTGCCGTGGGTATTGAGGATGACGTGACCGGCAAGTCCATCGCCTATGACCCGAACTTCACGACCGAGGCCGACACCGTGACCCGCTGCATGTTCTACGGTCTGGGCTCTGACGGTACCGTGGGTGCCAACAAGGACGCCATCAAGATTATCGGCAAGCACACGGACCTGTATGTGCAGGGCTACTTCGTGTATGACTCCAAGAAGTCCGGCTCCTCCACGGTGTCTCACCTGCGCTTCGGCACCACGCCGATTCACAGCACCTACCTCATCACCAGCGCCAACTTCATTGCGCTGCACCAGCCGAGCCTGCTGAACCTCTTCGACTTCCTGAAGAACGCTGCCAACGGTGCCACCTTCCTCATCAACACGAACGTGCCCGCAGACAAGGTGTGGGACAGCCTGCCCGCCCGCATGCAGCAGCAGATTATTGACAAGAACATCAAGGTCTACTGCATTGACGCCTTCAAGGTGGCCAAGTCTACCGGCATGGGCGGCCGCATCAACATGATTATGCAGACCTGCTTCTTCCACCTCTCCGGTGTGATTCCGTCTGATGAAGCCATCGGCTACATCAAGGAAGCCATCAAGAAGACCTACGGCAAGAAGGGTGATGAAGTGGTTGCCAAGAATATCCAGGCTGTGGATGCCTCTCTGGCCAACCTGTATGAAGTACCTCTGGGCAGCACCATCACCGGTCATGAAATCCCCGCCGCTCTCGCTCCCGGTGCTCCCGCATTCGTGCGCGACGTACTCGGCAAGATTGTCATCGGCGAAGGCGACAGCGTGAAGGTTTCCGAGATGCCCGTGGACGGCACCTTCCCCAGCGGCACCACACAGTACGAGAAGCGTGACCTCGCCCTCGAAATCCCCGTGTGGCAGCCGGAGAAGACGGAGACCAGCAAGGCCTGTATCCAGTGCGGTAAGTGCACCACGGTCTGCCCGCACGCCGCCCTCCGTGCCAAGATGGTGGAGCCGGCAGAGCTGGAAGGCGCTCCGGAGAGCTTCAAGTCCGCAGATGCCAGCAAGATGCACAAGAACTGGCAGGGCCGGAAGTTCATCATCCAGGTATCTGCCTCCGACTGCACGGGCTGCACACTGTGCTCCCGCGTCTGCCCCACGAACTCCCTGACCATGACCCCGGCTTCCGAGTCACTCAAGCCCGAGGCAGAGAACTGGAAGTTCTTCGAGAAACTGCCGGATGTTGACCGCACTCAGGTGAATGTCGGTCAGGTGAAAGACCAGCAGTTCCTGCGCCCGCTGTTCGAATTCAGCGGTGCCTGCGCCGGCTGCGGTGAGACTCCCTACATCAAGGCACTCACTCAGCTGCTGGGCAACCGTCTCGTGGTGGCCAACGCCACAGGCTGCTCCTCCATCTACGGCGGCAACCTGCCCACCACGCCCTGGACGCATGATTCTGACGGCCGCGGTCCGGCATGGGCCAACAGCCTCTTTGAGGACAACGCCCAATTCGGTCTCGGTTTCCGTGTCTCTCTGGACAAGAAGCAGGAATACGCCATGGAGCTCCTTGAAGCCGCTGCCGATAAGGTGGGCGCCGACCTGGTGGAAGCCATCAAGTCCAACCCGCAGAAGACAGAGGCAGAGGTGGTCAACGCACGCGAAACCGTGGCCGCCATCAAGGCTGCCTGTGGTGATGACCCGGAACTGGCCGCCCTCAAGGCTCAGGCCAACCACCTGGTCAGCAAGTCCGTGTGGATTCTCGGCGGTGACGGCTGGGCCTACGACATCGGCTACGGCGGTCTGGACCACATCCTGGCTTCCGGTCGCAACGTGAAGGTACTGGTCATGGATACGGAGGTATACTCCAACACCGGCGGCCAGTGCTCCAAGGCTACCCCGCGCTCCGCTGTGGCCAAGTTCGCCACCCGCGGTAAGGACCAGGTGAAGAAGGACATCGGCTACATGGCCATGACTTACGGCAACATCTATGTGGCCTCCATCTCCATGGGCTCCAATGATGAGCACACCCTCAAGACTCTGGCTGAGGCCGAGGCCTATGATGGTCCTGCGCTGGTGATTGCCTACAGCCACTGCATCAACCACGGTATCAACATGGCTCAGGGTCTTGACCGCCAGAAGGATGCCGTAGACTGCGGTCGCTGGTTGCTCTACAACTTCAACCCGGACAACATCAAGCAGGGCAAGAACCCGCTCACCATCAAGAGCCGCGCTCCCAAGAAGTCCGTGCGCGAAGCCCTCATCGGTGTAGACGGCAAGGGCGGTGAAAACCGCTTCAAGATGCTGGCCAAGACCAACAAGGCCAACTTCGAGAAGCTCCTCGCCCTCGAAGAGCAGGATATCGCCCGCCGCTGGCGTCTCTACCAGGCTCTCGCTGCCATCGACTACTCCGCCGAGGCAGAGCAGCAGCCTGAGGCTTAATTGCCCCTCTAAGCATTCATCCCTCCGCGGACGGCAGCACCAAGTTGCCGTCCGCGATTGTTTTTCAATCGTTTATAATAACACAAAAGTATACTTTAATGATAATACAGCGCATCATTAAAGCATACTTTCATGATGCGTTAATAGCTTGGCAATCAATTCTTAGGGAGAAAGTAACCGCGTTGTTTAGCGGAAATGGGCAGGCCTGCCGTCTCCATGACATAGAGCATTTCTTCCCAAAGGCGGCGGCGCTCTGAGATATCGGAGGTGCGCAGGAGGTAGCTGGGGTGGTGAGTTACCACCACGGGTATACCGTTGAAAGAGCCGTGCTCCTGCTGGTAGGCCGCCAGCGGGAGATTACCGCGCCGGAGAATGCCGCGCGCCGCAATGACACCGAGTGCCACAATCACTCTGGGCTGTACCAGTGCAATCTCAAAATCAAGAACCGGGGCAGAGAAACGGATTTCCTGCTCTGACGGGGGACGGGTGTTGAGGGTCTGGCGCGGCTGCTCCGGGCGGAACTTAACAAGGTGGGTAATATAGACCTGCTCACGGGTGAGCCCCATGGCCGTGAGCATACCGTCCAGCTTGCCGCCGGCGGCTCCGCTGAAGGGAGTCCCCGCCTTTTCATCATGATAATTCACGGCATCCCCCACAAACATGATATCTGCTGCGCGGTTACCCTGCCCAAACACCGGGGTGGGGCGCAGAGTACCGAGGTCACGCAGCGGCTTCCACTGGGGCAGCAGACGCTGCATGGCTTCCCAGGCTTCCGCAGGGGACTGACCGCCGGGACGGAAGAAAGGCACCTCCTCCTCCGGCAAAGATTCATCCGCAGCAAGCTCCGGTTCCGGGATATCATCCAGCCGCATGGCAGGACGCGGCGGCGGGGCACTTTCCTCTGCCGCCGGGGGTGGGAGCTGCTCAGAGGACGGGGGCGGCACCGGGGGCGGGGCGGGCAACCTGCCGCCGTTGCGGGCAGCCAACATCCAGGCACGGAGGATAGAGCGTGCTTCCTCATCCACAGGCAGGCGCTCAACACCCTGCTGCTGCAGGGTGCGGAGATAATTGACTACCATTTCCCGCGTATTCACCGTGTCAGAGATTAACTAAAACTATGCGCGAAATGTTACCACAGCCACCCGTAAAGTCAAGCTTTCGGCTTGCAAGCAGACACAAAGCAGGGTATGCTTGCGCCGTGAAACATCTTCTGATTCTTTTTCTCCTGACATTTATTCTGAGCAGCGGTGCCCGAGCCTGGCAACAGGTCAATGAAAATGCGCCGGAACCCCCGCGGGAATTCCGCGCCGCCTGGGTGGCCACCGTGTTCAATCTGGACTGGCCTTCCCGCGCCGGGCTCTCCGCAGGGCAACAGAAGCAGGAATTGCTCAACATCATCACCTGTGCCCACAAGCTCAGGCTCAACGCCATCATCCTGCAGGTACGCCCCAACGGTGATGCCCTCTACAAATCCTCACTGGAGCCCTGGAGCAGCTGGCTGAGCGGTCCGGGAGTCAACCCGGGCTATGATCCGCTGGCCTTTGCCATCACAGAGTGCCACAAACGCGGCATTGAGCTGCATGCATGGTTCAACCCCTTCCGTGCCACCATCAGCAACCGCCCGGTAGGCAAAGGACACATTGCCCACCGCAGTCCGGGGTGGATTCTGCGCGCCGGCGGCACCACCATGCTCAACCCCGCCAGCAGCAGTGCCCGTGACCATGTGATGAAAGTTATCCTGGATGTTGTGCGCCGTTACAATATCGACGGTGTGCACCTGGATGACTACTTCTACCCCTACCCGCCCCACCACAAAGTAGCAGACGGCAAAAGCCCCTCCCAGCGCCGGGCCTATATTGATGATTTTGTGAAAACCCTCTACTCGCGCGTGAAGGGCATCAAACCCTACGTCCGCGTGGGCATCAGCCCCTTTGGTATCTGGCAGCCGGGCTACCCCGGCAACGTGCAGGCCGGAGTGAATGCCTATGAGCACCTGGCCTGTGATGCCCGCAAGTGGATACGCAAGGGCTGGGTAGACTACCTCTCACCCCAGTTGTACTGGCGCTGTGAGGGACCGCAGAGCTTCAATGCGCTCATGAGCTGGTGGAGCAGTATCAACCCCTCCCGCCCCATCTGGCCCGGTATCGCCAGCGTCCGCGTCAACAGCTCTGAAGACCCCGGACGCCCCGCCTCCGAAATCGGCCGCCAGATTGACTACTCCCGCAAGCTTGCCCGCCAGAGCTGCGGCCAGCTTTACTGGAGCTGGAAATCGCTCGGCACAAACCGCGGCGGTGTCTGCAAAGAGCTGGAAGCCCGCTACACCACACTGGCCGTCCCCCCGCCCATGCCTTGGAGCGGTTCCTCCCGCCCCTCCCGTCCCGTGGTTCAGGCAAAAAATACCCGCAGCGGCTGCCAAGTAACCTGGCAGAGCGACGGCAGCGCCCGCAAATGGGTGGTACAGGTAGGCCGCGGCGGCAAGTGGTGGCCCATGTATGTGCTTGCCGGAGCCAGCCGTCAGGTCATCATTCCCACCAAAGTTGCGGCCAACATTGACCGCATCGCCATCCGCCCCATTTCCGGTACCGGGGTCTCCGGCACCCCGGGTGTACTGGCCCGCTGACGCATCCGGAAAGCATATTCCGCTGCCAAAAGCGGATGAGAGCTGAAATTTAGGATTGCCAAGCGGGAAGTAGCTGATATAATAGGCGCGTTATGAGTACCGATACTATTAAAGCTGAACTTCCCGCTTCAGTGAAACGCTACGCCACCTACCTGATGGTGATGGCAGGTCTGGGCGGTCTTCTCTACGGCATTGACGTAGGCGTGATTGCCGCTGCTGTGCCCTATATTGAGGCAACCTCCAGTTACACCCCGCAGGAGATTTCCATCGTGGTGGCCGCCGTGCTGTTCGGCTCGGTGCTCTCCTCCCTCTTCGCCGGTATGCTGGCCGAATGGCTGGGCCGCAAGAAGGTTATCATCATTTCCGCTTTCCTGTTCACGCTGAGCATTCCCATCATCTGCTTCTCCAACGGCATGTTTGAAATGCTCATGGGCGGCCGTATCCTCCAGGGCGCTTCCGCCGGTCTGGTGGGCGTGGTTGTTCCCATGTATCTGGCCGAATGTCTGGATGCCAACTCCCGCGGTAAGGGTACCGGCATGTTCCAGCTGCTGCTCACCGTGGGTCTCGTCTTTGCCGCCGTCATTGGCCTTGTAGTGACCATGCTCGTGGGTGCTGCCACAGATGTGACCGTAGCCGATGCCGACAAAGTCATGGCCTGGCAGACGATTTTCTGGTGCTCCGCCATCCCCGGCATCATCCTCATGATTGGTGCCTGCAAGCTGAAGGAATCCCCGCGCTGGCTGTACTACCGCGGTCGCAAGGAAGAGGCTCTTCTCTCCCTCGCCTCCAACAACGGTGATGTGGCCGCCAAGGAGATTCTTGATGAAATGATTGCTGCCGATGAGGCCGAGAAGGCCCAGAAGGAAGCCATGAAGGAAGCAGCCAAGGGAGACTCCCTGCTGCAGCGCAAGTATGTGATTCCCTTCATCCTGGCCGTGATTGTGCTGGCCTGCACGCAGGCAACCGGCATCAACTCCGTGCTGAACTACTCCGTGAAGGTGTTCCAGCAGGCCGGTCTGGAAGGCTCTCAGGCCAACTGGGCTGACTTCGCCATCAAGATTGTCAACATGCTCATGACCATCGTGGCAGTCTCTCTGGTGGACAAGAAGGGGCGTACCTTCCTGCTCAAGATGGGCACGCTGGGCATCATTGCCGGTCTCTGCGGCGTGGGTGCCATGTTCTACAACGTGGAGAGCAACCGCGTGGATGTCACGAAGGAAGTGTCCGCAGCCCTCTCCGACAACAGCCTCAACATCTCCGTGGCTGATGCCGTGAAGCAGGCTGTCGCCAAGCCCGAGGTTGCCGCTACTCACCCCGAATTCATGCAGGGTGAATCCGTTGCCCCCGGCATGCAGCTCATCGTCACCTACAAGCAGGGGCTGGACAGCAAGCAGGACGTGGCCGAGCTCCGCGCCGACACGGCTGAAGGCTCTGCCATCTCCGTGAAGAAGGACACCGCTCTGGCTCCCACCTTCCTGGATAAGATTTGCTTCTGGAGCACTCCGCTTCCCGAGGGTGCCGTGAAGGAAATCACCATCACCCGCGCTGAAATCGGCATGAAGCCCACCCCGGTTACCGGTTGGCTCGTCACCGGCTTCTTCATCGTGTTCATCTCCTTCTACGCTGCCGGTCCCGGCGTGTGCGTATGGCTGGCTCTCTCTGAGCTGATGCCCACCCGCATCCGCGCCAACGGTATGGCCATTGCCCTGCTCATCAACCAGGGTGTGTCCACCACCATTGCAGGTGTCTTCCTGCCTTGGGTCGGTGCGCTGGGTTACTCCTCCGTCTTCTTCACTCTGGCCGGCTTCACCGTGATTTACTTCATCACCGCCGCCTTCTTCATGCCGGAAACCAAGGGCCGTACCCTCGAGGAAATCGAGCAGTACTTCTCCACCGGCAAGATGCCTGAGAAGAAGGAAGAAGAGGAAGCTACGGCTTAATCACCCCTCATTTTCCTGAGTTTTTCTCCCCGGCACGCTCATTTTGAGCCTGCCGGGGAATTTTTATTCTAGACTATGCTCTAACTTTATGATAGACTATGGGGCGATGCGATACAATGTCCTGACACCGGAACAGGCCGCCGCCATGGTTCGCGATGGCGAAGTAGTGGGATTCAGCGGATTTTCCAACGCGGGTTCACCGAAGGTGATGCCGACGGCGCTGGCGGAGCATGCCAAAGCGGAGCATGCCGCCGGGCGTCCGTGGAAGATAACCCTCATGACCGGCGCCACTACCAGCACACTGGTAGACGGCGTGCTGGCAGAGGCAGAAGCACTCAGCCGCATCATGCCCTACCAGAGCAGCCCGGAGACCCGAAATGGAATCAACAACTGTGATATTCAGTACGTGGAGGCTCACGTATCCATGATGGCGCAGGCCATGCGCTACGGCCACCTGCCGCGGGTGACAACCGCCATTGTGGAAGTCTGTGAAGTGACGGACAACGGAGAGCTTACCCTGACCACCAGTGAGGGCAACACCCCCACCTTCTGCCTGCTGGCAGACCGCATTATCTTAGAGCTCAACAGCTTCCACGACCCGGAAAAACTGCGTTGCCTGCATGATATCTACATGCCGGCAGACCCGCCCCACCGCGTGTACATACCGCTCAATCACCTGAGTGACCGCGTAGGCACCCGCACCTTGAAAGTAGACCCCGCCAAGATAGTGGGTGTCATCCACACACACGAGCCCAGCCATATCTCCGCCTTCAAGGCAGTTTCCGGCGTGACGGAGCAGATTGGTGACAACATGGTTCACTTCCTGGAAAAAGAGTACCGGGAGGGGCGCATACCCCCGCAGTTCCTGCCGCTGCAGAGCGGCGTAGGCAACGTGGCCAACGCCGTGCTGGCATCCGTTGGCAAGTCCAAAATCATCCCCGCGTTTCAGATGTACACAGAGGTGCTGCAGGACACCGTGATGGATTTGATGATTGAAGGCCGCTGCATCTTTGCCTCCAGCGCCTGCCTTCACATCTCAGATGAGAAACTGCAATACCTCTACGACAACTTTGACTTCTTCCGCAACAAAATCATCCTGCGCCCGCAGGAAATCTCCAACGACCCCGCCTTTGCACGCCGCGTGGGTCTCATCTGCATGAACACTGCCATTGAGGCAGACATCTTCGGCAACGTGAACTCCACGCACTTCTTCGGCAACCGCGTGATGAACGGCATAGGCGGCAGTGGTGACTTTGCCCGAGCCGCCGCCTACACTATCTTCTCCTGCCCCTCCGTAGCCAAGGGCGGCGCCATTTCCGCCATTGTGCCCATGGTCTCCCACACCGACCATACAGAGCATGATGTAGACATCATCATCACAGAGCAGGGCGTGGCAGACCTGCGCGGCAAGTCCCCCCGCGAGCGAGCCGTAGAGGTTATTGAGAACTGCGCCCACCCGGACTACCGGGAGCTGCTGCGCCGCTACGTAGCGCTCACCCCCAAGGGGCATACCCCGCACAACCTCTCCAAGGCATTTGCCTTCCACACGGCGTTCACCGAAACGGGAGACATGCGCAACGCTCAGCTTTAACTCACGGAAGAGGCACCGCAGGGTGCCTCTTTTTTTGCCGGCACATGAAAAATCACCGTGCCGCAATTTGTACTTGCAAGGCCACGGCCGAACAGGTAAACTGCCCACGATATGAGTAAAGAAACGACCCCCGATCAGGACAAGCTCATGGCCCAGCGCCAGCGCGCGTTGGATGCAGCTATGCTCCAGATCCAGAAAGATTTCGGCGAAACAGCCATCATGCGTCTGGGAGATAGAAAGACCATGGAGGTGGAAGTGGTACGCACCGGTAACCTCCTCATTGACCGCGCTCTGGGCGTGGGCGGTTTCCCGCGCGGACGTATCGTCGAGGTATTCGGTCCGGAATCCTCCGGTAAGACCACCCTCACCCTCACCGTGATTGCTCAGGCACAGAAAGCCGGCGGTCTGGCGGCCTTCATTGACGTGGAGCACGCACTTGACCCCGCCTACGCCGCCAAGCTGGGCGTGAATCTGGATGACCTGCTGGTCTCCCAGCCCAACAGCGGTGAGGAAGCACTCCAGATTTGTGAAGCCCTCGTCCGCTCCAACGCCATTGATGTCATCGTCGTGGACTCCGTGGCCGCACTCGTCACCCGCCAGGAGTTGGAGGGAGACATCGGCGACAGCACAGTGGGTGCCCAGGCACGCCTCATGAGCGCCGCCCTCCGCAAGCTCACCTCCCTCATCTCCAAGGCCCGCACCATCTGCATCTTCACCAACCAAATCCGTGAGAAAATCGGCGTGATGTTCGGCAACCCGGAAACCACCCCCGGCGGCCGCGCCCTCAAGTTCTATGCCTCTGTGCGCTGCGATATCCGCCGCACCGGCCAGATTAAGGGCACAGACGGCTCCGTAGCCGGCAACCGCACCAAGCTCAAGGTTGTGAAGAACAAGGTGGCTCCGCCCTTCAAGGAATGTGAGTTCGACATCATGTACAATGAGGGCATCTCCTCCGTCGGCAGCCTGTTGGATTTGGCCATGGAGTTCGATATCGTCCAGAAACGCGGCTCCTGGTTCAGCTACAACGGCAGCCAGCTTGCCCAGGGGCGCGACGGTACCAAGGAACTGCTGCGCAACAATACGGAGCTTTACGCAGAAATTGAAGCTGCCGTTCTGGAACGCCTCAATAATAAGTAAATGATTTAACCCCGGGACGATTTTTTCACTCGTCCATGGTCAAACAGTACCTATTACCACCCTGCCCGGCCCTGAACAGCCCGGAAATCCTGGCTGAATGGGCGGCAGGGTGTTTTACCGCCCTGGGACTGGCAGGTTGGAGCTTCGGGACCGACCGCGCCACCCGGAGGCTGGGCTGCTGCCGCCCCGGGCAGAAACGCATCACCCTGTCGCGGTATTTTCTGGCACACTATCTGCCGCGCAACCCGGAGCAGGTGCGGCGCACCCTGCTGCATGAGCTGGCACACGCCCTCGCCTGGGAGCGCCGCCGGAGTCTCGGCCACGGCAGCATCTGGCGCCATTACTGCGCCGCCCTGGGCATAGCAGATGAGCGCCCCTCTACCGCATGTGAGGATTTTGCCCCGCCGCGGCCCATCCGTTACACCCTGGTGCATGACAGCACAGGAGAAGTTTTCCGCACCTACACAGCACGCCCCCGCCTACGCCCGGAACGCCTGAAACACTGTTACATTCCGGGCAGAAAAGCAGACACGCTGGGGCACCTGGTCATCCGCCCCGTGTAAAACAGCCTCCGGAGAGCCCCGAACAAAAACCTCTGCAATACCCCATTCCATCCCGCATTCTGTCGCAACTGCGCGTGCAAAAACTCATTCTCGAATCATTTTCAGCCACTATCAGGCGCAAATTCGGGGCGGGACAAGCCGTTTAAGCTTGCCAATGAAGTAGTTTAATGCTATGCTGCGCGCGCACCCGAGGTGGGTGACATATTTACCTGATAACCCCATTTTCAAGAGCTATGAACGCCATTCCCAATGTACTGGCAGGCCGCTATGCCTCCGATGCCATGAAGTCCATCTGGTCCGCAGAAGGTCGCATCGTGCTGGAGCGCGAATTCTGGATCGCTGTGATGAAAGCCCAGAAAGACCTGGGGCTGGATATCCCGCAGGAAGCCATAGATGCCTATGAGAGCGTCAAGTCTCAGGTGGATGTGGAATCCATCAACGCCCGTGAGCGCATCACCCGCCATGATGTGAAGGCCCGTATTGAGGAATTCTGTGACCTTGCCGGCCACCAGCACATCCACAAGGGTATGACCAGCCGTGACCTGACGGAAAATGTGGAGCAGCTGCAGATTTGGCGTGCCATGTGCATCATCCGTGATAAGGCCGTGGCCGTGCTGGACCGCATGGCCAAGTGCGCCGGCGGCTGGCGTGACATGGTACTGGCTGCCCGCACGCACAACGTGGCTGCTCAGGCCAGCACGCTGGGCAAGCGCGTGGCCATGTTTGGTGAGGAAATTGTCCACTGGACCTGGGCTTGGGTGAGCATCATGGACCGCTACCGCGTGCGTGGTCTCAAGGGTGCTGTGGGCACCCAGCTGGACCAGCTTTCCCTCTTTGCCAAGAATGCGGATATCGTACGCCGTCTGGAAGAGCGCATCTGCTCCCACCTCGGCATTGCTTCCAAGTGGATGAACGTGGGTCAGGTGTACCCCCGCTCCCTGGACTTTGAGGTTATTTCCGGCCTGGTGGGTCTTTCCAGCGGTCCGAGCAGCTTCTGCAAGACCTGGCGTCTCATGGTGGGGCACGAGCTGGTGACAGAAGGTTTCGCCAAGGGGCAGACCGGCTCCAGCGCCATGCCGCACAAGATGAACCCGCGCTCCTGTGAGCGTGTGAACGGTTTCCATTCCATCCTGAAGGGCCACCTGAACATGATTGGCGGCATCATCGGCGACCAGTGGAATGAGGGTGACGTATCCTGCTCCGTGGTGCGCCGCTGCGCGCTGCCGGATGCCTTCATGGCTGCAGACGGTCTCTTTGAGACCTTCCTCACCGTGCTGGACCAGATGGGCGTGTATGAACCCGTGGTGCGCACAGAGCTCAACCGCTACCTGCCCTTCCTCATGACCACCACCATCATGATGGCTGCCGTGAAGCGCGGCGTAGGCCGTGAGGAGGCTCATGAGGTCATCAAGGAGCATGCCGTTGCCGTTTCCAATGACCTGCGCAACGGGGCCATCTCCCGCAATGACCTGCTGGACCGTCTGGGTGCGGATGCCCGCCTCAAGCTTACCCGTGAGGAAATTCAGGAGATTTATGATGCCAACGCCGGAGACACCGGCATGGCAGCTCAGCAGGTGGATGCCTTTGTTGACATGGTGACAGAGCTGGCCACCCGTTACCCCGAGGGCGTGGGCTACACCCCCGGCGCCATTCTCTGATTCCGCCCAATTCTCTCAGCATGAGTGTACCGGAGGAAAAGCTCCTGTTTGAAAATGCCGTACGGCGGCTCACCTCAACCCGTCTCTGCTCCAACGGAGCAGAGTGCGTGGTAGAGGGTAATACCCTGCGGATTTCCCGCCATGGCAGCGTGAGGGAAATTCCCCTCGCAACCGGGGATATCCCTGCGGGGCTGCCGCGCTATGTGGGCAACATTCCGGTACTCTCCGCTGCGTACAACAGCGCCCTCCGTGAGCTCTTCTCCATCCGCACGGAGGACGGGCTCCTGCGTGCCGGGGCCTCCTGGCAGGGCGTCTGGACCCGTGATACCGCCTACGCCGCCGCGCTGGGCGGTGCTTTGGCCGCCCCGGAGGACTTCCGGCTCAGCCTCATGAGCCGCGTACGGGACGGCATCATCTGCCAGGATACCGGCACCGGCGGCGGCTGGCCCGTCTCCACAGACCGCCTGGTATGGGCACTGGGTGCCTGGGCTGTCTACCGCGCAACGGGAGACGATGAGTGGCTGGAGCAGAGCGCAGATATCATCTCTGCCACACTGGAGCAGGACGCCCTGGTGCTGCCGCAGGATTCCGTCCTGATTCCCGGTGAAACCTCTTTCCTGGACTGGCGTGAGCAGAGTTACCCGGATTGGGCCACACCCGCCCACATCGGCTCCTGCTACGCATTCAGTACCAATGTCATTTATGCCGTCTGCGTACGGCTTCACATGCGCATGCTGCACCTGCTGGACCGCCGGGATGAAGCAGAGCTCCGCCGGCAGCAGTATGACAACCTACTGGAAGCCATTGAAAAAAACTTCTGGAGCCGTGCCAACCAACAGTACGGCATGCTCTCCTCCCCCTTCGGCTACCCGGATGAGCGCACAGATGCCCTGGCCATTGCCCTGGCCGTGCGCTACGGTATTGCCGGTGAGCACAGTGAGCGCGCCCTGCAGGCGCTGCCACGCTCCGCATACGGCACCCCCGTCTTCAGCCCGTATAAAGCCGGGCAGACAGCAGCCTATCACAACCGCGCCATCTGGCCCTTTGTAGAGGGCTGGGTACTGCAGGCACACGGAGAACTGCAGGACTGCAACGGGCTCTCATTCTGCCTGGCTTCTCTGCTCTCCGCCTTCCTGATGAATGGTTCCCACAAGGAAAACCTGCATGCAGAAACCGGTGAGGCAGAGCACACCATTCAGAACTCAGACAGCCAGCTCTGGAGCATCTGCGCCACACTCGGCGCTGTTTACCACGGCCTCTTCGGTCTGCATTTTGAGGGCAACAACCTCGTGTTCAATCCCTGTGTGCCGAAGGAGTATGCCGGCAGCCACTGGATTACCGGGCTGCGCATCGGCAAGATGACGCTCAGCGTGCATCTGAACGGTTACGGCACAGAGATTTGCTCCGTACTGGTGAACGGCAAACCCGGGCTCCCCGCCCTTCCGCTGGATACAGAGGGAAATGTGCAGATGGAGCTGCTTCTCATGCCCATTGAGGATGAACCTGCCCCTATTCCCTTCCCCACCGCTGCAGAAGATCTGCCGGAGCCGCAATGGAATAATCCCACGGAAAAAGAGCTGCGCTGGCACCCGGTCCCGGGAGCCGTTTCTTACTGTGTCTACCGCAATGGCGCAGCTTATGCCACCACGTTGGACTGTCACTGTCCCATCACACGCTCAGAGCTGTATTACAACAGCTTCTGTGTGCAGGCAGTCAGTTCTGCCGCCACCTCCTGCCTGAGCCGCCCCTTCAGCATTCCTGCCCCGGGCAGTCTCCGTCTGCTGGCTCCGGGCCGGGTCGGGCAAGAAGCTGAATATGCCGTAGAAAACAAGCAAGCCTGGCTGGACACACGCCCCTGCACCGCCAGACTGGACTTTGAAGCAGCCACACTCGCGGCCGGCACCTATCGCCTGCGCGTTTATTACTGCAATGCCACCAACTCTCTCAGAGACGGAGACACCTGCGCCATCCGTGAGCTGCTGGTGAATGATGAACGTGCAGCCATGGTCATTCTGCCCCACAATACGGAAGCCGGAAACTGGGAGGATTACACCTATACCGCCCCCATTGTTCTGACCCTGCCGGCCGGCACCAACACCTTCTCCCTGCGCTTTTCCGACCGCTGCCGCAACTCCGGCGGTGAGCTCAACCAGTGCATGGTGCGCCACCTGGAGCTCCTCCGCATGCAATAAAACAGCCTGCTTTTTTGCTGCCTCTCCCGCCGCGTTTTTTTCTCAGAAACAAGAATATGAATAAGCCCTGCACGTTCTGCCGTGCAGGGCTTGTCTGTTACAATCTGCGGCTTGCCGCATCAGCGCCGGTGTCCGCCGCCGGGTCGGCCACCGCCGCCGGAAGGTCTGCCCATGCTCGGGCGGCTTCCACCCATCGGGCGATTAAACGCCGGTCGGCTCATGGCGGGCTGCCCACCACCGGAGGGACGGCTCATGTTCGGTCGGCTCATGGCGGGCTGTCCGCCGCCGGAAGGACGACTCATGCCGGGACGATTACCCGGATGTGCGTTGGAGGGGCGACCATGGTTGCCGTGCGGTGCTACTCCCGGACGCCCGGGGTTGCCGTGCGGTGCCGCACCATGGTGACCGCCCGGGTTACCGCCGGGGCGGCCGTGGTGCCCGGAGGGACGGTTGCCGGGATGATGCCCGGAGGGGTGATGATGCGGACGGTGAGAGCGGTGCACATGGTGCGGGTAGCGCCAGCTGCCCGCATACCAGGAGGCAGGGCCCCATGCCGGTACCACACAGGAGACGGTCAACCCGCTGAAACTGTAAATGGGCACACCATAGGCATCATACCCGTACACGGGTCGCCCGTAATAATATCCGTAAATCGGGAAGCCGGCAGCGTCATAGCTGGCAGCTGTCCACGCCACGCTGCTGTCCACATACACGGCACCTGCGCTGCCTGCTGCCATGACTCCGTACGGCCCCGCCGTCACGAAACATGAACTGAGACTCAGCGATGCTGCCGCTGCCAGTATGGCCAGCGTTATTGATTTCCTTGTCATTGTGATAGTTTATGCTTGGATTTTGTTGCTGAAGACGAACCGTGTACCGGCAGACCTCCTGCCGCTGTTCCTCCACTTCTTAGGCGTATCTTTCCACCGTTTTTGTTTAAAATGATTTATTTTTCAAAAACGGTCGGCACAGAAATCACTTTATCTGCTTGGATTGAATCTACCTTGCTCCCGCCCGTATTGTCAAGTAAAAACACCGCATGTGCCCCGCCCAAGCTCACCGTATTCCCTCTTAAATGCACAACCTGCTCATTTTTTTACACTTTTCAGAGTAGTTTTGCTTGACGCAGGGGGGAAATGGTGTATAATAGCTGTCCGCAAAACTTAAACGTCACCTTAAAATCTTATGTCCAGAATCTGCAATATCACGTTTGCCATGCCTCACAAGGGCCGCCGCATTCATCGCTCCGGTCTTGCCAAGAAGAAGGGCGGTATCGGTCGCCACGTCACCAAGGTGGTAAACCGCACTGTGTATCCCAACCTCCAGGAGAAGCGCATCTGGGTGCCCGAGCTCAACGGCGGCAAGGGTGGTTTCATCCGCATGAAGCTTTCCTGCAAGGCCCTCCGCACCATCTCCAAGAACGGTGCCTACAACACGCTGAAAAAGGCCGGTATCCTCTACTGATTTTTTCGGATTTTTTTGAACGAACCGGCGCCGGTCTGAGTCTCCTGATTAAGCAGACGGACGGCGCCCGGTAGTTCCAAACGAACGCGGATGCCCTGTGAGCTTTTCAGCTCATATTTACTTTTAAGCATTTTTAACGCAAATGACACCTCAACAAACAAAAATCGCGCTTCGTATTAACGATGATAACCTGAACCACCACCTGTGGAATAACCGCGGAGTATGGTGGTGCCATGTGACGGTTCACAAACCGGATGCTACCGCAGAGCGTCTGCGTTTCTCTCTGAAGACTCGTAACATCGAGAAGGCTCGCCGCCTTCGCGACCGTATTTTCGAGGACATTCAGCGCCACTTCGGCATTGCTGCCTGAAAGTAATCTGACAGCTCCTGTAAAACATCCGTTAAGATAGTTTTCATTGTAAACGAGCCGGTGCAAACGCATCGGCTCGTTTTTTTCCGTACAAACCGGAGCATTTCTGAATTCAGGGCGAGGATTATCCTTGTCTGCCCTCCGCAATATGGTAGAATAGCCAAAGTTTTCTCTTTCTATGATTAAGGTCTTTCTGCTGACTGTTATACTGGCAATCGCAACATCGCTGCATTGTTCTGCGGCAGAATCACCGGTTTACCCGCGGCCACGGCACCTGGAGCTTAGCAATAAATTGACCGCCGTCAAAGAAGTGACCATCCGCAAGCGCGGCAAAAAATGCCGCGGTGATATGTGGAACAAGCTCCCGGAGGTGAAAGAAGGCTACGCCATTTCCATATCTGCCGGCAAGCTCACGGTATATGCCAATGATGATGCGGGCATATTTTATGCCAAACAGACCATTTGCCAGCTTCTGCGCGGCGCAGAGGGTGCCCGGAATGCCCACAGGGACCCCTTCCCCTCAGATTCACTGGAAGAAGTAGCCAAAAAAGGAAAATTGCCCATCGGCACCGTGATTGACTGGCCGGATTTACCCTACCGCGGTGTGGTGGAAGGCTACTACGGCATACCCTGGAGCACGGAAGCAAGACTGGCCCAGCTGGATTTCTACGGGAGAAACAAGCTCAATACCTACATCTACGCCCCCAAGGATGACCCATACCACCACGGTGCCGGCTGCTATGAGCCCTACCCGGCAGACAAGGCAGCAGAGCTGAAGAAGGTGGTGGCGCATGCCCGCAAAAACCATGTTCGCTTTTTCTGGGCAATTCACCCCGCCAACACCATCGACTGGTATCAGCAGGACGGCAGGCCGCACATGGACAGCCTCTGTGCCAAGCTGCAGCAGCTATACGACCTCGGCGTGCGCGATTTCGGCGTATTCGTCGATGATTCGAACGGAGAAATTGGCAAGGCCTCGCGGCAGGTGCAGCTCTGCAACTATATCCTGCAAAACTTCATCCGCAAGCATCCGGAAGCCAATCAGGAGCTCATCATGTGCCCCACGGGCTACAACCGCGGCTGGACCAATGAGGGATTCCTCACCGAAATGGGCAACGGACTTCCGAAAGATATCTTCATGATGTGGACGGGTAACACCGTGGTGCATGATATCAGGCTGGAAGACCAGAAGTGGGTGAACCGCTTCCTCAAATCCCCAACCTTCGTGTGGTGGAACTGGCCCTGCAATGACTTCCGCCGCGACCGCCTTTCCATGGGCCGAACCTACGGGCTGGGCACGGAAGCGGAAATGAAGAAGCAGATGAGCGGATTCGTCGCCAACCCCATGGAACATGCAGAAGCCAACAAGGTGGGGCTTTTCGGCGTGGCGGATTACACCTGGAACATCTCCCGGTTCGATTCTCACAGCACCTGGCGGGCCGGCATAGCACGCCTCTACCCGGAATACCGGGATGAAATGCAGCTGTTCTGTGACCACAACAGCTACCTGCTGCCCAATGTGCATGAGTACTACCGTGAGGAATCCGCAGAACTGGCACCGCAGCTCAAAGCACTGCGCCGGCAGGTGGAACAGGGTTCCCCCTCGGAAGATGCCCTGCAATCCATGCGCCGGGTCTTCAAGGATATCCGCAAAGCCGGCAAGAAACTGAGCAAGGCAGAAGGCTCCGCAGAAGCTCTGGCAAAGGAAATACAGCCTTGGTTCAGGCAATTTGAAATGCTGGGGGATGTGGGCGACCGCCTTTTGGATTCCTGCTCTGCCAAGGAGAAAAAGCCCCTGCTCTCCTTCCTGAAAGCCACCAATACCTTGGCTGAAATGAAGAAGACCACGCGTCCGCAGTGGGATGGCAGCGGCGTAACCACCGTGCAAGGCGTGACGGTGGGCACAGAACACATCATGCCCCTTATTGAAAGCGTGCTCCGTCGGCAGAACCGTGAGCTCTACAAAAATATCTCCAAAGGCAAGGCAGACAAGGCATCTTCCGTCATTCCCACCGCAGCCTGCGGTATCTGCGGCGTAAAGCTCACCGTAAACGACACGGAAAGCGAAATCAGCATCAACCGTATCATGGAGTTCCACAACCTGCCCGGCGGGGCTAGCATTGAACTGGATATCCCCGCAGGGGCTCCCGCACAGCAAGCCATCATTGACCTGGAAAATGAGAGCATCCGCACATGGGGCCGCGTGGAGCTGCACGCCACCAATGGCAAAAAGAGCCAGCCAAAGGCAGAGCAGCACGGCACCGCCCTGCGCCTCCGCGGCGATACACTGAAAGGCGGCGTGCGTAAACTGGTACTCACCAACACCTCCCGCAGCCCCCAACAGATTAAAATCAAGGATTTCAAACTGCTTCTGCCGCCACCGGGCAAATGGCTGGATGCCCGCTGGCTGACAGACGCAGACCTCTCTACCTCCGTAGATTGCAGCCACAGCTCCGTACGCTTCCAGATGGGTGTACCCTCAACCTCCACACGACAGGTAATTCTCGTGGGCACGGCAGAGGCAGAAATCTCCCCGGGAAAAACGGAAAAACGCTCCGGCGGTGTGCTGTATCACAACCTTCCCAAGGGAACCCGTACCATCCAAATTTCTGTTAAGAAAGAGGACGGAGCCAGACTCAACGAAATCATCTTCCGCTGAGGATTCCGTTTACTGCACACCCCCCTGCGGTACCCTTAATTCTGAGGCAGCCGCCCATTTGGCACTCCTCAGGCAAAACGGAAGATTCTCACCGGGGGTAATTTATTCTTCCTCGGGCGGCATGCTGCCTTATTTTCGGCTCGCCAAGAGAGTGTTACAAGTGTACAATACCTGCGTGAGC
This sequence comes from Akkermansia sp., assembly GCA_045635265.1. Taxonomy (GTDB): domain Bacteria; phylum Verrucomicrobiota; class Verrucomicrobiia; order Verrucomicrobiales; family Akkermansiaceae; genus Akkermansia. The sequence goes on from JAZRBU010000010.1 coordinate 62,636, forward strand.
AGTATACAGATTTATACCGGCGGTTCCGTTGGCTGCAATGCCTACCTGATTCGGTGCGCAGAGGACTATGTCCTGGTAGATGCCCCGGCGGGTGTGGCTGCCTGGGTGGCACGCCGGCTTCCGGAGGGTGCCCGACTGGCCCACCTGCTGATAACTCACCAGCATTTTGACCATGTGGAAGGTGCGGCAGAGGTGCAGGAGCGTTTCAGTTGCACGGTGCATGCTCACAGCCCCTACAGCACGGCACTCACGCTGGAGGAATACGCCTCCGGCTGGGGCTTACCCCGCGTGAAACCCTACCGCGTGGATGATGCCTTCGGCAGCGGCAAATCCCGTGCCGTGTGGGGCGGAGATGAATGGGAGATTTTCTGCATTTCCGGTCATTCCGCAGACGGCGTGGCCTACCTGCTGAAGCGGGAGGAAAGCGTGTTTGTGGGAGATATTCTCTTTGCCGGTTCCGTGGGGCGCACGGATTTCCCCGGCGGCAGCATGGCCGGGCTGGTAAACGGCATCCGCACGCATCTCACCACGCTGGATCCGCACACAGAGGTGTTCAGCGGTCACGGCCCCTCCACCACCATCGGTGAGGAATTGCTCAATAACCCCTACATCTCCTGAGTAACCCTCCGCCACCGGATTCTAAACCATTTCAACAACTAAGATAAAACATGACATTCGAAGAACTGGGCCTTGCCGCCCCCATCCTGGCGGCTGTGAAAGACTGCGGGTATGAAGCCCCCACACCAATTCAGGCACAAGCCATCCCCCATATTCTGGAGGGTAAGGATGTCATCGGCGCTTCACAGACCGGCACCGGTAAATCCGCCGCCTTTGCCCTGCCGCTGCTCAGCCGCATTGAGCCGCTCGGCCGCCCGCAGATTCTTGTGCTGGAGCCCACCCGTGAGCTCGCAGACCAGCTGGCGGAATCCTTCCGCACCTATGCCGCCCATACGGACATCAAAATCGGGCTTCTGTACGGCGGCGTTGGCTACGGCAAGCAGACAGAAGAGCTGCAAAAGGGTGTGGATGTCGTTGTTGCCACCCCCGGCCGCCTGATTGACCATTTCTACCGCGGCAACATGAAGTTCAAGGAAGTGAAAACCCTGGTGCTGGATGAGGTGGACCGCATGACGGACATGGGCTTCCTGCCAATTGTACGCAAGATTGTGAACCTGTGCCCCTGGGATGGCCGCCAGACGCTGTTTTTCTCTGCCACCATGCCGCAGATTCTTCAGGGCTTTGCCAAATGGTGTCTTACGGACCCCGTAGAGATTGCCATTGCGCGCCGAGAGGTAGCTTCCACCATTTCCCACGCTTTTTATCCTGTGGGGCTGGACCAGCGGGATGAGCTGCTGCTGGCTCTGGTGAAAGCCACGGATTTCCAAAACCTGATGGTGTTTACCCGCACCCGCAAGGAGGCGGACAGCGTGGCCAACATGCTCTCCAAAGCAGGCTGGGATAAACAGGTCACCTGCATGCACTCAGATATCCCCCAAAAGGAGCGCATGGCCGCCCTCAAGGGATTCAAGGAGGACAAATACCGCATCCTCGTTGCCACGGATGTTGCCGCCCGCGGTATCGACATCAACGGCGTTACCCACGTCATCAACTACCGTGTGCCGGAAAACCCGGAGGACTACGTGCACCGCATCGGCCGTACCGGCCGCGCAGAATCCACGGGTGATGCCTTCACTCTGCTGACAGCGGATGAGGTGGATTTTGCCAAGAGCGTGGAAGCCTTCATCAAACAGACGATTGAGCGCCGCAGGCTGGAAGGCTTCAACTACGCCTACACGGCACTGCTGGACAGCTCCCCTGCCCGCCCCGTCCGTAAACCGCGCCCGGCTGCACCCAAGCGCCGCCGCCGCTGATGCAGGATTATGCGCGTCGTGAGCATAGACCCCGCTATCCGCAACACGGGTTACGCCGTGCTGGAGGGTGATTTCCGCTCGCCGCGTGCCTTGGACTACGGCACCCTCTCCCTGCCTGCCAAACTGCCCCAGAGCGCCTGTCTGCGGGCCATCCACGAGCATGTCTGCGGCCTTATACGCGACTGGCAGCCGGATGAGCTGGCCATAGAGGGTATCATCTACGTCCAATCCCACCGCACGGCCATTTCCATGGGTTCTGCCAGGGGTGCCACGGTGCTGGCCGCTGCACTGAACAATCTGCCCATCATGGAATACCCACCCACCTGCGTCAAATTGGCTACCGTGGGGCGCGGCAGTGCCGGCAAACCCCAGGTGGCTTTCATGATGCGGGCCTTGCTGCAGCTGCAGGAAACCCCTGCCCCGGATGCAGCAGATGCCCTGGCAATCGGTTATTCTCATCTGGTAGCGGCAGATCCCATGCGCGCCCACCTGTTCCGTGACCGCAAATATATCTGATGATATGATACGGTATATCCATCTGCTCCTGTTGTTGTTGCTCTTCACGGCAGAATGGTCTGCGGCAGCTCCCGTCCGCATCTCTCCGCCGAAAAACGGCCACTCCCACCCGCGCAGAGACCGCTGGGCCGCGCCCGAATCCCGTGAACCCACCGGCGGCTGGACACCGAGTGATGAACGCCGCCCTACCGGTGGCTGGGAACCGGACTCTGCGCGGCGTCCGAGAACCCCGGGCAGCGGCTGGCAGAATACACCCGGTAATACCTGGCGTGCTCCCCGGGATGCCGAGGCAGAAAAACGGCGCGACCGCGACCGCCGCCGCCGGGAGCGCTCATTCAGCCCCCGTTACACGGATTGATTTCTCCACCGGCGGCAGCTCCTGCATATCCGCCACCACTTCCAGCAGGGCCGGTCCCTCCTCTGCCAGCCAGCGACGGATGTATGGAATGGCATCCTGCGGCCGCTGCAGCACCTCTGCATGCAGCCCGAAACAGCGGCCCAACCCTGCCATGGAAACGGCTGCCGGGCCTCCCTCCTGCCGCCGCTGCATATATACCAGCACTTTTACGGACAACTGCGCACCTACTGCCGTCTGCAACTCTGCGGCATGCTGCAGCAAGCCTTTTTCCGTACACAGTACCAGCACCTGCCGGGAGGGCTCTGCCGCCTTGGCGCCTATGCCCATGGGCAACGCGCAGGCATATTCTCCCCTGCGGTGCGCACCCAGCAGACGCTGCCTGCTGCCCGGGTGCAGAAAATGCCCGGCCCACTGCTGCGGTTGACCGGTATCCATACAAAAGACAGCATCCGGCTCCGCATGCGCCCCCACCAACATGGTCACCATCTCCGGTCGCAGCGGACGGCTTTCATCCGCATACCGCATAAACAAGCCGGAGCGCAGCTGCTCTCTGCCGCACAGGGTACGCATGGCACGCAGAAAATCATCATTTTCCTGCCGCCGCACCAACGGCAGCAACGCGGCCGCTACGGTACGCACCTCTGCACACAGCTCTCGCTGCGCCCGCATATCCCCCACCCCGGCATCGGCTTGTGGGTACACACCTATCACCACGGCAGATTCCGCCAGCCTCTGCTCCGCCGGAAGCTCTGCACCCCACACCACCAGCACATCACACACCGCTACGGCATGCGGTGCCACACCCCACCCCGGCGCACCCAACATCCCTATGGCCAGCTCATTTTCCCACTCCAGTATTTCACGCGCTTCCGGCATGCAAACCACCGGGGCCTGCAATCGGCGCGCCAGTGCCAGTATTTCCCCGCGCGCACCGCGGCACCCGTGCCCGCACAAAAATACGGTACGCGCGGACTTATTGAGCACATGTGCCGTCTGCTGCAAGGCCTCCTCCTGCGGCTTCCCCGGCTGCGGCAGATGAATCTCCGGCAGCGGAGTCCTGCCCGGCAGCACCTGCGCTGCGGTATCCTCCCGCAGCAACAGTACCTGCGGTCCGCCACCGCTCTGCAGCCGCCGCAGTGCCGCTGCAAGCTCGCATTCCGCTGCCCCGGCATGCTGTACCACCCGCAGCCGTACTCCCGGCAGGATTTCGCCCGCTGTTAAAAGAGAATCCCTCTCCCGCAGCACTCCCAGCACCAGAACCCGCGCCCCGGCAGCTGCCGCCTCTGCCAATGCCGGCAACGCCTGCAGCAACGCCGGGTAGCGGTCTGCATAGCACACAGCGGCCCTACCCGTCAATTGAGCCCCCGCAGCAGCTGCCTGCACCGCAGCGGCAGCCGTCTGCAGCTCTACCCGCCGCAAAAATGCCCCGCTGCTGTGTAATGCCGTGCTCAAGGCATTATCCGCTACACCCGAAAGGCTGTAGATTACTTCCGCACCGGCCGCCCGGAGCTGCCGGCACCATGCTTCCGCCACCGTCATGTTCATGCCCCTTTTTTCTCATGCTTTCAGAGCTTTTTCAAACTAACTTTCCAACTGTTCCCCCGCAATCCGCCCATTTTCTTTTTTTTCAGGGCATTGAGCCGCACATACAGCTCTGCTACCTCACTGCTCAGATACAGAGCTGTTATACGCATGCCAAGCCTGCCCGGCATGCGCCTTTTTATCTGCTGCAATTGCCCCATCTGCACGTAGCGGTACAGTGAGCTGCGGGATATTTTCAACTTTCGGCTCGCGGCCTCCGCCGTCATCATCTTTTGCGGTATCTGCTGCTGTATCGGCAGTTTCAGTTCCGCCAACCGCTCCACCGCTTCCCTCTCCCAATAACTTTCCAACCCGCCCTGCGCTCGCCGCACAATGTATCTCTCCACCCCACGGCGTACCAATACCTGGCGCGCCGCAGACTGGGTGCATTTCAGAAGCTGTGATGCCTCTCGGGTGGATATACTGTCCGTCGGCACTTCATCAAAGGGCTCTCCCGTATCCTGATTCATCCCCGGTGCCGGCAGCACCACTTTCCTGTCATGCTGCACCCCGGGCACTCTCAGTAAACGTACCCCGCCAATCCCTATCAGGCTTTTATCCATTTTTTGCCCAATCAGCATGCCTGCGTCACCTCCCGGAACGCCTCTGTTCTGTTGTCTGTTCTTTTCATAGCGGTAGCCTTATTTGTTAGACGGGCACCTTGTAGCATCCCTGCCCTGTATTGGCAATATACTTTCTTCTTACTACTTCTTAACTCGTTATTAGTAAATAATCAAAGTTACTTCAAATTCCCATGCGCCGTTAAAGGAAAAAGCGCCCGGAAATTCCGTGTTTTCACCTATCTTAACAACTGATAAATCGTGAGTTAACAGCAAAATAAAATAGATATTCCAACACCACAGTAAAAAAAGGCCCTCCGGAGCAGTTACTCCGGAGGGCCGACTGTTCAAAAAATTCCAGAAAGGCAGGTTTAGCGGCTACCGTTGCGGTAGCGCCCATAGCGCTTTCTCTCACCGGATTTGCGCATCATGCCGATGAGGGTCAGCAGCACGATGACAGCCACAGCACCGCCGATTAAGACGGCAGGGCTCACCCCTTCAAACCCGATTTTCACCAGGAGAGAGGAAAGACTGAAACGGGATTCTACCTTTACCTCCTCGAAATCGTCCACAATCTCCTCCTCGCTCTCCGTCTCTTCTTCTGCCGGTGTGGTGGTGGCCACATCTGCCTCTGAAGTCTTATCAGCAGCGGGTGCAGAAGCAGAATCCGCTGTTGCCGCAGGCTTTTTCACACGCGCCGGGCGGCGGACGGGGGTATCAGAAGCCGTGGCAACGGTGGGCAACGGCGTGCGGAGACGCTTTGACTCCTGTTCCGAAAGCACCTTGGCGACAGAGCCGCCGGCGCGGTTACCGAGGGCGGTCTCTCCGCCGGAAGTCGTGTCTGCCTCACCCAGATTGGCACGGTTTGAGGTCGGCAGCGTGGGATAAATGGTCACGCGCCTGCACTTATTGCCCGCCTTGTTCATCTCCATGAACGCGTAGCAACTGCCGGACTTGGCATTGTGGGAATTGACGGCTACATCATACTTCTCCGCCTTTTTCTTATCCATGCGCTTCCATTTGGTCTTACCGGCACCGGTAATTTTGCGCACATCTGCGGCTGCTTTCTGCTGGTCCGTTCCGGTTCCGTACTCCAGCATCACCATGAGCAGCTGATCATTCTGCGGGTTGAAATCTACGGAAAGTCGCTTATTGGATGCCAGCACCCAGGAACGACGCACGGTCATGTCCTCCAGAATGGTGTATGTGTAATCCTTGGAGAGTGTACGGTCTGCTTCCGCGCGTGTCAGACGCGGGTTAATATCACTCACTTTCAGCGCCATGGCAGGTGCCACCAGCACCAGCAGGCTCAGGGTAATCAGAGTTATCAGCTTCTTCATATCAGTTCGCAGTCTATCCTACTATACTTTAAGCCGTTGCTCAAGTCTTTTCTCTCTGCCGCTCTGCGCAGCCCGCGCACAGGCAGCAGCGGGACAAAAAAAAGAGGAGGCAACAGGCCTCAGCCGTGCTGCCTCCCCCACGTATCACCTTGGGAAACTCTTATTACACGTGAATCGGCATAAGAACATACAGGAACTCATCTGCCACGCGCATCACGCCGGGGCTGGAAGCATCGATGAGGTCTATGGCTACCTCGCTGTCGCCGACGGCTTTCAGCGGGGCCTGAACAAAGTCTGCATTGAAGGCGATGGAAAGCTCACGACCGTTGTAGTCGATGGGCATTTCTTCATTAGCCTCACCCATGTTCTTGGCGCTGGACTGCACGCGCATGGCGCCCGGCACGAACTGGAAGCTGACAATGTTGGACTTTTCAGAGGAAAGGAGGGAAACGCGGCGCACGGTCTCGTTGAGCTCCGGTGCGGGCAGGACGATGCGCTCGTTGTAGCGGCTGGGGATAACCTGACGATAGTTGGGATAGTTGCCGTCAATAAGCTTGGTAATGAGCAGAGTATCACCGAAATCGAAGGCAGCCTGGTTGGTCGTGATGCGCACCATCACGTCACCGGCATCACCCAGCAGGCGGTGAAGCTCTGCTACGGCGCGGCTGGGAATATCAATGCAGACGTTCTGGGATTCCGGGAACTCAAGTTCGTTCTCAAAGAGTGCCAGACGTCGGCCATCCGTAGCCACAAGCGTGAGCTTGCCGTCCTGGAAGCAAGTGTAGATACCGTTGAGCACATAGCGCATGCCGTCATTGGCAATGGCAAACTCCGTATAGCGGAAACCCTTGTTGAGCATGGCCTGCGGCACTTTGAACTCACGCACCTCGCGGAAGGAGGGAAGTCCGGGGAACTCATCCGCTCCCAGGCCATTGAGCTTGAATCTGGCGCGGTTGCAGCAGATGGTGGCCACGGTGTCCTTAACCTCTACTTCCACCTCACCGTCACGCAGCTCGCGGATAATGCTCTGCAGCTTCTTGGCCGGCAGGGTCACAGCACCCGCTTTCTCCACCATACAGGGCACTTTGGTCATGATGGTCAGCTCCATGTTGGTGGTCATGAGCTGCAGCTCTCCGTCCGCTACGGAAAGCAGCACGTTGGAGAGAATGGGCATGCTGGGACGGGTGGAAACGGCACCTGTCACCTTGTTGAGCCCATCAAGAAGCACCTGTTTAGCAAGAGAAAATTTCATACACTATCCTTTGTTGCGCTCATTTTACCCATTGCGTTGCCAACTGGCAAGACAAAATCTTAACAATTACCAGATTTTCTACCATTTTTTGAAAAACTATACTATATATTGTGTTTTTAAAATGATTCACCCCGCCGGAAAGTGTACTAATCCTTTTCGGCGGGGTGCAGGTGTATTTAAGTTTTCTTAAGGGACTTTTTAATGGTCAAAACGGGAGGAACGGCAGCGGATCCAGTCTGCAAACTGACGGAGGGCATTACCGCGGTGAGAGATGGCATTTTTGGCATCTGCAGAGAGCTCTGCCATGGTGCAGGTATATCCCTGCGGCACAAAGAGGGGGTCATAACCGAAACCGCAGAGACCGCGGGGGTGCAGAGTGATGCGGCCTTCCACCGTACCGCAGAAGTGAGCAATTTCCCGGCCGTTTTCCGCGAGTGAGAGAGCGCAGATAAAGCGTGCGGGGAACGGAGCCCAGCCTTTGATGACGCCCAGCTCGCGCAGGAGCTTGGCGTTGTTATCCTCATCCTTACCGTGCTCGCCGGCATAGCGTGCGGAGAGGACACCGGGTGCGCCGTTAAGGGTATCTACGCAAAGTCCGGAGTCATCTGCCAGCACCAGACCACGGAAGACAGCGGAAACCCCTTCTGCCTTAAGTCTGGCATTGGCGGCAAAAGTGTGGCCCGTTTCCTCCACCTCCGGTGCTTCCGGAAAATCCAACAGGGTAGAAACCTTGTAGTCCGGGGGAAGAATGGCGGCAATTTCCTGAGCCTTGTGGGCGTTACGAGTGGCGATGAGCAGCGGTATCTGAGTCATGGATGGGGGTCTGATAGGTCTTTTTTACAAGTATACGGGTCAAGAAGAGATAGATGACGATAAAGCCGAGCAGAGCAGAAAGAACATCTGCCGTTACCTGGGAGAACCACACGCCGTCCGTGCCGAAGTGGTGCGGCAGAATGAGCAGCAGGGGAATAAGGAAGAGGAACTGGCGGGTCATGTTCAGGAAGATGCTCATGACCGGGCGCCCGATGGCCTGGAAAAAGTTGCCGATGACAATCTGAGAGCCGATGATAGGGAAGGCAAGCGCCATGATGCGGGTGCCGTGGGTGGAAATAGCAATGAGTTTCTGCGTATCAGCATCTGCCTGCTCACCATTCACAAAGAGCAACACCAGCTCACGCGGAAACAGCTCCATGAGCAGCCAGCCCAGGGTGGTGATGCCGGTGGCGGCTATCATGGCATAGAAGAGCACCCGTTTCACGCGCCCGTAGTTACCCATGCCCAGATTGTAACCGGCTATGGGCTGCATGCCCTGGGTGATACCCATTGTAATCATCACAAAGAAGAAAATCACGCGGTTGATGATGCCGAAAGCACCGGCCCCCATGTCTCCCTCACAGCTTTGCAGGGCATAGTTGTATGCCACCACCACCAGGCAGCCGCAGGCATTCAGCAGGCATGGCGGCATGCCTACCATGCAGATGCGCCGCATGATGGGACCGCTGATTTTGTATATACCGCTGCAGAAGTGTATAACGCTGCTGCGCCTTGTAAAATGGTACAACACCCAGATGAGGCCCACCACCTGAGCGGTGATGATGGCCAGCCCCGCTCCCGTCATCCCCCATTCCAACTCATAAATGAAGAGGTGAGCGCAGCCCACGTTCACCACCAGGGAGATGAGCAGGCTGACCATGGCCTGGCGCGGGTAGCCGCTGGCGCGCATGACGTGGTTGAGGTTCAGGAAAAGACAGGTCACCGGGAAACCCAGCATCAGCATCAGCATGAAATCATACGACGGCTGCATGGTCTGACCGGAGATACCGAAAAGACTCAGCAGAGGCTCCAGCGCCGCCAGAGGAAGCCAGCCGAGAAGAGCACCGGAGAGAAAGCTCACCACCAGACAATGCCCCAGAATGCGGAACGCACGGTTAAAATCCTGCTGTCCCAGTGAAATGGATGCCAGAGAAGAGCAACCCAGCCCCACCATGGCCCCCACGGCCACCATGAGGTTGGTGATGGGAAAGGTGAGCGCCATGGCCGCAATGGCATACGGGCCGCAGCATTTGCCGATATAGATGGCATCCACCAGGTTGTACACAGACATGGCTGCCATGCCCACAATGGCCGGCAGAGAATACTGGGCAAGCAAACGCGCAATCGGTTTACTCTCCAAATCCACCAATTTGGCATCTTTCTGCATACAATCAGAAGATACGCCGTTATCCGTGTTTTGTCAAGCAGGCTTCAGCGCTTCTTCTTCACTTCCTGAATTTCTTCACTTCCGCGGCGGCGCAGGCGCTGGGGTTCCGGGCGTTTGAGACGCAGCTTGGCGCGGATGCGGCGGCCGTTGGCATCACGCATAATACTACGGATGCGGATGGTGCGGAAGCGCTTGGGATCTACCTCATGCCCCTGTCCGGCAGAGGACGGAGTCTTGACGGTTTCAATCTCACAGCGGATGTCCTGAAGCGCCTGCTGGAAGGGGTCCAAGGGCTTCTCCGGCTCTGTCTTGGTATCCTCCTGAGCCTGTTCGGCATTTTCCTGCGGGGCGGCATCCGTCTGATTTGGCGTACCCTCACCGTTCACGGTTTCATCCGGGTTCATGGGCTCCACGGGGTCATCCAGACGCTCAGCATCCCGGCGTTCGATGATATCCTTCATCTCCGGGTCATTCTTCCGCAGTTCAGAGGCTTCATCCTGCGGATTGACGGTTTCAATGAGGTCTTCACCGGGTTTATTGGCGTTGTCCGGGTGGTTGCGGAGGTACTGTTCAAACTCGGGATCCGGTTCTGCACCGTTCTGAATGGCGCGGTCGTAGGCACGGGCGGCATCCGGTATCATCTTGCGCTCTGCAAAGAGGCGAGCCATGTTGTAATGGGCATCACCCAGGCCGGGCTTGAGCTTGACAGCAGCAGCAAAATGCTTGAGTGCGGCTTCATACTCACCGTTGATAGCCTCAATGTTAGCCAGATAGAAGAAAGCTTCCGCATTGCCGGGGTCCAGCTCAATGGTGCGGGCAAACATCACCCGCGCATGGTCCATGCTGTCCATACGGTAATAGCAGATACCGGCCAGATAATAGGTGATAGCCAAATCCGGGGCCAGACGGGAAGCGCGCGTCAGGTACTCAATACCCTCCTCACACTTGTTGCGGTACAGCAAAATGGTGCCCAGATTCACCAAGCCGGCCACATGGTCCGGATTAGAATCATACAAGGTGCGGTACAACTGCTCTGCCGCAGTATAACGCCCTTTGGAGAATGCCTTGGCAGCCAGATTGGCCAGAGCTTCTGCCTCCAGGCCCTCACGCACGGCAGCGGCGGCTTCTTTTTCCCCCTGCTCCGTGCCGGCTACACTGCTCTTCACGGCATCCATCACCCGCCGCTCAGCATCCGTTAAATCCAGACTGCTCTCCTCATCCAACTTCTGCAGCGCGCTGAGAGTGGCGGGGTCTTGGTTCTTGATTTGCTTGTAGGTTTCAATGAGCAGCTTACGCCCTTCCTCCTGCATGGCAATGGTGCGTTTCTGCTTGGCAATCACTTCACGGAGCAGCTTGTTTTCCTCTGCCAGCGCAGGGTCAACATCCGGCTTAGACTGCAGCGTCTCCAGCTCTGCCTCCAGGTTATTGAGACGCTCGGTCAGGTCAGACACACGGCGGCGGTAGCCCATGTTCTCCTCATAAATGCCGCTCATTTCCTCACGCAGTCTGTCTTCCTCCGCGCGGGCCTCCTGCAGCTGCTGCTGCAGAACGGATTGCTGGTCACCTGAGCCTGCAATCTGCGCCTCCAGCTCCGCCACACGGGCCTGCGCATCCTTGAGCTGCTGGTCCAGCGTCAGGTTTTGGTCCAGCAAGGCCTTGGTCTTCTCCGGGCTGTTAAGCTCTACAATGGCACGCAGCTGCTCATTCTCTGCCTTAAGCGCATCTCTCTCCCGGGTCACACGCTCCAGTTCCGCCTGCGTGGCAGCCAACGTGGTTTCCAGCTCCTCCACTCGGGATTCCGCCTTACGGCGAGCCTCCTCAGAGGCGCGGTACTTGGCCTCCATCTCCGCAAGCTGCTGAGAGAGTGAATCCACCACACGATTACCCGCTGCACGCTCAGAGCTAATCTGCTGCTGCAGGTTCTCGTAGCGCTCCTTGTACATCTTCTGCTCCGTCTGCGCTACGATGAGCTGCTTCTGCACATCCTCAAACTTTGTGTTCAGCTCCTTGTAAGCAGCAGCCATGCGGCGGCATTCCTCCTGAGCCAGAGCCAGTGCATTGTACAGCTTCTTGTCCGTGCTGTCATAATCCGGCAGCTCAATCGGCTGATACTGCGACGGTGCAGCACCCGTTGCAGGCGGATTAACCGGCTGCGGCACCAGTGTGGTGCGCGGGCCTTCCATAGAAATCGGTTTGCCGGGCTGGCGCCCCGTCGGTATGGGAGCTTCCTTGGCTTTCTGTCGATAGACAGCCATATTCTCTGCCAGCAGGCGGCGACGCATTGATACCAGATTGCTCTTCCAATTCGGGTAATCCTTCACAATCCCGGCCAGTATTTTCTCCGCCTGTTTGGCGCGGGAGATAGCGGCATTATAATTCTGCTGCTGCGCCAGTCTTTCAGACTCTCGGCAAAGCCGGTAAGCCGTCAGGTAAATTTCCGCCGGATCCTGCACCGCCTGACCATTTGATGCCTGACCCGGAACATGCAGCTGCTGAGCAGTTAACGGTGCCCAGGCAGTAAAGGCTAAGCAACAGAGAACGGCAACGGTGCTGGTGGATGTTAAATTCATGGAACGGAGACGCGTTACATCATACCCATTTACCCCCCCATTGCAAGTTAGAATCGTGTCAGACTTCACATTGTCCCCGGAACAAAGTACAGCGGTATGCGGTAAATATCTCCTCCCTTTCTATCCGCCCTAGGCACCCGCCCGCTGAGGATTTGCCAAATACCGCCGCTTTCCGTGTGCCCTCCATGGTGTATAACATCTTTTATGGTGGACACCCCGTTCAATCTGATTTATGATAGGCTGCATGAAGACATGTATTTTCCGGCTCGCGGTATTGGCTGTCGGTCTGCTGGGTGTCACTGCCTGCCAGCAGCAGCAACAGCGGCCCTTTACCCAGAAATTCCCGGTTTACAAGGGCTATAAAAAAGCTCCCTATACTCTCAAAGGGGTGCGCTATTACCCCCTGAGCGTGGAAGATGCTCTCCGTTACCGTGAGGATGGAATAGCCTCCTTCTATGAAGCGGACGGCAACCCCGGCGCCATTGGTCAGCGGCTGTACCGGCACCAGTTCTATGCCGCTCACAAGACTCTGCCGCTGCCCTGTGTCTGCCGGGTGACTAACCTGACCAATGGCCGTAGCTGCTATGTGCGCGTGGCTGACCGGGGTCCCTACATCGATGGGCGTCTCATTGATGTGAGTACCCGCGTGGCTCGTTATCTCGGGTTTGAGCGCAAGGGGCTCGAGCGTGTGCGCGTGGAGGTAATCTCTGTGGGTGACGGCCCTTGGAAAAGAAGACGCTAAGCCTCTATTATATAACTATACAGTCAACTAACATGCGGATACATGCATTGTACCGCATGTTTTTTTATGTTAGAGTGCGGGCATGAACGCAAATGTAAAGATATTTACCGATGAGATTGATGAGAAATCTCAGGCGCAGATTGCGCGATTGGTGGCCCAGCCTGCATTCTCTCAGGCAAAGGTGAGAATTATGCCTGATGTGCATGCCGGGATGGGCTGTGTGATTGGTTTCACGGCAGATTTGGGTGAAAAGGTGATTCCCAACATTGTGGGTGTGGATATCGGCTGCGGTATGTACACGCTTTGTCTGGGAAAGAAAAAGCCGGATTTACCTGCGCTTGATGAGGTGATGCACCGCAACATTCCGGGCGGTATGCATGCTCACCGCGAGATTGTGGAGGAGTTCCCGGAGATGGAGGCTCTGCGCTGTTTCAGCAAGCTGAAGAATGTGCCGCACCTGCGCCGAAGCCTCGGATCCCTCGGCGGCGGTAACCACTTTGTGGAGGTAGACGTGGATTCTGAGGGTAATTACTACCTCATTCTCCATTCCGGGTCCCGAAATCTCGGCCACCAGGTCTGCGAGATTTACCAGAATCTGGCGATTGAATCCCACAGCTCTGCCAAGGAGCTGCGTGAGAAGTGCCACGCACTTGCCATGCAGCTGCGTGCAGAGGGTCGAGAGAAGGAAATCTCTGAGGCTATCAAAGTACTGCGTGAATCTTCCACGGAAGGCGGCCATATCATTCCGCCCGCCCTCTGTTATCTGGAGGGTGAGAGCCGCTTGGACTACCTGCATGATATGGCTATCTGCCAGCGTTTTGCCCTGCGTAACCGTGAGCTCATGGCAGAAATCATCATCGGCCGTCTGGGTCTGTTGGCGCATGATGCCTTCCACACCACGCACAACTACATTGACCACGAGAGCAACATCGTCCGCAAGGGTGCCATCTCTGCCCGATTGGGTGAGCGTCTCCTCATCCCCATCAACATGAGAGACGGCTGCATCCTCGGTACCGGTAAGGGTAATGATGACTGGAACCAGAGTGCCCCGCACGGTGCAGGCCGTATCATGAGCCGTACGGCGGCAATGGAAAAACTCTCTCTGGAGGAGTTCCGGAGCCAGATGGAGGGTATCTACACCACTTCCGTGAGCAGCAAAACCCTGGATGAAGCTCCCATGGCCTACAAGGGTATGGATGCTATCCTCGGCCATATCGACCCGACGGTAGAGGTGAATGACCTGCTGAAACCCATCTACAACTTCAAGGCAGAAGAAGCTCCCTCCGGCTACCGCCGCAGAGACCGCAGACGCGACAGAACCATCTGATACTACCCTGCTGAGCAGCGGCGGCCGTGTCTCAGCGTTCATCAACTCCGCCGCTGCTCAGCCATAAAAAAGCCGCCCCCCGTGGTTACTGCGGGAGGCGGCGAGATTTTTTACCGGGTGCGGCGGCTTCAGCCCAGATTAGAGGCGTGGAGCTCCTGAAGGGTGCGCACCTCAGTCACCTTGTTCTTGCTGTGCAGGATAGCAGCGGCGCAGGCGCGGGCGCTGGAAATATCCGTTGCATAGGAGATACCGGTGCTGACGGCAGCAGCACGGATGGCCACCTCATCTGCGCGGGCATCATGAGAACCGGGGGTGTTTACCACAAAGCAGATTTCGTTGTTCTTGATGCGGTCCACGATGTTGGGACGGCGGCCTTCCCACACCTTGTAGGCGCGTTCACACTCAATGCCGTTCTGCAGAAGGTAAATCATAGTACCCTTGGTGGCGCAGATGGTGAAACCGGCCTCTGCGATATTGCGTGCCACTTCCAGGGATGCTTCCTTATCGCGGTCATTCACGGAGATGAACACCGTGCCTTCCGTGGGCAGCGGGTTGAAGGCGGAAATCTGGCTCTTCAGGTAGGCCAAATCGGGGTCGATATCCACACCCATCACCTCACCGGTGGAGTGCATTTCCGGCCCCAGTACCACGTCAATGCCCGGGAAGCGGTTCCAGGGGAATAC
Source organism: Akkermansia sp. (assembly GCA_045635265.1). GTDB lineage: Bacteria > Verrucomicrobiota > Verrucomicrobiia > Verrucomicrobiales > Akkermansiaceae > Akkermansia. The sequence continues at coordinate 77,636 of JAZRBU010000010.1, forward strand.
GGCTTCCTTCACGGTGTAGTACGGCGGCACCACTTCCTTGGTGAAGCCGAGTTCGCTGAGCTTCATGCCGCTCATGACCTTGGCAGCAAGCTTGGCCAGCGGCACGCCGATGGACTTGGAGACGAAGGGAACGGTACGGGAGGCACGCGGGTTTACCTCAATGACGTAGAGCTGCTCATCCTTGATGGCAAACTGGCAGTTCATAAGGCCCTTCACGTTGAGCTTGGCTGCCAGTTCCTTGGCAGCGCGCATCATCTCCGCATGCATGGCGGGGGAGACACGGTTGGGCGGAATCATACAGGCGGAGTCACCGGAGTGAATGCCGGCGGGCTCAACGTGCTGCATGATGGCACCCACCACGCTCATCTCACCGTCAGCGATGACGTCCACGTCAATTTCCAAGGCATTTTCCAGGAAACGGTCCACGAGCACGGGGCGCTCAGGGGAGGCATCCACAGCCTCACGCATGTAGGTGCGCAGTTCCTGCTCATCGTACACAATCATCATGGCACGGCCGCCCAGCACGAAGGAAGGACGCACCAGCACCGGGAACCCGATGCGCTGAGCCACGGTCACGGCTTCTTCCTCATTGGTGGCGGTGCCGGCCTCTGCCTGCTTGAGGCCGATTTCATCCAACAGAGCGGAGAAATACTTACGGTCCTCAGCCAGCTCGATGCTGCGGGGGCTGGTGCCGATGATGGGCACGCCGCGCTCCTCCAGTGCAGCCGCGAGGTTCAGCGGGGTCTGACCGCCGAACTGGACGATAACGCCCTCCGGCTTCTCCTGGTCCACAATGTTGAGCACATCTTCCAGAGTAAGCGGTTCAAAGTACAGCTTATCAGAGGTATCAAAGTCCGTGGACACGGTTTCCGGGTTGGAGTTGACCATGATGGTCTCATAACCCAGCTCCTTGAGAGCGAAGGAGGCATGCACGCAGCAGTAGTCAAACTCAATACCCTGGCCGATTCGGTTCGGGCCGCCGCCCAGAATCATAATCTTGCGGCGGTCGCTGGGGCGGGCCTCATTCTGCTCACCGTAGGTGGAGTAATAGTACGGAGTAATGGCCTGGTACTCACCGGCGCAGGTATCCACCAGGCCGTAGATGGCGGTGATGCCCTTTGCCTTGCGCTCTGCGCGAATGTCGTCCTCACTGCAGCCGCGGGCCAGCGCAATCTGGCGGTCGGAGAAGCCGAGCTTCTTGGCCTCTGCCAGGTCAAGGGTAGCCAGCTGCATGCCGGCGTCTGCCAGCTGCTTGAGCTGGTCCAGGAACCAGGGGTCAATGGCGGTGAGCTCTTCCACCTCCTCAATGGTGAAGCCGTTTACAAATGCGGTCTGCAGCCAGAAGATGCGGTCTGCATTCGGGGTGGCCAGTTTGTTGACAATTTCAGAGCGGGTGGGGTTCACCGGGTCCTTGGCATCAAAACCGAATCCCCAGCGGCCGGTCTCCAGAGAACGGAGGGCCTTCTGCAGGGATTCCTTGAAGTTGCGGCCAATGCTCATGACCTCACCCACACTCTTCATGGAGGTGGTCAGGCGCTCATCTGCCTTCTTGAACTTCTCAAAGGTGAAGCGGGGAACCTTGCACACCACATAGTCCACGGTGGGCTCATAGGCAGCCGGGGTGGTCTTGGTGATATCATTGCGCAGCTCATCCAGCGTGTAACCCACGGCAAGCTTGGCGGCAAACTTGGCAATGGGGAAACCGGTTGCCTTGGAGGCCAGAGCGGAGGAGCGGCTCACACGCGGGTTCATCTCAATGATGACCTGGCGGCCGGTCTTCGGGTCCACGGCAAACTGGATGTTACTGCCGCCGGATTCCACACCGATTTCGCGGATGATGTCAAAGGAGGCCTGACGCAGCAGCGCATACTCACGGGCGCTGAGGGTCTGAGCGGGAGCCACGGTGATGGAGTCACCGGTGTGGATACCCATGGGGTCCAGGTTCTCAATGGAGCAGATGATGATGCAGTTATCCTTGCGGTCACGCATCACCTCAATCTCAATTTCCTTCCATCCCAGCAGAGATTCTTCAATCAGCACCTCATTGACGGGAGACAAATCCAAACCGCGCAGGCAGATTTCCTCAAACTCCGCCTTGTTGTAGGCAATACCGCCGCCGCTGCCACCCAGAGTGAAGGCGGGACGGATAATCATGGGATAGCTGCCGATGACGTTCTTGGCGATGTCCCAGGCCTCTGTCATGTCATGAGCCACGCCGCTGGCGGGCACATCCAGACCGATTTTGACCATGGCATCCTTGAAACGCTGGCGGTCTTCACCCTTGTCAATAGCTTCTGCATTGGCGCCAATCATGCGCACGCCGTACTTCTCCAGCACGCCGCGGCGGTGCAGCTCCATGGCGCAGTTGAGAGCGGTCTGACCACCGAGCGTAGGCAGCATGGCATCCGGTCTCTCACGGGCAATAATTTTCTCCACATATTCGGGAGTAATAGGCTCAATATAGGTGCGCGGTGCCGTCTCCGGGTCCGTCATGATGGTGGCGGGATTGGAGTTGACAAGTACAACCTCGTATCCTTCCTCGCGAAGGGCCTTACAGGCCTGGGTGCCGGAGTAGTCAAATTCGCAACCCTGTCCGATCACGATGGGACCGGAGCCAACGACGAGAATCTTCTTGATAGACGTGTCTTTAGGCATGATTGGTGTAAACTTGCAGATATATGCCACAAATGAACCTAAATTGCAAGACTAATGTGTAATTATCTGCGTTTTTTTTCTGCAGAGAAGTACAAAGTCCAATACTACAGCTAAAAGTTTCTTTGTATTCGACTCTCCGTTGATTAGGTGCAAATACCCCCACAAAAAACGGGATGCTTTGGCTCAATAACTGTAGAGCTTGCCGCGCCGCTGCTGCATGCCCTGCCGGATGCGGCGCTGCATGAGCCTGCCCTGGCGGCTGGCTGCACCGGCGGGAGATGCGCTGTTGATATAGTCACGCCAGCCCTTGCCGCTCTTAATTCTGGCCCAGTGCTCAAAGGGGTAGCGGTGGGCCTCCGGGTAAACGGCTTCCAAATAAGGCATGGTGTCGGTTTCATCTTCCCAGATGTCGGTGGAAAACTTGCCGGGCAGCATGACTTCCAGACGGCCGTTCCAAATCCAGGGGTCCAGGATGATGACCTGCGGCCACTCCAGACCGCGGGCAGTCACATAGATGCAGTGGTGCTCTGAACGTTTGCCCAAATCTCTCACACAGCAGCCAATGCGGTAAAACTTGAGCGGGCGGCGGCGCAGCTCTCGGTACATATCATGCTGGTAGTGCCAGCACAGGCCGCGCTCACGGATGGGAATCCAGCTATTGACCATGCGATTATTCATCCAGGCCATGAAAAACGGGTTGTTGTACCGGGCAATGGCTGCCCCGGCCTTGTAGGAAACATCTGCCAGCCAGCGGGCTTCCGCCACGGCTTGCGCATCCGTCCGCTGCTCCGGCGGCAGGAGCTTCAGCATCTGCCCATGCAGAATGCGGCGCTTTCTGACAATGGGCGGAGAAACGGCATAATCCGCTGACGGCGCAAACTGACAGGAGTCACAGCACAGGACCGCCAGCAGCAGCAGAATCATTCTCACACACCACGGCTTCAGCATGGTCATCAGTAATTAGTCGGTGAATTCGGATGCTCTTTCTGTCCCTTCAGGATATTGTTATACATGCGGTGGTACTGGGGGGAGCGCCGCGCTTCCTCCATCCAGAAGCCCTGGTAGGAACCGCCGTCCACCCGCAGCACGCTCCAGTACTCAATGGGGAAGTTGTGCCCCTCCGGATAGCAGAGTGACTGGGTCAGACAGATGCCGGGCGCATCCTGCCAGCGCCGCGCGCTCAGCGTACGCGCATCATTCACCTTCAGGCGGCCGTTCCACATCCAGGCATCCAGCACCCAGCAGTTGGGCCATACACCCCGGCGGGCAGCCACATAGAGGCAATTATGTTCTGTCGGGATAGATTTATCACGCACGCAGAATCCCAGGCGGAAATATTTGAGCGGGCGGCGGCGCAGCTCTCGGTACATGTCATGCTGGTAGTGCCAGCACAGGCCTCTGTCCTGCAGGCGGGCATTGATGAGGGCGTTGCCCGCCCAGCCCGGAAACCAGGAACCATTGATACGGGAGATGCCGGCAGCTGCTTTGTAAGAGGTATCTGCCAGCCACTGAGCCTCCGCACGGGCTGCAGGCAGCCGCTGTTCTGCAGCAGGCAGCAGAGCTATAAGGTTATCTTTTAGTGAAATTCTCTTGTTGACAACAGCCGCCGTATACGGATACTGCACCTGCGCAGGGTAACACCCTGCCAAGGCAAGAACCGTCAGCACCAAAACTCCATACTGTTGTAAGCAACTCTTCACGCCGCCCATTCTACCATACGCCCCCTCGCTTTGGCAAGAATGATGACAGGGCAGACACCTTTCACCCACATGTGTCCCAAAGATTTCGTGAGGCATTGAAGGATGCCCCTTTTTTTCGGAAAATGAGATTTGTTGAAGACTCGGCGAGCGTAGCGAGCGAAATTCAGAGTCCGCAGGACGACAGAAGGTAGCCGGGGGTGGAGCTGCCCCGGCAGCGTAACCTCCGGAAATCGTATGATAATCAAAAGGAGTCCCGCTAGGG
>JAZRBU010000011.1:0-62843 GCA_045635265.1 Akkermansia sp.
AGCGGTGCGAATGCGGGTACGACGGGCGGAATCATTGCTCTGCGGAGCAATACGGGTGTTGGGTTTTGTATTCATAGTCATTTTTTCTGATTGAATTTTGGCAGAAAGAAAGTTCTGCCGGCTTTTGCTTCTGTTGAAGCGACGGCGGCAACAGATACGGGAAAGTGTCTGCGGTGCTGCCGAGGCGGGCTCAGAAATGAGCCCGCGTAGGTGGGGGGCTTTCTGCCATGCTGTGCTCTGCCTGTCCCGGCATGGCAGCACATGGGCGGGCAAGGAGCAACAGCAGGAACGGACCGGGAAGGGATGCCGACGGATGTTTCGGAGAAAACGCTCTATCCGGGTATGGTTGGTAGGGTAGGATAATAGGCGTTGACTTTAGCGTTTATCCGATTATCCGCGGGCGGGGACTGCCCGGGCCGGGCGCTTTTTTACAGCATGGCAGAAGAAGGGAGTTGAGCCGCCGGGGCGACCGCCGGGGGAGGCGGCAGTCCGGACGGCGCCGCCGCATTCCTCATCCGGCGGGTTGGAAGACACTGCCGCATTCTGCAGAATAAGCAGAACGCGGTCCCCGGAGCCGTAGGGAATGCGGGCGGGCGCCGTGTGGCTGATGCAGATGAATGAGCCGTCCGGGTAGAAGGCGGCACGGAGACGTGAGCGGGAGCCGTTGCTCCGCAGCGTCAGGATGGCAGGGTAGGGATGGGGATGTTTCATGTTGGTACGGGTGTTGCAGTATATTGACATGACGGGTGGTTGGTTGCGCCGCAAGGGGAGTATGCCCTGCGAACATGTGTGTACCATAACACGAAACAACGGAAAATGCCACATTTCTTTGGTCGCTCGCATCTCCTTTTCATGCGCAAAATTGGGAAATATGTTTGTAAGTGAAATAGCAGGAAATGATTACAAATAACAAAAAATGTGTATTAAGGCGCTTTTTTATGGTGCAAACGCCCGGGAAGAGCGTTTTTCGGGTGCCGGGAGGTGCAAAATAGGACCTTTGAAATAAGAATTGTCGGGGTGGTTAACCTTATCCGCAGCTTTGCCGGATGTGACGACAGTCAGAATTCCAATCTTGACACTCCCTTACTGATTTGGTAGGGTGTGCAGCATGAAAGCACGGGAAATCATGCTGATGTTGGCCGGCTGTGTCACCCTGCTGCCGGGAAGCCTGACGGCAAATGAAACGCCTGCTCCCGCAGAGGTATGTATGCCGACTACGAATTCCGATGAACGCAACCAACGCATGCAGTGGTGGCGGGAGGCGCGTCTTGGCATGTTTGTGCATTACGGCCTGTATTCCGGTCTGGCCGGAGTCTACAAGGGAAAGCGTGCCGGCGGAGAGTGGATTCAGTGCAATGTAGGAGCTGATACGGACAGCTATGCGGCAGAGGCACTGCCTCTGTTCAATCCGGCGGAAGGCTGCGTGGAAAAATGGGTGGACTTGGCCAAGGAAGCGGGGTGCCGTTATGCCGTGTTTACGAGCAAGCATCACGAAGGGTTTGCCTTGTTCAATACCGCCGTTTCCGATTACAACTCCGTGAAAGCGGCCGGACGTGATATTGCCCGCGAGTTTGCAGATGCGTGCCGCAGCCGCGGACTGCGCGTAGGGTTTTACCACAGCGTTATTGACTGGCACCACCCGGATTATGATAACACTATCTGTCCGGACCTGTGCTACCCGAAAGGGCAGGCGCTCATGCTTCGAGACAAGGGGATTCCCCGCAATCAGGATTCCTATTGCCGGTATCTGCACAGCCAGGTGCGTGAACTCATGACTCAGTACGGTCCCGTGGATGTGATGTGGTGGGACTATTCCCAAGGGGCTGCAGAGGGTGACCGCGCCTGGAAAGCAACGGAGTTGGTGAAGATGTGCCGTGAGATTAATCCCGGGGTCATCATGAATAACCGCCTGTTCAATGCATACTCCCTGGAGGGGCAGAAACCGGAGGAATTTGGTTCGGATTCCGTTCGGGGAGATTTCTATACCCCGGAAAAATGTGTACCGCCCGGTCAGGATGCGGTTCATGATTGGGAAACCTGCCTTACCGTGGGCCACCATTGGGGCTACAGCATCAATGACGGCAAATTCAAGAGTCCGGCTCAGGTGATAATGACTCTGCAGGAATGCGTGTCCAAGGGCGGTAACCTGTTGCTGAACATCGGTCCGCGTGCGGATGGTTCCATCCCCGAGCATACGGTGAACGTTTTCCGCAGCTTGGGAGAATGGATGAAGGTGAACAGTGAGTCTGTATACGGCAGCAAGCCCGTGGTGGATGACAGAGTGCCGAAAGATGTCTGGATGACGGTGGTAAAGGATGATTTTTACATCTTCCTGCCGGAAATGGAGGAAGAGGAGGCTACGGACGGCACTGTTGCCCGGGACGTTGCACCCGCTTCGGATTCTGCCCCGACCGAAGAATGCAGTTCCGAAGAGGCGGCGGAGGAGCCAGCCTTGGAATATTATGTGCTGCGTTTCCCCGGTTCTCTGTTTGATGATGTTTCTCCGCAAATCCTCGGTCAGCCGGATTGCCGGGTAGAGATGCGCCGTGTGGAGTTGCCCGGTAAGGATGAGCCGCAGGCGTATTTGGAACTTCGTGTGCCTTATTCTGCCTGGGATGATGCCGTAGAAGGGCTTCCTGTGCTGAAACTGAGCTGCAATTAAGCAGCTTACACACCCCACGCTGAACATGATTCCCCAAGCCGCCAGAGCGCTCCCCTGTGTGATTGCAGATCAGTATATCCTCTCCTCCGTACTGGAGGAGAAGGAGGACAGTATTCTGTATGCCGCCATGCAGAAAGATTTGCAGAGAGACGTTATAGTGGAAAGTATGCGCTTGGCTGCAGCCACGGATGAAGATAAGGTGCGGAGTTTCTTTGAAACATGCCGCCTTCAGGCCTACATCCGCCATTCCAGTTTGGCGGCTCCGCTGGAGGTGCTGGAAGCAGAGGGGACCTGGCATGTGGCTCGGGAGCGCATCAAAGGTGAACCGTTGGATGTGATGGTGACAGCCGGGCGTACGCTTTCCGCAGAGATGGTGTGCGGCCTGCTCCAGCAGCTCTGTTATGTTTATTTATACTTTGACATGCAGCGTATAGCATCGCTGCCCTTTTCTCCGGAGCACACATATCTGATGGATTTCGGCGGTTTCCGGTTTGACCACATGGCCGTAGCGGGGGTGCGCCGTCCCGGAGAGACGCAGCGCCAGCTGGCCGCAGCGGCAGATGTTTGTGAGCCTCTCCTGGAGCGCAACAGCATTTTCACCCCTCCGCTGCTGCAGATTATGGACCAGATTCGCAACAGTAAAGTCTGGTCTCCGGTGGCTCCCGCGATGCTGGATGAAGACCTCATCCGCCTGCAGATGGAGATGCTGCACCGCAAGAGCTTCATGGACAGAGAAGAAGCGGCCTCTGTGTAACTCTGAAAAAAAAAGAAGGATTCGGGTATCGAATCCTTCTTTTTTCAGAATCGGCAGAGCTGAATTAAGCCAGCTTCTGTTTCCAGTAATCGAGACGGCGCAGCGTATTGTCCGGGTTGGGGGCACCGGGATTGGTGCGCAACTCAAATGCTCTTTCAAGATTAAAGACGCTGTGGACGTCTTCTCCGTATTCGGGAGAAATCTCGCGGAACTCATCCAGAGAGAGTTTGTTGAGGGGAGTACCGCTGCCGACAGCAACGGCAACGGCCTTGCCGACGAGCTCGTGAGCCTTGCGGAACGGAACACCGCGGCGTACCAGATAATCTGCCAGGTCTGTTGCCAGCAGCAACGGGTCGGATACAGCGGCGGCGCAGCGTTCCGGGTTGATGCGCATGGCGGCCACCATCTCCGCATTGACGCGCAGAGCCAGACTGACTGTTTCAAAGGAATCGAACAGGGGTTCCTTATCTTCCTGCAAATCTCGGTTGTAGGTGAGGGGAAGCCCCTTCACAGCCACCATCACACTCACCAGATTGCCGTACAGACGCCCGCTCTTGCCGCGGGTCAGCTCGCACACATCCGGGTTCTTTTTCTGGGGCATGAGGCTGGAGCCCGTGGTGTGGGCATCTGACAGGGTGCAGAAGCCGAACTCTGCGCTGCTCCACAGTACCAGGTCCTCGCTCATGCGGGAAAGATGGGTGCCGATGACGGAGAGGCAGAAAAGTGTTTCCATGATATAGTCTCGGTCCGCAATGGCATCCATGGAATTTTCCGTCACGCTTTCAAAGCCCAGCTCCTCTGCAATGGCGGCACGGTCCAGATTGATGGTGGAACCGGCAATGGCACCGGAGCCCAGCGGGCTCACATTGACGCGGCGGCGGCAGTCGTTCAGACGCTCCACATCGCGTCCCAGCATCTCCACATAGGCCAGTAGATGGTGCCCGATGGTCACCGGCTGAGCCCGCTGCAGGTGGGTGTATCCGGGGATACGAATATCTGCATATTCAGAAGCTTTGAGGACGAGAGCCCGCTGCATATCCCGCAGCAGTTCCGTTGTGGTATCAATCTGTGCGCGGCAGTACAGTCGGGTATCGGTAGCCACTTGGTCATTGCGTGAGCGTGCAGTGTGCAGTTTGGCACCCGGGGCACCGATGCGGCGTGTCAGCTCGCTTTCGATGTTCATGTGCACGTCTTCCAGGCGAATACTCCAGCTGAAGTTGCCTTCCCGGATGTCTGCCAGAATACCGGTCAATCCGCTTTCAATGGCATCAAACTCGTCCTGCGTGAGCATGCCGGCGCGGAGCTGAGCACGGGCATGGGCAATGGAGCCGGCGATGTCGTGCTCGTAGAGTTTCCAATCGTATGATACGGATTCACCGTATTTCAATACGAGATCCGCCGTTGGCTGGGAAAAACGTCCTGTCCACATAACGAGTGCAGCTTACACCAAAGAGCCCCATGGTGCAAGCCCGTATTGTGTGTAGCAGGCCGAAAGATGAAGTCTCTATTCAAAAAAAACTTGTAAAGCGTTCGGGACGTGGCATAATGTATGGCAGAAGAATGGTCAGAATAATGAAGTGGGGAACTATTTTCAGGACATTGTTACTGGTTGCCGGAATTTCGGTTGCCGTAGCTCAGCAGGGAACTGCTGATGATTTTAAGCAGAGCTGTGAGGCAGTGCTGCGCAGTAAGATGGAACAGTTCCGGGCAGAAAGTGCCTGTGCCGTTGTAGTGTCTGCGCAGGATGCCCGGGTTCTTGCCCTTGCGGAGTGCAGGGCAGAAGAGACCACCCTCCCCGTGATGACGGCGGAAACCCCGATGGCGCTGTCCGCTCACATTTGCACGCTGGCCGTTGCGGGCGTGCTGGATAACGGGAGTATGCGGCTCAATACCGGCGTGGATTGCACTCCTTTTCGCTGGAAAAAATCAATTATTCGGGATGGTCGCCGGAATTTCGGGTATCTGCCCTGTGCCGGGGTGATGGCAAGGTCCTCTCTCCCGGGGGCAACCCGCCTGTGCCTGTATCTGCGAAAGGACGGCGTGCAGCAGTTGGCTAAAAAAGTAGGCTTTACAATGCCGGAGGTGGAAATTCCGCTTTTCCTGGACCAAAAAATCGTGACAACCCCGCTTCAGCTGGCGGCCTTCTACACCGTTTTTGCCCGCAAGGGTGTGTATACGCCGTTGAAAACGGATGGTTCCGCTCCGGATGCCGGCACGCAGGTGCTGCGGGCTGATACGGCAGAGAAGGTGGGTGAGGCTCTGGAACTTTGCTGTAAGATGCGAGGTAAGGGCTGGATGATTAACGGCACGGCCACCCGAGCCCAGATTCCCGGGTACAGAGTGGGCTGCAAAACCGGTACCTCATCCGCTTTGGATGCCTACGGCAAACCGGTGGATGATGTCATGACCGTTTCTGCCGTGGGTGTAGTGCCGGTGAATGCCCCTCGGGTAGTTGTCGCGGTGGTGATGCAGGCCCCCCGCCCGGAAGACCGAGCCGTGGGTGGCGGCACGGTGGCGGCTCCCGTTGTTCGGGAGCTTGCGCAGAAAGCTATTGAACATCTCAACATCGAAAAGGTGGAATAAGGGGCGTTTTCGGGGCAGCCGGGGGCTTCCCGTTGTTCACTCGTTCTGCCCTGTTTTCCGCGGCGGCTGCATAATCGGGAGCTCTTCCTGCCGCCGCCGGGAGCCAAGATGCCGGGAGCCCCATCCTGAAAGTGCCTCAAAAGCGCGTCAATGCTTCATATTTTCCTTGCCAAGTGGCGGTTATGAGCGTAGAATTGTCCGGACATGCACCACGTGTGTCTTTCCGCGAAGACTTTTTATTAACGAATTACATCACACATCCTGCAATGGAACTTATTTCTGATTACGTAGCTGCGCTTTCTCCGTCTCTCACTCTGGCTGTGACGAACAAGGCCAAGGAGATGAAGGCCCGGGGTGAGCAGGTGTTCGGCCTGGCCGGTGGTGAGCCTGATAAGGATACCCCCGAGAACATCAAGCAGGCTGCCATTACGGCATTGAACAACGGTGCCACCAAGTACACGCCTTCCGTCGGCCTGCCTGAGCTGCGTCAGGCCATTTGTGACAAGCTCAAGCGCGACAACGGTCTGGACTACAACATCAACCAGATTTGCGTGACTTCCGGTGCCAAGCCTGCCGTTTATGAGGCTCTGCGCGCCACCATCAATGAGGGTGATGAGGTTATCATTCCCTCTCCCTACTGGGTGAGCTACCCCTCCATGGTTCAGCTCTGCGGCGGTACGCCCGTTTTCGTGGAGACTAAGGCTGAAAATGGCTGGAAGATTACGGCTGAGGAGTTTGAGAACGCCATGACTCCCCGCACCAAGATGATTATCCTGACCACGCCGCACAACCCGACCGGTGCCGTGTACTCTGAGGAAGAGCTGCGCGCCATCGGCAACATCGCCGTGGATGAGGACATCCTCATCATGGCAGATGAAATCTACGAGCACCTCATCTATGGTGATGAAAAGCATGTCTCCATGGCTTCCCTCAGCCCGGAGATTTACAACCTGACCATCACCATCAACGGCTTCTCCAAGGGCTATGCCATGACCGGCTGGCGTTTGGGTTACTCCGCCGCTCCGGAAGGTATTGCCAAGTGCATCAAGCTCATTCAGGACCACACCGCTTCCAATGCAACCACGTTCTGCCAGTACGGTGCCATTGAGGCCCTTACCGGTGACCAGAGCTTCATCGATGACCTGCGCGAGGAGTACGACTTCCGTCGCCAGTACGTCTACAGCCGCCTCAGCGCGATGCCTAAGATTAAGGTGGTGGAGCCCAAGGGTGCATTCTACTTCTTCATCGATACCACTGCGCTGAACATGGGCTCTCTGGAGCTGTGTGACAAGCTGCTGGAGCGCTACAAAGTGGCTGCCGTGCCCGGTATCGCATTCGGTAATGACAACGCTATCCGCATTTCCTACTGCACTTCTCTGGACGTCCTCAAGGAAGGTCTTGACCGCCTGGAAGACTTCTGCAAGAAGCACTGATAGCATTGCTACAGCACTTTTTCAAAACGCCGGTTGTTCAAACCGGCGTTTTTTTTGCGGAAAGAAAGAAAAACCCACGGTGAGGGCACCGTGGGTGGTAAAAAGGTGAGGGGCGCGTGCTCTGCGTCAGACATCCATGGCGTTAGCATCATCAAGGATGCCGGATTTCTCCAGATAGTAATCGTAGCCGCCGGCGTAGGGGGTAACAACGCCCTGATTGATGTGGAGCGTCTTTTCTGCCAGCGCTCGGATGAAGTGAACATCGTGCGAGATGAAGACGAGCGTTCCTTCATAGTTCTTGAGCGCCTGGGAAAGAGCTTCCACACTCATGAGATCAAGGTGGGTGGTAGGCTCATCCATGAGCAGCAGGTTGGGCGGGTTCACCAGGAACTTCACCAGACTCAGACGGGATTTCTCACCGCCGGAAAGCACCTCTACGCGTTTCTCTACATCCAGACGCCGGAAAAGGAAGGAACCGAGGATGCCGCGCGCTTCTTCTTCGCGCAGCTCCGGGTTGGCATTCATAATTTCCTCCAGCACGGTGAAGTTAGGCGTCAGGTTCTCAGAACGCATCTGTGAGAAATAGCCGATGCGTGTGGTGGTGCCGAGGGTGCGCGTGCCTTCATCGATGGGTACTACCCCGGCCAGAATCTTGAGAAGCGTAGACTTGCCTGCACCGTTGGGGCCAACCAGCACGATGCGATCGCCGCGCTCAATCAACAGGTCCAGATTGCGGTAAATGCGCTTCTCTCCATAGCTCTGGCCTACCTTTTCCAGCTCCATGACCTTCTGCATGCTGCGCGGCGGCTGCGGGAAGATGAACTTGAAGAGCTTGCGACCCTGCTTGGGTTTCTCCAGCCGGCGCATTTTCTCCAGCTGTTTGATGCGGCTCTGTACCTGGGCTGCCTTGGACGCCACGGAGCGGAAACGCTCAATAAAGGACTCAAAGTGTGCGATTTCTCGCTGCTGGTTGCGCCATGCGGCCAGTTGCAGCTCGTAGCGTTGCTCTTTGAGCTCCAAAAAGCGTGTGTAGTTGCCGGAGTAGCGCACCAGCTCCGCATTTTCAATGTCGTACACTGTTTCCACCAAGGTGTCCATGAAATCACGGTCGTGGGAAATCATGAAAATGGCACCGGGATAATTCATCAGATAGCGCTGGAACCACAGCAGACTCATCAAGTCCAGATGGTTTGTCGGTTCGTCCAGCATCAGCAAATCCGGTTCTGCCACCAGCAACTGAGCCAGGTGAGCACGCATTACCCAGCCGCCGCTCATTTCTCTGGCGGGGCGGTGGAAATCCTCATCCTTGAAGGCAAGACCCTTCAGGATACGCTTGGCCTTGGGTTCAATCTGGTAACCATCGTGAGAGATGAACACATCCATGGCCTCGGCATAGGCATCACTGGAATTGTCTCCCTTCCTGTCGCATTCCTGGAGCGTACGGATAGCGTGTCCCATTTCCGGTGTGATGCTCATGGCAATTTCCAGCACGGTGCGGTCAGAGGGATCGCCCGCTTCCTGCGGCAGGTAGCCCACCACACCGTAATCATCCATGAGAATTTGCCCTTCATCCGGGGAATCCTCCCCCAGAATCATGCGGAAGAGCGTAGACTTACCCGCACCGTTGGGGCCCACCAGCGCAATGCGCTCGCCCCAGTTCACCACAAGCTCAGTTTCGTAGAACAGTGTTCGCCCGGCGTGGGCCTTGGTCAGTTTTTTGATGGTCAGCATGCGCGGCGAGTATACACCATATTCTTAAAATTGCAACCTCTTTCCTGATTTATGCGGCTGATAGAGCAGAATTATGCTTGCAGATGATAGGTGAATGCTCTATGATGCGGTGCGTTATGGCAGAACGTGATGATGAGCAGAAGTGCCCGAGTGTGCAGCCTTTTATCCTGATGGCGCTGGGGGGACTGGTCGTGCTGTATTTTTCCTGGAATTATCGTGAGGGATTGGGGGGGGCCGTGTGGTTACCCATGCTGTTGGGCTTGCTGTTTGCCGGTGCCGGTATTTTTGCAGCTTTCTGGACAATCAAACTGTCCATTCAGAATCGCCCGCCTGCGCTGCCGGCTGCCCCTGCCGTGTTTGAAGGTGCTTTTGCGCCGGATTTTCGGCGGAATCTGGTGAAGCTGTATAAAGAGTTGCCGGAAGAGCTCGGGGAGATGACTCTGGAGCAGGATTATGCCTTCTGGTACAATGCGGACCATTCTCTGGAGATGGTGCTCACGCCGGAAGGCTGGATGGCGTTTTTCGTGCTGTCAGAAGGTACTTGTTCTCTGGCTCCGGAACTCGTGCAGAGAGCGGTCGCGGATTCTCCCTTTGCGCAGCACCCTGTTGCGCAGGAGCTGCTCCATAAGTATGAGGATATGCCGTTGTGCGGGGTGGCTTGGTGCCTCTCTGATAGATTGGTTGTCTATCCTTACGACTCTGCGGAGGAATTCACCCGTTTTTATGCGGGCAACCTTTTTGCCCCGGCTGCGGCATTTGATTCTTGGCTGGAATTCTACCGTGAAACCGGTATGATGAGTGACGAGGCGTGAGTAGCACTCTGCCTGTGGGCTTTTAGTCCAGGCGGCAGGGCTTGCCGGGCAGGGGAATGAGGACTTCTGACTCCGGCAGTACCTCACTGATTGCGCCGCGCATCCACTCCATGGCATCCGGGTCTCCGTGTACAAGCAGCACTTTCTTGGGGGCCAGACGGCGGGCGTAGTCCACCAGAGCCTCGCGGGTGGCGTGCCCGGAGAAATCGAAGCTTTCTATGCGGCAGTTGAGGGGGTATGCCTGGCCGCCTTTTTCGCGGAGTCGTACCTGTTCACCGTGCGGCGTTGCTTTGATTTTGCCTGCGGGGGAGTCCGGGTCGCTGTACCCGACAAACAGAATGGCATCTTTCGGGTGCGTGATAATCTGTTCTGCGATATTGTGGGAGACGGTATGCTCACTCATCATGCCGCTGGAGACAAGGTAGATGTTGCCCGGGGAGGCAATGAGCGGGGCTTTGCCTTGCTTGGGCAGTCCGTGGGTCTCTGTGATATCCCGCAGCCGGAGCCCCGGTTCCATGCGCGGGGTTTCGTCCGCCAATTTATCGTACAGCCCGGTGATTTTGGCGCTCAGCCCGCCGAAATAGAGCGGAGCATCAGGTATAAGTCCCTGTTCCTTGAAGCGTGCCAGCTCTCGCAGCAGACACTGGCTCTTACCCAGGGCAAAGACCGGGATGAGGACGGCTCCGTCATTCTCCAGTGTTTCACGTATGGCTGCGGCAAAACGGCGCATTTCTGCCGCTCTCGTGTATTCCTCCGGACGCTCTTTGAGCCCGTGTGTACATTCCATGATGAGGATATCTATGCCGCTTTCCGGGAACTTGGCCCCGGGAATGATGGTCTGGTGGTCAAACTGCACATCTCCGGTGTAAAGGATTGTTGTGCCGGAGACGGATTCCAGCTCCACCCCGCAGGAGCCCAGAATGTGCCCGGCATCATGCAGCGTGGCCAGCACATCTCCGCGGCGGCCAATGCGGAAAGGAGCGCCATACGGACGCGGCATCCAGCAGCGTGCGGCGTAGTCCAGCTCCGGGTGCGTGTAAAACGGGTATTCGATGATGCCTTCCTGCACGCGCTTGGCGGTCATCACGTTCACGGAATTGTGCAGCATGGCCAGCCCCACGGTGGCGGTGGCATCCGTCATGATAACCTCTGCAGACGGGTGTTGGTCCTGCAGCACGGGCAGGGTGCCGATGTGGTCCAGATGCGCGTGCGTCACAAAGATGGTATCCGGCGTGGCAGCGCCGATGAGACTGAAATCAGGCTTGGCTTCGTTCCCCTCTTTTTTGGGGTGCATGCCGGAGTCCAGAATGATGCGGACTCCGTCCATGTCTATCATGTAGCAATTGGAGCCGATTTCGGCTGAGCGGGAAAGATTCGTGAACGTAATCATCAGTATATCTGCCCCCTATTGTGCCTCAAGGGGGCAGATTTGTCAATGCTGCGCTGTGTGCAGCAGCAGGGATTATCACTTGGCTGCACTCTCTTCCGGCCAGCCGAGACACTGGTGGAGGGCGACGGTCTCTCCTTCCGGCAGGTTGAGTGCCTTGTTGAGTGCAGGGATATCAATCATGCCGCGTATTACACAGGAAAGTCCTTTCCATGTGGCGTAGAGGTACACGTTTTGGTAGGCGGAGCCCACATGGTTGTGACCGCGGGAGTTGTCCTGAATGGCGTAGATGAGGTGGACGGGGGCCTGGGGTACATAATCCTGACGGTTGCAGTAGGGGATGAGGTTCTCATCCGTCACCTTTTCCAGAGAGTGGGTGGAGCCGTGGTATTTCCACGCGCCCTCCGGGGTGGCGAGGTAGAGCTGCATGTTCTGCAAATTGCGGGCGGTGGGGATGGTTCTCTTACCGCGGCTGTTTTGTCCCCATGCAACCCAGAGAATTTCTCCCAGCGTTTGGTCATCTACCGGTCGGGCAGAGAAATCGCGGGCAGAGCTGCGGGCATTGATGGCTTCCATGAGCGGCATGCCGCCCGTGATGACGGGTGCGGGCAGGGGGCGGGTTTCCGCGGCTTGTCCGGGCAGCGTGACGGCAAGCGCCAGCAGAGAAAGGAAAATGTTTTTCATAGGGTGATATTCTACCAATTCTGAGCTGAATGAAAAGAAAAAAATCCGGCGGTATTCGGAATGAACACCGCCGGAGAAAAATCGGAATGGGGCAATTATTTGGCGTTGACGATATCATCCAGCGGGAGGATGATGAAACCGATGCCGCGGTTACCGTTTTGGCCGTTGTTGTGGCAGGTTTCATACACTACACCCACATGGTTATTATCCACCATTGCCAAGCAGGAGTAGCCCATGCAGCGGCGTGTGTCGTAGAGCATACCTTCATTCCAGGTCTTGCCGTCGTCACGGGAGGCACGCACGGTCATGACGCTGCGGGGGTACTTCTTCGGGTTAGAGAAGAGCAGGAGCCGCCCGTACTTGGGAGAATTCACGGCAATGATGGAAGCCTGGCAGGTGGGTTCCTCCAAATCCTTGCAGTTAGTCTCATGCGGTTCCCAGGTCTTGCCCAGGTCCTTGGTCACATAGACCACGCGCTTGCCTGCCCAAGTTTCATTGCGGCAGTTAATCATGATGGAGCCGTCCTGCAGTTCCACAACCTGGCATTCGGAGCTGCGGTGGGGAACACCGTTACCGTAGGCCCAATTTTTGCCGCCGTCTGTGGAATAGCAGATGGTGCTCATGGAGCGGGGGTTGGCATTATTCTGCCAAATCTGGGCCGGGAAGACAATCACGCCCTTGGAGGTGACGATGCCGTTGCCGGGGCCGGCCAGAATGGTGTTCCATTCCTCTTTCTTAATCTGGCGGGTGGGATTCACGTATTCCTTGCACCAGGTGAGACCGTCGTCATCGGAATAGACCATACCCCACTGGCCGGTCTTGTCCTTGTCCCAACCGGTCTTGGATACATTCAGAGACGCGCCGCCGGAGAAGTGGCAGACCAGGGATTGCAGCCAGATGCGTCCGCTGTTGTCCTGTACAATGCAGGGGTCACCGCAGCCGTTGTTGTGCCCGGGGCCGGCGTCCATGGAAACTTCCGGCAGTGTCCAAGTCTGCCCTCCGTCGGTGGAGCGCACGGTGGCCACGTCAATATCGGCACAGAGGTCACCCTCGTGGTGGTAGCGAGCATCAAAGCAGGCGATGAGCGTGCCGGTCCGGGTACGAATCATGCCCGGAATACGGAAAGCAATACAGTGGCGGGGGCTGGCACCGTCCGGCTGGTTGGCCACATTTTCGCCGGGCATGCCCAGCATGATGCCGATGCGCTGAGTGACGGGAGCCTGTTCCGGCGTGTATTCCTTGCCATCAATAGTGAGCTTGAGGTCGCTGAATGTAAGCGTGGAGCCAATGGGCGCACCGCCTGCGGGCTGTACGTCAATCCAAAGATGATTTTCACCGCCTGTCAGCGTTTCATCTGAGTTGATGACAACGGTGCCGTCTGCACGGGGAATGCCTTGGCCGTACACCTTGCCCTCACGGAGTTCCACGCCCGTGGCATCACCGCTGCGCAGCGTGACATTGCTCACATGGGCGGGGTCAGACACTTTCAGCACCACTTTGCTGACTACTTTGGGGTCCTGAGAGCCTTCGCTTTCAATGTCGAGTGCCAGCACCGGGTTGTGCGGGGCGCGCTTCATCATGGGGAATTTGCCGGGGTCGCGGAAGCTGATACTCTTGACGGTCATGGGTCCGTCCATCAGGCATAAATCATCCAGCAGAACCCCGCCGCCTTCAGCGGTATCTGCCTTGAAAATGAGGGCGGTTGTGCCGGCCGGCAATACCCACTTGAGGTGGTGTTTGTAGCCGCCGGTTGCCAGTGTGGCCAGCTTGGCTATTTCCTGCTCGCCTGCGGGGGTAACGGCCAGCACTCGCAGGCAGAAGGGGGCGCGGCTTGTCCAGCGCTCCACCCAGCATTGTCCCGGTGTCTCCAGAGTGACCGGTTTGTTGAGCTGCAGGGTGACACTGCGGTCGGTTCCGCCCTGTATGCGGAGAGCCTGCTGGCTGTTCCGACCGTGCCCGCGGTCGATTTCAGCGTGCCCCGGCTGTGCAGAAAGCGTGCCGTAGCAGATGCCGCCTTCCGTCAATGCGCCGGACGGCAGCTTTTCGAAGGTTTCTGTTGCACTGACCAGACCGCAGGTCAATGCCGTTAAAAGGAATGTCCTGAACATGGGTTAAGGTTAACATACACGACAGGACTTGGCAAGAAAGAAGTTATCCCGTATTGCCGGAGAGGCGTGGCGCCATATCAGGGAATTATCCGGCGCAAACAGTGTGTTGCGTATACGGCTGTGTGAGATGCCGTGCGACTGTGTCATGATTTCCTGCCGTCGTTTTTTTCCGCAAACTCATCGGTAGAGGTCTTATGGAGACTACGAACCAGCAGGATGGGCAGCCCGAACACCAGCAGCAGTACCAGCGGAATGAATACGTAGAGGTAGAGTCGCAGGTAAAGGGTGCAGGTTGCATCCCCGGCATTGCTGCCTTCCCGCCACCAGCGGTATGTTTCCGTGGGGCCCCAGCGCAGGCCGGAGAACGGTATCAGGTGCAATAAACCCCGCCGCGCCATAGCGGCTGCAAGCCCTCTGTCTGAGGCCATGATATAGTAGTCATCTGCCATACCACTCTCGCCGACTTTGTCGTAGTACAGTGCCAGTTCGTAGGGGGCGAAGGGGGAGCGCAGCTGCTCTGCCGCGCGCTGGAGATAGTTGAGCCCGGTGGATTCATCTTTTTCTACGCCTTTGCCGTAGAGCATCATGATGCCGGCCTGAACGGCGGCATCCGCATGCCCCATGGAGGCTGCGCGACGATAGTCCGCCAATGCTTCCTCTGCTTTGCCTGCTTCCTGGTTACGCCAGCCGATGTGGTAGATTGCTGCGGGTATATTTTGGGCGGCAGCCTGTTCCAGATAGGTGAGGGCCGTTTTCTCATCTTTTTCTACGCCCTTTCCGTTGAGCAGGGCATCCGCAACGACATAGGCCATTTGTGCATCCCCCCCTTGGTCTGCCAGCATGCGGGCATATCGGAATGATTCGGCTTCATTTGCCGGTACTCCCATTCCCTTGGTATAAGTTTTGAAGAGCTGGTAGGCAGCAGGAATACAACCTTGCTCTGCAGCCTGTGCCATGTGCGCCAGACCTTCTTTCTGTTGTGCCGGAATGCCCAGCCCGCTGTGTTCCATGAAGCCCTGCCAATACAGTGCTTCTGCATTGCCGCTTTCCGCCTGCTTTTTGTAGAGGGCATAGGCGCGGGCGTAGGCTACGCGGGCCTCTGCCGGGTTACCTGCCTTGGTCAGAAGTTCTCCAATGATGTACGCTGCAGATGGTTCTCCGGCCTCGGAGGCCTGCGTGAACCAGCGGAGGGCTTCCTCATTGTCCGGCTTCACATAGGAATCTCCGGTCATGTAGGTGCGTCCCACCAGCCATGCCGCTTTGGCATCTCCGGCTTTTGCCTTTTCCTTGAGCTGGGAGACAAATTTCTGCGCCCAGGCTCGGGCCTGTTCCATGTGGCCTTGGAGAGCATAGCGCAGATAAACCTGACGCGTAGCTCCGGGATTGCCGCTTTCGGCATCTGCTTTCAGCTCCGTCAGATTGGCTTCCAACTGAGCATCATCGGATACAAGTGGTTCTGCCGCCAGCGGAAGAACCAACAAGAGTGACAGGATAATGGATTGAAAAAGGCGGGAACGGTGCATGAAAGTACGTCTGTTTGACACTCGGAGCGTGGCCGGTGTTGAAAAAAACTACCCCCGGCACCGGGTACCGGGGGTAGGGGAAGGGGGTGCTTATTCGCCGCGACGGAATCCGCCGTTGTTTCGGCGCTGTCCGCCGAAGCCCTTGCGGGGACCTCCGAATCCCTTGCGGTCACCGAAGGCCTTGCGCTCACCGAAAGGCTTGCGGTCGCGGTCGCCGAAGGTCTTGCGCTCACCGAAAGGCTTGCGGTCGCGGTCGCCGAAGGACTTGCGCTCACCGAAGGGCTTGCGGTCGCGGTCGCCGAAGGACTTGCGCTCGCCAAAGGTCTTGCGGTCGCGGTCGCCGAAGGACTTGCGCTCACCGAAAGGCTTGCGGTCGCGGTCGCCGAAGGACTTGCGCTCGCCGAAGGGCTTGCGGTCGCGGTCGCCGAAGGACTTGCGCTCGCCGAAGGACTTGCGGTCGCGGTCGCCGAAGGAGCGGCGTTCACTGAAAGGCTTGCGGTCGCCGAAGTCCCGCTTGTTGCGCGGAGCGCGGCCGAATGGACGGCGGGAATCCTCACGTTCCGGTTCAAAAGCCTCACCGGAATCAAATTTGGTGGCAATACCGAGAGCTTCTTCTTCCGTTTCAAAGTCAGCGGGGTTGAAGACATAGTCGGCATCCTCGTCCACTTGCTTGCCGGGAGTAATGGTCTGACGGGATTTGAACACCTGCTTGGCACCCATGAGCCCCTTGCGGCGGCGCGGGTTGGTGGTGGCTTCAGTAATCTGTTCCGGGGTCAGCAGTGTGCAGTGCCCGGGCTCCAGGTCACCGCCCCAGAGAGAGCCGATGCGAACGCGGACCAGCTTGCGGACCCGCAGCCCCAGACAGGCAAACATTTGGCGCACCTGGCGCTTGAGCCCCTGTTCCAGCACCACGCATGCGCGGCGAGCTGACAGACGAGAAACATACTTGGCCTTGGCCTGCCCCTCCGGAATGCGGACCCCCTTGAGCAGCTGCAGAAGCACGCTGCTGTCAAAGGCTTGATCCAGCGTGACCCAGTATTCCTTCTCAATGCCGCCGCTCGGGTGGGCTATGTTCTGGGAAAGTACACCGTTGTTGGTGAAAATGAGCAGACCCTCACTGTCGGCATCCAGGCGTCCGGTGTAGTTGGCATAGCGGTATTTGGGCGGCAGCAGGTCGTACACCGTGCCGATGGCTCCCTGTGCTTCCCGGCTGCAGACGTAACCGCGCGGCTTGTTCAGCAGGATGGTTACTTCTTCCTTGGGTGTGGCATGGCGGCCATCCACCTTGACAAAGTCGGTCGGCATGACTCGCAGCCCGGGGCTGTCTACTTTCTTGCCGTTTACTTCCACTCGCCCTTCTTCGATGAGACGATCTGCAGCGCGGCGGGATTCATACCCGCAGGATGCCAGAAACTTGTTGAGTCGCACGCTCCCCTCCGGTGCGGCAGGGTAGGCATTCTCTTCTGTCATAACTTATTCAATCTATATATCCTTGGATGAAAAGGAGCCTCCCGGTCATTACGTACCGTGAGGCTCCGGAAAATGTCTGGACGCTTACCAGCAGCGCAATCAGGACTCGAACTTGGTCTTGGGCAGACCAATCGGGCTCTGGCCTTCCTTCCACTGACCGCGTTCCTTCATGAGCTTAACGCGTTCAAAACGCTTGAGGACAGAGCGCTTGCCGCCAACGGTACCGGTAGCCTTAAGAGTGGAGTGCTTGGACATATCTTTGTGTTGTGTAAAGGTTAATTCCGCATCACTGCGGATAAGTGGTTGGCAACTTATACAGCATCATACCCTAAAATGCAAGCCAAATTTTTGTCTTTTTTTGTTCTGATGCAAAATCTGTGTCTGAAAACGGTTTCATCCGGCCATATTTCAGATAAAATCCTCAGAGAAAAGAAAGACGCCGCAGCGAAAGACGCTGCGGCGTGAAAATGAATGGGATAAACGGTGCATCCGGCATCAGCTGGAGGCATCGCCGAAGGAAATGCCGATTTCTCGGGCTGCTTCCACGAGCTGGCTCTGGCTGTCCACAATGTGGAGGGTGCGCACGGCATCTTCAATCGGCATAGATACCATGTCGATGCGGTGCAGGGCAACCGTCTCACCGAACTTGCCCTCTTCAATAAGGTCAATGGCCTTGGCGCCGCAGCGGACACCCAGAACACGGTCAAACGGAATGGGGGAACCGCCGCGCTGGATGTGACCCAGCACGCAGTAACGAGTTTCAATGCCCGTGATGGTTTCCAGCTTGGTGGAGAGGAAGGAGGCAATGCCGCCCAGTCGGACTTCACCCTTGGTTTCTTCATCCAGTGTGAGCAATTTACCGCCAATCTTGGCGCCTTCGCTCACCACGATGATGATTTCACGCTGGCCGAGAGCCTTGAGCAGCTCTACCTTGCGGACGATGTCTTCCAACGTGAACTCAATTTCTGGCAGAAGAATGACATCTGCACCACCGGCGATACCGCCGTAAAGAGCAATCCAACCGGCGTGGCGCCCCATTACCTCCACCACCATCATACGCTGGTGAGAGTAGGCCGTGGTGCGCAGACGGTCCAGGTTTTCACTCACAATGGAAACAGCCGTCCAGAAACCGAAGGTGTAGTCCGTGGAACCCAGGTCATTATCAATGGTCTTGGGCACACCCACGATGGGCAGACCAATCTGGCGCAGCTCCAGACCGATGGTCTGAGAACCGTCGCCGCCCACTACGATAAGGGCAGAGAGTCCGAGCCGCTTGACAGTTTCCTTACTGCGTTCCAGAACTTCTTCCGCAATCTGCATACGACCGCCCACACCGCTCTTGACGGTGAAGTTACCTTTGTTGACGGTACCCAGAATCGTGCCGCCCAGGGAGCGGATGTTGTGGCAGTTTTCCGGGGTGAGAATGCGCCAGCGCTCATTGTCCGGCGTGGAGAGCAGGCCTTCGAAGCCATCATAGAAGCCGTAAACCTTCCAGCCGCGGGCAGTTGCTGCTGCCACGGCGCCTTCAATTACGGCGTTAAGTCCGGGGCAGTCGCCGCCGGCGTTGAGAATACCGATATTCATGAGAGATATTTAGTTTGGAAGAATGATGAATTTGGTTTTATCCTTGTAGTCATTGGAAGGAAGCCAGCGGTCCCATGCATTCCAGCCGTCTGTCAGGAATTTGGCAGCCGTCTGATCGCGGGAGCTGCGATCCGGCATGCCGAGCATCACCACCAGCAGACGCTGGCCGTAGGTGCCGGGTTTGCCGGTCAGGGGATTGGTGCGTTTGACCGAAGGGCGGCTGGAGGTTACCATGAGGCAGGAGCCGGCACTGTAGGAGCGTGCTACCTTGAGCCCGTCCACGGCTGCCTGCAGCAGGCGGTTGTTGTTGTTCACCTGTACCGTACGATTCCCTGCCGGAGAATAAATGGTTACCGTGACACTGGGCTGAGAGGTGATGCCCATCATCTTCGGGTCAGACAGAGCGTAGAGCCCCATCAGTGCCATGTCCCGTGCCGTGGATTGGGTGATGACCGCACCATTACTTCCCTTGAACGTGGTGGAGGTCATGCCAAGGCGGCGTGCCAGCTTGTTCATTTCTGAGACAAATGCCTTTTCGGGGGCAGCCTTGTCCAATACCTGGCCACAGGCAAAAGCTGCGGTGGTTGCGCATACACTGTCATCCCAAAGCAGGGCAGAGTACAGCGCATCTCGCAGGCTGATGCGTTCTCCCGGACGAAGTTTCAGCAGATTGGTGCGCTGCCAGCGCACGGCCTCTCTCGGTACGGTAATCACTCGGTTCATGTCCACATTCTGTGCTCGCACCCAATCCAGCACTACCGTGGCGGTGACCAGATTGGTCAGCATGCCGATGGGGCGGCGCTGGTTGGCGTTGGATGAGTAGAGAATACGGCCGGAGTATACTTCCAGTGCCACATAGCTGGGCTTGGTCTGGTCCGGGGTGACATACCCTACACAGGAGCTCAGCGTCATGCTGCCGATGGCTGCTGCCAATACGCAGAAACTTTTAAGGATTTTTTTCATTCTGTATGTTTACTTTGCCTCTTTTGATTTGCTGGCCTTTCGGGCAGGCTTCTCGCCCTCAGGTTCTACTGTTGCCGTCTTGTGGTCGCTCATCAGCTCAGATGCCGGGCGATCACCGAAAATGATGCCCAAATCACGGGCTGTGGCAACTATCTGGCTTTCGGGGTCTACCAGACGCAGGGAGCGCACGGCATCCTCAATGGGGACAGTGTCCACGTTCGGACCGTTCAGAATAAGTGCGGTACCGAACTTCCTTTCCTCAATGAGCTTGACGGCCTCTACGCCGAAGCGCAGACCTGCAATACGGTCGAAAGCGCAGGGGGAACCGCCGCGCTGGGTGTGACCCAGTACGCAGTAACGGGTTTCAACGCCCGTTTCTTCCTGCAGAATGCGGGAGAGTCGGTTACCGATGCCGCCCAGACGCTCTTCACCGTTATCTTTATTGAGCACGGTGACGAGCTTTCCGTTCAGCTTGGCGCCTTCTGCTACCACTACGATGATTTCTCTCTGACCGGCAGCCTTGCGGGCCTTGATACAGTCAATCACATTCTGGAGCTCAAACTCAATCTCAGGAATGAGTACCACATCCGCTGCCGTGGCGATACCGCTATGCAGGGCAATCCAGCCGGAGAGGTCGCCCATCACCTCCACCACCATCATTCGCTGGTGGGCGTTGGCCGTGGTG
The DNA here is from genome assembly GCA_045635265.1 of Akkermansia sp. Lineage (GTDB taxonomy): Bacteria > Verrucomicrobiota > Verrucomicrobiia > Verrucomicrobiales > Akkermansiaceae > Akkermansia. The sequence continues at coordinate 20,380 of JAZRBU010000011.1, forward strand.
CGGATGCGGTCAATGGATTCCGATACAACGGAAACGGCACTCTGGAAACCGAAGGTGTAGTCCGTGTCGGGGCAGAGGTCGTTGTTGATGGTTTTCGGTATGGAAATTACCGGTAGGCCTTCTTCTGCCAGCAGACTGGCGGTGCGGGCAGAGCCGGAGCCGCCCACCACGGCCAGAGCCTCCAGACCGAGTGCGGAAATGGTCTTCTTGGCCTTGGCCAGAATCTCCGGGTCGATGGAACGACGCCCCAGCTTGTTGGTGTTGATTTTGAAGTTTCCCGTGTTGGTGGTGCCCAGCATGGTGCCGCCCTGTGAGCGAATCTGGTGGGTTTTCATGGGCGTGAGGATTTCGTAGCGGCGACCGCCGGCAACCGGCAGCAAACCTTCGAAACCATCATGGAAGCCGATGACTCGCCAGCCGCGGCGGTATGCCGCGGAGACGTAGCCCTCGATGACTGCGTTAATGCCCGGGCAGTCACCACCGGAATTAAGAATGCCAATAATCATGGAATGTTGTAGATCGTATTAAGCTTTTGTTTCCGGTGCGGGAATGGCGCCGAAATAGTGTGCGCAGCACCAGAGAGCACGCGGGTGGTGGAAGAAAGATTTCCACATGGAGCCCTTGAGCCCGTTGGTGGTGGTGCCGTCCTGGTTGCAGTATCCGAACCACTCTCCGTGCTCCTTGTCCTGCAGATGCTCGAATGCCCAGTCATGGATGCGCTGATGCCACTCTGCGTACTTCTCATCGCCGGTCATGACATAGGCCAGGCAGGTGCCGATGAGTGCCTCATCGTGCGGCCACCAGAACTTCATGTTGTGCCAGTATTCCTGTACGGGCTTGTTGTACACGTCCGTGTAGTAGAGCAGGCCGCCGTACTTTTTGTCCCAGCCGCGTGCCAGGGCCCAGTCAATCATCTTGCAGCCGATTTCGATGAGCTTCTTGTCTCCGCCGCGATAGCGGGCTTCCTCCAGTACAAACCAGCCGCCTTCGATATCGTGGCCGGGGTTGAGGATGCGTTCGTCGAAATGGTCGATGACAGAGCCGTCCGGTGCCACGTTCTCAAGCACAGCCTGAATGTCCTCGTGCAGGAAGAGCCGCTGCAGGTCATCAATGCAACGGTCAATCCAACCGGTGTAGAAGCCGTCTGCATCTCCCAGATAACGGCGCAGTTCCTGAGCCGTGACAATCATAATCATGCGGCAGCCAAGGTTCTCACCGGGACGATTTCCGGTGCTCTTAGGTGCCATCTTGCCCGGGGTAAAGAAGATGTCGGCGTAGATATCGAACCAGTGGCGGGCGCGTTCCGCACTGTGTGCATCACCTGTGGCACCGTAGTGTGCTGCCCAGGCAATGGCGGCAAAGCATTCGCTGTAAGCGTAGCGGCGCTTGCGGATGGGGGTGCCGTCTGCCGTCATGTGGAAGTACATGCGGCCGTCAGAGGGATCCACGCATTTCTCCTCAAGGAACTTGAGGGCGCTTTCTGCGTACTGCATCCACTCCGGGCGTTTTTCAATGCTGTTGTAGCAGGTAAGGAGCATCCAAGCCATGCGGCCCTGAGCCCACACGTTCTTGTCGGTGTCTACCAGTGTGCCGTCTGCCGCGCAACAATGGTAGAGCCCCCCGTTCACTGTGTCCAGTGAACGGGGGAACCAGAACGGTTCTACCTCATTGAGCAGCTTGTCTTTGTAGAATTCGCCAAGTGCTTTTGTGTCCATGAGGAGGCAGAGGTTGAATCTTTACTTGTAAATAGCCCAATCGTAGAAGCCGATGGCCTTGAGCTCGCTCTTGAGAGCCTCAAGGGTGGCCTTGTCCTGCTTGCCCATGGGCAGGCGGGCCGGGCCGAAGTCAACGCCGGTCCATTCGCTCATGAGGTACTTGCAGCAGCCCATGTAGCCCTTGCCGGCAATGATGTTAATCATGGTGACGGAAAGCTGCTGGAGGCGGCGGGCCTCTGCCAGATCACCGGCATCCACAGCCTTCATGATGTCATCATACAGCTTGGGAGCATAGTTGAAGGAGGAGCCCACGCCGCCCTTGGCGCCGGTTGCATAGGCACCCAGGAACCATTCGTCAACACCCCACGGAATGTCGTACTTGCCGCCGTCGTAGTTGAGGGCATCCATGTAAAGAGCCAGATCCGGGTTGGTGAACTTCACACCCACAAAGTTCGGAATCTTGGCAGCGCATGCCTCAATCATCTTGCAGGGGTTGAAGCCCACGTGGGTCAGCACGGGGATGTCGTAGAAGTAGAAGGGCAGCTCGGGCGCGCCGGAGGCGGCCACGGCAAGGCTGTCTGCCAGCAGGTCAATGCTGCCGGGCTTGAAGTAGCAGGGAGAGTTGCTGGCGGTGCCGACTGCTCCGCACTGGGCTGCGTAGGCGGCCAGCTCACGGCCGTCATACACGCAGTTGCCGCCGGTGTGGACGATGACGTCGATACCGTACTTCTTGCCGGCCTCGCCCCAGGCGGCCATATTTTCCTTGCGCTCGGTGAGCTGCATGTGGGCGGATTCGCCGGTGGAGCCGGTGATGAAAACGGACTTGATGCCCTGGCTGGCCAGGAACTTGGCCTGAGCGTCCACTGCATTGGGGTTGCAGGAGCCGTCGGCGTTCATCGGGGTGTGCGTAGCTGCGCAGAGACCATGAATCTTGAATGTTGTTTCCATGATGGTATAATATGGTTATTGTTGTTAAGTTGAAAATTAACACCATCTTTTTAGCGCAAAAAGGCTCTGCTTTCAAGATAAAATTGCTGTAAACGGACATTTTGCGCCGTTTGCGGGGCGTTTTGCTCAATTTTGCGAAGCCATGCGGAAAAAGACAAGTCGGAACTCATTTTCCGGGCGTCCCAGGCTGCGGTTTTTGCTGCGGAGCGTTTTGGCTGCCTCTGCCGGCAGTTTATCCATGATATCCAGTTCCGCGATGACGGTGTTCGGACCGTCGAAGGTGATGTGCGCATCCAGTCGGTGGCCGCCGTAGACAATCTGCATGGTGTAAGGCTCACTGTCCGTTTGCATCCATTGGTAGGAAATGGTGCCTCTGTGCCCGAAGCCGTGTAGAATGATGGAGGAATCCGTCACCTCCAGGGTGCCGGTGCGGCCGCTGTCTTTCCAGTCTCCGGGGGCAAGCTCCCGCGGGTCTTCAAACCAATCCGGGATGAAGAGCAGACCGCAGATGATGCTTAAAACGGTGAGGATGAGAGTGAGTCGCAGTTTGTTCATGGTTCCGGGGGAGTGGTGGTGCGGCGGCGGTCGGCATGGGTGCCTGTTTTACCCTCTGCGCGTTCCTGCGCACGCTGTTTCCACAGAGGTATGGAGGATTTACGGGCTTTTTTGCGGCGTTTTGCTTCCATTTTGGCCTGGTGGCGTTCTTGCTCGCGGCGCAGCTTTTCTTCTTTGTCCCGGGCGGCTTTGGCTTCTTCCATGCGGCGCTGGATGCGTGAGGAATGCTCATTTCCGGCCGGGGAAATGGTCCAGGGCGCGTATTCACCGGAAGTGGTGATGGGGACGCAGAGCATTTGCGGGTCAATGAAACACAGCTGGCGGTACAGCAGGTCATGAATGGTGGCCAGAATGGATTTTGGGGGGAATAGACCGGTGCGTCCCAGCTCAATGGTGAAAGCAAGGCGAATGTGTTTTGCCTGAAGGCTCATGCGGGCCATCTCCCGGAGGGAAATGCCCTCTGCAGGTTGTTCTTCCGGGGCACAGATGGCTGCCGTGCGGAGCAGGAAAAGACAATCTCTCACCTTCCGGCAAAGCTTTTCCACAAGCTCGCTTACCTTGGGACGGGCGTTGAAACGGTAATCCTTGACTTCTACCAACCAGAGCTCCTTTTTGCCCGGATGGTAGAGGACAAAATCCATTTCCTTGCAACTGTTGCAGAAATTTTGGGCGTTGTGGGAGTAAAACTCCGAGCATTCGAAGCGGCAGACGTAGTACCCCGCTTCAAAATGGAAGCGGTGTACACCCTCAACGCATGTTGTGCCGGCCTGAAACACGGTTATACTTCGTCAAAAAGATTCGGTGTGAGACTCAGATAACGGTCTGCCTGTTCCGTTTCTGCATCCAGACTCGCAATGTGTTCCAGTTTATTCAGCTCATCTGCAGAGCTGACCCGTACCCCGGTTCCGGCTATTTCCGGTGTTTGCAGTCCGAAGAACTGCCTGGTAACACCGCGGTTCTTTTTGTCTGCCAGTTGAATGACCAGCTCTCGCAGCAGGAAAAGGCTGTGCGTGGTGAGAACCAGCTGGATTCCGGCCCTGCACAGTGTCATCATGATGCCGACCAATCGCGGCAGATGTTGAGCATTGAGGTTCATCTCCGGTTCATCCCAGAACAGGCAGGTGCCCGGGCGGACTGTTCCGTTGCTGATGAGCAGCCCCAGCGTGCCGATACGTTTGAAACCTTCCGCCACCAGATTGAGCTCCAGCGGTTCCTGGCCGGGTCTCTGGAGGAAAAATCTACCGTTGATGCGGAGTAGTTTTCCACTGAGCAAGTCTTCTATGCGGTGAAGCGCGTGCTGCATGATGCCCGCGGGCTGTGCCGTCGGCTCCGTTTCCAGAGCACGGCAGAGTTCCCAGCTGGCGGAATCCAGCAGCTCCGGGTACCGTTTGCCTGCCTGCATGTAGCATGGATAGATGGAAAGTACCTCTCTGGGTGCCAGAAATACGGCGTTGGTGGTCAGATTGCGCTCCGGCATGGTGCTGATGCGCAAACCTTCCTCCTCATGCCCTTCCCGGAAGGAAAACTCCAGCTCGGCAGAACCCGGCGGTACTTTTTCCCCGTGCAGAGAAGCGTGTACCGTTGCCGTACAGTCTCGGATGCAACGGGAGGTCAGCCCCGTCAAATCCCGGGTGCCAAACACTCGCAGAAGGTCCAGTCTCAGCCGTTTTTCTTCTGCCCAGACCACGGGCAGCTCCCTCCTGCTGCCTCCGCAGCTCCATTTGCAGATGGCGTAGCAGAGTTTCATGAGGTGGCTTTTGCCGGAATCGTTACCGCCGATGATGATATTCATGCCGGGCGCAAAGCGGAATACCTCCTGAGTGGGAAATACCGTAATTCCCTCTACCGAAAGCTTACGAATCATACGCTTCACATTCTACCATATACTTTCCGCAGAAGCAAGCATCTAACCGCACTCCGCGTAAAAACGGCAGCTGTTGTGCCTTGACAAAGTGCGGCAGCGGTGGTATGTTCTGACTCGTCTATGGCAGATATGGAGCGAGTGAGCATTTTTGGTATTCCGTACGCGGTGGGCAATCTTGATACTGCTGCTGATGAGTGGCTGCGCCTTGCTGCACGGGCGGAGCGCCCCTATCTGGTGGCTCATTCGGATGTCCATGTGCTTACCCGTATCTTGGGAGATGCTGAATACGGCGCCGGAGTCCGCCGGTTTGACTATATCTGCCCGGATGGTATGCCGATTGTGTGGCTGATGCGCCGCAAGGGCACGGATGCCCGGCGCCTGTACGGCCCGGATGTGATGGAGTGGATGTGGGATAAGGGCCGTGCTGCCGGTGCCCGCCACTTTTTGCTGGGCGGGTCTGAGGAAGCCTGTGAAAAACTGCGTCAGCGTCTGGGTGAGCGTTTCCCGGGGGCGGAGGTAGCGGGGCATTTCTGCCCGCCCATGGGCGAATGGCCGGCAGGTACCAATGAACGCATGCTTTCCGCTATTCGTGAGAGCGGCGCCAATTGTGTCTGGGTCGGGCTTGGTTGCCCCAAGCAGGAATGCTGGCTCTATACCCACCGTGAACTGTTGCCGCCTGCGGTGTATTTCGGCGTGGGTGCTGCGTTTAATTTTCACGCCGGTCTGGTGAAACAGGCTCCGCTCTGGGTTCGCTCCCACGGGTTGGAGTGGCTGTACCGTCTCTGCCGTGAGCCCGGGCGGCTCATGAAACGCTATCTGGTGCACAACAGCCGTTTCATCTGGTACTGCCTGACGCGCCGTATTTGATGCTCTGCTAACCGTTTGAGTGATACGGCCTAATTGTCATTGCCGTCCGGTGGGGCGGGGGGTATGATATGCGCAGGATTTGGCACCGGATGGTGCAATCCTGTAAAACAGACAAAAGAAAATACCCCATGAAATTACATATACCGATGCTGTTGCGACGAGCTCTTTCGGCCGCAGTTGTTGTTGTGTGCGGTGTGGCGGGATATGCCTCTGCGGCGGTTCCCGGTTCATCCGTTACTCTGGTACCCATGTCCGTGATGGATGGGTCCTCATTCCATTTGGATACCCTGCGTTCCCGTGTGCAGATGCCGACTCCCTGTGCTGCGGATAAAAGCGGTGAGCTGCTGGTGCCGGAATGGAGAGATTCTGTTTGGACCTCTTATGTGGGCGGGTATAACCGCTTTAACGGTGATCACGCCCATCGTTCCGACTATACCCGCACGTTTCAGGGCGTGCTGACCGGGCTGGACCGTCAGTTCTGCTGCAATGCTCGCGCCGGCGTGGCTTTTGGCTATGAGGAATCCATCGCCCGAACGGACGGCACCCGTTTCAATGACGATGCGTATTACATTGACCTCTACAGTGCGGTGAAAACAGGCTGCCTTAACCATCGCTTTATTTTGGGTGCCGGTATTCATGATTTCAGCACGCGTCGCGGGTTCGGTGCGTGGGGCACTGCTACCGGTGGTGTCAATGCCCATTCCGTCAATGTAGGCTATGAACTGAGCCGTGATTACCTCTGGAGTGCGGATACCGTTGCTACGCCCTTCATGACAGTGAATTACGCCTTTACTCATTTTGACCACATGCATGAACACCTGAACGGTGCCCGTTTTGATACCGCGTTTGATGATGTGAACCTCCTGCAAATGGGTATCGGTGGCCGTCTTACCCACACATTCACGCCTATTCCCGGCTGGGGTGTTGCCACATTCTCCTCCTCCGTTGCCGCTGTGGCGGAGTTCTCTGAGCACCGCGCTCATGCTCAGCATGGTATGGCCGGGCGGGATTCTTTCGGAGTGAGCTCCATGAAACGGGAACCTTTTTTTGTGCAGCTCGGTTTTGACCTGGTGATGCCCATGGTGGCTCAATGGGAGATGCAGGCCGGTGTTTTTGGTCGCCTGGGACCGGACCGCGGCGGTGTGGCCGGCAATGTCGGCCTTCAATACTCGTTCTGATAGAAGCGTTCTCCATAAAATGCCCATTCCGCCGCCGTGTTGCCCTGAATGGGCGCATGTGCGGCGGTTCTTGTGGAAACCGCCGTGATTATTTGCTGCGGTTCACCTCTTCCAACGCGGACTCAAAGTCTTTTACCGTCGTTTCGAAGTTGTACTCGGAAGGAATATCTATTGGGTGACTGATGGTTTGGGGCGGAGTTGTTTTCCACTCGATAATTTTTTCAATTACGCCTTCAACTCCGTAGGAACAGTGCACTGCTGAGGGCTTTTTGGCGTCAGCTGTGGGCTCATTCAAGGGAATGGCTGCTCCGGATTTGGGATAAAAACTCTCAATCATTTCTCCTACTGCGCCGTGAGCAAAACCAATAACCGGACGCCCCAGAGCCAGTGCTTCCAGGATGGGTCTGTTGTGGCTTGTCGGTTTTGTTGCAAGGGAAAGGACGATGTCCGTTACTTTCAAAATGTTGCGGAGATCCTGCCGCAGCCCCAGCCAGGTGATGTACTCGCTGACGTCTTTTGACTCAAAAAGCCTGCGCAATTTGTTGCGCGTTTTGCGTGTGGCTTTGTTCAGGTCTCCGGTCAGATATACATGCGGATTGATTCCCTTTTCCTTTAAGCCGAGGATGATTTGCGGCAGGTACTCCAACCCGTGAATCTCTGAGGAAATGGGGCAGGGGATGCAGATTGTTGTCGTTTCCGGTTCCACGGGATAGGACCGCTTCCATTCTTCTATCCATTCGGGTGATGGTTCATAGAGCGGATTGCATTGCTCAACATGTACGCCGTATGGAATGGTGGATATGAATGCGCCGCTGAACAAATCGGCGAAATAAGATGACCAACTGCCCTGCGGTTTTTGTGAGTATATTTTTTTCAGCTCGTCTGCCAGATGTGCGGAGATGGTATAAATCGCGGAACATCGGGAAAGTGAGAGAGAGGGCATGAAACTGTTGGGAAAACCGGTCAGAACCCCGACAAGGCGCGGACGAGGCTTTTTCGACACGCTTTGGAGTGCTATCAGTGCTATACGGATAGCTTTTTGCCCATAGGCGATGACTACATCCGTCTGAGTCTTTTCCGCCACTCTCTTCAATTGGACGATTTGGCGCACAAAGGTCAGCAGTCCCTGGTTTTCGCTGATGTTGTGGTGTTCGATTTCGGGCAGCTGAGATGTCAGTTCATTATTGGGAGATAACAGGATATTGGTATGAGCTTTTCCTTCTTCCTGCTGTTGCAGCCCCACTGCCAAATCTGCGGCAAGCTGGTTGATGCTGCCGGGCCGCAGCCCGGGGCTGAAATGTAGAAAAGTCATGCGTTAAGGAGCTGGCGATTGTAAGCGCTGATGTGTGCGTCAATCATATCCTGCCTGCGGTATGGAGCCGTTACCGGAGCGGGAACCGGGGCTTTTTCATACCATTGCGCCAAGAGTCCTGCCATGGCGGATATATCGCCGGTGGGTACTTTTCCCTCCGGTAGCAGAATGCTCAGCTGCTCACCTACACCTCCGTGCTCATAGCCGGCTACCGGACGCCCCAAGGCAAGCGCTTCCAAGGTCGTTTTACCGAATGATTCCGGCTGCAGCGTCAGAGAAAGCGTTACATCGCAGGCGCAGAGGACGTCTCGCAGGTCTCTGCGGTGACCGGTCCAGGTGGCATGCTGCTCCATACCGGCGGCACGCAATGCTTCACGCACCTCTTCCTTGAAAGCTTCTTTACCCTTTTTAGTTTCGCCCACGATGACGGCGTGTGCCGGGATTCCCCGCGCGTGCAGCTTTTGCAACAGCTCCGGCAGATGCATGGCGCCTTTCAGTCTGGTGATGCGCCCGGGAAGGCACAGCGTGTATTTGCCCTTCAGCTCGGGATAATCTTTCTGCCACTCTGCATACCATGCTGCCGACGGCTGATAACCGGGGTAATTCTGTGTTTGGTCCACGGAATTGGGGATGACCACGATGGATGCTTCCGGTGTGCGGGGATAGTTCTGCAGGATATGCTCCTTCATGCAGTCTGATACGGCTATCACGCAGTTTCCTTTGGCCATGATGCCGGAGTAGAAATTGACGGAATGGAATCCATGGAATGAGGATATCACCACGGGGCGTTTGCTGCGGGGAAGTCGCTTGACGGCCAGATGCCCTACCCATGCCGGGACTCGGGAGTGCAGATGCAGTACATCCGGTTGCTCTGTCTTCAGCAGTCGCGCCATCCGGCCTATCTGCAGTAAGGTGCTGAGGCTTTTTTTGCCGATGGGGCGGCAAATGTGCCGGGCTCCGGCTGCTTCTACTGCCTCAACCATGGCTCCGCCGGCAGAAACGACGATGTTTTCCACCCCGCGCTCACAAAGCCCCTGGCAGAGTTCCAGAACAACCTGTTCCACGCCGCCGGATGAGAGGGAGGGCAGTAGATGCATTACTTTCATGGCAGTAATTTCGGGAAGTTTTCCAGAATGTAAGCGGCGGTGCGGCCTGCTTCGTTGAGGATGTTGTCCTGCTTGGGCAGGGTCCGTGTTTTGGCCCATTCGGTGAAGCGACACACGATTCCCTCTGAAATCAGCATGTTGAGCCCGCGGGCAATGCGGGATTCATCCGGTTTGTGCGGCCCTTCTTTGGGCGGCATTTCCAGAATGCCCACCGGTGCCCCGCTGGAGAGTGCTTCATACACCATGGAGACGCTGTCCTGAGTTACCCATACCTGCGCCGCTTTTGCCAGATGTTCAGCCACCCAGTTGGGCCCGGTCTGATCCACGGGAACCACGCGGATGCTGGGGCATGCGGTGGCTACGTCCTTGGCAAAGTCTGCCGGCGTACGGCGAGAGGTGGTGAGCACCATGGGGGTGCTGTTGTGGCGGGCAATGGTGCTCAGCTGGGTGATGATGGTTTCTTCCTCCCATTTGTAGCTCTTGCTGGGCCCGCCTATCAGGATGAGGGTTTCTGTCTTGGGAATATCCGGTTGCGGCCGGATGGAGTTGATGGCACCGTTGGTCAGGAATACCCCGGGAGCTGCCGTGGCCCCCGTTGGCAGGTCATGCCGGGGCATGATGCACAAATCAAACATCCCGGTGGGGAGGCTGGGTTTCATGCAGACCATGCACAGGCAGCGCAGGTGGCGGGCCAGACTCAGTGCCGCCAGATGGGTGCTGTGCCCGGCGCAGAGAATCAGGTGCGGACGCGGGAAATCCAAATCCTTGCCCTTATACACCAGCTTGCTGAGCCAGCTTTTGCCTGTTATATCCACCTCGTGGCAGCTGTGTTCTACCTGGGGTGCTTTCTCAGCGGCCTGTTCCAGCAGTGCTGCTGCAAGCCCTCGGGTTTGAGAAAGATGCCCCTTTTTGCCGTCGCTGACAATATATATTACCATGGAATATGAGGAGAAAGTGTATGCTGAAGTTTTCTCTGTATCAGAGAGGAAGTGTGACGTGACCCCGCAGCACGGTGCCGAGCTGCGGGTTGTTCCGTGTGCCGCAGACGATTCCGGATTCCGTCACCGTGTATTCAGGCTCCGGATCAAACATGAGCAGCGGTACCCCGGCCGGAGAATCGCTTTCCGCATCCTGAGGGTTAGCTATCTGCAGGGGTGCCACGCAGCAGGCACGAACCAGTTCCGCCCAGCTGAGTTTGCCGGGAAGTACAAGATGCGTGTAAAGTGCCGGCAGGAAGGTGTCCAGCGCGGTCATACCCTGGGGTGCGCTTACGAAATCCTGTTTCTTGTCGAACGGCGTGCAGGGGGTGTGATCTGTGACGATGCAGTCTATCGTACCGTCTTTCACCCCGGCCAGCAGCGCGTCACAGTCACTGCGGTCGCGCAGCGGGGGCACCACTTTGTAGGTAGTGTCGTAGTCTCCCACATCCTCATGCGTGTAGAGCAGGTGGTGCAGGGCCACCTCTGCCGTCACCTGCTGTCCCTCTGCCTTTGCCCGGCGGATACTTGCCACGCCCTGAGCGGTGCTGACGGTCTGCACATGCAGCCTTGCTCCGGCATCCCGTGCCAGACGCAGTAGAATTTCGATGCCGATTTCCTCCGCGCAGGCGGGGGAGCCGTGCAGCCCCAGTGCATAGGATGTGGTGCCGGGGTGCATGTAGGTGTTGGCGGAGAGCATGGGAACATCTCCACGGATGGCGAAAGTGAGGTTGAGCTCTGCCGCGTATTTCATGGCGCGGTGAAGCATCAGCAAGTTATCCGGCACATTGTCTCCATCTGTCAGGATGCTTACCCCGCGGGCGGCAAGTGTATTGTACGGGGACTGCTGTTTGCCCTCTGTTCCGCGGGATATGGTGCCGGCAGGAATCATTTCTGCGGCGGAACGCTGGGTGACTGCGTCATTGAAGCTGTCCAGTGTGGCATAGTTGTCAAACATGAACCCGCCTGTGGGCATGACCAGCATGCCCCAGACTCCGCCCAGCACTGCGGCTTGCCCCGTGCGGCTCACGGATTCGCGTTTGCTGCGTCCGGGTACTTCCACTTTGGCATGTAAATCGAAGAGTGCCGGCATCACAATCTTACCGGCGGCATCCGTACAGGGGGCTCCTGTCGGTATGGCCATCTCACCGCAGGGGCATACCTCTGCATCACTGGTGGTGAGCCCCCCAAGATAATCAAATCTGCTGCTCAGACCGGGACCGATTCTGATATCGCACAACTCCCCGGTAGGTGCCCAGACGGCGTTACGGATATATGTATTAGTCATGATTCTGTGTTTGGGGGGTAAGATGGTAAAGGATGCTCATACGTGCGGCAATGCCGTTTTCTACCTGGTCGTTGATGAGGGTGTTCCGGTATTCCATGGCGGCGTCGCAAATCTCTACTCCGCGGTTAACGGGCCCGGGGTGCATGATGGACAGATTCATGTCCTCAATGCGTGCCAGACGCTCTTCCGTTACTCCGAAGGCTTGGTGATAATCACCCGCCGGGAAGAAGGGCGTGTCCATGCGTTCGTTCTGCACTCGCAGCAGGTAGATGACATCCGGTTTCCATTCAAAAATCTGGTCCCAGTTGGTGAAACGGGGAATGCCGGTGAACTTCTCCTGCGGTACGAGCGGTCCGGGACCCATGTAGGCAACTTCCGCACCCAGTCTCTTGAGGATGCAGCTGGTGGAGCGCGCTACACGGCTGTGCAGAATATCACCGATGATGACCACTCTCTTGCCCGCTACGGTGCCGTATTTTTCACGGATGGTGAAAGCATCCAGGAAGGCTTGGCTGGGGTGTGCGTGGGCACCGTCGCCGGCGTTGATGACGGCAGCCTTGCAGTGTCGGGCAATAACGGCCGGAATGCCGCTGTGCTTGTGGCGCACGATGATGTAGTCCATCTTCATGCTCATGAGCGTATCAATGGTATCATGCACGCTTTCTCCCTTCACCACGGAGGAGGTGGAGACGGTGAAGGTGGTCACATCTGCGGAAAGGCGGTGTGCTGCCACTTCAAACGAGGAACGGGTACGGGTGCTCGGCTCATAAAAGAGGGTGAGAACGGATTTGCCTTTCAGGGCAGGCACCTTTTTCACACTCTTGGTGAAGATGTCTTTCATGGCCGTGGCGCTGTCGAGGATGGTGTTGATCTCCTCTGTGCTCAGCGCGCCGATGGTCAGTAAATCTTTACGCGGGTTCATGCGAAATCTGAATGAGGGAATTGCGTCAGGAGTATATTATCTCATCTTCGCCGTCTATCTCCTGCAGGCGGACGGCCACTTTTGCATCTGCCGGAACGGAAATCCGGATGGCGCTGTAGTCCGGGCAGATGGGAAGTTCTCTCCCGCCTCGGTCCACCAGACAGTGGAGCTGCACGGAGGCGGGTCTGCCGTATTCGAAAATGGCATTCAGGGCAGCTCTGACGGTGCGGCCGGTCTGTACCACGTCATCCACCAGAATCAAATCCAGCGCATCCGTGGAGAAGGGCAGGTATGAGGAGCGGAGCGCCGGTTTGCTCTGCTTCATATCAAAATCATCCCGGTAGAGAGAGATGTCCAGCGCGCCGTAGCGTGCCCGTATCCCGGCAACCTCCAGTCGCCGGATAAGCCGCCGTGCGAGAACGTCTCCGTGACTGATGAGGCCGACAACGGCCAGCTCTCTGCTGCCGGAGTGGAATCCGGCGGCTATCTTTTCCGCCCAGGTATCCAGAGCGGCTTCTATGTCTTGTTTGCCCAGAGTCGGCATGTCCGGCAGGGATGATGAAGCGGTGAAGGAAGGAATTACTCAGCCAGCTTGATGATGCGATGAGCAGCCATGGCGGCGTTGATGGGGGTCTTCTTGTGCAGGCCGACTGTCGTGGCCGGTACGCCGCCGGGCAGCTGAGATATAGCCAGCAGGGCATCTACGCCGTTGAGCGGACCGCAGGGAACCGGAATGCCGATGACGGGCAGCTCCGTATTCATGACCACAACGCCGGGCAGGGCTGCGGAAAGCCCGGCCACGCAGAGCAGTACGGCTTTCGTTTTGTTTGCCTCCAGCTCTTTCAGGTATTCGATGAGGGCGGGTAAATCACGATGGGCGGAGTAGATTACCTCTTCGTGCTCAACATTGTTCTCAAGGAAGTAGGTGCGAGCCGGTTCCATGAAGGGGAGGTCACTTTTGCTGCCGTAAATGGTAATAACTTTCATGCTACCCCACAATTTAACATTACCCGCCCTTGCCTGCAAGCAAAAAGCACGTCTGTGAGCGTGCTTTCTTCTTGCATCGGGATAGATGTTCGTTATAATACGCTGCGTTCCTTTCATTTTTTGGTTCTTTATTCGTTCTGTTATGTTTATTTTTACCGTACCGCAGGGCCATTGCGCCATTGTTGAGATGTTCGGCAAGCCGACGTCCGTTCGTAAGAGTGGTTTGCAGTTTTATATTCCCTTTCTGCAGAGTCTTAAGGATGTTTCTTCTTCTTGGGGAAATCTGACCAACAAGAGGGGTATCTACATTGAGCAGACGGAGCAGCTGTTGGATACCAATCCCCGCTCCTGCATCACCAAGGACAATGCCACCATGCAGGTGAACTGCATCATTCGCTGGCGTATTATGGATGCCATCAAGGCGGTCTATGAGGTGCAGAATTTGCATAAGTCTCTCATAGAGCTTGTCCTCAATGAGCTTCGCTCGCTTATCGGCAGTCGTAACCTGGATGAGATTCTCTCCTCCCGCTCAGAGATATCGGAGAAGGTTTCCGTGGCGGTTGCATCGACCGCTTCCCGCTGGGGGCTCAGCATTACTTCCATTGAAATCAAGGAGCTGACTACGGATAATGAAACCCGAGAGGCTATGCTGCGACAGATGGAGGCAGAACGAGTGAGCCGCTCCATTGCGCTCAAGGCAGAGGGTGAGAGTACGGCCAAGGTTCGTTTGGCTGAGTCTGAAAAACAGGCAGCCATTCTGCGCGCTCAGGGTGCTGCGGAGGCGATGCGGCTGGCCGCGGAGGCAGAGGCTGCCTATCTGCAGCGCATTGCTGCCGTGGTGGGGGCAGAAGCTGCGGCTAAAGTGCTGATGAATCGTCAGGCGCTTGAGGGCTATGCTACCATTACCGCCAATCCTGCGGCTCAGGTGTACTTGCCCAACAGTGTACCCTCCGTCATGGACCTCAAGAAATAAGGTGCTATGTTCCCGATTCTTGCTGATACCTTTCTGGGGATAGAGCACGGCACGTTCCTGCATATCATGCTGGCTGTGGGTATCACGCTGCTGGTGCTGGATATCTTTGTCTGCACGGAGTTTCTTTCCTGGATGTCTCTGCTGCTTTTTGCTGCATGGGGAACCTGGCTGGTGGGGGCTCCGTGGCAGTGGTCTGTGCTGGTCTTCATCGGTTTCCTGGCGCTGCTCTGTGTGCTGTATTACACGCTGTGGGTGCAGTGTGTGCGGAGGATAATCATGGATATGGTGATGCGTAATGCACCCCGTGAATCCACCGAACAGATTTCCGGTAAAACGGCAGTCGTGCTCGGTGAGGGAGATAATCTCTGCATCCGCTGGGAAGATCATATCATCCCCATCGAACCGGATGACCGCGCCGGGCTTGCCGCCGGGGATAAAGTGGTCATTGCTGCTCTGCGCGGCGGTATGGCGCATGTGCACAGGTCCTGAGAAGGCTCATTTTCCCGCTTGTTCGAGATTAAGGCTTGATTTTTGCCGATGAAAAGGGCAAAATAAGCTCCGACCGGGCTTGTTCCGGGCTGTAAGAACCATTTTCCCCTACAAAGCAGAAGATGATTCGCATCTACACACAGACTGAGAACGGAATATCGCGCACTGTTGGCGTGGAGGAACAGGAATCCCGCCGCGGTGAGGTGTTCTGGATTGATTTGCTCACACCGGATGCGGAAGAGTTACGCTATGCGGAGTCTCTCTGTGCCATTGAAATGCCTACTAAGGATGAAATGCGCGAAATTGAGGCGACTTCCCGTCTGTACTGTGAGGACGGCGGGCGTTTCATGACCACGACGGTGCTCAGCCGCGTGGAAACGGATGACCCCATCATTGCGGAAATCACTTTCATTCTCAAGGGGAAGACGCTTATTACCATTCGTCATACGGATTCGTATTCCTTCCGTGTGTTTTCCCACCAGCTGCTGCGTATGCAGGGCACAAACCGGGATTTGGTGTTTGTGGGGCTGTTGGAAACGCTGGTGGACCGCCAGGCTGACGTGCTGGAGCGATTCGGTACGGATTTGGATGCTCTGTCCAAAAAGGTGTTCGGTAAACACCATACCCGCCGCAAGGAAAAAGTGCAGGACCCGGATACGGACGATCTGCGTGATGCTCTGGAAGAGCTGGGGCGAGTGGGTGACCTCATCACCCGGCAGCGTGATGCTCTGGTGAACCTGCTGCGTCTCATTACCTTTGCCGGTAACGAAGATTCCTGTCTGGATGCGCAGAATAGTCTGTATGTGGCGCTCCGTCCGGTGTCCCGAGACGTGAATTCTCTTTCGGAATACGCCTCATTCCTGTCCAATAAGATTAATTTCATGCTTGATGCCGTGCTGGGGCTCATCAACATTGAGCAGAATGATATTGTGAAGGTGTTCACTATCATGTCTGTGGTGTTCATGCCGCCCACGCTCATTGCCAGTATATACGGTATGAATTTTGAATACATGCCCTTCCTGCATACGCCCTGGGGCTTCTGGCTCTCTCTGGTGGTGATGCTGCTGGCTGCGGCTATTCCGTTGCTGATTTTCAAACTCAAACGCTATATTTGATTATGATTAAAACCCGCAAGGTCGTCAAGCCTGAGGAGGAAATCCAGAAGGCCAACATTCTTATCGAAGCTCTGCCTTATCTTCAGGCGTATCGTGACAAGACTATTCTCATCAAGTTCGGCGGCTCCGCTATGGATGATCCGGATTTGGTGAAGTCTCTCATGCGCGATATTGTGGTGATGGAGACGCTGGGGCTCAATCCTGTGGTGGTGCACGGCGGCGGTAAGGCTATTTCCAAGGCCATGCAGGATGCCGGTCTGGAGGCTCGCTTTGTGAACGGACTTCGTGTCACTTCCAAGGAGGCGGTGGATATTGTGGAAACGACTCTTTCCGGCCGTATCAATCCGGGACTGGTGGAGATGATGCGCGACCACGGCGGCAAGGCTGTGGGTATCCCCGGCACGAACGTGTTTGTAGGGGAGAAGCTTTATGAGACAGACGAAAACGGTGACCGCGTGGACATCGGTATGGTGGGCCGGGTAATCGGTTGCCAGCTGGCTCGTATTGAGGAGGCTCTTTCTCTGCAGATCACGCCGGTTATTTCTCCCCTGGCTCGCGAGCTGGGGACGCAGCAGTCTCTTAACGTCAATGCGGATTTGGCCGCAGCGGCTCTTGCGCGTGAGCTCAAGCCGGTGAAGCTGATTTATATCTCCGACGTGCCCGGCTTGATGATGGATCCGAAGGACCCCAGCTCTATTATTCAGAGTATCAACCGTAAGGAGGCTTTTGAGCTGATAGAGCAGGGGGTTATTTCCGGCGGCATGATTCCCAAGGTGAAGAGTGCTGTGGATGCTTTGAATGCCGGTGTGCGTAAGGTGCACTTCATTGACGGACGCCTGCCGCATACGCTGCTGTTGGAAATCTTTACCCCGGAGGGTATCGGTACCGAAATCGTGCGCGAACAGCGCTGAAATCAGCCCCTAAAATACCGTGAAAAAGCCCTCCTGTATCGGCCTGTTTGCGCCCGTGCGCAGCGCGGCGTGCCGCCGCTTGGTGCAGGAACTGCAGGAGTCATTTGAGCTGGTGGGTATTTCCGCTGAGGAGATGCTCCCCTCGGATATGGAGCCGGTAGGGAGCTCTCGTCCGGATATTCTGCTGTGTTTGGGGGGCGATGGTACGATGCTGGCTGCGGCGGAAATCGCCGCGCGGCGGAATATCATTCTGGGCGGTATCAATATGGGGCACTTGGGATTTTTGAGCGCCTGCGGTCGCAAGGAGGCGCAATTGCTGGTGGAATCTCTCTCCGCCGGTACGTATGAGGTGCAGAGCCGCGCAATGCTGGAGGTGCGTGCCTGTAATGAGTCCGGTTGCAAGGTCGGTAATCTGGCTCTCAATGAGATTGCTCTCACCCGTTACCAGACGGGTAAGATGATTGATGTGGATGTGGAGGTGGACGGTAAGTTGCTGAACCGCTACCACTCAGACGGTATGCTGGTGGCAACGCCGACCGGTTCTACCGCCTACTCTCTTTCGGCAGGCGGACCGCTGGTCTGGCCGAATGCCGGAGTGGTCTGCCTGACCCCGGTCTGCCCGCACAGTCTGACAAATCGTTCCGTTGTGCTGCCGGATACCGTTGAGTTGACCCTGCGCCCGAAGGAGCGTCGCGGCCGGGCAGAGCAGGCGCTTATCTATTCGCTGGACGGTCGGGCCACTCATCCCATTGTGCTCAATGAGGCCCTGAAGATTCGCAGGGCAGAGGAGTCGCTGATGCTCTTGAACTTGCCGCAGAGTGATTACGCTGCCCGTTTGCGGGTGAAGCTCGGGTGGTGAACTGCCGGAATATATCACATATTCATGCCTTGCATCGGAAAGCCGGAGTAAGGCATGTTTTTTTTGCTTGCTTAAGCATTCTTTAGTTGACGCGGGGCGCTCATTTTGGTATAAGTTGGGGTAAGCATAAAGACGGTAGGACTGTAGCCGTCTCGCTGCGTTTTTCCAAGAATAACTTACAAGCATATGAAATTACACCTCCCTGCGCGTTTGCGTTCCGCTCTCTTGGCATGCCTTGCCATGGTAGCTCCTCTGGCCGGTACGGTTGCAACCGGTTCCTTTGTTGCCGGCTCAGTTGCCGCCGGATTCTTTGTTGCTGAAGCCGATGCTGCTGAAATTGTGGTCGCGGCAGGAACGACGGAGACATACAATGCCGGCAATACCTACATCCTCAGCGGCGGTACGCTGGATGTTCCGGAAGGCAGCGTCAGCAGCGCCATTACGGTAACAAACGCGGATTCTGTTATCTCTCTGGGCAGCGGGGCTGTGCTTTCTCCCCTCCGTGTTACTCTTGGTGAGAACGTATCTTCTTTCAAGCTTGCCGGCACCGGTACGTATGACTTGGCCAGCGCAACGCAGATGTACGGTGCAAATGTTTCCTCTGCCGACTGGACGGGTACGGTCTCTATTGCCAACAGCACCGGCGTGGGGAACTTCAATATCAACAATTACGGTAATTCCAATTCTGCGGTGAAGCTGAGCGGCGTGGCCGGTTGGCTGGCTTTGGGCGTTACGTTCAACCCGACGATGATTTTGGAGGATGCCCCGGATGCCTCCGCCCTTAATCAGACCGACGGTTCTTCCGGTCGTGAATATGCTTTCAACAGCGTGCGAGGTTCCGGTACTTTTGAACGCGGCGGTACCAAGTTTGCCGGTGCTGTTTCCTATGCTTTCACGGGTGATGTATCCGGCTGGACCGGTACTTTCCTCAACAACTACGGCCAGACCACTCTTATCTTCCGCGGCGGTGCCACCCAGATTAATCTGGCAAATATCACGCACAATGCCGGTTATGATATGGGCCTGCAGTTCAATGGCGCTTCTGCAGCCACGGTGAACACGGATATCAAGTCTACTGCCGGCGGTGCCATCAACATGACCATCAACAACTCCGGCGGTGTTACTTTCAATAAGACGGTTGAGGTCAATAGCCTGACTGCCAATGGCCCCATGACGGTCGGTTCTACCGGTTCCGTAAGCGTGGCAAACTCTGCCACTCTTGCCGGTGATGTCACGGTGAATGGTACGCTTAACCTGAACGGCGGTGCTACGCTTAGCAATTCCATCGTCAATAACGGTACGCTTAACATTGTCGGTGCTCTGGCCGTGCAGTCCACGAATCTGGCGCAGACTCCCGTTGGTGATGTTGCTTTCACCGATGGTGATAACGGTATTCAGACCGCGGGCTCCGTAGAGTATACTGTGATTGAAAACGGCAGCGGTGCCAAGTTGAATGTGTCCGGCACCTCTCTGTCATTTGATGGTGATACCTCTCTGAAACTGGATGCCGCCGGCAAGGTGGTGCGCAAGGCGGATTTGACCAGCACCAGATACTGGGTGAACAAGGGTGACGTCTCCCTGTCCCTGACGAATGCTGCTTCTTACTTCATGAACGGCGGTACGCTCGTGCTGGATAAGACGGATGCTGCCGCTCAGGGCACAGCTCTTGTCGGTGTTGAGGGCAATAAGGGCACTATTAAGCTCACCAATAATGCTTCCCTTACCGGAGATGTTACCACCAAATCCGCTGCTGACCTCCTGATTACCAATGGGGCTACTCTTTCCATTGGTAATGGTAAGAACTCTTCCAACTATGCCGGCAGCTTCTCCTCTGTCACGCTGGACAACGGTAAACTCTCCATCAATGCTCTGCCCGGTGTTATTCAGAACCTGACGGTGACGGCTAATAACGGTGAAATCTCGTTCCCGGACTATATGAACGGTCCGACGGCTGCCAATGCTTACGATTTCTCCGGCGTGGTTCGTCTTGACGGCAAGCTGACGGTGAAGGGTTCCTGGAAGTTTGTGGCCCGTTTTAATCAGCTCTCCGGTGCCGGTTCTCTGGAGTTCAACGGCCCCACCAGCGGTGAAGACCTTACGCAGGTGCTCATCGGCTCTCTGAAGGACTTCACCGGTGATTTGAGCTTTGTTCAGAACAACGGCTCCAATCCTTACTACAAGGTCACCCTGAACAGCGGTTCTGCCAAGGTGAACATGAATTCTCTTACCCTCGGTAAGGGTGCCGGTAAGGGAGCTGATCACAAAAATATCGATATGATTCTGACGGTTGACCCCGGTGCGTCTATGACGCTTAACGGTGCGTTGACCATGCAGAGCAACACGACCCTGTCTGTTGACGGTGCCGCCGGGCTGAATCTCAATGGCGGTCTGACTGTGCAGGGAGCTGATAACAGTATTGTGGTTGTTGGTGATTCTGCTCTTAATCTCAGCAAGTTGGATGTTACCAACGGTGCTTCCCTCACGCTCACCGGTAAGCTCAGTGCCATTGGTATGAACCAAGTCGGTTCCGTGACGACGACCGATATGAAGCTGGTGGACGGTGCTTCTCTGGTATACGGCGCAGATGCCGCTACACTGAAGATTACGGCAGACAACCTGCTCGGCAAGGTCAAGGTAGACCTCAACAGCCTCACGGATACGCAGTCCAAGGCTATTGCCGGCGGTACCGGTCTGGATCTGGGTATTGATTCCTCCGTCAGCAAGTCCCTTATCAGCGTGGTTGCTGATAATGTGCGCAACGCGGTGCTGGATAACTCCGGTGAGAGTTGGAAGCTCGTTTCCGGTGTTGTTTCCATGTACTGGGAGACCGGTTCCGGTAACTGGGATGCCTCTGCGAAAAACTGGGCGTTCCGCGATGAGGCTGCTGCCAATCAGTCCTACATTGCCGGTACGGATGCTATCTTCACCAATGATGCCAACGCTACGGTGACGGTAACTGCCGCTCCGAGTGTGCAGAATATTGAGATTGCTTCCGGTAAGTATACCTTTAACAGCAATTTCACGGGTAATTTGGCAATTGGCAATGACCTGGTGGTCGGTTCCAATGCAACGGCAATCTTTAACAAGGTTGGTTCCGCAGATAAGAAGATGACGGTGGGCGGTAATGTCTCCGTCAGCAAGGGTTCCTCCCTTGAGGTGAACATGGATTCCATGTCCGTGGCCGGCGCTCTTAGCGGTGACGGCAGCGTGAAGGTTAATTCCGACCTATCTCTGGGTGCTTCCTCTTCCGCCGGTCAGTTGGTGGTGGTCGGAGATATCTCCATGACCGGCAGTACCAAGGATTTGACGGTCGGCGGCAAGTCCTCTGCCTCCTCTCTGACCAATGTGTCCAAACTGACGGTGAAGAGCGGCGGCTCCATGAAGGTGGCGGCTGATACCAAGGTAGGCAAGTTGGCCGGTGAAGGTTCCTTTGAGACTGCCAAGCTCACTCTTACCTCCGGTGCTTCCTCTATTGGTACATTGAAGGCAGATTCTGTGACGATGGGCAAGAATGTTACGCTTGACGTGACAACGCTTAACGCTCCCTCCGTCACAATGACTCTGGGTTCCGTGGCCGTGGAGGATGGCAAGACTCTGCTGACTGCAGATAAGACGACTGCTGCTTCTGAACTTTCTCTTAAGGTGCAGGATGTTGCCGACCTCAAGAAGCTGACCAACGGCGCAGAACTCACCATTGCCACTATCGGCACTCCCGGCGGCACGGTTACCGGTTCTCTGATTGCTCCTGTTTCGTCGGACCCCGGTACCTCCGTCATTACTAAGTCTACTACGGAGTTCTCTGTCACCAGCAATTTGCGTGGTTTCGGTTATACCCTCGTGGTGAGCCCGGATAACACGGCCGTGACTCTGCAAGTGGGCCGAGATAACGACGGCTGGATCGGTGCAGAATCCGATGTCTGGACACAGGGTGAACAGACCGGTTGGGAAACCGGATTCGTTCCCAATCCCACAGACCGCGCTGCCGGCTTCTTCGGCAATGGCTCTTCTATCGTGACGGTGGATGCCGGCGGTGTTCAGACCGCTTTGGTGGACGTGGATATTGCCAAGAGCAAGCTGGAAGAGATTTCTTCCTACACCTTTGTCGGCGGTGAGGTTGTAACGGAGAACATGATTGTCTCGCAGGGTGAGCTTATCATTGCCAACAAGACCGTGGTTGATAAGGATACCGAGGTGTTTACCAGCGGTAAGCTTACCGTGGCTGAAGGCGGCGAGCTGCTGAATAAGGGTAACCTGACCATGACGGATGATGTGGCTCTGTCCGTGGATTCCGATGCTGCTCTTACCGTTTCCGGCAAACTTTCCGCAGAAGAAAGTGTTTCCATCACGAACAAGGGCGTGCTTGCCGCAGAATCCATTGACGTGGACGGCACCATCGAAAACGAAGGGGTACTTCAGATTGGTACCGGCGGTTCCATCGGCTCTGTTGAGGGTGGTTCTGTCTACGCTATGACTTCTGCTCCCGGCACGCTCAAGATTGGCAGTGTCAATGTTGAGTCTATGGAGATTGCTTCCGAAGGCTCTACCGTTGAGCTCTCCGGGGATTCCGTCATTGGCTCTCTCTCCTGTACGGCAGAGGGTACTTCTCTGCTTTCTTCTGCTGCCCTTACCCTTACCGAGGCCGCAGGTAATCAGGACGGTGCAGTCAGTGTGACGGCAAAGACTCTTACGCTTAACAAGATTGGTAACGTATTCGGTTCTCTGAATGCTCCGGTGATTACTCTTGACCTTGCAGATGATGCGCTCAGTTCAGAGGTCGCCGCTCTTTCGGTGGAATCCATCGTGACGATTAATCCTGTGCAGATTCGCCTGACTCAGGCTACCATCGAGAGCCTGCCGGTTGATGAGGAAAATGTGATTGTGTCCGCAGACTACATCCTGATGAGTGGTATCGATGGTCACTCTGTTTCCGATTTCAGCGTGGATAAGGCTATGCTGCAGGAAATCAAGCGTCGCGGTGTTGCTGCAGACGTTCTTGTGAAGGATAATGATTTGCTGCTCTCTCTTGGTGCTATCGAGGGTGGTATGACCTGGGACACCGCCGACGGCAATATGCTCACCAACAATGGTTACGAAATCCCGACTGGTGAAGGCCTCTACAAGGCTCTGGATTATGTGGAACACGTGCTGGTGTCTGACAACAAGACTATTGACCTGACCACTGACGGTGTGGGCGATGCCGTGGAGGGTAATGCCACTATCCCCGCAGCCGGTCTTATCGTGCGCAATCTCAATGGCGGCGGTAAGCTGACGCTGCTTGGTGACGGTGCAGATAAGGATGCCGCCACGCTGATTAGCACTAAGGCCGCTTCTTCTCCCGTGGCTCTTGAGGCTCGCAGCGTCAAGGTGAACCTTGGTCTGCCCGTCGGTCAGTCCGGTATTCTTTCGTCCGATGAGACTCCCGGTGAAATCGTTATCGCTTCTGCCGAAATGACGGATGCCGCCGCTCTGTATGTGAATGCTGATGCTACTGTCAAGGGTGAAACCTCCCTTGTTGAGGGCTCCTCCCTCACGGTGGCGGATGGTGCACACCTCACGACTGCCCAGCTCGCTGGTGATGCTGCTGCCGTGGTGACCGGTGATGTTACCGTGACCGGTGTCGGCGGCACCTACGGTGGTTCCTATGGTAAGTCCGGTGCAGAAATCACTCTGGTTAAGGGGGCATACCAGTCCGTCAAGGCTGGCAAGGGGCTTACCTTGCTGGTGCAGGGCGGTGAGGGGTCTCTCTATTGCGACGGTGCAGATGCAGAGATGACCATGCTCGGTGTGGGGGCTCCCGTCGGCTCCAAGTCTGCAAACCGTTCCGAGCTTCGTATCGGCAACGTGACGATGAATGACAAGGCCGGTAAGGTGGAGCATCATACCATCACCCTCAATGGTGACGGTAGCTACATCAACGGTTCTGAGGTTACGGCTTCCCTCGGTGCAGAGGAAAGTGCCCGCACGCTTGGTACGGATAAGGCCCCCGTGCTGTTTGATGGCAAGCTTGCTGTCAACGGTTCCTCCGTCTGTCTGACGATGGTTACCACGAAGACCTCCCTCAATGCCCTCAACGTCAACACCAATGCTCCCTTGAAGGGGGCTAAGCTGGCCACGCTGGCTACGGATGCAACGATTGGCTCCGGCAACGAGGTAGAGCTGATTGGCTCCAAGGACATGATGAACCTTGTCAATAAGTACTACGAGAATGCTCGCCTGAGCAGCTCCGGCGACATCCTTGTGGACCGTGTGACCGATTACTACTCCGCTGCCGCTCCTTCTCTCAGCGAGAATGCCACCGTGGGCGTAGAGATGATGGATGATGCCCTGGTATACCTGAACCCGCAGGGTGATGCCAAGAAGTATCCGGACCTGGCTCGCATGATGAATGCTCTGGATGGTGCTGTTATCGCCGGCGATACGGCAGAGGTTGACCGCCTGGCCAGTGCCGTGGCCGGTGCTTCCTCCGCCGCTTTGGGGGCAGCCATCACCGGTGATATGGAACGCCAGCTGCGTGCTATCCGCAACCGCACCACCACCATGGGTGTGGACCAGGGTACGGTCAACCACGGCATGCCCTACTTCAATGCCTGGATTAACGCAGAGGTGGACAACCGCAAGCTCAGCCAGGACGGTTCTCTTGCCGGCTACGACTATTCCACTACCGGCGGTACCTTCGGCTTTGATGTGGACGTGACTCCCAGCTTCACCTGCGGTGTGGCCATCTCTGCCCTCAGAGGTGATTTCACCTCCGAAAGCACGGATGAACTGGAGGCAGATGTAGATTCCTACTATCTGACTGCTTTCGCCCGCTCCACCTATCGCCGTTGGGTGCATACCTTCGTGGCTTCTGTCGGTCGCTCAGACATGAGCCTGGATCGCACCGTCTCCTTCTCCGGTGGTAATTACACCACAGAAGCAGAGACAGAGGCTACGGCATTCGGTGCCATGTATGAAGTGGGTTACGTCATTGCTCTGGATGCAGATTCCGCTTCCTGCCTGCAGCCCGTGTTCAACCTCTCCGTTGTGCACAACTCCATGGAGGGTTACTCTGAAAAGGGTAGTGATGCCGGTCTCTCCGTCGGTTCCGTGGATATGACCACGGTAACTCTCGGTGCCGGTGCCCGCTTCCAGACCGTGGCAGGCCAGAACGTGTTCAACCGCTCGTCCATCTTCGAGTCCCGCGCATTGGTCAAGTTCAATGCCGGTGATCGTGAGGCTGAGGCCGACAACGCTCTGGGCGCACTGCCCTCTGCCGGCGGTACGGTTACCTCCGCAGAGCGCGGCGCGGTCAGCCTGGAACTGGGTGCCGGTATCACCATTCCCATCGGTTCCCGTTCCGGCTCCATCTTCGTGGATGGTTCTGCAGAGCTCAGCTCGGAGTACACCGGCTGGAACGCAACGGTTGGTTATCGCCTCAACTTCTGATAATCATTCCCCTGCAACTTTTCCGGAACCGTGTCGCTCTTTTGCGGCACGGTTCCGCTTCTTTTACCCGCAGAAATCATGAAAATAGCCCACAAAACGCCGATATAGGCTAAAAGTGGATTATTATATGACATTTTGTGTAAAAAAGGCTTGCCAAGTGGCTTCGGAAAAGGTATCCTTTGTCCGCGCGAGTTTATCAAAATCGGCCGTTGGTCCTCCTTTTCCTTTGGAAGCCAAGCTCGCACGGAGGGAAACCCGGTCACCCCAATCACATTATGTCCGACGAAATCAAAGACGAGCAGGGGGTCGTTCAGCTGGCCCATTTCGAAATTCCGAACACTCTCAAGGTTGTAGATGACCCTGAGGATGCCAACCATGTGACCTTCATTGCAGAGCCCATCGAGACCGGTTTCGGTCACACGCTCGGCAACTCTCTGCGTCGTGTTCTTCTCAGCTCCCTGGAGGGTGCTGCCATCACCAGCGTTCGTATCGCCGGTGCTCAGCATGAGTTTACCTCTCTCCCCGGTGTGGTTGAAGACGTGACGGAAATTATTCTCAACCTCAAGAAGGTTAAGTTTGCTCACCACGGTAAGGAGCCCCGCACGCTTTCCCTGCGTGTGACCAAGCAGGGCGTTGTCACCGCCGGTGATATCCAGGATGACCACATCTACAGCGTCGTCAACAAGGATCAGATTATCTGCCACCTTGATCAGAGCACCATTTTTGACTGCGATTTCGAGGTGAATGTCGGCCGTGGTTTCCACACCGCAGATGACAACAACGACAAGGAGCGCCCCATCGGCGTCATTCCGATTGACTCCATCTTCTCCCCGGTGACCCGTGTGAAGTACGCTGTGGATAACGCCCGCGTGGGTCAGATGACCGAGTTCGACAAGCTTGTGCTTGACGTGTGGACCGACGGTCGCATCAGCCCCCGTGATGCCATGCTTCAGGGTGCCAGCATCCTTCGTCACCACCTCGACGTGTTCGTCCAGAGCGATGACCGCCGCATCGAGTTCGACAAGGCTTCCGGCGGCGAGCAGGACGCCAACACCGCTCAGCTTCGCAAGCTCCTCAACATGAGCGTGAATGAAATTGAGCTGTCTGTGCGTGCCGCTAACTGCCTCAACAACGCCAACATCACCACCGTCGGCCAGCTTGCCATGAAGACGGAGAGCGAAATGCTCAAGTACCGCAACTTCGGTAAGAAGTCCCTCAACGAGATTAAGGACAAGCTCGTGCAGCACGGCCTCTCTCTGGGTATGACCTTCGATGCCAAGCTTCTCTCCTCTCCCAGCCCCGCTTCCCGTATGCGTGCTGCGGATGATGAGACCCGCGCCACGGACCTCCAGGCACTCATCTCTCACAACATCAGCGCCTTCGGCGATGATGAGGATGATGAATAAAAATTCCGATAAACAAAACATAAACATTAACCCATAACCTACATCAAATAACATGAGACACGGAGTTAAAAAGCCCAAGCTTCAGCGCAAGGCTTCTCATCGCAAGGCTCTTCTTGCCAACCAGGCTTGCAGCCTGATTTCCCACGGCCGCATCACCACCACCCTTGCCAAGGCCAAGGCTCTTCGCCCCTACGTGGAGAAGCTCATCACCCTCGGCAAGAACGGCTCCCTGCACGCCCGCCGTCAGGCTCTGGCCACGCTGCCCCAGCCCAAGGTTGTTGCCAAGCTCTTCAGCGTGGTTGCTGAGGCTGTCAAGGATCGTCAGGGTGGTTACACCCGCATCGTCAAGCTCGGCCAGCGCATGACCGACAGCGCCCCCATGGCTCTGATCGAAATCATCGACCTTCCCCAGCTGACCGCTCCCGTGGCTCCCGCCACCACGACGGCCACCGGTTCCACCTCCACGGAGGAGGCCTAAATCTGGTCGTTGAGCAATCAACATTTTATAACTGCTTTTCCCGTCCGCGGGGAAAGCAGTTATTTTATTGACTGCGTAACGCTGCCGTGCTAGCATAACCGCGCATGAGAATACCGCCCTATTGGATTTGTGAGCGACACGCCGTCCGTGGTAAATACGTCAGGAAGTATTACATCTCCGACGTATCATTGGAAGATGCGCGCTTGAGCCGCACTCCTGCGGCTCAACTCGTAGAGAGCGCGGATAGTTACCATACGCCCATCTACGAGCCCGTCCTGGCCGTTTCTGATGACTGCAACGTAGTAACCCGCAACCACTATGGGTGCCGAGTGCTCAACACCACCTCCGTTTGCTTTGCAGATGTGGATACCGTGCCCAATACTGTGGGCAACCGCATCCGCGCCTTGTTCGGCAAAGGTCTTACTCCGGAAGAGCGGCTCCTTGCCACCATTCGCAGCCTGACAGGTCAGGATTCCACTCTCGGAGTCCGAGTGTACCGCACCGTGCATGGTTGGCGGCTCGTGCTGGCAGGGCAGGGCATCAGCCTGCAGTCTCCCCGCATGCAGCAGCTCTTCCGTCTATTGAACGTAGATGCCTGTTATGCCCGCCTTTGCAGACTCCAGCGGTGCTGGCGCGCCCGTATTTCCCCCAAGCCCTTCTTTCGGGGGCTGAAGCGCTTCCCATTCCCTCTCCACTCCGATTGGGAGTCGGATTCCGCCGCCGTTTCCTGGGTTCAAAACTACGAAACCGCCACTGCAGGTCTCGCCGTTTGTCGGTTCATTGCAGAAATCGGTGCCCCCATCAACGACCCCATCGTCAACTGGCACGATGAAGCCACCTCCGCCCTGAATCACAACTTGAAATTGGGTTGAAAACTAAATTTTTTAAAAAAATTGTATTTTAGTCTTGCCAAGGAAAGGGCAGACGTGTATAATGCGCGCGTCCTGCAAGGGATGACATACAACGGGGTATTAGCTCAGTTGGTAGAGCGCTTCAATGGCATTGAAGAGGTCAGCGGTTCGAACCCGCTATGCTCCAGGCTTCGTAAACAGCGTATCAGGTCACCTGATACGCTGTTTTTCTACGCCCAGGCAGGCCAGAATGGGCTGCCGCCAGGCGTAGGCGCTTTGGTCTTACAGACCAAAGCGATAGAAGCCTAGCCTCGGCGTAGAAAGCGAGCGGTAGCGAGACTCGGAGCCGGGCAGGAGGCCGTGGCATTACCCATTCCCGCTTTTCGTACGAGCATCCTGCACTTCATTCTTGCAATCACATTCCCTAAATCATATACTACTACCATGCCAACATCACATTTTCATTATGTTTACATCCTGTGGGATGCTGCAACGCATACCCACTTCTATGTTGGCCATACGTCAGATCTTGCTGCTCGACTCAAAACCCACAACGCCGGGCATGTTCCCCACACCTCCAAATACGCTCCGTGGGAAATTCATTCTGCCATAGCCGTCCAAACTGAAGAACAAGCGTCTGAGCTGGAGAAATATTTCAAATCACACTCCGGGCGAGAATGGGTTATCAAACATCTTGGCTTACCCATTGGAATGACATCGCACTCTTAAAGGACAAAAAGCCTACTTGTCTCGGCGACGCTTTAGCGGAGACGGAAGCACGCCTACCCGTCACGGCGTATCGTAGAGAAGATGGAAGCCCGTTTTGCTAAGCTCAAACGCTTTTTAGTGTCACTAAAGATGCTTCGAAACTACAATCTGTTGATTCTGTGAGCTTAGACGATTTTGAGCTGATGGAGCCATATCGGTAGCGTGGCAGGATTCGAACACACGGCAACCGGAGGTTGGAGTGGGCGGCGAATGCCAGAGGCATGAGACGCCCCTGCGCCGCCGAGACACCTCTCGGCGGGTTGCCCGACAGGGCCGCAGGGGGTGGGTAGAATCCCAGGGTCAAGCCCAAATACAGATTAAGCGCGAGGAGCATTTTGCTCCTCGCGCTCTACGCATTCAAGAAATAGTTACTTTAAAAGATTAGCAATTTCTTTATATAGCTGCATAAAGTCTTTTATTCTTTCCGGCATATCTGAAGGAATGCCTCTACGGACTTCTTCTATAAGACTGTGAACGCCCCAATTTCTCAGCATGGCTGACGTCAATTCTCCATTGTTATTGGTCTGTTCTCTGAAGGCTCCCATATTTTCCAATGCTTTGCAAACATCGAGAACTTCATATGGTACCTTGGTATTATTAAACAGATATGCAGTTGCGCTATTACCAGCGGAATCAACAGCATCAACAGGACAACCGGCTGATGCAACTAGGGTGATAGCTTTTACGGGAACCGACCATCGGGAACACAGCAGCATGATGGCGTTTCGTCCATCAGGCAGTATAGCTTCAGCTTTTGCTCCATGCTGAAGCAGTAGCTTAATGTATTTCTCCGAGCAGGCAGAAGAATACCATACCCCCTCACAATATCGCAGCAAAAGAGTATATCCTTCGGAATCAGGTGAATTGATGTCAATATCGTTATTTGTGACGACATAATCCAATACTTTTTCAAAATCATCCACCTGTAATCCTATCATCGCATGGCGCAAACAAAGGTACCAATCATCGGTACTCATATTCCTTGCCGCCGCCACAAGATAAAGATACTCTTCAGGTGTACTCAGATCGTTGCTACCGGCAAACGCGGTTTTTACATCTGCCCCGGCATCCACTAATAGTTGAACCATGGAAAAGCGTTTAGCGGCATCGTCACAATTGCAAGCTAGTTCCATAATCGATTCTGCCTTGGTATAAAAACCACCCGAGGAAGCATTCGGATTCGCGCCCTTGCTTAATAACCAACGGACAGCTTCTACATTGCATTGGTCTACAGCTATGCTTAAGAGCGTTCGCCCCGTCGCATCCGGGGTGTTAATATCCGGCAAGTGAGGGAGAATTTGATTGGCGGCAGAAGTATCAAATCCCTCTGTATGGGCACAAAGTCTCCTCAGCTTAACAAAGGATTGAAATGCGGCAGATGCTCCATCCGGGAAATCAGAGTCTCTATGCATACAGCTGATTTCATCGGCTGTATAGCCATACACATTCCTGAGGTTGTGATTAACCTCATACTCTCGAAGAACAGCAGCAAGAATGATTTTATCATGTAAACAGCAATACATGTATGGGGTCATGCCCCATTTATCCTGGGCATTAACATCTGCGCCAGATTCGCATAAAAATTTGATAAAAAGAGGATCTGCATTGGAGTTGAAAATAGCATGATGCAATGCTGTACGCTGGTGCTCAGGAGTGCTGGCGTTTATATCTGCACCATGCTGCAGTAACATCGTTTCCAATGCCCAAGGAGATTCCAATATTTCTTTGTGCTGACGTATGGTAGCGTATGAATCGCAAGCCAGCATTAAGGGAGTATAGGCATCATCATCCATAGCCCGAATACTCTCGCTGTAGCTGAAAGAGTTTACCTGAACACCCTTACGCAACAGCACTTCCACCACCTCTGTTTTACCCAGACGAGAGGCTCGATGAAGAGCAGAAATTTCCGGCCTACAAGTTCCGCTGGTTAAAGGAACTCCGTGTTCTACCAGCATCTTCGCCACATCATTCGGTCTATACATTTCCAACGATATGGTCAGGGGAGAATGAGTCTCATGGTAGATATGGAACACCATGCCTGGATTACTCGACAATGGCAACATTTCCGCAACGCCAACAGAGTCTAAAATGGCTGCGTAAAACCACAGTTTTTCATCGTTGGATAAGTTTAGAACAGGTGCTTCGCTCTCCAATGCTGCTTTGCATTCTGCGTATTCTTGTAAGCGTTTTTCCTCCATGTAGTCACATTGCAGCAACAAAAGAAAAACACCAAACAGCAGGCTAATACGAATTACCCCGATTCTAATTACATTGAGAATCCTGAAAAATTTTGTTAAAATCATAAGCAAAGTTGATTTCTTAGTTAGAACTAGAGTCTCGTAGAGTGCTCTGCGGAGCAACTCAAATTCACCCCCACCGCCGCAAGGCAGAGGGCTGTGGTGGCAAGGATTTTACGGAAGATGGTCATAACTAAGCGTGTATATGTTACGAGGCATTATATCAATTCCCGCCCCTCTGTACAAGCGTGGAGGGGCATTTTCTTCTTTTTTGCCAATTTCCACGAAAGCTGTATTTCATTTTCCATGACCTCTTACAAGCGATGTGACAGGCTCCTGAATTGGGAAACTGTTTTTACAAAATACTTCTATCCAATATATTATAATGTGATTTCATATTTGCTTGGGTTGAACGTAGGAAAAACGAAAAAAGCGATTTCCGGGCGCAAATTTCCCAAGCTGATGGCGTATTAACTCCAGGCTTCGTAAACAGCGTATCAGGTGACCTGATACGCTGTTTTTCTACGCCACCCGTGAGGGCGTAGCAAGGGAGCCTTGCGACACGCGAAGCCCCAAGGCAGGCCGATTAGGCCTGACGGCGCGTAGACGAGTTGCATCTGAGCTACCGCTCAGATGCAACGAGAACGAAGCCTAGCCTCGGCGTCCCTGGGTGGGCT
Organism: Akkermansia sp.; assembly: GCA_045635265.1. GTDB lineage: Bacteria > Verrucomicrobiota > Verrucomicrobiia > Verrucomicrobiales > Akkermansiaceae > Akkermansia. The sequence goes on from JAZRBU010000011.1 coordinate 52,288, forward strand.
AGAACGCGCAGCGGACGGAGCCCCCAGAAAGCGAGCGGTAGCGAGACTCGGAGCCGGGCAGGAGGCCGTCGCATTACCCATACCCAATTTTTGTACGAGCCCTCACATTTCCATTACGTTTACATCCTGTGGGATGCTGCAACGCATACCCACTTCTATGTTGGTCATACGTCAGATCTAGCTGCTCGACTCAAAACCCACAACGTCGGGCATGTCCCTCACACCTCCTAATACGCCCCGTGGGAAATCCACTCTGCTATTGCAGTTCAGTCAGAAGAACAGGCATCTGAACTTGAGAAATATTTCAAATCACACTCCGGCCGCGAGTGGGCTTTGAAGCATTTAAGGGTGAACTAGCTGGTTATGCGTTTTGGGTACGCAATATAGTGGTGTTCTCGTATGATTCCCCGCTTCCGCGTTTTGCCCCGGCTTCGCATGTGAGCGATACAGAGCTCCACCTTTCCGCTTCCGAGCGTACCAGACTGGCTCAGTTGCTCACCAAAAAGGACGCGCTGCTGGCCTTGCTCAGCTAACTCTCAACCCAGATTGCCTGACTATGTGCGAAAAGAGACCAAATGAGCCTTGGCTGGCCTATATGTGCCGCTATGTCGTGGAGCAACCCCAGGCCGTGCTTGCGGTCATCGGGATTGCTGCCGCCATCGTGCTGTATTGCGACCTGCGTTCCTTCATCGCTGAGCTGGCCGAAGCGCAGGAGAAGACCATCCGCGTGCTGTCCGAGATGTCTGTCCGCTTGCAGACTATCGAGCACCGGATGGAGGTGTACCACATGCAGCCGCCCCCGGTGACGCAGCTCCACCCCCGGCTACCGGCTGTCGTCCTCCGGACTCAGAATTTAGCTCACTACGCTCGCCGATTCTTCGTCAAATCTCATTATCCGAAAAAGGGGCTTTCTTTAAAATCGGATTCATCTTTCAATGCCTTACGCAATCTTTGGGACACATGTGGTGGATTCATGGAGAATAACACTTTTTTCTTTCCCTTAATGCGAATACGTGGTATAACATGGGCTGGAACATCGTTTAGACAAGCATGAAACCCCATCTTACACATCATCTCTCTGCCGTTCTGCTGGGCGTTATACCGGCTCTGACAGCTGCAGAGAATGCCCCAGACCAAAGTACGGCTCCCGCGCTGCCGAAACTCATCTACCGCAGCAATGGCGTATACTCCATACCGGATTCGTTATGAAAAAGATAGTTCTGATCTTGCTTGCTTGCGGGGGCTTGCTGACTTCTTGCCAATCATTTGCCGACTGGCTGCTGGAGGACTATGACCATGCCTCCAAAAAGCGAGGCAGAGGAGAGCGCATGACATGTTATGTGTGCGATGGCTCCGGCTACATGTTCGTTAGGGTCGGTTCTCGCCCGTGCAGCGGTCATTCTCAATGGAGGAACAATGATTGCCCGAATTGTGATGGCTCCGGCATAGTGTATTCACGCAAAGGTGTCACGTGTTCGCTCTGTGATGGAGCCGGGATAATACATAATCCCCGATGAATTCGCGCTTTGGGGGGGCGGATTTTGACGCGGACGGCACCGGTGATATACCAGCCCGGCAAGTATTTCGCCCGCAAGGATGAGCTGCTGGCCTTGCTGAGCTAACCCATACCCCCGATTGACTATGTGCGAAAAGAGGCCAAATGAGCCTTGGCTGGCCTATATGTGCCGCTATGTCGTGGAGCAACCCCGGGCCGTGCTTGCGGTCATCGGGATTGCTGCCGCCATCGTGCTGTATTGCGACCTGCGTTCCTTCATCGCTGAGCAGGCCGAAGCGCAGGAGGAGACCATCCGCGTGCTGTCCGAGATGTCTGTCCGATTGCAGACTATCGAGCACCGGATGGAGGTTTACCACATGCAGCCGCCCCCGGCTCCGAAAAAAGAAGAGTGAGCCCGGGGAAGCCACCTGCAAGGCCACAAAAAGACACTCCGTCTCCGCCAAGGCTTCGCCGAGACAGGCTGCAAGCCTAGGAAGGGAGCTGGGGCTCATTCTTGCCCTGCTAAGGGCGCGTCCTAGTCTTCTTGACTTATTATCCTTTATCATTTTACAACTTCCCTCTTGACCGGCCTGCAACATTTGCTAAGATACAGATATGATTTCAACATACGGGCAGGCAATGATGGCTCTCTTGCTGACGGGGAGCATGGTATACGGCGAGGCCGGCACCACCACCACGGATTTGGGCAATATCATGTTTGTGGGAGATTCCATCACACACGGCTTCAAGTCACACTCGTACCGCTGGCCGCTACACAAAACATTGGTAGACAACGGCGTTAAGTTTATATCCGTAGGCATACACGAGGGCAATGCCTTTAAAGAGGGCAGCGTGGCCGCAGGCACCGCCTATGCCGGGGTAGTGTTCAACAACCGCCATTCTGCCATGAGCAGTGAGCGTGCCTACGAAATTGCCGGGCGCATCAATAACTCCGGCCGTCTCGGCAACAGCAATATACACGATTGGTTGGGGTTGGATGCTACCTACACCGGCAAACACCGCCTCCACATGCCCGAGCAAACGCCCGATACCGTGGTGCTGATGATTGGCACCAACGACACGTTCGGTGATTATGGCAACAAAGGCGGTATCGGCGCCGGTAACAACATGAACGAAGCGCAGGCCAAATTGCTGGGCACCGCCCGCCCCGACGGCACTTGGAGCGGCACAGGTGATTTGGATGTAATTGTAGACTCCCTGCGCCGTGTGAACCCGCAGGTGCGCGTGCTGGTGCTCACCATCCCCACTTGGCATGATGCCCGACGCAACAATAACAAGCCGGCCGATTACGCAGCCCTGGCAGCATACAACACAGCTCTTGAACAATGGGCCGCTGCCAAAAAGCTGGAGCTTGCGGATGTGAATGAGGTACTGGTTGACCCTGCCCGCGTTGATAAGCCCGGCGTGGCTGAAGAGCAATTCTTCTTGGAAGCCGACCGCTTGCACCCCACCCCGCAGGGCGATTTGCTGATTGCCGAGAGCGTGGCCCATGCCTTGGGTGTACCGGGGCGCACCGCCGGCTTAGAGCGCCGAGATTCATCTACCTTTATCACCACCGGTAAAACGAATGACGATTATGCCGGGCCCTATCTCAGCATCTCTGATGAGGAATGGAGCCAAACAGACATCAACAACGGTTTTACCCTTACCGTCAGCACCGCAGTGGGCAACGGGGCCACCGATGGCTGGACAACCCATCGCGGGCTTTATATACACTGTTGCCATGCAGACACCCGAATCAAGGGTAACTTGACGGTGAGTGAGTCAGCCATCCGATGGAACAGAAGACAAGTGCTCTATTGCGGCGACATGTCGGGCAATACAGAGGAGATACGCATCGTATGGCACCCCGGCAAGGCAGAACAAAACATACCGCAGGGGTTTTACGTATGGCTGGGAGACCGCCTTATCGGCGAGGCTCTCCCCGCCGACACAGCCATCAGCTATGATAACGGCATCTACGCCTCAGGGTATCAACTCAGCAACACCCCCGAGACGCGCTTGCACTACATGCGTTTTACCCCCGGCTGCTATGCCCCGCCGGCAAATTGAGTCTGATTCATACAGCAATCTCACGGCAACTATTTATTCTTATGGATAAATAGTTGCTTTTTTAACTTTATCAATTAAAATACAAGTATGGAGATGCAAAGTGCAGGCTTTCTATTTTATCCTCTGCGGTTCCAGTTACCAGTCAGGCTGAGCGGAGAGCATTTAGCAAAGCTGTCCATAGGTGCGGCTTTGTGGGGGCGTCGGCATGGTTTACTTTCTTTTGAAGACCTTGTCACCTGCTGCAGTAGCAACTGGAAGGAGGGGCGCGACTCCTTAGAGCATCTAGCCGGATTGACCAAGGATGAGTATTCAGAAAAAGGAGCGCAGCTCTTGCTGCAGCTGGAAATCGAGAGCCTTTGTGATACGGTGGAAGCTCATCATAAGTATGCAGATGAAGTCATTGCTGCGGTGTACTCCAGCGTGTTATCGCAACGGCGCTTATTTCCCGGCGTGGCAGAGCGTGTCATCAACAGCATCGCAGCGGAGATAGATTTTGTGCGCGAAATGGAATGGACGGGGTATCCGGAAGCGTCCCCTTATCTGAATGACCATGGCTTCAGCCCGGCGTGGGTCAGCGCCATATTTCAAGCTCGATACCTGTTGCAACAGGCGAACAACTTCACCACAAGGTTTAAGTTCAGGTTCTCCAGAGAAAGATGCCTCGAAGACGCTTGGCAAAAAATAGAAAATAAATTAGGCTCTCTTTTGCAAAAATGATGATTTTCCGCGAATGCTGTATTTCATTTTGCCTGACCTCTTACAAGCGATGTGACAGTCTCCTTAATCGGCAGGGCTGCCGCCCCCGGCTCCGAAGAAAGAAGAGTGAAAGAGGCTTAAGAGACTAAGGTTATAGAGGTAACTTGACTTTGTTTTGCTTGACTTTGTTTCTTGTGTGTGTTAGATTTTTCTTATCGTGAAAAGGTTCCGTGTAATTTCGATTGTTTTTATGCTGTTCTCTTTAGCTGAAATCTCTTGCGCAGCTAATAATAATAGTAATAATCAAGATTCACCTAGAAGCGAGGTGTCATTCAGTTCGTTAACCGATGAGCATTTTGCCTGTATGAATGGTATATACGAGCTCTTGAAAGGAATTCAGGATACTGATTCTGCCGAGGCTGCAGTTCCTGAGCTTTCGAGACTTCGCAAAAAAAATCGCGAAATTGAATCCCAAATGCGATATATTCCGCGTTCTGAAGTTCCTGCATATAGGGAGTACGTAAAAAAGGTAAGTCCGATTATCAGAAACATATTTGAAGAGGAAGATAGAATAGATAGACAAGGTTATTACAATTCCGCTAATTTAAGAGCCTTGTTTATTGTTGCCCCTACATATTCATCCTCGGCAAAATCTGCAAAATAAAAGTTTTTCGTCCTGTCGCTTACGGAGGTTGCTATCAGTATTTTCCGAATCTAGCAATTATAGCGTGGGTAGCTAGTAAAGGTGTATTTTCTCTGAGCTAAAAGCTATTTTCCGCGAATGCTGTATTTCATTTTCCAAGACCTCTTACAAGCGATGTGTATAGAGAGTGTGGCATTATTCCCTCACTGCTGTTTACGCTTCTAAAATAAGACCCAGGCAAAAGGCAGAGAGAGAATCCACAGAGTTGAATATCCCACGGTCAATGCAGGGTCGATAGCGTAATCAAAGGGAACTGCGATTGCGGACAACAGGGTTTTGTTACAGGTTTCCCGCGTTTTATAAGGTCGAAGACGGTTTGCAGGAGTTCGCCATATTTGAGAAAACTCTTCTTTTTTCCATTCGGGAGAAGGAGTGGAAGTCAAAAGAGTATAATCTCCTGCTGAATCAACCTGAACCCACAGGGTGCGACCCGTTTCTTTTACTTCGGGGCATCCAAAGCAACAAAATCTCACCTTGTTGTCTAGAATTAAACCATCTCTACCTCTGTACACAACCTCTGGGGCTTGCATGATACGTTGAAACTTGTATTGTTCGCCTTTTTTGCGGTACACAACCCCACCTACTGGGTTATTGGTGTCAACTGCCGTTTTTTCTTCTCCCATATCACGTATCGTGCCGCCGATGTTGCTTACAATACAGCTACTCAGCCCCATCGCCGCAAGGCACAGGGCTGTGGTGGTCAGGATTTTTCGGAAGATGGTCATAACTAAGTGTGTATCTGTTACGGGGCTGTAAGAAAAGCGCGAGAGGCTGAATAATAAGCGTTTTTTACTTAAGCAGCAATTCAAAATATATCACGGGAAACACCGGTACTGTGTAAATTAGGAGTAGAAATATTTTCTCTACGAAGTCCAGGATGGAAATTTTTCTCAGCAACAGTTTTTTCTTATTCTCATCAATAGATAATGAGCATCTTTCCTCCAGGAATGATATTAGAGCTGAATCTTTTTCTTTCCATGATAGCTGCTCTTTCTCATCTCCAATAATTTTAAAAAAGGAGTTTTCTTCGTAAAAACATTTGGGATTGAAAGACATCCGAAAATTGCCTGCCAGCAGATGAATCTGTTTGTCCTTAGCGTATTCCGTATTGCAATCCATATAGCGTTGCATATAATCATCACTGATTCCCAGAAATGACACTTCTGACATAGGGATTGTCTTTTTCTTCCATATTGTCTCCCATATAATGGCATCATCGGTAATTTTGATTCGAAAATTCTTTTTTATCAGAAAATGCACATATATAAATAAAGCGTATAGAATGATTGAAGGAATAATGAGATAACCAACAGATTGTGCGCCAACCATTCCCAGTAGACCGAATAACAAAGGTACAAGGATTAATAAGTCTCGCCCATCATATTGGATAGAAACAAACTCTTCTTTGCGCGGCTGTTCACTGTCAGCGGATAAACTCATGGTGGATGCCTTCCCCTTTATATGCTCCTCTGTTATGGGGCATTATATCAATTCCCGCCCCTCTGTTCAAGCGTGGATGGGCATTTTGTTGCGCGTTTCCTGCAATTTTGTTGCCGATGGCGCTAAAAACGGGCTGCAAGGCTAGGATTTGCTCGAAGTGGAGCCCTTGGCCTGCCGGGTGCGGGGCATGGTCTTGCTGTCTGTCTGGGCGTCTTGTGAGACCGTACAGGAAGGAAGCTCCAAAATCTATCGAGGACAGAGAGGAGTTTAGCCTATAGAGTCGTCTATTGATTTTGTTTCGACCTCGATTGAGAACATAGCATGCAATCTCAATACAGGATATTGTATCGTTAAATATTGATTTTCTGCAACAAACAACATCCTTAAAATATGCTTTAAGATTTTTGCGTTTTTCTTAAAGTATATTTTCATTAGGCTTGTCTTAAACCTTTAAACGTTTATAATCCATCTTTTTTTCCAAGGCGGCGCGGGGGACAAGCGTCACACTGCGCTTATTTATTGTGGGTCATGGTGACAAGAAGCTTGGCAAAGCCGAGCAAATCAACGGCGGCGTCTGTGCGCAGGTAATTAGGATTTAGACCTCGCGGGCCGAGACGGAAGCGGTCTAGGCCATCAGCATCCTTGAAAATCTGATAGAGCAGCAGCATGCGCTCTGCTTGCTCCTCAAAAAGAGAGGAAATGGCTTCTCCGCCTTGTTCATCGCGGCAGTCGTGGTATCGCATCAGGCAAGCGGACTCTGGGTGATAGGTGAGTTCCTCATGTTCGCGGCAAAAGGACTCATAAAAATCCGCTGCGCGGGCGCCATGGCCGCGGTCTGTTCCCTCATCTTCACGGCGAGTATCATGAAAGATAGCGGCGTGTCCCAGCACTTCGAGCGCCGCGGTATCCCCGGGGAATAATTTATCCCCCAGCATCAGCGCAAAGAGCAGTACTCGTTCGCTGTGAGCCGTCGCGTGAATCTCACTCTCCGGCATATTGAACGGAATCTGCTCATACATATAATCCGCCCACTGGCGGTAGGCATCTTTCACAGCTGCCGGTAGCTGCCGCACAAGTTTTTGGGGAACGACTTTTATCTTCATCCTATCCCTAACATATCATATTTCAGTAAGACAGCAAGCTCTATTTTTTGCGAGAATGGCAATAGTATGGCGGGATGAAGCTGAGATTCTGCTCGAGAATAAAGCCGCTCAGGCTCCGTGAGTGGTGAACTCAACCACGCAGCAGATGCTTTCTTCCACCATCAGCACGACATAGGCCGCGTTTGTTCCGTAGGTAATGGCGGGGGTGATGGCGCTGCCGGGCAGCACGGGCTTCTTGTATTCCACCCTTAGGCCGCTGACTTGAAAATCTTCCGGCAAGCATTCGATGGCCATGCGGATATACTGGGCATTGTTCACGTGATTGTTGTAGTCAATGTCATCACGCAGTACGCGGAAGGGGGCAAGCGGCGTTAAGGGGGCAGATGGGAGCACAATCTTACGTGAACCATAGGTCATGTCCAGCTTCGGGGAGAATTGCAGCATGCTCTGAACGTCACGGGGGATTCTGCCTAAGCGTCCGGTTTCCAGATTGGCAAAGGCGGCAATGCTCCAGCTCTTATAGCACGCATTACCCTGAGCATCATAAATGGCGGTGTTGCGGTAGCCGAAGGCCCCTTGCAAATCAAAAACATGTGTAGAGCAGGTGAGCTTTTCGCGCAATACGGGCACACGCACTACCTCAATCTGGCGGAAGTTCACGAGTGGCGTTACGTGGTTTGCCTGAAGCCATTCACAAAAATCGGAGTCCTCCATGAAGTCTATGACAGAGCAATCCTGCATCCACTGCAAGGCTGAAAAGAGCTTCATGTTCCCGTGCTTGTCGGTATTGCTGGAGGAGACGATGCTGGAGTATGAGGGAGTATTCATGTTGGCTATCAGAGAGGAAGGAAGATGCAACGCGGCAAATGATATCAATTTCCTCGGTTTTGTTTAAGCCTAGCCGCACGTTGGGCCGGGAGATTTTCTATCCGGAAGGGGAGATATGCCATATCTCCCGCTGTATGTGGGGGTGGATAAATCCGGTTTTGGCTATTGTAATCCTTCGCCCGGCTCACGGCAACACCGGAGTTCGGCGTGATAAACAGTAATTGCCATTCTCGGGATCTACGAGTACCCGACGAATTTTCAAAAAATTCAGCCAAGGGAAGGCGCGCTGAGTAGGGTGGCGAGTATCGGCACGAATACGTCTTTCCTCGGTGGGTGCAGTCGCCATCCTCATCACGCGGAAAATCAAAGCGTTGGCCTCCCAGGATCAGACGCTTGCCTGCCATGGTCTCAGGGGGCGAAATGCCGGTATCATATTCCGGATGCAAGGGACCATCAAAGGTGAGGCGAGTATTATCGCGCCAAGGCTGTATCGTCTGCCAATCGCCCCCGGTAACCTCCATTGCCATGCTCCAGAGCGCAAAACTTATCGGCATAAGCGCAGCACTGAGGGGCACATCTGCCACAGCTGCCACTGCCTGAAGAGGCTTGAGCGGGTAGTGATACCAAGTATGCCGCTTTTCCAGATGCCCAATGCGGTGTGCCGCCCCTGCAACTCCGTATAGCCCTATCGATTCTGCCCCCTCGGGATTGAACTCTGCCGCCGGGGTTAAGTCTGCCCGCACATAGCCAATAGCTCCGTTCGCGTCTGCCTGCGGAAAGTGCACAATGCCGGGATTGACGGCTTCATAGTATTCCGGCTTGGTGGGGTATTGCTGTAGCTCCTCGGCTGTATAAGGGCGGTTATACGTGTAGCTTGTGTTGAAAGAAGAAGTGCCTGCCGGCGGGTACAGAGGCATAAACTCATACCCCCGGCGGCGTTCCGGCACCCATGCCAGCGGCAATGCCACGTAATACCTACCATTCTTACGGTATAGATTACCACAGTAGGAGCTCATTATCCCGCGGTTCGCCTTTGGCACAAGCCGCGGAACCTCGGTGCCGATACTGCCTACAGTGCGCCCTAAATCAGAGTAGATGCACGAGCTCAATCCCAGCGCTGCAAGGCAGAGGGCTATAGTCGCAAGGATTCTGGGGAAGGGGAGCAGGGACATAAAGTTATCTTTCTATCAGTCGGTAACGGGGAACTCCGGAAATGAAAATTCTATTTCCGCCGTATACCATTTGTAGCCGGACGGTAATGGATTATTCGCACAGGAATTTATGCCGGGTGGGGGGGCTAGGAACTCCGGGTGTATACCTTCGCGCAAGCTGAAATGCCATTCCGGTTGAAGTTTTTGAAAATCAAAAAAATCACGTGCCAGTTTATTGCGGAATTGCTCTTCCCGGCTAAGCAATTCTTGCCCTGTCTCTTCCGGTAAAGCATACGAATACGTCACGATTTGGGAAAATTGGCTCTTCCCGCCATACCTGCATCTATACTCACCTTCTTTGAACTGATACGGAAGAAGGAGCCTTTCATGTAGGAACTCAGCGACGGCTGTTCCAGTGTCTCTCATGACACGAGCCGAGAGGTCTGTGCCGACTGCCTCCTGTTGTTCTATAAGCAATTTCTGATGGTGGTTTTGATACAGTAGTATGCCAATGCACACGGCCGCCACGATATGGAGCCAGTTATGGGCAGACAAATCAAGAAATCTATCTTTTAGTGACATTCACATCTATCTCCTTTACTACTAATAATACTTCCCGGCACCGAATCCGCAACAAAAAATTGCAGAAAGTGCAGATTTTCTAATAAATAGACGCTCGCGGCGGGCATTTTGTTGCGAGTTTCCTGCATTTTTGTTGCAGATGGCGGGAAAACTGAGCTCCGGCTTCGAGTTCGGGCTTGCGCCCTCCTTTCTGGGGGCTTCTCTTCGATACGCCCACCCGGGACGCCGTGACGGGTCCGTCTTCGCGTAGCCCTTTCGGGCTCTTGCTTCGCCGTGACGGGCAAAAGACGAGGACTTGCTCGAAGTGGAGCCCTTTGTCTCGATGATGACTATCTGATTCGATTAAGACGAAAAAAGAAGCGGAGCTTTCCCTTTACGCCGTTGGGAAAGCTCCGGAAACTTGGAAATGTCACACTGTCTGTAGTGGATTTCTGAGGAAATGATACTAAAATTAACGCTGTTGTCAAGCTTTTACTAAAAGTATA
>JAZRBU010000012.1:0-22534 GCA_045635265.1 Akkermansia sp.
TGTGTTGCTGACCTTGATGGAAGCAGGCTTCACCTGACCCTTAATCGACACCGTTGCGGCCTTATTGAACGTCACATTGTCACCCTCATAGAAATTGTTATCGGAGTCATCAGAGCTCCAAGTTCCGGAAGCCATGCCGGCTCCTTCGCTCCAGGTGCCGGAAGTTGAAGTCCATGTCAAATAACGAGGCTTGACATAATCAAACACCAGAGAGGTTATATTCCCTTCCGTCAGGAAATACACATCGGAAGAACCGGCTGTACCGATGGAGGAACTAACCAGACCGGTAATGCTGATTCTGTTGGTATACTCCCACTCCAGATCTGCATTATCAAAGGAAATCAGCTTGTAAATGCCGCTGCTCAGCGTTTCTGCTGACTCCAAATGGAACTGCTTAACATAGATTCCGCTGACGGTGGCGATGGAAGACTTCGAACTGCTCAACGTAATGCAGGATGTAGTCTTATGACCTTTGTCCAATTGCAAAGTCCAATTGGTGGCGTTCAGGGTGGAGCCAAAGCTTACCTTATTGTCTCCACAGAACGAAACATTGGTGGTTTTCAGCGTGCCGGCGGAAAGGGATGAGTCCTGAAGCTGCAACAAGCCGCCGCGCTGTTCGAACGTGGCCGAAGCACTCAGATGCATGCCACTCTTCAACTTAACTGTACCTGCTGCCATGTTAATGTTTTTACCGGCTATCAGGCGGGAAGCTTCTACTTCTGCCGCAGTTGCCTTTGAGCCGACTGCTTTCAAATCTGCAACAGTATACTCACCACTCATGAGAATTGTTCCCGTATCCGTGTCTGCTGAGTTGAAATTCAGCGTGGATCTAGATGTGATGGAATCGTAGATTTCCACACGCTGACCGGACTTTGCGTGGAAAGCTGTAGAACCTGCTACGATGGCGGATAAGCGGTATGTATCCGTACCATAGCGTTCGTAGTTACCCCGCATGACAACCTTGGTGTTATCAGAGAAGCTCAGAACTGAACTGTCATTGTAGATAGCACCGCCCAGCGCCTTATCCGAGGAATCCGCCTGAACATAGTTACCTTTGAATTCAACGTTGTTGAGTCCGCTTATAGTAAAATTCCTTGTGGCAAAGATAGCACCGCCTAATGCTTTACCTGTTGATAAAGCGCTATTTCCGACCTCTTTCACAATGGAAGCGCTATTGTTGTTGATAATCAGATTACCTCTTACTGCCCCACAGGTAATGCTTGAGTCCGATGTCGCATAAACAGCGCCGCCTGTAACATTACCACCGAGAGAATAGTTACCGGAGATGGTAAGGTTTCCTATATTGTTCAGATTCAGAGAATTATCTGCATATATGGCAGCACCGCCACTCTTGCCCGCATAAGAGGAATGGGCGGAATTATTTCTGAAGGTAACGGAATCTACATCGTCCAGTGTTAAATCGCCGGCACCATAAATGGCACCACCGTACGCCACGGAATAGCCTTTTACTGAGTTATCGCTAAAATTGGCAGAGGAGGAATCGGAAAGCATAGTACAGGCAAACTTGGTATACAGTGCCCCGCCGCGCGCTTGCAGGCTCATCCCGGTAGATGATGAACCGGCTGCAGTGTTGTTTGAGACCGTCAGACTACCAATCCCGGAGAAGTAAAGCGGACCATACATGGCACCACCGTATACTTTACCTTTGCCTATATCAGCCAAGAGACTGTTATTACTAATAAGCATGGAGTTGACATTCTTAACGGTAAGTCCCGGATTATATTCACAGCCAAATGCGCTACCGTATGCTTCAACTTGTGCCGTTGTCACATTACTCTGTAAAGTATTGCCCCTTATTTCAACAGTATTGACGTTGCAGATGGTTCCTTTGTCTCCCAGCATTCCTTGAATGGTCAAAGCAGAACTTTGTGCGTTCGCTGTCAGCGTGTTCGTATTGTTCGTAAAAGAGAACGAACCGAGATTGGAGATCGACAGAGTAGAAGATTCTCCATCTCCAATTCCGGGAGCAGACAGACTGTTGTTACTGATGTTAATTAAGGAAGTGCCATCGACATTACCAACAGCGGTCAGACCTCTGTAGAACAACTCACCAAAAGCGGATTTGGTGGCAGACCGTTTGTTATTTGTAACGGTGAATGAATAGAAATTCTTCAGGTCGAATGCGCCCAAAAGGCCGCGGCCTGAGCTAATCATGCTTACCGTATTATTATTCGCAGTAATGCTCCCAACGTTATCAAAGTTCATCACACCAAAGACAGCTTCGTAGAAGTTGCCTGTGGTAGAACAAACGTTATTGTCCAACGTGACGACGTTGAAATTCTTGACAGTAAAATCAGAAGCGTTTAACAATCCTCTGTACTCACCGCTTACATTATTGCCGGAGATAGATACGCGATTAGCGCCGGAAGCATTCCCGCTCATTGTATCTTTTCGACCGCTCTCCGTACCCATAATCGTCACAGCTTGAGTGCTGAACAAAGCACCACCGCCGTCTGCGGTGATGGTGTTGTTTTCAATGAGGACATTCTTGTTAATGTTGGTCATATCGGCATTACGAGACGTACCACCCTGATTAAAAATCAATGTACCTCCCATAACCGTGTTATTGGAGAAGATGACATTGTCAACATTCTCCATTACCGGGAAACGATCTGCAAAAAGCTCATTCAACAACACGTTTCCGGTGAAGCTAATGTCGCCGCAATCTCGGAATACCATACAGCTGGTTCCATAAATCCCCTTATCACCGTTAGCAATAATAGCTTCTGCCGTTGCGGAACCATTGTTGCTGAAAGTAACTTTTCGACAATTCTCGAACTCTGCATAGGATTTTCCTTGACTTGTATATTCACTGAAGATGCGATTCACATTGTTACTGAAAACAACATTTTCCACGTTATTAAACCGCACGAGATGATTGTGGAACAAAACACCCTTATTCGAGTCAAATAAAGCCGTACCGGTAATATTTCTGACAAGGAACCCGTCATTCTCAGTCGCGTCTTCAGTAAAGCCAACATTATTCCACACGATAGAACCACCATCAACAGCCTCATTACCGGAGAACGTCAGGTTAGTCAGGCCATCAAACAGAGTGGACATACAGCCATAACCGAAAGCACCTTTGTCGGCCGTGTAAGCGTTTTTATATGTAAAGGAATCGCTGTTGGTTACGGAAAGGTTAAAACCAACGTGAGACAGCTCCACTGCTCCATTAGATCTTTCTATATCCTTGAAAAGTGCATCCTCATCAAAATCATAGGTGATATAGGAATAAGTAGTAACAACGCCGTTGTGTATTGCAGTGGGTGTTTTTCTCACCCATTGCTGCCGGCTGTTATTTACCACCATATCGCCATAATTTGTAAATTTGGCAACTGTTGGATCACAATCGGTAGTAGCCAAAATCCATACTCCGGGATTGTTGTCTGAGGAACAATTCCAGGTTATATCCTGACCGCCGCCATTCTGATTTATATTCAGCACGTCTACAACCTTAGTATCATGGGTATAACTACCTTCGTACGCGGAACTTGGCGTGTGAGTGTGCGTAGTGATATATTGGACGCTGAACGCGTAATTAAAAGCAATTATATCACTTAACTCTACAGTTGAATTAGTGCCGGTATCTATTAAATATATTGTCTTGTTATTTGCTAATAACGCAGAGACCTTCTTGGGCGATGTGCTGTCTATTTGACAATTTGTGAAAGTATAGTAATATTCACAGGATGAAGTATAAGTCCATTGGTATGCCGAAGCAGAAGGAACTGTCGACAGAAAAGCCACCGCGGAAAGTAATACCGCACGAAGAGAGGTAGGTAAATGCAGTTTCATTGTAGTATAGTTTGCAATTAGGATTGATTTTATGAAGTTGTTTGCCTTTGCCCGACACGTATTTTTAAATTTTCCGGCAAAGGCTTGCAGGCGACTCTGTTTTGTAGCATATTAAGCTTGATAGGTCAATTCATTTTTTGAGAACCTTGTCGGAGCATTGCCCAAATGACAGGCACCCGATATCGTGATTGCACACATGGCAGGTATCATTCTCAAAACGAAGCAGAATCGACAAGCAGGCAATGAAGCGTGTACTCAATTGCATTCCTCCATCAGCAAATCTGAAAAAAGAGGCCTTTTCTTGGCATGTAGACGTTATTTTGCTTGTCAACCCGCATTTAAACTGCTAGAATCGCGCGGCTGCATGTGGCAGCTCAACATCTACACCAATTCCGGCAACGGGCTGGTGCCAACAATAACAAATAATACCTCGACACTTCGATATGAACGAACTTAAAGGTGCATGCATCATCGGTCAGTCCGGCGGTCCTACCGCTGTGATTAACGCCAGCGTACTCGGCGCTGTGCAGACAGCTCTTAACGCTCCGCAGATTACCCGCGTTCTGGGTGCTGCCAACGGTATCACGGGCGTGCTCAATGGCCTGCTCTACGACATGGGCCTGGAAGACCCGGTGGAACTGGAACTGCTCAAGTTCACCCCCTCCTCCGCCCTGGGCACCTGCCGCTACAAGATGAAGGACCCCGATGTCGACCCCACCGACTACGAGAAGATTCTCGAAACCTTCAAGAAGTACGACGTTCGTTACTTCTTCTACAACGGTGGTAACGACTCCATGGACACCTGCAACAAGATTTCCAAGTTCATGCAGAAGAGCGGTTACGAGTGCCGCGTCATGGGTATTCCCAAGACCATCGATAACGACCTGTTCGGCACCGACCACTGCCCCGGCTTTGCTTCTGCTGCCAAGTACATCGCCACTTCCTGCATGGAGGTGAAGCACGATGCCTGCTGCTACGACACCGGTATGGTCACCATCATCGAGGTGATGGGCCGTCACGCCGGCTGGCTCACCGCCGCTTCCGCTCTGGCTAACTACGCCGGTGCCGGTCCCGACCTCATCTACCTCCCGGAGGTTGACTTCGACATGGAGTCCTTCCTGGCTGACGTGGAGCGCATCTACAAGGCCACCGGCAAGTGCCTGGTTGTGGTTTCCGAAGGCATCCACGACAAGGACGGCAAGTTCATCTCTGAGGCCAAGACCAACGGCAACGACGGTTTCGGTCACGCCCAGCTCGGCGGTCTCGCCAACAAGCTGGCAGACGTGGTGCGCGGCCGCATCGCTTCCGCTAAGGTCCGCGCCATTGAGCCGTCCCTGCTGCAGCGCTGCGCCACTCACCTGGCCTCCACCACGGACGCCATGGAAGCCTACCAGGCCGGTAAGGCTGCCGTGACCGCCGCTGTTGAGGGCAAGACCGACATGATGGTTGCCTTCGAGCGCAGCGAGCTGTACGGTCAGTACGTCTGCAACACCAAGCTTCTGCCCCTTGCTCAGGTGGCCAACTTCGAGCGCAAGGTGCCCCGCGAATGGATCAACGCCGCCGGTAACGGTGTGGAGATGGCCTTCATCGACTACGCTCTGCCCCTCATCCAGGGCGAACCCGGCATGAAGACCGTGCAGGCTCTTCCCCGCTTTGCCCGTCTCCGCAAGGTGCTGGCCAAGCCGGTGTCTGAGCTGTAAAGCGCGCGATTCTCAAGCATTTTATCTCACGGGAGCTGCTGATTGGCAGCTCCCGTTTTTTATTGCAATCATGCACTCTAACTGACTCTATTGAAACAATTAGCAAATTAGATTGCGAGTCTTCGGCACACATGGCATGATAGGCGCACCGGCAACAAAAACACCGGATATACACAACCCCAACTAAACTATAACCCAAACCAACACCCCAAAACAATGACACAACGCAACATCACCCGATACACCTATGAAACAACATCTTTCCAAGGTTGGAGACTGAGCATCTGCCGCAAGTGGAATCAATTCACCAAGTATTTCTCCGACCGTCAATACGGCAGTGAGGAGGCAGCATTCAAGGCCGCGCTGGAAATGAGAGACCGTATCTTTGATGCCCTTCGCGAAACACCGGAAGACCCGCGCGGTGTATTCGAACGATTCAAGGCAGCATCTGAAGAAGCAGCACCCCCTGCCACAGCAAAAGCACAGTCCTGAGCAACACTCAGACAGCAAGCAGACACCCCCGGGCAGAGACACTCAACCCGGGGGTGTGTTTTATTGGAACCTCTTTCACTCAAGCATCAACTAAACATGACAATTTTAACCTGATTTTTCTCTTGTAGTATGTCCGGAATCAGGCACAATACAAACATGTTCAAACAGACTGTTCTCTTATCTACTCTGGCGCTCACTGTTGCTCCTACTTTTGCAGCAGAATGGCTCACGGATTTTAACACGGCAAAATCACAGGCCGCGCAACAGAACAAGGATATTCTGATCAACTTCACCGGTTCAGACTGGTGCGGTTACTGCATCCGCATGCGTAAGGATGTGCTGGAGCAACCGGAGTTCAGTACCTATGCAGCGGATAAATTTGTGCTGTTGGAGGTAGATATACCCCGCCGCCCCATCCCGCCGGAGGAACGCGACCGCCGCATTTCTCTCTGCCGACAATATGATGTTACCGGATTTCCCACTTTCCTTGTCCTCAACGCAGAAGGAGAAATCCTCGGCGGTTTTTCCGGTGAGCGACCGGGAGTGGCTGCCACAACAGCCATTTTCGATGAGGCCAGAGAGCGAGGGCGCAAACTGGCAGCAGCCCGCACGCTCAGCGGAGTGGAGCGTGCCCGTGCTATCTATGACATCTATAAAGACTTCCCCAAGAACTTCAAAAAGGCAACGGAAGCACTGCAGCAGGAAATTGAGCTCCACGACCCGCAGGACACTTTGGGGCTCCGAGAGCAAGTCTCTGCAGAGAGACAGATGCAGGAGCTGTTGACTGAAGTCCGCGCCTACCACCGTAATTTTCAAAAGCAGACGGAGATTTTTGAGCGCTATCTCGCGCAGGCGCATCCTCGGAACAGAGAGCGCATCATGGAGCGCAAGCGTTCCATCGTCATATTTCCCTGCTTAAACGCCATGCTCTTCCATGCCAATTCCGTGGAGGATGTCATCAAAGCCCGTGACTATGTGCTCCGCGAAGCAGAAATAAGCTATCCGGAGAACATTCGTGCAGAAATGATTCAATCTCTGCAACAAACGTTTGCAGACCCGCAAGCCCTTCTCGATAAGGTACAGCAACGCCGCAACAAACGCTGATAGCAAGACTACGGTAAAAAGAAAACGCAACGGTTCGTTCCGTCTCGAGCCGTTGCGTTTGTGTACTGTTGAGCTTCGTCTGCTTATTCAGCAGGTATGCTGATAACACGGAAATTCGGAGAAAGACCGTACACCTGAGGTTCATACATCAGCTGCGCTTGAGCGGGGGGGGCGGTAGATATGCCGGCTCGCTTGACCCGAGCAAAATAAGTCATGTTCAGCAAATCACGCCCGCTCCAGCGGGTGCAGAAGCCGCGCACTCTATCAGTCAGATACTCCCTGTAGTCAAACGAACGACTCCACGGCACCGGTTCCGTCCCGACAGCCTGGCTTGGGATTTCCGGGTTAATGGCCTCCATACAGGCGGGGAGATAATCCTCCAGCACAAAGTATTCCAGCGTATCCTCCACCTTGGCACAGGTAAGAGTCACGCGCACCACATCACCCACTTTCAGTTGCTCCGGAGCTTGGTGCCACTTCCCGTCCTCCCCTTTCACCTCATAGATACGGGTAACCTGCAAGCCCTTTTCAGTCACGCCGGAGAACTCCGTTTTCTCCGGCTGAGCCTTAGCCTGCACCAGCACATATACAGGACCGCCCTCCGCAGACAGAGACGTGGGCAGCTCCGCCAGATTGCCGACCTCCGGCAGCGGCAATTTGAACGGCTCGCGCTTTAGCAGATACCTGCCGGAATCCGTTACCACCGCGACCTCAGGCTCATACACCGACTGCTTACGGAGGAAATCATGCAGAGCGAGCAGCATCAGCGTGGAATGGGCCGTGCTGTTATGCCTCGCATCCCGAGCGACGGTTCGTAGCCAGTCACGAAACGCCTCACCGACCTTCTCCCCGGCTCTCGAAGTTTTCAGGAAATTGAGAGTTGCTCCGTATACTCCGGGACGAATCCCTGCTTTTTTCAACTCCTCAACAGACTCGCATTTTTTCTTCAGAATGCGCTCGAGACGGCGGTTTTCCCCCAAAGCCCGTGCAGCCATCAAGTCAGCATCAAAGAAAAGCTCCTTGTCATTCAACCGGTCTACATAACGCAGCAAACGCTGCATCCTATCCTGCGGCAGCGTGTACCCTCGCTCGGAAGCTACGGTCAACACCAAGGCGGCATACGCACTGGCCCAGCCGCAGCCGGATTTCCCCGCCTGCCAATAGCCAAGACCGCCATCCTCACACTGGCGGGCAAAAAGGGCGCGGATTTCGCGTTCCACTTCCTTTTTGACCTCTTCCCCGGGCGTAGCGGCCAGTTGCGGGCAGAAGGGAGCCAGCTCATCATACAAAAGGCGAGGCATCAGCGCAGAAGCCTTCTGCTCCGTGCAGCCATAGGGATAGCTGAGCAGGAAATCCAGGCATCCACGCAAATGCAGAAGAGGCGAGGATGAGAGCCACACTTCCGACTCCGAGCGAGAGGACTCTGCCAGTTCCGGAGCAAAGAGGGAAGCGGGCTTCAACGGCTCCTGACCGGGAGCCAACTCTACACGGTGAATTTCCTTGAGCAGGGGGGCGGGGAAACGCACCTTACAGGTTCCCTGCACCGCATCCGTTCCGGGGGCACCCACGGCGGACCAACGCAGACAGCACTCTCCCTCCTGCGTGGGGGACACATCAAAATACAGCGTCGCACTTCCACCGGCCTGCAGCTCAACTTGCTGAGGTGTTTCACAGCCATCCAAAGTAACCGTCCAGACACCGGATTCCGTCGTGGCATTGGTAATGGAAAGCGGCAGTTTCAGAGAATCTCCCGTGCTCATGAACAGGGGCATGCCCGGTGTTATCATTACCGGCAAATTCACCACAAAACTCCCCTCAGCAGAGCCGAAACGGCTTCCGGAACGCTCCGCAGCCACTGCAAACACGCGATAGGTGGTCAGGGTGTCAGGCAATTCCGCTTCTGCGGAGAAACGCCCCTCTGCATCCGTACGCAAAGCAGCTTTCCACACCGCAACAGGCTCAAAATCATTGCGGAACACCACAGATTCCTCTTCTTCATCCGTGATGGGGGCAACAGGAGAAGGCTCAAGCAACCATGGAGGCAATTCGCCATCAGCTACAACCATCCGGTCAGACATATCTGAGGCACTCAGAGTCCCGCTGCCGCTCCTAAGCCCACCGGTCAGGATTCCGTCATACGCCGCCATCTCATTCAGCTCCGCGCCGGAGTAAAACTTTTTTCTCAACTGCGGAGACAGGCTTACAGAATCGCCACGGAGCAATTCCCCCATCCAGACGGCATCCATCAGCTCGTCTGACAACACGGGCGAAGACTCAACGGAAGCAACCGGCTGAAAAGTAAGTGCCTTGTCCGATGCAAAAAAGCGCTCAGGATCCGGCTTGTCGTACTCACTCAGAGAAAGCATGCCGGCATCCACCGCATAAAGCGTCACCTCCGCCTCGGCAGGTTTACCCTCAACCAGCACCTGACCGCTCAGCACCATTTTCTGACCGGGGCGGGAAGCCTCCTGCGGCAAGTGGAGAGAGACATCCAGATGCTGCCTTTTCACCGGCACAAAACAGGTGGTTTCATCAGAAATCAGACGACGGGTAGCGTGTCTGCCAAGCTCCGGCAGAATAAGAGAGACACTCACCGTGCCCGCTTCCAGACGTTGCAGTTTCACATCCAGCGTCTGTTCCCCCTGCTCCGCCCGTTTCTGCACATGCCGCAGGCGCTCACCGCAGCCGATGAACACATGCACAGGCCCCTTGCGGGGAGAGAGGAAATGCACGCGCAGACCCTCATCCGTCGGCTCTGCCCGCAAAAATATCTTTGTCTCAACTTCCGGATCAGAGAACGGCGGAGAGATGCGGCACAGTTCCTCCCGCCCGGCAGAATCACTGCCACGCAGTTCAATCGTCAACTTTGTCCGGTTTTCATTATCTGAGGAGGCAAATTCCTGCAGTTTTTTAAGTATCTTAGGCGGTAAAGGAACGCCCTGACGGCAGTTGGCGGGTATGGTCAATTCGCAGCCGGTCACCGTTTTTTCCAAAGGTTCCATCACCGTAAAACAGGAACGGGAATTCAACGGCTTTAAGCCCTCCGCTTTCAGAACAATACTGATGCGTTGGTCACGATTCAAGGGAGCATCGGTCGTGGCATCCGTCAGATAAATGAGCGAATCCCGATAAGCTATATTGAAATCTGCAGATGAAAACTTTTTCATCTGCAATGGCAGGACAACATACTCCTCACGGTCATTACAAACGCTGCCTTCCGCGCCGATTTCACCGGAGCGCAGCCACTCAGGCTTCATCGGCAGCTCCAGCACGGCCGTGCCGCCTGCATCCGTCTTCAGATGGTGAGTTTCCGTGGCGTCGAAACTTGCTATCTTCAACTCCACCTTCGCATTACTGAGCGGTACACCGCTGTAATCATCCGCCTGCACTTTCAATTTGATTTTTTCCGGGGCAATTTGCTCGGCATCCACCGTCATGGTGGCAACAAAAGCATTGCGGCGGAACACCATGCAGGGGATTTCCAGCTCTTCAGAAGCAGACCCGACGCGAACCTCCACATAGTAGGCTCCGGTCACGTCTTCTTCTCCCTCCGGGAGCGTATAATCGGCGGAGAAAGCGCCGAAAGCGTTCACCGTCAGCGTCTCTTCCTTAATTTTTTCACCGTTCGGACGGCAAAATACCATTTTTACTTTCTTTTCCGGCGACAGAATAAAATGCTCATGCCTGAATCTGCGCAACAGACCGCGCACATGCACCGTATCCCCCGGGCGGTACATGGGACGGTCTTTCAGCAGGAAAATCCGGTCGGCAGACTTCTGTCTGTTCGCATCGGCAACCCCCCATTGCTCATGGTCGGAGGGAATATGACCGTAGGCAATATCCTGACCGCTGCGGGCAATGACATTTCGGGCGGTCCCCTTCCTCACAATAGCCACACCACTGCAATCCGGCAAAGATTCTTCCTCATAGACATCAGCAGACTCATTCCACTCCATGGCTTTCAGTTCCGCATCCGCTACGACCGTTCCGTCTGAAAAACGGGTTACCAACACCCCCTGAGCAGAGCAAATGACATTCAAATCCGTCACCAACACGGGCACATCTAATTCATAATTAAGAGAATCGGCTTTCTGTCCCTGCAGAGAGAGCGCATATTGCACATGGGCATTGGGCGTCACTTTCAGCGTCACCATGTACAAGCCGGGGTTAAGTTTTTCCCCGGTGAGCGCTTCCAAATCCAGCACCAGTTCCGAGCTACGAAACAGGCTGCTTCCCTTCAAATCGAAATGATGCTCGCGATACGCCTTCGCATCTGCCATCCAACGTCTGCGGCACTCTTCCCGGTACTCCAACTGTTCCTCCTCCGAATCCAGCGTTTTCTCAAGGCTTTCAACGGAAGAAGAAACGGGCAGGAAATCCCGGCGTTTACGCTCCCTGTGAATCCTGTATTTGTATTGCGCCTTATCACGGTCGCGGGAATCATAAGCAGCGGACATCAGAAGCGCGGCCGTCTGTTGCGGATGGACGCAGCGCACCGTCGCTTTCACCGCACTGATGTTGGCCGTAGGAAGGCGGAGCTTGTGGCTCCCCTTCAGCGGCAGCACCATGGGCGTTTTCGTATCCAAAGGAATCTGCGGCCATGCAGAATTGAGCGCAAGGCGGTGCACGTGTTCCTCCCGCGTTGCTGCCCCATTGGCAGCCGCAGTACCTGCGGGAATCCCCACATCCACCACCGCCGGCAGCACACCGCTGACACGGATGCGCATCCCAACGGCAAGACCGGCAGCCTGATAAGCCAACTTGCGCTCAGACTGTCCGGGCAGGTCCACACCATGAGCCGCATACGGAATCAACCCGGCATAGCGGAAAAGCAGCCACACCTTATCCCGCGTCAGCTTCCGCCCCTCTTTCGTATTCTCCATCTGCCCCTCACCGTCAAGGCTGAACTGCAGACGTGAAAACAGCGTCGGCATCATCTTCTCCGGAAGCGGCTGAGAAAAAAAGACAGTCATTTCCAACTCACCCGTTTTCTCCACAGACTCCGCCACGCTCACCCCGGAGAGCAATTCATTGACCGGGTGAAAATCTGCGGACTCACCACGCAACCATGGCGGGCAGCCCGGGTTCTGCTCCGGCCTGCCGTCTATGATACCGGATTGCGGAGCACCGCTGTAGCACAGCACCCAAGTTTCATCCATATCCAGCTCTTCCACAGGCCGCACCAGTACATGCCCCGGCAAAAGAGAACCGGGTTTCAGTTTACCCCAGACCTTCTGACCGGAGGCGGCCAAGCGTTTCAGACTTTCTTCCAGCACGCCATCACACACACGCGCCGGCTCCACCGTTGCAGCTACACTTCTCCCCAGATAGCGTTCTCCCGTCCAAATGCTCTTTTTTACTTTTCGGAACACATAACTCACCGCCGTTTTTTCCGAGAATTGCTGAGCCTCAAGCGTATGGTGATTCTTCGTCGTGACCAGCACGGCGCATCCCGCTGCCGTGGCAATAGGGGTGGCACACAAATGGTTATACGGGCAGCGGAAAACATATTCCCGCTTCTTCATCTCCGCTCCGCCAAGGTAACGGGTTCCCGAATGAAAGGTCAACTTATACTGCGTCCGGCAACTGCTGCCATCCGGGAAGCGGATTTCAAGTTTATTCTGGTCAAGCCAGCGAGTCTGCGGCGTGTGACGGGAATCTCCCGTTATCCGAAACAAGTCCGGAGCAGATTTCCCTTCATCTTCCTCGTCATCCCACACGTCTGATGCCTGCACCACCGGCTCGGGAAACCGAATCTGCACCGTCTGGTCGCTATAGCAAAAATCCACGATGCCGGCATACAGCATCCCGGCCCAACATAAACACATTATCCACAGAAAATTAACGAAACCTCGGCACATACCCATCATCCTTATGTTATTCTACACTTATGCTAATCCCGCAGCGAGCCAAAACCGCAATTTTTCTGAAAATTATGGCAAAAAAAGCGGCTTTCTCCATAACCACATGGAGAAAGCCGCTGTAAAATGAATCAGAAACGGAATCAGTTGGCCACGGTAAGGCTTTCAGCCTGCTCGCGGGTAAGCTCAATGCAATTCCAGGGCAGACCATACTTGTTGAGGGCATCCATGAAGGGATCGGGGTCATTCTGCTCCATGTTGAACACGCCCTTGCCGCTCCAGGTACCGGAGAGAATCATGCTGCCGCCGATGGCTGCCGGCACGCCGGTGGTGTAGGAAATGGCCTGAGAGCCGACCTCACGGAAGCATTCCTCGTGGTCACAAATGTTGTACACATAGATGGCCTTGTACTGACCGTCCTTCTTACCCTGAATCACGCAGCCGATGCAGGTGCGGCCGTGCGTGGTCTTGCCCAGATCGCCGGGATCCGGCAGCACAGCCTTGAGGAACTGCAGCGGCACAATCTCCACACCGTTGTATACCACGGGGTCAATGCGGGTCATACCCACATTCTTGAGCACCGTCAGGTGGTTGATGTAGTTGGGGGAGAAGCTCATCCAGAACTGGGCACGCTTGATGGTGGGAATATGCTTCACGAGGGATTCCATTTCCTCATGGTACATACGGTAAATCTCATAAGTACCCACGCCGTCCGGGCAGGTAAAGGCCTGGTGCTTGCTCATGGCACCGGTCTCGCAAAAATCACCGTTCTCCCAGTGGCGGCAGGGAGCCGTCACCTCACGGATATTGATTTCCGGGTTGAAGTTCGTGGCAAATGCCTGACCGTGGTCACCGCCGTTCACATCGATGATGTCCAGGTACTCGATTTCGTCGAAATGATGCTTGAGAGCCCAAGCGGTGTAGACATTGGTCACACCCGGGTCAAAGCCGGAGCCCAGCAGGGCGTACAAACCGGCCTCGCGGAAGCGGTCCTGGTAAGCCCACTGCCAGCTGTATTCAAACTTGGCCACATCGCGGGGCTCATAGTTAGCGGTGTCCATATAGTGACAACCGGCTTCCAGACAGGCATCCATGAGAGGGAGGTCCTGATAGGGCAGCGCCACATTAAGCACCAGGTCAGGCTTAATCTCACGCAGCAGCGCCACCGTAGCCGCCACATCATCGGCATCCACGGCGTGCGTGGTAATCGTCACACCCTCGCGGGCAAGCACGTCTGCCGCAATGGCATCGCACTTGCTCTTGGTGCGCGAAGCAAGATGGATGTTCTTGTAGACATCCTTCATCTGAGCACACTTGTGGGCTACCACATGGCCCACACCACCTGCACCGATAATGAGTACTGTGTTCATCGCCCCGAGAGAGTGCATGAACTCACACCAAAAGTCAAGACAAATTGCGCTCAATTGTCTGACTGTCACAATTTATTGCCATTTGTGGGATAGTGCAGGTAAAAATCAGGATAAATTCAGCAATACACCCGCTGCGCAGGCATTAAAACATTGACAAAACAGGCTCAACCTACTAAACTCTGCGCGTGCGGGCATACGAGTCTGCCGCCGAACCTATTTTTCTCATTCCACAGCACTTTTCAGGAACATGACCCCCAAGACCAAAACTTTTCTGGAACGCGGATTCAGCACCATCCTCCTGCTCGCTATCCTCGGCGGCGCGCTTTATCTGGATGAACCTCTCGGTTACGGCGTTCTCATTTGTCTGCTCTGCAACCTGACCACCTGGGAATGGTTCAACATGCTCAAAGGCGGCCCCGCCAACCGTTGGCTGGTTCTCATCGGCGGCATCATCTACCCTTGGGCTCTGCTGATTGCATCCCGCCCCAATCCGGCGGCTCTCATCGACCTGAAACCGATGATTGCCCTCTTCTCCGTCCCGATTATTTCCCTCGTTGTTTTCACGGTAGCCGCTTTCATCTGTGAGCTCTTCTGCATGGATTACCGCGGCAAAACGGCAAAGGATGCCCTTTCCTCCGTCTGCCGCACCATTCTGGCGTTCATCTACCCGGTCTGGCTGTTCGGCTTTGCCCTTGCATACATTGACCGGGAGTACGCCGTCAATCTGCTGCTGTGGCTGATTCTCTTCACCAAGATGAGCGACATCTGGGCATACGTGAGCGGCGTACTCCTGGGCGGCAAGTTCATCTCCCGCCGTTTCAGCCCGGTTGTTTCTCCCAAGAAGACATGGGAGGGCATCATCGGCTCCGTCATCATCACGCTTGTTTGCGGTGCTCTGCTGTTGCCGGTTCTGTTGGACAAGTCCGTCTGCTCTCTGTCCGGCTTCTTCACCTATATCACCGTGGCCATTCCCCTGTTTTTCCTGGCTGTTGCCGGTGATTTAGCCGGCTCCCTCATCAAGCGCGGGCTTGAAGTGAAAGACAGCGGCTCTCTGCTGCCGGGCATCGGCGGCATCTTCGATTTAATTGACTCCCCGGCCTTCACCATTTCCATCTTCACGGCCATTGCGCTTCTCAGCGGAGTTTCTGTATGACTACCCCCATTCCACTGCTCATCAACCCGAAAGCCGGCAGCCTGTTCCGCTCCGGCCTTAAATCCTGGCTGGATGCCCACAGAGCGGATTTCCGACTCATTCCGACCAAGAGCGCAGAAGACCTCACAGAGCAAGCCGCCAAACTGGCAGAAAGCGGTGAGCCTATTGTGGCGGCTGCCGGCGGAGACGGCACACTGATGTGTGCGGCTCAGGGCATCATCGGCACGGATTCCGCACTGGGAATCCTGCCCTGCGGCACCATGAATGTCTTTTCCCGTGAGCTGGGCATCGGCTCCCGCAAGTTCGACATTGCGCTGGAAGCCATGCGCGGAGGCACCCGTCAGGAGGTGGACATTTTCACCGTCAACGGCAAACCTTTCCTCCAGCTGGCAGGATTCGGGCCGGATGCCAGCCTCATCCGCCGCATCACCCCGCGCATGAAAAAGCATCTGGGAGCCGCCTCACATGTTCTCACCGGCATGCAGGTAGCGGTGGAGCACCACCCCATCATCACAGTCACCCTTCCTTCCGGAGAAGAAGTCTCCGGCACTCAAGTCATTCTGGGGAACGGCAAACGCTACGGCGGAGAGGGGCACCTGTTCGCCAATGCCCGCTACAATGACGGTCTGCTGGATGCCGCCGTCATTCAGCTGGAAAGCACCGGCATTCTCTTTGAAGTCATTTCCTACATGCTCATGCGCGGCGCCACAGACCGCAACACAACAGAGTTTACCCAGCTCCGGCAGTTCCCCGCCTGCACCATCTCCGCAGAAGACAGACTGGATTACCAGCTGGACGGCGATTATGCCGGCACTCTGGAGCCGGGAGAAACCGCCGTCATTGAAAAACTCCCCCGCCCGCTGCGCATCTGCGTACCCAGGCAGCAGGAATACGGCAGCCACTTTGAACGCCTGCTGGCGCACCCGATTATGGAAACCATGCGCAAGCAGATTGAGCTCATCAAGGAATCGGTCAACCGCTGGAACTGATTCCTTTCTCAGATTGCCGCCGCAACGGCAGAAAAAAGCGCATCTGCTCACACGGAGCAAATGCGCTTTTCTGATGCAAATCTGAAGCTGCGTCAGGCCTTGTAGCTGTCCACAAGGGCGTGGGTGCGCTGGTGCACACGGGCCACACGGCTCTTAAGCTCGGCAATGTAGCTTTCCTTGTCCGGCAGAGGTCCGGCGGCGGCACCGGAGATGACGGCAGCCTCTGCAATGGCCGGGCAGAGGAACTCAATCATGCGCGGGTCAAAGGGCTTCGGAATGACGTAATCGCGGCCGAACTCCAGAGCCACCCCGCCGTTGGCCTCCACCACTTCCTGCGGTACAGGCTGGCGGGCAAGGTCTGCCAGAGCGCGGGCTGCGGCAATCTTCATAGCCTCGCTGATGCTCGTGGCGTGCATATCCAGAGCGGCGCGGAACATATAGGGGAAACAGCTCACGTTGTTCACCTGGTTCGGCCAGTCGGAGCGACCGGAGCCCATGATGCAGTCCGGGCGGGCAGCCTTGGCTTCTTCGTAGGTGATTTCCGGGTCGGGGTTGGCGCAGGCAAAAATGATGGGGTTGGGTGCCATGCTCTTCACCATCTCCGGCTTCAGCAGGCCCTTCTTGGAAAGGCCCAGGAATATATCCGCCCCCTGCAGGGCAACCTCCAGCGTGCAGTCCTCACTCTGGGCAAACATAGCCTTGGTGGGGTGCAGGTCAAGACGGCCTGTGTGGATAAGGCCCTTGGAGTCAAACATGAAGATATTTTCACGGCGCACACCCAGAGCCATATAGAACTTGGCGCAGGCAATACCGGCCGCACCGGCACCGCAGACCACGCACTTCATATCCTGCAGCAGACGCCCGGTCAGGTGGGCGGCATTCAGCAGAGCTGCACCGGAAATCACGGCGGTGCCGTGCTGGTCATCATGGAACACGGGAATGTTCATCTCCTCACGCAGACGCTGCTCCACAATGAAGCACTCCGGAGCCTTGATATCCTCCAGATTGATGGCACCGAAGGTCGGCTCCAGCGTCTTGATAACCTCAATAAGCGTTTCCGGCTTCTTGATATCCAGCTCGATATCGAAGACGTCCACGTCGGCATAAATCTTGAAGAGGAGGCCCTTACCCTCCATCACCGGTTTAGAGGCGTGAGCGCCGATGTTGCCAAGCCCCAGCACGGCCGTACCGTTACTGATAACACCCACCAGATTACCGCGATTGGTATACAGGGCGGATTTGGACGTATCGGCTGCAATTTCATTGCAAGGCACGGCCACACCCGGTGAATAGGCCAGCGTGAGGTCGTCAATCGTGAAACAGGACTTGCAGGGCAGCACCTCCAGTTTACCGGGGCGCGGCTGCTCGTGATACCGCAATGCTCTATCAGCTAAACTTTCGCTCATACGAAATATAATATCGGTGAAGCCCCATTTTACACCAACATCTCACAGAACGCAAGCGCTTATTGTGTTCACACCGCCCAACTCACCCAAAATTGTGCCTTGACCGCAGGATTAAGGCGCGTTATAATTGCCCCAGTCATGAGTAATTACGCCCTGATACTTGCCGGCGGCAGCGGAACACGTTTTTGGCCGCTTTCCCGCAACGCCCGCCCCAAACAGCTTCTGGATTTGTTCGGCAGCGGCACCCTGCTCTGCCAGGCCATTGAGCGTCTCTCCGGCATTGTTCCGGCAGAAAACATTTTCATTCTTACCAACCATCTGCAGGAGGAAGAGGTGCGCCGCCAGGCTGCTGCCCTGCCCGCAGAAAACATCGTGGCAGAGCCCGCCCGCCGCGACACCGCCCCCGCCGTCGCCCTCGGCATCGGGCTCATCGCCGCACGGGATCCGCAGGCCAACATGATTATCATTCCCAGTGATGCCCTCATCACCAACAGCCCCGCCTTCCGCAATCTGGCGGCAGATGCCCTCTCTCTGGCCGGGCGGGAAAACGCCCTCATCACCATCGGCATCAAGCCCACATGGCCCTGCCCCTCCTACGGCTACATTGAGCGCGCCGGCAAGCTGGAGGACGCCGCCCTCTCGCACAACTGTTATGAGGTGGTCCGCTTCCGCGAAAAACCGGATGCCGCCACCGCAGAGCAATACCTGGCCTCCGGCAACTTCTCCTGGAACGCCGGCATGTTCATCTGGAACGTCGCCCACGTCCGCTCTCAGCTGGCCGCCCACTCCCCGGAGCTGGCAGACTTCATCAACCGCCTGACCGCTGCGGATGAGCTGCCCGCCTTCATCACCAACGAGTTTCCGAAGCTCACACCCATTTCCATCGACTTCGCTCTGCTGGAGAAAGCCGACCGCGTGCTCAACTTTGAGGCCACATTCGATTGGGACGACGTAGGCTCCTGGATTTCCGTCGGCAAGTATCTGGATGACAAGGGCAACGGCAACTCCGCCAACACCCCCGTCAGCACCGTGGATGCCGGCGGAAACATCGTCTTCTCCCCCTCCGGCAAGCATGTGGCTCTCGTCGGCGTGGATGACCTCATCGTGGTAGACACCGGGGATGCCCTGCTGGTAGCCCGCAGAGATGCCGCAGACAACATCAAGAAGGTTGTGGCCAACCTCCCGGATAATCTTATCTGACCCCCAGCCGCACACCATGCACCCCGCTCTCGGCATTGACTACGGAGAAGCCCGCATCGGCATTGCCGCAACAGATGCCTGCGGCATCCTGGCACACCCCGTGGAAAGCATTCACCTGCGGCACACGGAGCCCATCTCCCGCATCCGAGAGCTGGTGCAGCAAAAAGGCATCCGCACGCTCGTGCTGGGACTTCCCCTGCGTCTGGACGGCACAGAGGGAACAGCCTGCACCAAGGTGCGCGCCTTCGGGGATAAACTCCGCGCCGCTCTGCCGGAGCTGCCCCTGCTCTTTGTAGATGAATTCCTGACCACCACCGCAGCCCAGGAAAAACTGCACCAGGCAGGCAAAAAGGCAAAAAACTTCAAGCCCATCATCGACCAGGCCGCAGCGGTGGAAATCCTCAACAACTGGATGGACACCCTGCCCGCAGAGTTCTGATTCAGGGCAATCACCTCCCCCACAGCGCGGCAGCATTGTTTTCAACGCTGCCGCGCTTTATTACCTCCCCGGCATCTATCCACACATCCTCCGGCATCGTTTTTCACAGAGTCGTTTTCTGCGCGCAACTATAGCAGCGCGGAACCTAGAGTCAAGTAGAGAGTGCTCTATTTGTCATTTTGCGGCAAAAAAAGCGGATTCCCGGGCGCTTTTATCCCGAAAAAAGTTGCAAACAAATACCCAAAGTGTTACAATGCCCCCGCAGCCGTGTAGGCTACTGTTTTCTACTAATTAACCAAACTAATACCATGTCACTCGAAACATTCTTCAATCCGAAGAGCATCGCTGTGGTCGGCGTATCCGCCGATGCCTCCAAGCTGGGGGCAGTTGTATTCAAAAACATCATTGACGCCGACTACAAGGGCAACCTTTACGGTGTTAACCCCAAGATGGCCGGTCAGGAGCTCCTCGGCAAGCCCTGCTACGCCAGCGTAGACGCTCTGCCTGAGCCCATGGACCTGGTGGTCGTTCTCGTCCCTGCCCGCTTCACCGAGCCCGTCATTGATGCCTGCGTTGCCAACGGCACGAAGAACATCTCCATCATCACTGCCGGTTTCGCTGAGGTTGGCGAGAAGGAGCTCGAGCAGCGCATCGCTCAGAAGTGCCTGGACAACGGCATCAACCTGCTGGGCCCGAACTGCCTTGGCCACATCTCCACCTTCGATCACGTGAACGCCTCCTTCGCAGACGGCTTCCCCGCCAAGGGCAACGTCGCCTTCGTTTCCCAGTCCGGTGCCTATTGCTCCGCCATCATGGACTGGGCCGCCGGCAAGGGCATCGGCTTCTCCCACTTCATCTCCATCGGCAACAAGGCCGTCATGGGTGAGGACAAGCTCCTGGCCGCCCTCAAGGACGACCCCAACACCTCCGCCTTCGTCTTCTACCTGGAATCCCTCAAGAACGGCAAGGAATTCCTCAAGGTCATCAAGGAAGTGTCCGACACCAAGCCCTGCGTCATCATGGAGCCCGGCAAGAGCGCCAAGGCTCAGGCTGCCTCCCTGTCCCACACCGGTTCTCTGGCACCCAACTATCGCGTGCTGGAGATGGCCCTTCAGGGTGCCGGCGCCATCCAGGCCTACAACGACCGTGAGCTCTTCGGCCTGCTGGAAGTCCTGCAGTACTGCAACCACAACCAGTTCGACGGCCAGGTAGCCGTGCTCACCAACGCCGGCGGCGTCGGCGTGCTCACCTCCGACCTCTGTGAGGAAGCCGGTCTGGACCTTGCCCGTCCCAGCGAGAAGACCATCGAGGCCCTGCGCGCCGTCCTCACCCCGGAGGCCTCCCTCGGCAACCCCATCGACGTGGTGGGCGACGCCAAGGCAGACCGCTATGAGGCCGCCCTGCGCGTCCTCTGTGAGAGCGGTGAGTACAAGAACATCCTCGTGCTGCTCACTCCCCAGCGCGTCACAGACTGCCCCGGCACCGCTGAGGCCGTCATCCGCGTTGCTCCCGAGTTCCCGAACGTGAACATCTACTGCTCCTTCGTGGGCGGTGCCCGTGTGGATGAGGGTCGCGTCCTGCTCAACCAGGCCAAGATTCTCAACTACGACTATCCCGCAGACATCGTGCGCCTCCTCGGCCTCCTCAAGGCCCAGATGGCCTTCCGCGGCAAGAAGCTCGCCACCTGTGAGGTGGGTGAAGTACCCGCCAACATCAAGGCCGCCATCACAGAGGCCAAGGAAGCAGGTCTCGCCTCCCTGCCCCAGGAGACAGTCAACATGCTCATGGACCACTACGGCATTGACTATCCCAAGTGCGGCAACTTCACAGACAAGGCAGAGGCCCTTGCCTTCTGCAAGACCCTCTTCCCGAACCCCGTCGTGCTCAAGCTCTCCGCTCCGGACGCTCTGCACAAGACGGAAATGAAGGGCATCTACCTCAACATCGCAGATGAGGCCTCCTTTGAGGAAGCCTGGAGCGGTCTCTGGGGCTCCATCGAGAAGTTCCAGCTCAAGGGCGCTTCCGTCCTCATCCAGGAGATGATCACCAAGGCCACGGAAACCATCATCGGCGTGAACACCGACAAGAACTTCGGCCGCGTCATGGTCTTCGGTACCGGCGGTGTTTACACGGAGGTCATGCGCGACACCACCATGCGCATCCTGCCCACGGATGACTTCTCCGACATGATCAAGGAGACCAAGGTCGGCGTCATCCTCAACGGCGTCCGCGGTGAGGCTCCCAAGGCTGTCGGTCCCCTGGCAGACACCCTCAAGAAGGTCCAGAAGCTCGTCCTGGAGATTCCCGAAATCACCGCCATCGACGGCAACCCCGTCCTCGTCACCGCCGACCGCGCCGTCGTCGTGGACTTCAAGATGATTCTCAAGTAATCATCCTACAACATATCACTTTCAACGCTCCCAAGGGAAACCTCGGGAGCGTTTTTTGTTTCTACCAAAATCGTTATGCTATGACAAAAAATTAACCCCGGCATCCGAAAACGCCGGGGTATGTATGGAGTCACACTTAATGCATGAAATACGCTCTCCTACGCTAACATTTCATGCGTGCTGGTTCTGAAGTGACTTCAAAATATCAGATTTCTTTTACTCGCGCAAGAAAAAAAGTCTCCCTCTTTGAATTTTCTCTCAAATGTGTCCCAAAGATTTCGTGAGGCATTGAAGGATGAATCCGATTTTAAAGGAAGCCCCTTTTTTTCGGATAATGAGATTTGTTGAAGACTCGGCGAGCGTAGCGAGCGCAATTCAGAGTCCGCAGGACGGCAGAAAGTAGACGGGGGTGGAGCTGCACCGGCAGCGTAACCCCCGGAAATCGTATGATAATAAAAAGGAGTCCCGCTAGGGCCGACAGAGAGCGCGGAATAGTCATTTACCCCGGCAAAAAGAACAGCAAAAGCTCAGAGGATTCCATTTGCATGCATAGAGGAAACGCCGAGTTTTGATTCATCACCACCGCATGGGTGCGCCTCACCCCGGTTGCA